>JAYNUQ010000021.1:0-30539 GCA_038116375.1 Candidatus Poseidoniales archaeon | reverse complement strand
CAGCCACAGCTTCCGAGTTGCCCTTGTCTTCGTTGTAATCCCGGGTGACCAGCATCCCAAGCAGCGCACCGAGCGGTGCCACCATCATGGAGAACAGAAGGACGGGCATCGAGACGTAAATTGGCTGTCCCGTCGCCACCAATCGCTGCCAGGTCCATCGCCCAACGAACAGGTCAAAGGCCAGGTAGTGCAACCAACCAATGAGGATGACCTCCCGCTCGGAGAACAGGCCCACAACGATCTCGGGCGTGGGCATGTCGCTGCCAAGTTGGATGAAGATGTCCAGCAAATTCGGCAGCACCGCGATGGTGTAGGCGACCGCCAAAGGTGCAAGGTAGACCCATTCACTTCGCATCAGCGCTGCCGTTCGCTCGTGGGTGGGAGCAAACCACATCATCAGCCAGAAGGGCAGGATGTAGAGGCTGGAAAACCAAAACAAGGCATCGATGAGGGCGACCATGTCAAAGCCCACCCGTCTCCATGATGTTCAAGGCTTCCTCCAAAACGGTGGCGTTGGCCCAATATGTCTTGGAGGTCCAGACGAGCCGACCGTCGCTGTCGAGCACCTGTAGAGTGGGCGTGACGGGGTTTTGGAAGGCTCGGTAGAGGTTGACATCCGTCATGCGACCGGTGTCCACGTCGATGACGTTTGTTGACGCTGAAGGCAACAGCAGCGGCCAGGGTGTGTGGGTTGACGAGTTGTTGGTCGTGTATCGCTCCCGAACATCGTTGATGGACTCAAAGGCAGGGTAGCGGTGAACGGAGACGATGGTGGTTGTGTTGGAGATGTTTCCAGCAGCCAACTCTTCGCTGAGCATTGCCGTCCAATCGTGGCATCCGCTGCATCCGGCAGCAACCCAAAGGAGCAGAACAGGGCCGTCAAACGAGTTGCGCAAATCGTGCTGTGCGCCTTCGTCGACAGCACGGTCAAAGGTTGGGGCCGTGAACGAAAGGCGTTCCGGCACGGCCGACAGAACAGGCTCTTCTCCGTCTTCTGCCGGGGATTCCGTTGGTGCAGCCGTGCATCCTGCCATCAACATGAGGAGGACGAAGACCGACATTGCTCGTGATGGGCGCTGCATGGAACCAAATCCTGTTGCTGTCTATTTCAACGCCTGTTCTCACCAAGCGAAGTTGGCGACCCAGTAGGTCGCATCCCACCATGTGCACTGAATCGAGAGCATCACGGCGCCCAGAATGGCGATTCTGCTGCCGGCCAACCGCTCACGAGACGGCCAAACCAGGGCGGCAAATCCGACGGCTGCCAGACCTGCAGTCCAAAGCACGGCAACGATGGCGATGGCGCCGAGGGTGCTTGGTCCCTCAATGTAGAGGCGGGTGAGGTCGATCCACACCATCGAGGTCAGGAGAAAAGCCGCATAGAGGCCGAAAAGACGCTGAACACCGCGCCCATCGTTTTCCTTCCACGGCCAGTGCAAGGAGGCCACCTCCTCTTCACTCCATGCCAAAAAGAAGCGGTGGAACATCATGAGGTAGCCTGCTGCAGCAACAAACATCCACGGGACGATGAGGCCCTGCATGCGTTCGGAGACATTGCCCCAATAAACCGTAGGGTCGTCAAAAGCGGCGACGCCTCGCCAGTACGACAGCAGAATCAGCGGCCCCACGATGTTGGCAAACCAGAAGACGGTGGTTCGTTTCATTCACTCTCACCTCGTGCAGCAGCGGCGGTCCGCTTGAGGAAGGGCGAGTACAACGCCGGTAGAATCAGCAGGCTTGACAACAACGCAAGGGTGATGGCCACGACGAAGGCTTGACCAAAGAGACGCAACGGGAGGAGCGCAGAGAGGTTGAGCACCGCAAAGCCACCGGCGGTGGTCAGAGCAGCACCCGCCATGGCTCGACCCGTCGTGGCCGTTGATTTTGCCACCCATTCAACCGGTTGGCCAAACGGATGATGTTCGGCTTCCTCCTCCAATCGCGTGGTGAAGTGCACCGCATAATCAACGCCCAGTCCCAACGACAAGGCGCCGATGGTGACCGTTTGTGAATTGATGTTGTAGCCGGTGTAGCCCATGATTCCGTAGACCCACACCACCACCATCATGAGTGGAATCCACGAAACCACGCCACGCTGCAACCCTTCCTTGAGGTTGTTCTCGTTGCGAGCGGTGTGAATGCCCACCAGCATGAAGAGGATGACGAAGGCCACAATCCCGGTGGATTGCACCGAGGCTGAAGCCACGTCAGCGGTCGTTTGGGCGTTGATGAGGGCGCGACCGCTTAGCTTGAGGGTGAAGGCCTCGCCTGCGTCTTCGGAAAGTTGCTCGAGCGTCGCTTCGATGCTCTCGGCGAGTTCAACGGTGGCGCCCCAATCGAGCGTATCGGCCTGGAAGGAAAGCACGGTTTGCTCACCGTCTCGGGCGAGCAGACTCTTGGTGGTCTCGATGCCCGTTTCGTTTTCCAAGGACCATGCGAGCAAGTCTGCATAGCCCGCCGTCTCGCCCGCCTCGGCTGCCGCCATGAACCCGTCCAAAACCGGGTCTTGAAGTCGGGCTTGTTCGTAAACGTCCCAGATGCCGTTCGGCACACCGCTCACATCGTCCCTGGCGCTCATGGCGTCGGAGGCCGCCGTCCATGCGGCACGCCCGTCTTCGCTGATGACGTCGCCGTCAATGACCACGTAGAGGGGCGACCGGCTGGTACCAAATTCGTCGCTAATGAGCAAGAAATCCTGAACGACAGGAACCGAATCGTCCAACTGGTCTCGTTGCTCAAAGGCGACCTCGAGTTGCTGGAACCCTGCCACCATGGGTGCCAACAGCACGGCGGCGATGAGGGCCACCAATTTTGGACGCTGAGAAAGTTGAGCGATGTTTTGGCTTACGGGTCCAATGTTCACCTTGCTCGCACGGTCGAGCGGGAGTTTCTTTGTCGGCAGAATGAGCATGAGAGCTGGGAGGGCAGAAATACTCAGGAGATAGATGAGGAACAAACCGATGGCGATGACGGTTCCGAACACCTGAAGGAAGGCCAGTGTGGACAACCTGAAGGACAGGAAGCCGACGATATCGGTGGTAATGGCGATCATCAAGGCAATCGAAGTCAGGACGGTTCCCTGACGAATGGCTCGCTTTCGAGCGTGTTTGTCGAAATCCCTGAGCGTCGTGCGACCTTGCGGGTTACGCATTTCCTCGTCCTTCAACTCCTCTCGGATGCGGAGCACGACGTGCAATCCATAATCCACGCCAATCGCCAGAAGAAGCACTGGAATCGAATTCATGGCAGCGTTGAACGTCATGTTCACGCCTGCAAATTGCAACCAGCCCGACAAACCGTAGGTGGCCGCAATGGCAACGACCGTCAGGAACAAGACATAGGCCGTTTCCCTCACGCTTCGGAAGTTAAACCACAGGATGATGCCCAGCAAGAGCATGGCGGCGCTCGTGAGCATGCCAATTTCCTTGCCGATGGTGGCGCTGGAATTTTCAGCAAATTGTGCAAACGAGAACGTTCGAACGTCGCTGTCGTTGGTAGCAACCGCAACATCGGCCTCCATGGCTTCGGCCCACGCCGTGATGTCGGCTTGCACGTCTCCAAGGATCTCGTAGCCGTAATCCAGCGGTTCGCTTGACACCGCCAGCGTGACCATCACCGGGCCGTCAGAATTCCACGGGTCAGCGGCATCGTCGTTGGGCAAACAGGACAGAATCGCAGCACGGAAGTCCACGCTCTGCAACCCCATCAACGGCCCAAGTTGGCCTTGCAGCGGCCCGGTCACGGCCAGGATTTGACCGACCTGGGCTGGCGTTCGGTTTTCGGTCATGCTCGAAAGATGCGCCATCAACTGACCCAAATCTCCGCTCAAGTTTTCGCCGTCGTTCAGGCGAGCCAACCATGCAGCTGGCTCCGTAGCGTCCCATGCAAGCAACCGCTCAGAGGTGACCGGCTCGACGGTGGGGACAGCAGCAGCAGCCCCCGACAGGTTCGCAAGAGCGGCCGACAGGTTGGCGTCATCGGAGGCTGTCAGCACCTCAAGTGCGGCCGCCTCGACGTCATTGAGCCAGAATTCGGCCGTCGTGATGTCCTGAAGCACCATCCACTGCATCGCTTGGCCCGCTGGTCCGTTGTTCGCTTGCGTTCCAAACAACGGATAGTGGTAGGGTTCGAAATTGCTGTCGTTGAGCATGGTGGCTTCGATAACGGCCAACCTGTGCCACGTTTCGGCGAGGAACAAATCCCCGGCTTCAATTTCATCGAGCACCCGAATGAAATCGATGTTGGCCCGGTATTCGGATTCAACTTCGTTCAGCAAATCCACGCTCGGGTCGTCGGGAAAAAACCCGTCTTCGCTGTTGTCAAATTGAAGGTGCATCCCACCCGACGCAAGGAACATCATCACGAGAAACACAGCAGCAAAGGCTTGTTTTGGACGGTCGACGCTCCAATCGGTGAGCATCATGAAAGGATTTCGCATGATTTTTGCACACTCACTCCGCTTATAACCGTCCGTTTAACGCTCTGTCGCTCGAGCAGATTTCGGTTGTGTTGGTTTGTGCAAATCTCACACTAGTGTGCGATAAATTTTGAGTTGGAAATTTGAATATCCAATTGAAAATATTGAGGGAGTTATTCTCACTCAAGTTCCAACAGGACAGCCCCTTGAGCGACCTGATCGCCCGCAGCAAAATTCACGCTCACCACGGTACCGTCCGCCGAAGCCACGATCCGATGCTCCATTTTCATCGCCTCAAGCACCATCAACGGTGCACCCGCTTCAACGACATCGCCCTGGGCAACGAGCACTTCGAGCACCTTTCCGGGCATGGGAGCCACCAAGCCGCCTTCGTCTTCAGCACTTGAGGAGCCGGGCTCAATGCGTTCCCATCGGAACGTTCGCCCGTTCAAGTGAACCCACCACACATCGCCCACCTTAGCGACGTGTGCGAGGCAGGTACGCCCGTCACTCAAACGAACCTGCAGCCGACCTCGATTGTGCACCGTGAGTTCGTGCCCTTCCAACACGAAACCATCACCCAAGCGGGCGAGGGTCACCTCGACAGGACCGTCGCTTGAAGCAAAGGTGTGCTGCATCAAGGGAACCTCCGTTGTACGGTGTTGAACGGGTTCGCTGGTTCGCTGTTTATGCCCGCTGGAGCAACGCTGTTGCGTCGATGGAGGCCCAATGTTTCGGCGCCCGCTGCGACAAGCAATGCTGCATCCTCAAGGAGAGGTGAGGCAGGAGGGTTCCACCCGTTGGGCCACAGGTCGTCGATGGTCGTCGTGGTGGTTGAACCCTTCACCACCGGTTCCGCATCGCACAAATCCCGTAGGAACTCGATGTTGGTGGTGGTGCCCAACACAACAAATTCATCCAGCGCACGACGCATCTTCTGGAGTGCTTCGGGTCGCGAGGGAGCCCAAACGATGAGTTTGGCCAACATTGGGTCGTAGTTCGGTGTGACATCGTCACCCTCGCGCACACCGGTGTCCAAACGAATGCCAGGGCCCTCCGGGGGCCTGAACACCGCCAAAGGGCCGATGGAGGGCAAGAACCCGTTGGCTGCGTCTTCGGCGTAAAGACGTACCTCAATGGCGTGACCACGAATCATCAGCGGGCCGCACGACATCGGTTGGCCTTCGGCGATGCGCAGTTGTTCGCGAACGATGTCAACCCCCGTCACCAATTCAGTGACGGGATGTTCAACTTGGATGCGAGTGTTCATCTCAAGGAAGAAGAATTCACCCGTGGGCGAAAGAAGGAATTCCACGGTTCCTGCGCCAACGTAGTCCACGGCCTCAGCAGCGGCGACAGCAGCCTGCCCCATCGCCTCTCGCAGTTCGGGGTCCATCGTGGGGCCGGGAGCTTCTTCGAACACCTTCTGATGGCGTCGTTGCACGCTGCACTCGCGCTCACCAAGGTGGACGGTGCGGCCGTGCTGGTCCGCCAAGACTTGAATTTCAATGTGCTTTGAGCCCGAGAGCAGACGCTCGATGTAGATGCGACCGTCGCCAAAGGCGGCCACGGCTTCTCGGCGTGCACCGGCTGCGGCCTGGTCAAATTCCGCAGGGTCGTACACCGCCCGCATACCCTTCCCGCCTCCGCCGCTTGAGGCTTTGAGCAAGAGCGGATAGCCCACGCGTTCAGAAGCTTGGCGCAGCGCCTCCAAGGCCGCATGTTCGTCGTCTTCTTCCACCTCTTCCCCGGGGATGACAGGAACGCCTGCGGCACGCATCGTTTGCCGTGCCGTCATCTTGTCGCCCATCTTCTCAATCGCTTCGGCCGAAGGGCCGATCCAGATCAGACCCGCATCCTTGACGGCCGTGGCGAATTCCGCTCGTTCAGACAGGAATCCAAACCCTGGATGGATGGCCGTGGCGTTCGTTGCGGCGGCAGCGGCGATGATTTGCGCCTGGTCGAGATAGGTTTCACCGATGGTTTCACCGTTGAGGAGCACCGCCTCATCCGCCATCTCGGTGAACATGCTCCCTTGGTCGTTTGAGGCGTAGACGGCCACGGTCGGGTGGCCCGCTTCCTTGCACGCACGAAGAATTCGGCAAGCGATTTCTCCACGGTTGGCGACCAAGACCTTGATGCGAATCCCTCCGTGTTCAGTTCTCTTCTGGCTTCCAGTTCGGTGGGCGCTTTTCGAGGAAGGAGGACAGTCCTTCCTGGCCTTCTTTTGAGCCTCGCATGCGGCTGGTGAAATCAAGGGTCCAATGGCGCAGTGCTTCGTCGCTCTCGGCCCATCGGTCAAAGCCGAGGGTTAATTCCTTCGAGAGCGATACGGCCGATGGTCCTGTGGTCATGACTTCGGCCACCATGGCGTCAACCGTTGCATTCACCTCCTCGGAACCTCCGACCAGGGCTTCAATGAAGCCGATGCGGAGCGCTTCCTCTCCTCGAACTCGACTGGCTTGCATGGCCAAACGCCGGAAGGTGGCGGAACCGAGACGACGGTAGACATAGGGGCCAATCACGGCAGGTAGAATCCCCAATTTTCCTTCGGAAAGTGCGATGCGAATGTCCGCTGTTGCCACCACATAGTCGCAGCAAGAAATGAGGCCTGCTCCACCACCAAGGGCAACGCCTTGAACAGCACCGATGGTGAAACAAGGGTGAGACCAGAGGCCGTTAAACAACCGATCCAAGCGCTCGGAATCGGCACGGTTTTCCTCGGGCGTGTTGGCGCCAGCGTCTCGCATCATGTTGATGTCGGCACCTGCGCAGAAGTGCTTCCCTTCGCCTCGCAGGACAAGGGTTCGCAAGTAAGGGCGACCTTCGCTGTCCTCGAGGGCGTCTTGTCGGCCTGCACTTCGTTCCGCTGTCCATTCCAGCAGAAGAATGAGTTCCTGAATCATCTCGACGTTCATGGCGTTGAATTTGTCTGGCCGTGTGAGGGTAAGATTGGCTCGGGCGCCGTCGACGGTCAGCGAGACCATTGAGGTGGTGGGCGGTGCATCCATGGAAGTCATGTTCAATTCTCCAATTCAAAAATCAAATATACAATTCAAAAATTCACATTCTGAAAATACCGTAGCGGTCGTCGGGAAGTGGCGCATTTCGAGCCGTAGCCAAACACAGGCCGAGGACGTCACGAGTGTCCCTCGGGTCGATGATGCCGTCGTCCCATAGACGGGCGGTCGAATAGTACGGGCTTCCTTCGGTTTCGTACTTCTCGAGGATGGGTCGTCGGAAGGCATCGAGTTCTTCGCCTTCCATGGGCGGTGTTCCTTCACGAGCTCGCTGGTCTTGTTTGACCGTCGTCAACACGTCCGCGGCTTGGGGCCCACCCATCACCGAGATGCGACTGTTGGGCCACATGAAGAGGAACCGTGGGTCGTACGCACGCCCGCACATGCCGTAATTGCCTGCACCGTGAGAACCGCCGACGATGACGGTGAACTTGGGAACGTTCACGCAGGAGACGGCCGTGACCAGTTTTGCTCCGTCTTTAGCGATGCCACCTGCTTCGTAAGCCTTGCCGACCATGAATCCCGTGATGTTTTGCAAGAACACGAGAGGGATGCCACGCTGGCCGCACAGTTCAACGAAGTGCGCGCCTTTTTGGCTGGATTCTGAAAAAAGGATGCCGTTGTTGGCTACAATCCCGACCTTATGGCCGTGGATGTGGGCAAATCCACACACGAGGGTTGTGCCGTAGCGCGATTTGAACTCGTGGAATCGAGAGCCGTCGACGATGCGAGCGATCAGTTCACGCACATCGATGGGGGTTCGGTTGTCTTCAGGAATCAAACCCATGAGGTCCTCTACATCGTGCGCAGGAGGTTCGGGTTCCTGCATGGCGGCGGGGGCTTTCTCGTTTGGTCCGAGGTTTTCCACGACGTTTCGCACCATGCGCAACGCTTCATCTTCGTCTTCAGCGAAGTGGTCGGCCACGCCGGATTGAGCCGTGTGGACATCGGCCCCGCCCAACTCTTCCGCGGTGACTTCCTCGCCCGTCGCCGCTTTGACCAGCGGAGGTCCAGCGAGGAAAATGGTCCCGTTACCTTTGACGATGATGGATTCATCCGACATGGCGGGGACGTAAGCGCCACCGGCGGTGCAGGAGCCAAGCACGGCTGCGACTTGGGGGATGCCATCGCCTGACATGCGGGCCTGGTTGCGGAAGATCCGACCAAAATGTCCGATGTCAGGAAAGACCTCGTCCTGCATGGGCAAGAAGGCACCGCCCGAGTCAACGAGATAGATGCACGGAAGATGATTTTCGTGGGCCACGGTCTGGGCTCGGATGTGCTTTTTGACCGTCAGTGGGTAGTAGGACCCGCCCTTGACCGTCGCATCGTTCGCTACGAAGAGGCACTCGCGACCGTGAACCATGCCAACACCGGTAACGATGCCAGCGGAGTGGGCTCGACCGTCGTAGAGTTCGTAGGCTGCGAGCGGTGAGAGTTCCAAAAACGCAGTCCCAGGGTCGATGATGCGTTCAATTCGCTCCCTCGCCAGGTGCTTTCCTCTTGAGCGGTGGCGCTCAACGTACTTTCCACCACCGCCCTGCGAAGCGGTGTCGAGGCGGGCACGCAGTTGCTTGACCAGTTCGAGGTTGTGGGATTTTCGCGCTGCAAAGTCGGGGTCAGCGCGATTGACTCGGGTTGGCAACCTGTCCATCTTGAGCCCTCATCTTGGCGAAGTGAAGCCTGCACTTAATTGCATGGAAGCCAGTGAATGCTGGCGTCAAACACCAAGCATCAGTCGACCAATGTCCCGCAAGCCCGGCGCAAGGCCAACGATGAGGACGGCGAGGACGATGAGAAGACGGAAGTGTTGTTGACGCTGTTCAACCCGCATTTGGACGAACAACCAGACGATGAGACCGACCAGCGCCGCCTTCACAAGCGCAAACAACCACGCTCCTTCACCCCAATCGATGCCCAGCGATTCGTTGAGTGTTCCCCCGAACTGGATGACGGCATCGCTGACCGGGTGCTTTTCACCGTAGCCAAACATGTCGATGCCCACCATGGTCGCAAAGCCGTCGCACAGTTGCCCAAACACCATCCCCAACACCATGGGGTGGGCGAGCAAGGCTTTGTTTGAGAGAAATTCCACGGGGTGGTCAGCCCACTGCTTTGCTTCGTCTTCCCATTGCTTGAGCCCGATTCCTGCGGGCAAGACGCCAGCGGCGTAGCCCGTCAAGCGCAATTGGTGTGCATCCTCACGCCCCATGCGATACAGCACCACGCACACCAGCGCAGGGAGTCCCAAGACGATGAACGCAGGCCAGAAGGTGATGTCGCCCGAAGCGTTGCCGCTCTCTTGAGCCCACGGGGTGAGCATGAATTGAATCCAATGCGCCACACCCAGCACGACCGCACTCGTCGCAAACGCGAGCATGCCACGGGTGATGGCTGGCCATCCGCGGGTCATCACCAACGTGCCCCAAAGAATCGCCGTGGCGACGGCGAGGCCAGCAGTGGCGACTGAGAAGGAAACCGTTGGGTGGCCGCCGTAGGCGGGTTGGTACAGCAGGTACCAGTGGGCCATGAGGCCAACGAAGAGCAAGCCACCCAGGAGCGTCGCTTGGGCTTCTTGCGATGCATCGTCGTTTCTCCCGTCGAAGCGCCCTCCAATCAGATGGCTGAGGACCGCCACGCCGATGAGCCAAGCCGCGAGGTGAAGGTGGATGATGGGGGAGATGAAGAGCACGTCTCTGTTTGAGGAAAAGAAATCCGCATCTTCGAGCACGCGCAGCACGGGTGCCAAGCAGACCCAAGCGATGAGGGCCAACGTCATCTTTTCATCGGTAGGAAGCCGCCATTTTCGAAAGAGGGCCTGAAACAGGACGACGCACGCCAGCATGCTCAGGGTGTAAATCGCCGTGTTCTGTGGCGTATAGCCGGCATCGCCTGCCACGCCTGCGTCCTTGACCACAGGGTCCCAGATGATCGGTTTCAACGTCTCCGTCCAGACCGTGTCGAAGGCCAACACAAGGCCAGCAGCCACCGCAAACGTCAGTCCAATGGCGGCCCAGATCAGCGCCTTTTCAACAGGAGAATACCTGTCGTCAGGCAGCGGGACGGGGTAGGCCTGCGACTCGCCTGCTTCGGACATGAACATCACTTCTCAGCACGGCGAGCCAAAGGATGCTCGCCTATTCCTTTTGTGCCGTTCACTCTTCTTCGCCAGAGGCAGAGAGGCGTTCAATCAGGTCAGCTTTCTTGCCGCCAACAGGGAGGCCAGCCGCCTTCAATCGCTCCTTGAGTTCGGCAACGGAGAGTTTGGACAGGTCCTCGCTCTCGTCTGGGGCGTCGTCTTCGTCCTCATCGAGGCCAAATCCACGAGGCTCGTGGACTTCAATGAACGAGACCTTGCCGCACTCAACAGCGTCTCGGATGATGGTGACCAAGCGGAACTTCATCATGGCGGCGTTGGTGTCGAACAGCATCGTTTGGGGGATGACGATGTTGAGGTCGTCGCCGTCAAAGGACACGCCGAAGTCGCTGTGGCCGGTGTTGGATTCAAGCAGAGCCATGACCTGCTCTTCCTTGCCTTCAACGACCTTGACCACCTTGAAACTGTACTTCAGGGTCTTCCCGGCCATTGGGTGATTGTAATCAATGCGAGCACGGCCAGCCGCGAGGTACGACAGGTAGCCTTGGCGGTTTCCGATGTTCACTGGAGCACCGATGTAGAGGGAATTGGGGTCTTTGACCGCACGGATGAGCTTGTCAATGCTGATGGTTTCAATCTGCTCGGGGTCCTTTTCGCCGTACGCTTCTGCGGGCTCAATGACCACTTCGATTTCCTTGTTGGCCTTTGCATCTGCAAGGGCAGCCTCAAATCCAGGAATCAGGTTTCCGCCGCCCACAACGCAGACCATGGGAGAGTAAGATCGGCCTTCTTGATGGGCTTCGTGTTCCTTCGCCACCGCTTCACGGGTGGTCTCGATGAGGTCGCCGCTTTCGCCGTTGTAGAGCTCGTAATCAACGTGAACAATTGTTCCTTCTTCCATGGTGATGCCTCCAAGTGGATGCTTCGGCGACCAGCCCCCCCTTCATAATTCCATTGGATGTGCTCATTCTTCCTCGGCTGGGAATTTGGGTTGGTCTTCGGTGGACAGAGCGCCTTTTTTTGCTCCCGAAACGGTTACCAGTGCCATGCCACCCATCATCATGACCCATCCGGTCCACACCAGATGAGAGTGCGGAAGGTCGTACACGGTGACCCTGACCAACTCGATGCTGTCCAGCCCCTCGCCAGAACTGGCCGAACTCATGAGGGCGCCGGCTTGGCTTCCATCGAAAATAAACACGATATCGCCCGTTAGGCGGGTCAACGTCGCCACTTCCGAGCGAGGAATGCCCTGACTGTCAAAGCGAAGTGTGCCGGGTGTGACCTCGCCGATGAGGTCACCGACGTCGTTTCCGTCCAGCGCGTAAACGTTGATGTTCACGCCGATGAACCCGTCCCCGACCTCCAATCCTTCGCTTTCCAGAACCAGTTCGGTAAATTCGTAGCCCATGCCGTTGTGCACGATCACCTCGTCCTTCACCAGCGAGAGGCGATGGCTGGCGTCGCCTCTGTCAACGAGCACCGTGGTTGAAAGATGACCGAGCAGGAGCAGAAGAAGTCCCAGGTGGACCACATGAGCGCCGAATGGAAGGCGTAAGAACGACTTTTTTTCGCTGCTGGTGTTGAACTGGCGAACCACCTCGCGAGCGACGGGGGCCGTGGCCAACATCATCATGGGAAGCGAAATCCAAACGATATGTCCTCTCGTCAGGCGGTCGGACACCATGGTGCTGGCGTCTGCTCCGAAGGCCGCAGGTGCGGTGATGAAGCCAAGAATTGAGAGTCCAGCGGCGCCGCTGAGAAGCCAGAAGGTGGTGGCAGGGTCGTCTTTCCTTCTCGTGTAGACAAAGAGCGAAGCGGCAATACCAGCGAGGAACGGGGCTCCGTAGAGCTCATGCGCTTCAAAATTGACGGCGTCGATGCTGGTCAGCAACAACACCCACGTCAGCACCAAATACAGGCTGACGAGGACGACACTGCCCCACAAGGCAAGCCGTTGCTGGTCTTTTTTCAGCGTTATTTTGAGGGCGCTCCCTTCTTCAGACTGTGGCGCGAGAAGCCAAGGCAAGACGAAGGCCAGAAGGAGGAAGCCCGCCACGCCGATACTGAGGGCTTGGGACCAAGCGAGGGAAAGCCCGAGCATTACGCCGGCCGCAGCCCAAGGCCAAGCAGTGACCGCATCCTCAGCCCTGTACAGCGGCACAAACAGCACGGCTGTGGCCGTGGAGATCCAAAGGTCGCCGGTCAGCGCATAGGTGGCCGCCACGAACACGACGTCGAGGGGGACGGGAGTCAGTGCATGATAGGCCCACTTGGTTTCATCCTCGGTGGATGCAGTTGGCGGTGTTCGTGCTACGGCCGCCATTGGGATGAACAGCAGAGCGACAAAGGCCGCATCTGGAACCGCGGCCCAGGACAACCCCTCGCCGTTGCTTCCCGTGAACACCAAACAACCCAGCAGCGTGATGACGGTCGGAAGTGCCACGGGCCATGCAGCCGACACGGTCAAGGGTGATTTTGTCGCTGACGACCGCTGAAGTGCCAGCCAACACCCAATCAGGATGAACATCCACGCCACGTAGGTCATCACCTCGGTGGCTGCAGCATCGTCGCGAAGCACCATCAATCGCCCGAATACATCGGTGGGTGGCGTGCCGTCGTCGGTGGTCACGAAGGTGTGAACCGATGAGGCCCACACGCCACCGGCACGGGTCACCGTGGTGGCAAACAATGCAAGAACGCCCGTGATCAGTCCTCCACCTATCCAGACTTCGGAGCGCACGTGCCCCGGACGGGTGCGCAGGTGAACGAGCATCACCAGCGCCAGCCACGGGAGAAAGGAGCCTGTTTCCACCGGGTCCCAAGCCCAATAGCCTCCCCAGTCCAAAATGAGGTAGGCCCAAAGACCACCGAGGCCGATGCCGAGGGTGGCCACAAGGAGTCCTGGACGGGCCAGGTGGAGCATCCGTGGCCCGAGTTGCTCGGTTTCGCCGGTGTAGGCTGCTGAGAGCGCAATGGCCGTCAGATGGAGGCAAAGAGCGTAGGTGAGGAAAATCAACGGAGGGTGAATGACCATGAGGTCGGTTTGCAAAAGCGGGTTGAGTCCAGCACCGAGGAAGAAGGCAGGCGTGGCCTTGAACGGGTCGAGGGAAAACGCGATGAGCAACAGGGTGAGGCTCATGAGGTGCATGAACCTGAGCCGCCAGTTGTGTGTGACACCGTTCTGCTCTCCGGGCAGCGGCTTACGCCACAGCCACGCCACCAACGACATCCACCCCAACCACATGAGCAGGGGCCCTTCTCGAGCCGCCCACGTTGCAGCGAAACGATACTTGAGCGGCAAGTCTGCCCCGCCAAACGCAGCGACGTGCATGATGGACGTGTCGTTGACGAGAAATCGACCGGCCAGCGCAACAAAAGGCGCCACCATGGCAAGGTGGAGTGCCGTTGAGACGAGCGGCTGGTCTTCGTGCAGTCGAGGTTTCCACAACAACCAGCAGGTCGCGCCGAGGGCCAACCACATCGTTAACCCCCACATGGTGCAAGGGGGATGGGCGACCCTCATGGCCTTTGCTCATTTTCCACGAGCGGAAAAAGGACTCACCAGCCGAAGAATTTGGCTCGAGAATAACCGAAGGAAAGCAGCACAGAAATCACACGTTTCGTGAGCAGCATGGGCCGTCGGACGAGGATTTTCAAGCCGATGAAGGCCTTGTCCAATGGACTCATGTTGCCAAGTTCATTGGGCAAGCACCTGGCCATGGCCGACATTTCGTCGTCGGTAAGCTCGTAGAGTGCCGTTTTCCCCTTCAGAATTTTATGATAGGGCGGGAAACGTTTCTTCCATGCCTGCTCGTAGGCCATCAGGCGTTTGGCAGAGAGGTCGTTTTCGCTGAGCGCCGCTGCAACCGTTTGCGCAGCCTCGCGGCCCGACCACAGGGCCAAATGCGTTCCACCCTCAAAGAGCGGTGAAGTAAAACCAGCTGCGTCGCCGACCAACACCACCCCGTCGCCGACGGTGGCGCTTCGTGGGCCAGAAATGGGGATCGTTCCGCCAAACGGTCGAATTTTGATGCCTTCTGCACGCCACGGAGGATTCACCGCTGGCTTGCCGTTCAGGTAGGTGTCCTCGATGAAGGATTCAAGGTACTTGATGGCGCCCTTTTTGTCCGTCGTCACGAGTCCGACGTTGGCTCGCCCTCCTTCTTTTGGAATCATCCAAACATAGCCGTGAGGGGAGTATTTTGGCCAGAGGTAGAAGTCAAGGTAGCCGTCGTTTGGCACATCCAAGATTTCGTACTGGAAGCCAGCAATCACTTCTACTTCCCCGCCCATGTCCAGGAATTTCGCCGCAGCACCTGAAACACCAGAAGCGTCGATCACCGCCCGACATTCAACCGGAAAAGCATCGCCTCTTCCCTCAAGTTTCCAATTGGAAAATTGATTTTCTGAACTGTAAATTCGTTCCATGCCCGTGACCCTGTGGTGGAGCAGAAGTTCAGCCCCCTTCTCCACCGCTTCATCGGCCAACCATCGTTCAAACAGATGCTTCTCAAGCACGTAGCCCTCCTCTGTAAGCAGCTTTTCTGTGCCGTCAGGGAAGATGACCCGGATGCCCTTCACGTCGAGCGCCTTGACGTGGTCTGGAAGTTCGAGGTCGAGGTTCTGAACGGCCAATTCAGAGAGGCACTCCCCGCAATGAACCGGGGTGCCGATTTCTGGATCGGCCTCAATGATGAGGGTAGAAAGGCCAGCTCGAGCGGCGTGAAGCGCTGCTGAACCGCCTCCGGGACCCGCTCCTATGACCACGACGTCGTACACGCACCTACCTCCTTGGACAAAACGGGGCGATGGAAGCCCATGAAGGAAACGGTGAGGAAGCATGCGGGCCTTGCTGGGGAATGGACCCCATACGGAGGTTCAAAGGCAAGAACCCTCAGGGGCCATCGTGGCTTGGAAGACCTTGAAGCGGTGGGTGAATCATCTCGAAGAGCGAGATGAACTCCTACGAATCGACCGACCGGTCGATGTCGTCTACGAAGCAGGTGCCATTGCGGACCTCTTGGTCAAAAACGACGGTCCAGCCGTGTTGTTTGAACAACCTCGACTGGCCGACGGAAGCATTTCCCCCATCCCGCTTCTCATGAACGCTTTTGGAAGCCACGACCGAACCTTACGAGCGCTTGGAGCATCGCATGAAACCGAAATCGGCGACCGCATGGTGGCGATGATGAAGCCCGACATCGGATTGTACATGCGAAAACCCTGGAAGGGGTTGCCCTTGTTGCGTGATGCGCTGGCCATGCCGCCCAAGAAAGTCCGCAAGGGCAAAGCACAACGTGTTCGTTTGCCCAATGACTTGACCAAACTTCCGATTCCAAAAACGTGGCCCATGGACGGCGGCCACTTTGTTACGCTGCCGCTGGTGGTCACCAAAGATTCGGACGGCGAACACAACCTCGGCATG
The DNA here is from genome assembly GCA_038116375.1 of Candidatus Poseidoniales archaeon. Classification (GTDB taxonomy): domain Archaea; phylum Thermoplasmatota; class Poseidoniia; order Poseidoniales; family Poseidoniaceae; genus Poseidonia. The sequence goes on along the minus strand of JAYNUQ010000021.1, from coordinate 14,577 downwards.
TACAGGGCTCAAGTTCACAACGAAACGGAACTCGGGTTGCACTGGCAAATCCACAAGCACGGTGCAGAACACGCCGCCAAAGGCGAGCGGATGCCCGTGGCCGTGTGCATCGGTGGCCCTCCAGAACTCATCTTCTCCGCCATCTCTCCACTGCCCGACAACCTCTCTGAATACCAATTTGCTGGCATCCTCGGCCAGAAATCACTCCCCATCACCAAGGCCCTCACGCAGGACCTTTGGGTGCCCGCTGAAGCCGACATCATCATCGAGGGCTATTGCGACCCCACCGAAACCAAACTTGAGGGCCCGTTTGGCGACCATTACGGGTTCTATTCCCTGACGGGCCAGTATCCCGTGCTCCACGTAACCGCCATCACGTGCCGAAAGGACGCCATTCTTCCAGCGACCATCGTCGGCCTCCCACCGATGGAAGACGGCTACCTCGGCGAAGCCATCGGGCGCCAATTCTCTCCTGTGCTCCAATTTCAGCACCGCGACGTCAAGAGCGTTCATCTCCCGCTTGAAACTGGATTTCACAACCTTGCGATCGTCGCCTCAAAACAACGCTATCCTCGACAGGGGCGGAAAACAGCCCTCGGGTTGTTGGGTGCAGGACAGATGATGTTCCTGAAGGTCATCGCTGCCATCGATCCCGACCAGAACCCCAAGGACCTCGAAGCCTTCCTGGATGCTCTCAACGACAAGGTGGAAATCAGCGAAGACGTGGTTGTCCTTCCCGGTATGGTGGCCGACTCTCTTGAAGCGGCTTCACCGTTCGAGAACGTTCATGACAAACTGCTCATCGATGCGACGTCCATCGTTCCGACCGACCCGCGCTCATCCGAGGAACCGCTGGAGGGCTCGTACAGTCAACCCACGCCCGAGTGGCGCCAGCACGGCAAGGCTTCACCGCCGTTTGAGGGGCTTGAAGCGGTTGAGGCCCTCGAAGAGGTCCGTCAAGCCCGAATGCTCCGCCCCAACATGCTCGTCGTCTCGACGACCATTGAGGGCACGCCCAGCCCTCGAACCGGACAGCAGGACGGCGATGATACGCAGGAAGCGCAGCGGATTGAGCAAATAATTCAATTGCGAAATTCAATTTGGCAGTTGGATACTGAAAAGAATCTTCGCTGGCTGTTCATCACCAACGACGACCTGGACATGACGCACACGAAAGCCCGCCGTCGCTTGCTTTGGCAGCTCACCGCTCGCTTTGATGTCGGGCGTGGTTTGACCTTTGACGAGGGTCGAGACCGCCTTTGCTGGGACGCCACCACGCCCATCCCTTCCGAGGCGCACGGGGTTCGCCGTTGGCCTGCGGTCACCCTCCACGACGATGAAACGCTGGCCAAGGTCTCCGCTCACCCCGAACTCAAGAAATACGAATGGCCGCCCCACCTCTCTTTTGGGGGCCCCGAGTGATGGACGTCAAGCAAGTCCTGTCCTTCATCAAAATCGAACATACGCTGTTCTCCCTCCCCTTTGTTCTCATGGGGTACATGATCGCTGTTCGCCAGTTTAACGCTGGGAGTGACGTTGACCTCCTGTGGATTCTCCTGGCGGCAGTTGGAGCCCGTGGGCTCGCCATGGCACTCAACCGGATCATCGACCGGGACATTGACGCCGCCAACCCCCGAACGCAGGGACGCCATCTCGCCTCAGGAGACATGAGCATGCAAACGGCTTGGATGCTTGCAGCCGTGTTCCTGGCCATGTTACTCATCAGCGCAGGCTTGCTAAACGAAGTCGCCTTGATGATGGCGTGGCTTCCGGTGCTGACGTTCGTGGTTTACCCTTACATGAAGCGCTTCACGTGGGGGTGTCACTTCTGGCTCGGGCTGTGCCTCGGCCTTGCTCCTGCGGGGGCCTGGGTCGCCATCGCTGCTGATGTCCATGGGTGGGGTGCCATCACCGGCTTGCTGCCCGGTCGAACCGAGTTCCTGTGGGCGCCAACCATCCTCCCGATCTCCATCGGCGTAGCGTTATGGATTGCTGCCTTTGACATCAACTACGCTCGCATGGACGTTGAGAGCGACCGGGAACAAGGCATTCATTCCTTCCCGTCCAAATTTGGTGAGACGGCCACCACGCGCACGACTGTCCAGCTCTCACTCCTCTGGTTTGCCTGCTTCGCCATCTCTGACCCCATGGACGGCATCTGGTTCCTCGGTGCTGCCGCTGCGATGGCACTGGCCAACATCTTCGTCGTGCTTCGAATGGAACGCTTCGCCGATTTTCAAACGGTGCTGTTTCGGGTGTCGATGCTCACAGGCTGGGTGTTACTGGCTGCGTTGGTTGTCGGCTTCTCCGTTGAATCAGCGGGTCTTGCCCTTGACTGACACACCTGATTTTCACCTCGAATTCGAGGTGGTGAAGGTTCTTGAGCCGACTTGAGAAACACGACCCATGAACCCCATCGTCGCTTCGCTGCTTGAATTCAATCAGGCCTTTGAGATTCCCAAACTCGATACGCCAGGTCTCGGACCTGAGGAACTCATTGAACTCCGAATCAAACTCCTGACCGAAGAAGTGCAAGAGTACGCCGAGGCCGCCCGGGCGGGTGACTTGGTCGAAGTTTTGGACGCTCTGGCTGACATCGGCTACATCCTCGCAGGGACCATCATCAACCACGGCATGCAGGACATTTACGATGATGCCTTCAACGAAGTGCATCGCTCCAACATGGCCAAGTTGGTGGACGGCAAGGTCATCCGCCGTGATGACGGTAAAGTCCTGAAGCCCGAGGGCTGGCAACCTCCGCAGCTGGCGCAATTCCTCCCCGAAGACGCGTGAACGGGCTCACATGGTTTCATGAACAATGAAGCCCACCCCAGCCCATGAGCCGTCCCGTAGCCCTTGTGACCGGCGGCGGACGCGGCATCGGCGCTGCTATTTCCGACCGACTGGCGGCTGATGGATACGACGTTTTGCTAACCTACAATCAATCGTCAAAGCCCGCCGAGATGATCGTCGATGAGATTCGCGAGCGAGGCGACGATGCCCTCGCGGTGAAGGTCAACTGCGCAGACATGGGCGAAGTGGGGCTCCTCGGCCAACACCCGTGGATGAACCGAGGCATCGACGTGCTCGTGTTGAATCACGGCGTATACAATCGAGTTCAAGGCCATGCCATGACGCTTGATGACCTGGCGGCGACCATGAAAACCAACTTCGAAGGCGCTGTGGCCGTTTGGAAAGCGGTTCAACCGCATCTCACCGAACGTGCCCGAATGGTGGTCGTTGGCTCTCAGCTTGGGACCCGCGGTTCGCCCCACGGGGCAGATTATGCCGCCTCCAAGGCGGCTCTCTCCACTTGGGCGCGTTCCCTCGCTCAGTCTGTGGGTCCGCAAGGGAAGCGTGTCAACATCCTCGCACCAGGCTATGTCGATACCGACATTCTCGCTGGCGACAGCCCTGAAAAGCGTCAACAACGGGAGCAAGAAGTTCCGCTTCAGCGCGTGGGCTCACCCGAAGACATGGCGGCCACCGTCTCCTTTCTCGTTGGTCCCGATTCGGCTTACATCACGGGCGCCATTCTCCACGTCAACGGCGGACTTTATCTCCCCTGAAGGGTGCGAATTTGCGGGGCGATCACGTGGTGGAGGACTGGGACGACGACGGCTCCTTCGAGTCGCTGGCCGACCAACCGTTGCTCGAGGTTGACCTGACGCAACGCAACCCGTTCGACCTCTCGAAAGCGTTGGACGGCGCTGCCCTTGATGAATTGCGGCCGGATGTCAAGCGGTTTCGCCTCCACGCTGAATTCGACCCGGCAGGTGATCAGCCAAAAGCAATTGAAGAATTGATTTCTCAATTGAAAAATGGACAAGAACGATGTGTGCTGCTCGGCGTAACGGGGAGCGGTAAGACCTTCGCCATGGCCCACGTCATTCAGCAACTCAACATCCCCACCCTCATCATGAGCCACAACAAGACCCTTGCTCGACAATTGCATCAAGAAATGGTGGGCTATTTTCCCGACAACGCCGTGGAATACTTCGTTTCTCACTATGACTACTACCAACCCGAGGCCTATCTTGCCAAGCGGGACCTGTACATTGACAAGGAACTCAGCATCAACGAGCGGATTGAGCAGGAACGTTTCGCAGCCGTCGCCTCGCTCGTTTCTCGCCCCGATTGCGTCGTCGTCTCCTCCGTATCCTGCATCTACGGTTTGAACCCTCCAGAGACCTTCCTTGAGTATCATCTGCGTTGTCATGTTGGCCAAGCCATCGAAACCAGTGATCTGCTCAGGGAATTGATCGAACTCCAGTACCGGCGCACGACCACCGACCTGAAGCGAGGCGAATGTCGAGTCCGAGGTGAGGTGGTTGACATCTGGATGCCCAGCAGGGACGACCCCTTGCGCATCGTTTTCGACTTTGACGGCATCAAGAGCATCCAAATTTGTGATCCCGTCAGTTGGGATGCCTTGGATACACTTGAGGAGGCCTGGATACACCCCAAGGAATTCTTCATGACCAGTCCTGAACGCTTTGAGGCCGCCCTCGAGTCCATCGAAACAGAATTGAACGAACGCAGCAAGTGGTTTGCGCGCCAGGGCAAGGAACTGGAGCGCTATCGCTTGGAGCAGAAGACGGAGTACGATTTGGAAATGCTTCGGGAAATTGGCCACTGCCAATCGGTGGAAAACTACTCGCTTCACTTTGATGGCCGTGAACCCGGGCAGCGGCCCTATTGCTTGCTTGATTTCTTCGCTGCGTGCGCGAACCAATTCCACGGAGACCCGAAGAAATACCTCGTCATCATGGATGAATCTCACGTCAGCCTCCCACAGGTCGGTGGCATGTATCACGGCGACCGTTCCCGAAAAGAGAGCCTCATCACGCACGGGTTCCGCCTTCCAACAGCAGCTGATAATCGTCCTCTGAAATTGCCTGAATTCCAAGGTCTGGTGCCCCAAATGGTCTATGTCTCTGCCACGCCTGGTGAACGCGAACTTCGTCATTTGTGTGAAACCACGGGGCAATCCGTACCCAACGGGCTGTTGCATTCTCCTTCTGGAGGCGGTGCAGGTGAGGCAGACTTGGCGAAGAAACACCCCGAAGCAGAATCCATGTACGACATGCTCCAGAGCATCCAAGGCATCGCGAAGATGGAACTCAGGCCAACGGGTCTTCTTGATCCCGAGATCGAGGTCCGACCTACGGCCGGGCAAATCAACGATTTGCTGACGGAAATCAACGCTCGTATTGAGCGAAAGGAACGGTGTTTGGTCACGGTCATGACCATCAAGTTCGCCGAAGAGGTGGCCGCTTATCTCAACCGGATGGGCGTGAAGGCGCATCATCTCCACTCGGAAATTGATACCATTGAGCGCACCGAGATCATCAATGCCCTCCGCCTGGGCCACATCGACGTCATCGTTGGCATCAACCTCCTTCGGGAAGGGCTGGACATTCCTGAAGTCAGCCTCGTCGCCATTTTTGATGCAGACCGCCAAGGATTCTTGCGCAATGAGCGCAGCCTGCTCCAAACCATCGGTCGGGCTGCCCGAAACCAAAACGGGAAGGTGCTCTTGTACGCCGATGGATTTTCTCCCGCCATGGAGGCGGCCATCCGCCAAACACTCGAACGACGGCAACGCCAACACGCGAACAACGAGGCCCTCGGTATTACGCCGAAAACCATCGTCAAGGCCCTCCCGGTCATGGGAGACACCGCAAACGACACCATCAGCGGTACGACCACTTCAAACGACGGAAAACGCCGCCTCATTGCAAAGAAAGGCGGACGAAAAGACGGCGACTGGGCCCAGCGGCTTCGCTTGGGGGCGGGTGCATGGGGCTCGACGGAACAATCAGAAAATTCAATTGAAAATTCAAATTCTAAATTGACATATGATGAACCTGACGATGTGGGGGCTCAACGCTCGCCGGATGAACGTTCTGCGCTGATGGAGGAGTTGCGAAAAGCGATGAACGAAGCGGCAAAAGACCTTGACTTTGAAGAAGCGGCACGCTTGCGAGACCGCCTCCACGAACTTGAGCGTTGGAACGATTGATGCTGAGGGTTCAAGGGCCACCTTCATGAAGCAAAGCCCCGAGTCGCCGACATGGCAGTGGACCCTGAGTCGTTTGACGTACCCGTCGTGGACTATGATTTCTCTAAGGCGACAACCCCAAAGGCACTCATCGAACAAATGGCCCATGCCGGTGGATTTACCGCAACAAAATTCGCTGAAGCCCGCCAAATTCTCTCCGACATGAAGGTTGAAATTGATGCCGTGGAGGCTGATGCGTCGAAAGTGACCAACTGGTTGTCCTTTCCTGCCTGTTTGTGTGCAACGGGCACTCGCGGTTTCTTTGTCGAAGCGATGAAGCGGCGAATGTTCAACGTCGTCTCGACCACCTGTGGAACGCTCGATCACGACATTGCACGGGCCTACAAGCACTACTACCACGGCTCGTTTGACCTCGACGATGTTGAGTTGGGCGAGCACGAATTGATGCGGCTTGGCAACGTCATTGTTCCCAATGCTTCCTACGGTGAAATCATCGAAGCCGTGGTGCTTCCGGTGCTCGAGGACATTTACAACGACCGCCTGGCTCAGACTGGAAAAACAGGTGCTGATGCTTGGATTGGTTTCGGCTCCATTCACCTGGTATGGGAACTCGGTGAGCGCATTGGCACCCCGGACACGCTCATCTATTGGGCTGCGAAGCACCGTATTCCCGTGTGCATTCCCGGCATCACCGACGGTTCCATCGGCGCCCAACTCTTCATGTTCCGTCAGAAACATCGGGATTTCCACCTCGATACCCTGGCTGACGAGCAAATCATGAGTGATTTGACCTGGGACGTTGAAACTTCAAACGCCCTTATGGTGGGTGGAGGTATTTCCAAACATCACGTCATTTGGTGGAACCAATACCGTGGGGGTCTCGACAGCGCAGTCTACATCACCACGGCCCCTGAACACGACGGAAGCCTTTCAGGAGCACGTCTTCGCGAGGCCATTTCATGGGGGAAAATGCGACCCGAAGCGCCCCACATTTGTGTAGAGGGCGATGCGAGCCTGCTTCTTCCCTTGCTCGGGGCCGACTTGTTCAGCACACCTCACGAGGCGTGATCGCTTTCCAGCATGGCGATGGTGAACATCAGACTTTGTCGAAGTGGCGTTTTGGGCCTCCATCCTTCTCCTGTGGACGCCTCAAGAAAGGCGTGTATGTTGCGAAGGGAGGGCCGCTTGTCAGCCTGGCCGGTCGTATCAAGTTCGACGACCTTGACGGTGGGGATGCCGGTGGCAACGAGATGTTCGATGCTGAACTCACCCGACCTGCCTGCAGACGTGCGTTGCAACAACGGTGAGAATTCTGCATGTGTATCCTCAATTGACCATGCGCGGCGCCCTGCCAAATTGTAGACGCCCGGTGCAGGTGTTCCCTTCAACAATTCAACAATCCCGTGGGCGATGTCGCTGCGGTCGCACCAGTATCGTGGGCCTCTGGATGAGGGGGCTGTGGTGTCCTCGTTGATGGCCCACGCTTCAAACATTGAAGCATCATGCGAATCCCTCAACGGGGGAAGCATGTCGTGAACTTGAACAGCCACGATGGTGCTTGCGTCGAGGTCCACGCTTTCGTTGTTTGTTGAGATCACCATGCGTCGCCCGTTGGGGCCGATGTCCTGGGGATTTCGCCCGTTTAGAGAAAGGGTCCAATCAAGCGGTGCATCGTCGGTTCGTCGCTGAAGAGCAGAAGGAAAAGCTCGCAATTCTACGGCGTACCGCTCCCGGAGGAATTCAAACTCGCTGTCAGGTACGGTGAAGGTCATCCCCTCCTGCATGCCGCGTTCCAGGATCGCTGAAACAAGCGCATGTTTGAGGTCAGCGGCGACGTTCACGACGACCATGTCCAAACGAACCCAATGCCCCTCATGAACACTCTCTTGGGGGCGCTGTCGTTTTCAGGCCGGTGTATTTTGCGTTTTTTTTGGGTGGGTATTTCAAAATTTCAATTGAAAATATATGGTTTTGGGAGAATTTTCGATGGCGGTGACCTTGCTGACAAACCCCGCCGCCCTTATGAGGCTGTTTCAATTGAAATGCAAATCTAACGAGGGCCAGTGTAGGAGAGTATTTCAGTTGAAATTTGACGCGTTATGCGACATTCAAAAACGAATTAATTTCTATATTTCAATTGGTTGACCTCTACATTATGCGTCAAATGTAATTGGAAATGATATTTTATTTGGCGAAGATTATATTAGGTGCCGAGGGCGACATGAGAGTAAGCCGACCAAAATCGGCAAGGAGAGATGGGAAATGAAAAACACAGATTACGGCATCCAGGAGTTGCTCCAACGGGATGTTTATGTCAACGATAAGAAAGTAGGAACGATTGTGGGTGAACGACATCACCCGAACGAGGCTCGCGTGAAGTCCATGCGGATTCAGGTGGCCCCGGACGTTGCTGACGAATACATGCGAAAACCCGCCGAACTGGCACCCCTTCCAAAGGAACTCGTGCACAGCATTCGCGGCGACGGAACGGTCAAACTGTCGAAATCGATGCGAGAATTGCAGCGCCGCTGGCGAAACACCGTCCGCATTGACGAGAAGCTCTACGCACCGGATGAAATGCTCGACCGAGCAGTATTGGACAACCAAGGCGAAGAAATCGGCGTCATCACGGGACTGTTCCGTGTCAAGCGCACCTACAAGGGCGTCATTGTCACCACCCGCATGCGAATGCAGATGGAATTCGGCGTGGATGAACAAATCCGCATTCCGATCACCGCACTCGCTCGAACACGGGAGCGTTTGGATGAAGTGGTTCTCTCACGAACCTTCGAGAAGGTCATGCAGTTGCCTTCGTACATCACGATCAACAGCATGGAAGAAGAGTGAATTGCTCCTTACGGCACCATGGCTTTGCGAGCCGTCATGCTTATGACGGGGGGTCAAGTCGGCGAGTTTACCCTTGCGCGGGTGGCTTAGTCGGTTAGAGCACCCGGCTGATAACCGGGAGGTCGCAGGTTCAAGTCCTGCCTCGCGCACCATTTTCACACCCCCTGCGTCTCGCAAAGAACATGAAGGGCCAGCCGCTGCCCTTGACCAAAGGGGATGGCATGGTCGTCGTATCTGGCAGCAACGCAGCCATCATGGCCAAGCAACTCGCCGAGAGTATGGGTTGGGAGCATCACGCTCTCGAGACCCGAAGATTTCCAGATACAGAAGGATACATTCGCATCCCATCGGAGACCATTGATGCTCTGAGAAAGGAACCCGTTGTCCTCGTTTCAAACACCTTTCCCGATTCGGGAATCGTTGAAACCCTTCTGATGTTGGATGCGATTCAAGATGTGCGAGCCGGCCGTTTGCAAAATTTACGAGAAATCGGTCCCCAGACCCTACCTGACGTAGGAAACGGTGTGATTTTGGCCGTTCCCTACTTTGGCTACTCCCGCCAAGACAAGCGTTTCAAGCCAGGAGAATCAATTTCGGCCCGTGCCATCGCTGACATGCTGGCCACCCGTTGCGACGGTTTGGTCGTGCTCGACCTCCATGCCCCCGCCGTTCTCAGCGGAATGTCCATTCCCGTGGCCTTCACCAGCGCCATGCCGGAACTTGCAGGCCACCTCAAGGAATCCGTCAACCCCGATTTCATTCTCTCTCCAGACAAAGGGGCCATCGACCGTGCCTCGAGCGTTGCTGAGCAAATTGGCTGCGAATTCTCCTACCTCGAGAAAACCCGTATTGACGCTCACACCATCGTCCACCAGGCAAAGGATCTGGACGTTGCCGGAAAATCGGTTGCCATCGTTGACGACATGATCGCCACGGGTGGAACCATTTGTCGGGCAGCTGAGGCGCTTCGAAGTCAAGGAGCGGTCCAGGTTCACGCTGCCTGCAGCCACGGTCTGTTCACCGGTGGGGCGATTGCTCGACTTTTGCGTTATGTTGACGGCGTCCATGCCACGGGGTCCCTGCCCAACGCACGGGACGTCATTTCGGGTGGTCCGGCGCTCGCTCGTGGCGTTGATGAAATTCTGAGCCAACTGGGTCTATCGTCTTGAAAAACGACGGACTGCGGTCAGATGACAACAAATACGCAGGGAATTCAAGGCCGTATGGCTTCCGTTGCGTTTATATTCGCGGGGTCGTGCGGAGGGATGCCCCTATCACGAGGAAGGAGAGATTCCAATGAGTGTCCATGTGCAATTTGAAACCCCAGAAGACCTAGCCAACAAAATTTACGAGATGATCGACCTGAACAAGAACGGTCGTGTCAAGAAAGGAAGCAACGAAGTGACCAAAGCCGCCGAGCGCGGTACGGCTCAGTTCATCATCCTCGCCGAGGACGTGAACCCTCCAGAGTTGCTTGCCCACATCCCGTTGATTTGCGCAGAAAAAGACATTCCATTTGGCTACGTTCCCAGTCAAGAATTCCTCGCCAAAGGCGTTGGTCTCGCTAAGGGAGCCTCGGCTGCCTCCGTTGCCGTTATGGAAATCACCAAAGGCGCCCAAGAGAAATTCCACGAAGTTGTTGAGGAAATCAAAGCCCTCAAGAACAACTGAGCCTCCACGACGAGTTGATTGACATGAGCGAAGAACTTGGTGGATGGCCAGCAGAAGTGGTCGAAATCGTCGGCCGAACGGGAATGACCGGAGAAGCAACACAAGTCAAGGTGCGTGTTAACGACGCCCCCAACCCCCGGGACGTTGGCCGTATCATCAGCCGAAACGTCGTTGGCCCCATCCGTGTCGGCGACATTTTGATGCTCAAGGACACGGGCCGTGAAGCCCGCAAGCTGAACGCACGGTGAGAACAATGCCAGAACGACGAATTTGCAACTTTACGGGCGAGGAAATCGAGCCCGGTACCGGTATGATGTTTGTCCGCAAGGACGGCAGTGTCCTGTGGTTCAAGAGCAGCAAGGCTCGCAAGAATCAACTCCAACTCAAGCGAAACGCTCGCAAGGTAAAGTGGACCCGCCATTACGTCAAGGGCGGCATTCAGTGAACGCTGACACACGCACAGCCGCACAGCAACGCCCATAAACGGGTCACTTTTGGGTCGGAACGGTGAACACCATGGAAACAACCTACGTTATGATCAAACCCGACGGCGTGCAACGCGGCCTCATCAGCGAAATTATTGGACGATTTGAGCGGAAAGGCCTCAAACTCGTCGGCTTGAAGGCCATGGTGCCAACCGAAGAGGTTGCCCGTGCTCACTACGATGTGCACAAGGAACGCCCGTTCTTCCCCGGCCTCATCAAATTCGTGACCTCTGGCCCCGTCGTCTGCATGGCGTGGGAGGGCGTTGAGGCCATTTCTGTCGCTCGAAAACTCATCGGAGCGACCAACGGTCGAAACGCCGATCCTGGCACCATCCGCGGTGACTTCGGCATGGACATGGGCTACAACATGATTCACGGCTCCGACGCTCCCGAAACGGCTGAATTTGAACTCGGCCTCTGGTTCCCCGAAGGCTTGATGTCCTGGGAGAACACGATGGGCACTTGGGTTTACGAGTGAACCCTCATAACAACGCACCCGGAGTGGTGATACCATGACTGACGAAGAGGTCACCCCAGCCGAAGAAGGCGAAGTGCCTCTTCGAGGCCATAACCGTCAACCGATCGTGTCGGTCTTGGGGCACGTTGACCACGGAAAAACGAGTCTTCTGGACATGGTTCGCTCCATCGGGAGTCAACGCCAAGCCAGCGTCATGGACCGTGAAGCCGGTGGCATCACCCAACACATCGGTGCCACCGAAGTTCCCGCCGATGTTCTGAACGAGACCTGCGCTGCGATGCTCGGCGGGAAGAATTTCAAATCCCCAGGTTTGTTGTTCATCGACACACCAGGTCACCATTCCTTTGCATCGCTACGAAACCGAGGGGGGTCGGTCGCAGACATTGCTGTCCTGGTGGTCGACATCATGGAAGGGTTGCAACCGCAGACCATTGAATCGCTCAACATTCTCAAAGAAACCCGGACACCGTTTGTCATCGCTGGGAACAAAGTCGACCGTCTCCACGGATGGCGCAGCGAGCGAGGGCGTTCCTTTGTGGAGTCCTTTGGAGCCCAACGTGAGGACGTTCAAGCGCTGTTTGAGGACCGCTATTGGAAAACGGTGGGCAAATTTTCCGAGCACGGGTTCAATCTCGAGCGGTACGACCAAATTCGGGATTTCCGACAAAACGTCGCTTTGGTGCCCATGTCAGCAAAGGAAGGCGAAGGCTTGCAAGACCTTCTGGCGGTCACGGTCGGTTTGGCCGAGCGCTTCTTGGAAGACCGGCTCACCGACACCATCGGCTCAGCACAAGGTACGGTCCTTGAGATGCGGGATGAAGTTGGTATGGGAAAAACCGTCGATGTCATTCTGTATCGTGGAGGCCTCAGTGTGGGGGATACCATCATGCTGGCCGGTCAGGACGGTCCGTTCACCACCCACATCAAGGGGTTGAAACGCCCTCAAGGCATGGCAGAAATGCGAGATGCTGGTAAGCGGTGGGTGAATTTCGATAGTGTTGAAGCCGCCTGCGGCGTGAAGATCGTGGCGCCAAAGCTCGAAGCCACCATTGCAGGAACGACCCTCCATTTGGCCAACACGCCGGAGGAAATTGAGGTGGCGGAGGAAGCCATTCGAGAAGAGTGGCGGGCTGTTTTCAACTCCATGCCCGTCATGTGTTCGTCCTGCAGCGAAATTTTTGCTCGTCAAGACTTTGCCGAACACACGACCAAGGGCCCGTGTCGAGGTGCAGAAGAAGACCGTACGGGGGTTGTCATCAAAGCGGATACGGTCGGTGGTTTAGAGGCGCTTGCGTTTGAACTGCATCAGCGCAACATCCCGGTTCGGCAAGCAACCGTCGGGCCCGTGAACAAAAAGGACCTCTTGATGGCCAAATCGGCAGCAGACCCCCTACAACAGGTGATTCTCGGATTTTCTACAAAGGCCAACACCAGCGATGTAGCACAGCAACTCTCGGATGAAGAGGGTGAGGTGAAATTCATTTCTGGACCGATCATCTACCACATCATGGATGCGTTTGAGGAGTGGCAAGAACGCACCAAAGCCGCTCTCGAAGAAGAGCAGCGTGAAGCCCTTGTGTATCCGGGTAAAGTGCTCTATCTCAAAGACCACACTTTCCGAGCAAAAGGCCCCGCTATTGTGGGGATGCGTGTGCTCGGGGGGCGCATTCATGTTGGTCAGCGTTTGATGAAACTGGACGGCACCCCCGTTGGCCAGGTCAAGAGTTTGCGAACCCGTGCAAGTGAAGACGTCAAAGAAGCGATGCAGGGCGAAGAAATCGCCGTTGCCGTGCAAGGGCCAACCGTGGGCAGGCACATCGAGGAGTTGGACGAATTCTATGTTGACGTGCCCGAACGTCACGTGAAGCGACTGAAGAAGGTCGATTTATCCCCCGTGGAGGAAGAGATACTGGATGAAATCGTGGCCCTTCACCGAAAAGACAACCATTTCTGGGGCCGTTAACCCCGAAAACGCTTGACGGTGCCATGAGCATTTTCTGCATGGAAAGCGCGCACATTCAAATACGATATGAACGGACATGAGCCTACAAACGAGGGTCTTGTTATGGAAGCAAGTATGCAAGGAGGCGCTGGTGGCGCTCGCACACAAGATTTGATTGCGACCGTTTCGGCGATTTCGAACAGCCTCATGAACGAAGTGAGCAAGGTCATCATCGGGAAGAACGAGAACCTTCGTCGGGTCACCGTCGGCATTTTGTCAAACGGAAACATGTTGCTGGAAGACTTCCCTGGCTTGGCCAAGACGCTCCTTGCCAACACGTTTGCTCGGGCGCTTGGTTGTAAGTTTAAGCGTGTTCAATTCACGCCCGACCTGCTTCCCTCCGACATCATGGGTACGTACATGTACGACCAAAAATCGGGTGAATTCAAACTCCGTGCTGGACCGTTGTTCTCCAACATTTTGCTGGCTGATGAAATCAACCGTGCACCTCCAAAGACGCAAGCTGCTCTTTTGGAAGCCATGGAAGAGAAGCAGGTGACCATTGAGGGCATCACGCACAAACTGCCTGCGCCGTTTGTTGTGTTGGCCACACAGAACCCCATCGAGCAAGAGGGAACCTACCCGCTCCCCGAGGCGCAAATGGACCGTTTCCTGATGAAAATGAGCATGGGCTACCCCGACCGTGCCGAAGAAAAAGCCATTCTCGCCCGTCGTAAGTTGCGAGGCCAAGATGAACACATCGTTGAACAGGTCACCTCCCCCAAGAAGGTCGTAGCCATGCAAAAAGCCCTCGAAACGGTTCACGTCGACCCTGCCATTCTTTCTTACATCATTGAAATCGTTCAGCGCACCCGTGAAGACCACCGCGTCATCAACGGAGCTTCACCCCGTGCAAGCCAAGCCCTCTTCAAGACCGGACGTGCGGCCGCTGCTGTCGCTGGACGAAACTACGTGATTCCCGATGACATCAAGGGCATCGCGCTGCAAATCATCTCTCACCGTATCAACATGAAGCCAGAGGCAAAGATTCGAGGCATCACCGGCATGCACATCGTCCGTAAGATCCTCTCCGAGGTACCCGTGCCCGTGATTCAACCTGCATGAGATG
>JAYNUQ010000020.1:0-31955 GCA_038116375.1 Candidatus Poseidoniales archaeon | reverse complement strand
GAACCGGCGCTGGCGGATTTGTCCCAGATGATCTCGCCGCGCATCAAGAAGCCGATTTCGGCCATGATGATGTTGATGTGAGAGGAGAGGGGGATGTACGGCTTACGGCCCAAATTTGCGACGTTGACCACCATCCGGCCCCCGGGTGTGAGCACGCGGTAGCACTCGGCAAACACGTCGTGAAGCAGCGTCAGGTATTCCTTGAGCGAGAGGTCCTCGTCGTAATCTTTGGAGGCGTTGTAGGGGGGTGAGGTCACCACCAAATGCACGCAGTTGTCGGGCAGCGGCAAGGTGCGAGAATCGCCGCACAGCACGGTGTTGGCGTGCTCTTCGGGGAAGGCCCCGGCGGCGCCGACGTCCCGTGAACTGACCAGCCCTTCGTTGAGGCGGCTCGTGTAGTAGACGCTGGCGTCGTGGCCCTCTCGGCGTGATACGCCGAAGGACGAGGTGGCGGTGGACGCGCGACGACGAGCACCTTCCAACGGTGCCCTGTCCTCCGGCGCTTTATCGGCCATGAAAGCCAAGGGCGTCGCGGGCCTTATCACCTTTCGCGCCCCAACGGGGAGAAGGACGCGCGTCTTGCGACCTTTTCGAAAACACCGCGACGCAAAAAGGAGCGAGGTAGCCGAGCGAGGGATGAAAAACCGAAGGCGCTTGGGTGAGATTGATGGCAAAGGTCCTGACCTTGGACGATGTCAACGTCGACGGGAAAACCGTCCTGCTACGCGTGGACATCAACAGCCCCCTTGACCCTGCCACCAAGGCCTTTCTTGACGACACGCGCATTCGTGCCATCCTGCCCACCCTCCAGCGATTGGTGCCAGCCAAGGTCATCATTCTCGCCCACCAATCACGCCCAGGAAAAGACGACTTCACCAGCACCTTGGGCCACGCCCGTGAACTGGGTCGCCTGCTCGGCCGTCAGGTCAAGTGGGTGGACGACATTCACGGCCCGAAAGCCATGAAGGCCATCGAAGCCCTTGAACCGGGCCATCTGTTGATGCTCAACAACGTCCGCATGGACGAGGAAGAAATCTCGGTCACGGACATTGCAGCCATGGCCGAAACACGATTCGTCCAGCGCCTTGCCAGCGTTGCCGACCTGTTCGTCAACGACGCCTTTGCCTGCGCCCACCGAGCCACGCCTTCCATCATCGGCTTCACCGGGTTGTTGCCGTGCGTGGCGGGGGAACTGATGGGCAACGAGATCAAGAAACTCGACCACGCCCTCGAAACACCCGAACGCCCCTGCCTTGCGGTGCTCGGTGGCGTGAAGGTCGACGATTCCATCCAAGTGGCCGACAACATGCTGCGCAACGGCATCGCTGACGCGCTCTGGCCCACCGGAGGCGTGGCCAACCTGCTGCTGGATTTGGCTGGATACGACATCGGCGAGCCCAACCGAGCCTTCCTCAAGAGAGAACTCGACAAGAACTGGGCCTCCACCATCAAGCAGGCCAAGACCCTCATCGAGGATTACGGCAACAAGATTCACCTGCCCGTGGATTTGGCCGCCAACATCGAAGGAAATCGGGTGGACATTCCCCTGAAGGACTTCCCCATCGAAGCACCGTTTTGGGACATTGGTATCACCTCCGTGTTCCACCTTTCCGCCGCCATTCGAAGCGCCGGCACCATCATCCTCAACGGGCCCTCGGGCGTCTTTGAGAACCCTGACTTTGCGCTGGGCACCATCGAGATGCTCAACGCCTGCGCCGAGTCCGACGGTTACGCCGTGATGGGCGGAGGCCACACCGCCACCCTCGTTGCTCAACGAGGCCTGGCCGACAAGATGGGGCACGTCTCCACCGGGGGAGGCGCCTGTTTGGATTACATCGCAGGACGCCCGCTCCCCGCCGTGGTCAGCCTCGAACAGAGCGCCGTGGCCTTTGGCATCGACATCAGCACGGCTGAACCCGAAGCGTGAAGGAGCCACAGGGGAGACTCGAACTCCCGACCTTCTGATTACGAATCAGACGCTCTACCAACTAAGCCACAGTGGCGGCAAGCCTGCCGCTGTCTCAATCAAACATAAGGCCCACGGTGCGAACCTCAGCGTTCATCAATCATGGCGAGCAGGCCCCTCCATGAGCGATGCGCCTGTCCGCTACCGCAACACGGTCCTGTACGACCGCGGCGGGCAAAAGACCGTGGGCGATGTCCTCCTTCACGCCGACGGTTCCTGGTCCCCTTCCAACGGCGACGAAGACGTGATGGAGGACCTTGACGGCTCCAAGCGGTTGATCACCCGCAGTTTCCAAAACTGGCACACGCATTTGGCCATGCAGTTGAACGCGAGGGACTTCAGCGACGGTTTTCCGCTCCACCGATGGTTGAACGAGGCCATCTTCCCAACCGAAGCACGCATCACGCCCGACTACGTACGGATGGGAAGTCGTTGTGCAGCGGCCGAGATGATTCGCACCGGGACCAGTTTTGCTGCGGACATGTACTTCTATCCCAGCGTGACGGGTGAGGTGCTGACCGAGGCCGGTCTCCGAGGACTCGTCGGTGGCCCGGTCAGCGATGCCGCCCTGCCCAGTCATCCCGATGCAGCATCGGCGCTTGAGGAACTCGACGGCTTGCTTGCGGCCAACAACGATGAGGCGTTGGTGCAGTACGCCATCGCCACGCATTCGGTCTACCTTTGCAGCGAAGACACCTTGCGCAGCGCCTCTGAGCTGGCGGAAAAACGCAGCGCTCGTCTGCACATTCACGTGAGCGAAACGCGCAAGGAAATCGCCGACTGCCACGCCAAGACCGGTCTGTATCCCGTTGAGTACCTTGACAGCATTGACTTCTTCCAGCCAGGAACCGTTTGCGCCCACGCTTCGTGGGTGAAAAAGAACGAGATTCGTATGCTCAAGAAGCACGAGGCCACGGCCGTCCACTGCCCCTCTTCGAACATGAAACTCGCCTGCGGCGGCACCCTTTCGCTGCCCGCCTACCGAGACGCAGGCGTGGACGTCCGACTCGGCACCGACGGCGCCGCATCATCGGGCAACGGACTGAACATGCAGGCCGAGGCTCGCTTGGCGTCGTTGGTGCAGCGTCACGACCATTGGGACCCAACCCTCCTTCCAGCGGTCGAAGCGATGGACTTGGCCACCAAAGGCAGTCGAGACTGGGCCGTTTGGAACCTCGATGACGTTCGCATGCGCCCGCGTGGGCGCTCGGACAACCGGCACCTGGCCAACCTCATCTTCAACGGCGCCGATTGCATGGACCTGTGGGTGAACGGTCAAGCCTTGCGAAGGGACGGCGTCACCCTCACCGTTGACGAAAGCGCCGTGCTCGATGAAATCGATGCGGCGGTTGCCACCTACTACGACGGCGTGGAATGAGTTCATTCAACGCGTGAGTACGCAAGGCCGGCAACCCCGACCAGTGCGAAGAGGAAGTACGAAACGAAACCGGCTTGGAGGTGCACTTCGTAGAACATGTTCACCTCTGCACCTTCAGGAAGCGTCTCGCCCACCGTGCCAATGCCAGCATAGTGAACGCCAGGCGCTACGTCCCAACTCAGTCCCTCGCTGCCGTCGGTACCCGCAGCCAACACATCGGCGTCGTAGGGCGTGCAAGCGCTGGTGGTGCCCTCGTTGAACAGACCGGGTGGAGTGGCTTCGCAGGTGTTCTTCTCGTCCTCATCGACGATCACGACGTAGATGTCATCGCGATCCCACGTCAGGGTGAGGCTCGCGGAGACGAAGGTGCTCAAACCGTTCTCGGGAAGCGGTTCATCGGCGAAAAACGTCCGTTCAGGGACGTTCGGCGTTGGGATATCGCTGACGTCGCCCTCGAGCACAAAGCCCACCGAGCCTGCGATGGCAAGCAGAACGGCCACGACCACCAAGCCGTAGCCAATCTTCTCCTGCTTCCTCATCACGGTTCACCTCAGCGGTGTGGAAAGGACGGGCCAACCTCAGTCGTCATCCTCAGACTTGCGCTTGACGGCTCGACGCTTCACGGGGGCTTTGCGAGGGGCTGCACGACGGCCGACCTTGCGGGCTGGGCGCTTTCGTGGTGCCTCTTCCTCGTCGTCGTCATCGTCGTCGTCATCGTCGTCGTCATCATCATCGTCGTCATCGTCGTCGTCTTCGGGTTCTTCCTTCTTCTTACGGCGGCGCGACTTGCGCTGAACGACGTTGATGGCGAACGGGTCGTCGTCGTCTTCTTCTGGAGCGGCGGTTTCCCCGTCCTCTTTCTTTTCCTCTTCCTTGGATTCCGATGCCCCGCCCGTACCGGTTACGGCGTCCATGTCAAGGTCTTGGCTTGTGCCAATGAATTCGGCCATCCAGGACTCGTCGTCTTCATCGTCGTCGCCTCGCTTCTTCTTCTTTGGACCGGACATGCTGGTTCGAACGATCATCAACGAGACGATGATGGCCAACAAGTTCACGACGCCAATGATCCACACGACCACATACGGTGGGTCGCTGTAGGAAGGCGTGATGACCTCGGGTTCAATGGGGGGCTGAAGCGATTCTTCGTAGGAACACACGGTGGTGCCGTCGAGGCGGTTGCGGCAGTAGTCCACGATGAACTCAACGTTCTTCGAAACCTCGTTGCCAGCGGCGTCGGTGGCGCGAACGCTGAGGCGGTGGTAGCCGGGCTCGAAATTGCCGGCGGAGACTTCCATGTCAGCGGTCAGGCTTCGGTTGTTCTCATCGAGGTGGGTGATGCCCGTCAAGTCCGACCAAGGAGTGGAAAGGGACGTGCCCGTTGAGCCTCCAAAGTGGTAGGTGAATCGGTACTGGAAGGACATGACGACCACGTCGTCCTCAACACCGGCCAAGACGTTGATTTTGTTCCCGTAGAGGTACTTTGAACCGTCGCTGGATGGTGTGGGGGAGAAGATGTCGATTTGGGGGAGTTGGGCGTCGATGGACAGGTGGTCCCAACTCTGGTTGACCTCGTTGTTGGATTCGTCTTCCATCACGACATAGACGGTCATGTCACCGGCTTCGGAACTGGACAAGATGCTGAAGTCGTAGGTGTAGAGCGGTCCCAAATTCGGATTGTTTCGGTTATCGTTCAACAAGGACAAGGGCTCGTCTTCACCGGTCAACACGCCTCCGTTGGAGGTGGTGATTCGAATGGTGGGCGTGGTGCCAAGGTCTTCGTTCACCTGAACACGCAGGGTGTATTGGCCAGCGACCAGTGTGGTGCTGTCGTAGAGAGCGCCCTCGTCGTCAAAGACCGTCAACTCGCCTTCTGGAAGCAACGTGTCTTCGGCCACCTTGAAGGCGTTTCCACCAAAGCCAGCAAAGATTTCGTCGTTGAAATTACCCCATTCGTCGGTGATGGTCACGGCGTACCAAACGTTGCGGTCAACGCTGGGTGGGATGTCAAATTCTCGGGTCATGGTGTCGCTGACGACGAAGGTTGCATCGATGTCCTCAAGAACCGGCTCCCAACCGTCGCTTCCGATGGTGGAAACATCGTTTTCATCGGCGCCGAAGGGGTCGCCGTAATGGCGCCAGATGGAGTAGGACTCGTTGTTTTCATCCTCGTTGAACCACTCAAGGCTGACGAGGTTCATCGAACCGATGGAGTAAGCGTTCTTGATGCGTGGCGGGTTCGGTGCTCGTGTGTCTTCGAAGGGCACCTGGAAGTAGTTCTGAATCAAACCGGTATAGTGGTAGGTTCCGTTGACGTTGCCGTAGAGCGCCTCGGAGGTGACGAAGTAGAACGAGTTGGTTCGGTATTCGTCGTCAGGCACCTCTGCGTCGAAGTAACCCACGCCGTCGCCGACGGTCCCAAGGTACATCATCGTCTGATTCTCAACGAATTGAGCCCCCGTTACGCGATAGGTGGTGTACCAGATGTGGTAAATTTCTCCCTCAATCCCGAGTTGGTCGTTCCAACTGATTCGGGTTGTTCGGTCGCCGAGGAACTCAGCATGAACGTTGGTGGGTTCGGCCACCCAACTGTAAAAGGCGTTTTCTTCGATGGCGTTGGTACAGGAATCGCCGGTGGTGTCGGTGTTGATCACGCCCGTGGCGTCGACGGTCACAACGCAATAGTAAGAATAGCCAAGGAAACCTTGGGCAACTTCGACTTCGTAGGAGTTGATGCCTTCGAGAATGCCTTCCACGACCAGTGCGACGTCGTTGCGGAGGATGGTGGCAAACGGCTGGTCGGAGCGGTAAACCCGGTAGGTTTCATCGGTTTCTGCAGCGACATCGCCCCACGTGATGGTGGTGGTGCCGGTGCCAGCCTCAGCGTTGGGTGTGAACTCAGCAGAGAGCAGGATGGGTTGGTCGGGAGGTCGATTGTCCTCCACGACAGGTTCCGCCAAGGTGTTCTGACCGACGAAACGAACGTCCTCGTAATCTTCACCGGTCTCGGTGTAGTTGGGCAGGAGGTAGGTGATGGAGTAGTAGCTGCTCCGCTGCGTGTTCGGCGGAATGTCCACCACATAGGACGTCTCGCTGGCGTTCAGAACGGCGATGGGGGTTTCTTCGGAAACAAGGTAAGAGCCCAACTCGCGGGTGATTTGGTAGTCCGTACGCCAAATGCGAATTTCGAGCGCATCGGGGCCCGTGGTGGGGAGGACGGGGTTGATGGAGTTGTAATTCAGCCAGTTGAGGGTGGTTTGGCTGTTGGCGGCGTCGAAGAGCACCGAGATGATGTAGGGCGTGTAGACGCTGCGTGTGATTTCCAACACGGGTTCGTAGATGTGCGACCCGTTGAACAGCAACTCGGCTGCTTCGGTGCCGTTCGCCAGCAAGGTGGTGATGGCATAGTAGAACGTGCCGTTGGTACCGGGGTCAACGGGGAAGGAAATCGAGTGGCCAGGATGCGTGCCGCCCTGACAGTTGAAGGGGTTGCCCCCGGCTTCGCCAGCGTCGCAGGCATCGACTTGTGCGAAGGCGTCGAGGGTGTCCAAATTTGCTGCGTCGATGACCGATGTATGACGGTAGACGTTGTAGGTTGCACTGAACAATCCGTTCAGTTCAGAACCTCCCGTCGCAATGTTCTCCCAGGTGATGAGGGTGGTTTCCGAGGTGTTATCGAACACAGCGAGGATGTTTTGAGCCTGCAAATTGGTCGGTTCACCCTGACTATCGTTGGCGTGAACTGGGCTCAAAGGAGCCAGTGCAAGAAGCATGACTGCGGTCAAGATGACGGCGCGCAGACCACCGTTTTGTTCAGCCTTTGGGCTACCCATCAACAACCATGTCGCCTTCGTCCGTTATGACTATGTCGCTTGAAAGGGGTCAAAACAGGCCATCAACGGACCGTTTTGGGTGGACCGACGCATCACGAATCCGACGGGTTTTCAATGCCCGGTTGGGGCAAAGGGTCCTTGGCGTCGAGGGCCTGAATCTCTGCCTTCGCCTGAAGAAACCGAACCGAGAAGGTCCACAAGCCCCCGATGGCGGAAATGAAGACGATCAGGCTCATCGGGTTGACTTCAATGTGGTCGAACCAGCCGGGGTAGGTGGCGTCAATGCTCCATCCTGCGATGACCATCACGCCCATGATCACCAACGAGAGGAGGGTGAGCACGGTGCGGTCGGCCCTCGAGAAGCCACGATAGTTTCGAGAACCTGCCACGGCTTGAGCCTGCGTTCCCATGTAGGAGCCCATGAGGGTCAGGAAGGCCGCTGCAAACCCGAGGGTCATGTCGCCCACAAACACCGAGGCGCTGATGCACACCACCCACACGCCGTCCAACACGCGGTCGATGGTGTGGTCGAGGTAATCGCCCCATCGGGTGACCTCGCCTTTGGCTCGGGCAAGCGAACCGTCGAGGCCGTCAAAGAGCATGGCGAGAGCGATCATGATGGCTCCACCGAGAAGCCAGCCGCCGCCCGTCGTGTCGTCGGGCGCATACATCGCCAGCAGTCCGCCAACCACACCAAACGGAAGGGCGAGCCAGGTTACCGTTGACGGGGAGAGCTTGTAGAACGCTGTCAGCAACGGTTGCAACCATGCTTCCCAACGGCGACGCATTTTCTCAAGGGCCATGAAGGAACGAACTCCGAGGAGGTGTTATGGTTTGTGGAAGACGCAGTGTTTAATCCAACGATTCACCGAGCCAGTCGATGGCGCCAACGGCCAGTTCTTCGAGCGGAAGGGAGGGCAACCCTTCCTCAAACCACGCTTCAACCCGGTCGGCCAATTCCTCCGAGGAGAGGAGGCCTGCATCCAACTCCAGCAGCGGTGCTTCGACCTCAAATTCAAGCAATTCAGCCCAGTGCCCGGCGGTCATTTCCCACTCGACGTTCGCCCTGACTTTCCTTTTGGGATAGTCTCTGGCCTCGAGACGTTGCTTTACCGTCGTGGGATGGCAGCGAAGCAAAACAACACCGCTGACGTCAAGCAGATGGGAGAGGTGGCCGTCCACAAGCCACCGTCCCGTTGACGAGGCTTCCCATGCTTCGGCGAGTCGATGAATGTCAATGGGTGCTGCGCCGTCTTCGGTGTCGATGTCGTCCAAACAACCGTGGTTGTCCGCCAGCGTGGCCAACGACAACACCTTCCAGCCGCGTTGCTCCAATGCGGCTGAGAGGCTGGTTTTGCCGACCCCCGGGGTGCCTGAAATCGCCAGCACGCCGTGGTCGTCCATGCGATTGGCTCGCTGGTCATGGTCCATAAACGCACAAGGCCGAAGATGAGCCGTGGTAGCAAAGGCATCATAGCCTCGAGGGTGTTCAGGTGAATCGGTACCATGTTTGGGATGCAGGACCCCGCACAAACCTTGCATCAAATTGAACGGTACATGCAAGAGGGGCGATTGGAACTTTCAGAAGTGATGGCGACGCAATTCTGCGACATGATGCTGGCCAAAAAGAAGCGTGAGCCTCAGGACCAAATCTTCCTGCTCAAAGGTCTCCGATTGATGTGCGACGTGTACCTGTTGCGTGGAAAAGCAGACCAGAGCATGGCGACCATCAAGCGCATGCACGGCGAGCGAAAGGCGTTGGTCAAGGTTCTCCAGAAGCATGCGCCGAACATGTTGGCCTCCATGCAACCTGAACACGAAGACCATTTTCGGGCCGGACGTTTGTACGCTGCTGCGGGAAAAAACAGGAAGGCAACAAAGGCCTTCTCAACCTGTGAAAAGTTGCGCCCGGGCCATCTTGCAGCGGCCCTTGCTGCCCTCGGGGCGTTGCCTTCCAAGGGGCACGCCGAGCGCGTGCTCTCGACCGTTGCTTCGGCCGGGGACGTTATTCAGGCCAACGGCGTGTTCCAACTTGAACCGCCTGGCTCACCGACCGTCCCGTTGCATGACGTGCTGATGGCTCTGCACAACGGAGCCTCGGCCGTTCCTTCGCATGCTGAACGGCTCCAAGCCGAGCGCACCCGACTTGAAGGTCAACAAGCGGCCATCGTTGCGGGTGAGCAAGCAGCCAACGCTCGTCTGCAAACCGCGCTCGACAGCCTGCAGCCCAAGCATGACTACTACCAGTACGGATGATGGTAGCGAGGGATGGATTTGAACCATCGATCTCCGGGTTATGAGCCCGACGGGATATCCAGACTACCCCACCTCGCTACTCCGTCCGCCACGGTTCACCGCTTTCAAACCACCGTCCGAGCCCCATCATGAAAACGGGTGGTTTCTTGAGGTGGTGCGCACTACAATGTTCATGCGAGCCGGATGCGCCAAGGTGATGGCCATGCTCGTCGTGCTCCTGTCGGCTTCTCTGGCGGGGTGTCTGGAAGGTGATGCATCGGATGAGGACGACGGCCCCATCTCGATGAACGTCCACTACGACGCCACGTCGGGTGTCATCACCGAGCGCATTCAAAACGGCGCCGTGTTGTCGACCACGGGCGTTGAATTGTCCTTTGATTTCGCACGGGTCACCTCCAAAGCAGGGACGATGAAGACGTTCACCTTTGACCCGGGCGATGATGAAGACGGTTCAAACCTCGTCACGGTGAACGCCAACGACCAGGCGGAAATCACCTACACCTACCAAACGCACGGCTTGTTCACGGCGACCCTCTCGGCTACCGACGAGAGCGATAACGAGGCATCGATGGAACTCCAACTGCGCATCGAGAAAGAAATTGATTGGACACAAACCAACACCGACAATCCTGACAGCATGGTGCTTGCGACTTCCCCCGACTGTCTGTGCCCCACCCCCGAACACCTGGCGGTCCAGTCCACCATCACCAACAGAAACGACCTCCTCCCTGGAACCCAAATCACCGTGACCTGGCACCTCAACGACCCTGAGGGAGAGGAGCAAGCCTTCCACACCGAGCAAATTGGAGACGGACAGGAGGCGTCGTGGACGCACGAGCAGTACGCCATCGAAGGAGGAGACTGGAACCTCAACGTGAGCATCGATGCCGGCAACGATTCCATTGACATCAGGCACGTGGTGTTGATATCGTACGAAGCCGACGAATCCGAACCGAATCCGCTCTCTGCAGAAGCAACCGAGCGCGAAGAGGAATCACTTTCAGTTTGACGAAATCAAAACGAAAAGTGAACAAAACAGCGTGCTGCTCGGCACGACACCGCTGTGAAACCGGCTCTTTTGAGGCCAGCTCATGCTCAACCCTCCTTCGCCCCTTCATATAGGGAAGCACACCACCGTTGGCGTGAAAGGGATGGAACATGCCAACAAAAACGAAGAAGAACATCAAAATTGAAGTTGAAAAGAATGAAGCACCGGTGGAAGAAGAGGTCGTTGCAATGACCGAAGAAGAAGAGGTCAAGGTGACCATCGAAGACCTCCCCGGCGTGGGTCCTGCCACCGCAGAAAAGTTGCGAGAAGCCGGCTTTGAGGAACTCTTGGGCCTCGCCGTCATGTCGCCCGCCGACCTTGCTGAAGAAGCGGAACTCGGTGAAGCGGTCTCTGCAAAAATCATCGCGGCTGCAAAGAAAATGGCCAACATTGGAGGCTTCGTCTCCGGTGATGCGTTGCTTGAGCGACGCCGTGAAGTCCAGAAGCTCTGCTCGAAGGTCCAATCGATCGACGATTTACTCGGCGGCGGATTTGAAACCCAAGCCTTGGTTGAAGTCTACGGCGAGTTCGGCAGTGGAAAGACCCAGATCGGCCACCAACTGGCCGTCAACTGCACGCTTCCAGAGGACCAAGGCGGTCTTGACGGCGATGTGTTCTACATCGACACGGAAGACACCTTCCGTCCAGAGCGCATCACTCAGATGGCCAGAGGCCACGGACTTGACCCCGACTACGTGCTCTCCCGCATCCACGTCGCCCGTGCCTACAACTCGGCCCACCAAATGCTCCTCGCTGATGAAATCAAGCGCATGAGCAAAGGGCTCAACGTGAAGATGATCATCGTCGATTCGCTGACCAGCCACTTCCGTGCTGAATTCATTGGCCGTGGCATGCTCGCACGCCGTCAGCAGAAGCTCAACAGCCATCTGAAGGACCTCAAGAAGTTGGCCGACGTCAACAACGCCCTCGTGCTGGTCACCAACCAGGTGCACTCCAAGCCCGACGCCATGTGGGGCGACCCAACGAAGCCCATCGGCGGCCACATTTTGGCCCACGCCAGCACGTTCAGGCTCTACCTTCGCAAAGCCAAGGGCGGGCGACGCATCGCTCGCCTTGTCGACTCACCCAACCTTCCGGACGGTGAGTGCGTCTACCAGGTCACCGAAGAAGGCCTCCGCGACTGATTCGGCCCGAGTCAACCCCTCGTCAAACCCGTCTGGGGTGGCCGTCTGAGGGCGGCACATTGAAAATGTCCACAAGTGAAAATGTGGCCATGCGCCATTTGATTGAACGTGTACTGGAACTCTCCGATGAGGAACAACGCGTGGTTCATCACGAACAAGCGCCGGACCAAGGTACCGAAGAGGAATTGAAGGCTCTGCTTGAATCCCTCCAGCCTCGCATCCGAGTGTACGGTGTAGGCGGCGCAGGTTGCAACGCCATCAACCGGTTGTTCGATGAGAAACTGTTTGACTCGTCCTACGTGACGGGGTATGCCATCAACACCGATGCACAAGCCCTCCTTCAATCTCCCATCCAAGAAAAGGTGCTCATCGGGCGCACTGCTCGAGGACGAGGCGCCGGTGGAGACCCGACGAAGGGAGAAGCCGCCGCCCTCGAATCTGAGCGCGTGCTGCGCCGCATCACCAACGATACGCAACTGGCCATCATCACCGCAGGTATGGGTGGCGGTTCAGGAACCGGTGCAGCTGGGCACATCGCACGCTTGGCGAAAGCCCAGGGTGCCATGACCATCGCCGTGGTGACTTACCCGTTCAAGTCCGAAGGTTCGCTTCGCAAGCAAAATGCAGAATGGGGGCTTGAACGACTGCGGGAACATTGCGATACCATTCTGGTGATTCCAAACGAGCGTCTGCTCGAAATTGAGGGCGTCAAAGACCTCCCGATTGCAAGTGCTTTCCGTGTCGGTGATGAGCTTCTGGTCCGTTCCATCACGGGCGTCACGGAACTCCTCACGACCGACGGCATGGTCAATCTAGACTTTGAGGACCTGAAGTCCATCGTGAATTCAGGTGCTGGTGTGGCCATGATCGGCTTGGGCAGCGCCAAAGGCCCCGGTCGAGCCGACGCCGCAACCATGGAGGCGCTGCATTCGCCTTTGCTTGACCTTGACATGAGCGACGCACGAGGTGCGCTCATCAACGTCGTGGGCGGAAGCAGTCTGACCCTGGGGGAGGCCGAACGCTGCTCTCAACTCATCAAGGAACAAATCTCGCCAAACGCCAAGATCATCTGGGGCGCTGCGGTTCGCGAAGAACTCGGCGACGAACTCCGGGTCATGCTGGTTCTTACTGGGGTCAAGAGTGACCAAATTCACGGCTCGACCGAGAACCGCCAACTGCGAGCACTTCGCAACCGCCAAATCGAGTTTGTCAACTGATCAAGGTCGGGCCACCGACCAAAGCAGGGCAAGAATGAGCAGCAGCCCCGCAACGAGGACGAGCCGGTCGGTCTGGCTTACGCCGTCAATGCCCTCATCGGGATTGAGGTCGCCATCGTAGGCTACACCAGGGACCACGATTTCAAGGGTTGACCACGCATCGCCCGTTTGCGCATTGTTCCCGTTGACTGCATTTCCCTGAACGGTGAACGTCGTGGCCGTATCGTTGACGTGTGGCGAAGTCCATTCAACCGACCATGTGCGCTGAAGTGAACCGTTGTAGGTGTGGGTCCAACCGTTGTCAAGGGATTGAACGGTGGCGTTGTCGTACCCGACGGTGCCTTCGGTCACGAGCATGCGAAAGCCGCCTTGGGAACGATCGTCAACCGCTTCAATGGCACTGATCAGTTCAAGGGTCAGGGCGTAGGTGGTGTTGGCCTCGTAGGCCTCTGGAAGGCCGGAAAGGAGGATTTCGGTGTTGGCCTCGGGCGTGTGGCAGAGGCATCCGTCGTTGGCTTCTGAACCCAGCCCGTTGGGCGAAGCGATGACGAGTTGGTTGGTCAGCAAGGCAAGGAGCACCACGGACACCAACAGCGCACGTCGGCGGACCATGCCGTTTCCAGCAGGGGGGGTGGTAAGAGGCTTGCTTTGTACGTCAACGATTGGAACATAAGTGAAAATTTTTTAATAATTAAGATACATTATGGTGGGTGATCAACGGGTGATTGCATGTGGAAAATGAAGGGAGATTACACGACGAGAAAGAGCGGAGATGGTCCTGGCCGCTTTGCTGGGCATATCTGATCAGGTTGTCAAAGACCAAACCGAAAGTGGCTGCAAAATGCTGAGTTATGTCTGCGTCAATCTTCATCAATTCCCAAAGGAGATGTACGACCAACATCCATGGTCCAAACACATTTGTTGGTACTTACACGACGACCCATTTGACATGATGTTCCCGTCCGTATCTCGTTCGGCTGCCATGGCTTGCTATGAAGCGATGAAAAACGTTCAGCGATGGCGGCCTTGGACTGACGAAGATGGCGAGGAAAACAGCCCTTCTTCCCATGATGCATGAAGGTTCAACAGAAACCATGCATTAAGTATGAAGAGATGCAACTTGATAGCATGATTGACGAGTTTGCTCTTCCCGACGAAGACCACGACGACATCGATATCTACGATGCGCTCGGACTCAACACACCTGTCTCAAACGACCAAGCCTCTGTCGAGAACGCCTACGACCCACTCGCTGCCTTCATGGACGACGATGAGGACGACATGGAGCTTGAGCAGCCGGTCTTCGGTGTGGCCCCCACGGTGTCCACGGAAACCGTTGAGGCCTTGTTGGCAACCCTTGCACGAGACCTTCTGGACCATGAGCGACTTTCGGCCTCCCTTTCGGGCGGAAACGTCGACATGGCCAGTCTGAAAGTTGAGCGGGACCGAGACGCTTACCATCTTTCCCTCATCATCGACATGGGTGGCGAGCAAATCAAACCCTTTGCCACGGTCTTGGCTGTCGAGGACGCGTGGAAACCCATGGCTGCGCCACGTGGCCTGCATGCTCGCTGGAAACCCGTCTACGACTCCTTGTGCAAGGCCTTGACCGATGCGCTCTCTCAGCACGGACGCCCTTCAAGCCTCTGAAGGCTCGTGGACGACGACTTTGAAGTCAATGGGAATGTCTGGGTTCAACGAACTCGATACGCTGCAGTATTTTTCAAGCGTTTTGTCAACCACACGGTCAAGCAATTTCACCGGTACCTCGCCGACAACGTGGAACACCATGGTGATGGAAAGAAAACGACGAGGCGCCTCTGAAGCCCGAGTGGAATCGAGTTCAACCCACGCCCTGGTAAACGGGCGCTCTTTCAGACCGATGACAACATCGGCAAGCGCACATGCACCGACCATTTGCAAGGCGACTTGCATGGGCGATGGACCGTTGTCCCAATCGTACTCCAGTTCCTGACCCGATGCTGTCGTACCCACCGCTGAACTGCCGCCTGTCCATTCCACGCGCCCTTGCATGGACGGGGGAGGGGCGGTTCATTCTTGAAGGAGAGGTTGGTGGGCGATGGTGAGAGACATGACAGGTACACCGGTAACCATGGAAAACGGACAACTCAAGGTCCCCAACGACCCCGTGATTCACTACATTGAGGGCGACGGCATCGGTGTTGACATCACCCCCGTCATGATCGGTGTGGTCAACGCAGCCGTGGAGAAAGCCTACGGCGGCGAGAAAGGCATCGTCTGGTCTGAAGTGCTCGCCGGCGAGAAAGCCTTCAACGCCACCGGTGAATGGCTTCCACAAGCGACCCTTGACGCCATGAAATCCGGCTTGGTCTCCATCAAAGGCCCGCTCACCACACCCGTGGGTGGCGGCATTCGCTCCCTCAACGTTGCACTGCGGCAGAAGCTCGACCTCTACGCTTGCGTTCGCCCTGTTCGCTGGTACGACGGAACACCTTCACCCGTGCGGGCCCCTCAGGATGTGGACATGATCATCTTCCGTGAAAACAGCGAAGACGTCTACGCTGGCATCGAATGGGAGGCGGAAAGCGATGAAGTGAAGCGCGTCATTGATTTCTTGCAAAACGAAATGGGGGTTGACAAAATTCGATTCCCCAACACCTCCGGTATCGGCATCAAGCCCGTGTCAAAGGAAGGCACCGCCCGAATTGTTCGAGCCGCCATCCACTACGCCATCGACAACGACCAGCCAAGCGTCACGCTGGTGCACAAGGGGAACATCATGAAGTTCACCGAAGGCGGGTTCCGAGACTGGGGCTACACCCTCGCACAGGAGGAATTCGGTGCAAAGGAACTCGACGGTGGACCGTGGTGCACGCTCACCAACCCGAACACGGGCAACGAGATCGTCATCAAGGACGTCATTGCCGACGCCATGCTTCAGCAAATCATCACCCGGCCTGCCGAATACAGCGTGCTGACCACGATGAACCTCAACGGCGACTACATCTCCGATGCTCTCGCCGCACAGGTGGGTGGCATCGGTATCGCCCCCGGTGCCAACATCAACTACGACACGGGTATTTCCATCTTCGAGGCCACCCACGGCACCGCACCCAAGTACGCCGGCCAAGACAAGGTCAACCCCGGTTCGCTCATTCTCTCCGCCGAGATGATGCTGCGCCATATGGGATGGAAGGAAGCCGCTGACCTCATTGTCAAAGGCATGGAAGGCGCCATCTCCAACAAGACGGTGACCTACGACTTTGAGCGCTTGATGGACGACGCCACGCTGCTGTCTTGCAGCGCCTTTGGCGAAGCCATGATTCAGCACATGTGAGCCGAAAGGTGAACGGTTCACGGCCTCCCAAAGCAGGAAAGGGCAACCCTCAGTTGGCCTGAGTTTTGAGCCAGGGCTTGAGCGAACGGTGGTTCTTGGCAACACTGAAGCCAAAGCGTTCCTCAATGGCTCGGTCGACCAGCGTGAAATCACCGTCCATGGTCGCCACCAAAACCACTCCGATATCGGGCAACGGCAAGGAAGCAAGGTGGGTGGCCAAACGGTAGATGTCAAGGTCGGTGGATTCGGGGTAAATCTCTCGTCCGTCCAAAGCGGTTCGGTAGGTGACACCCCGGTAGGCCTTGAGTTCCGTGAGTTCCTCGAACACATCGTTATGACGAACCAAGAAGGCATTCAGGTCTTCCGATTCTTGCGGTACATCGGCCAGCATCTCTGCGCTTGGCGACCACGTGTTGTACTCGGAAAGGACTTGGTCCACCAGGCCCATCATCACGTTCTCGCTCAATGTTTCTTCGAGGGTGGAGGTGTTGACCATGGCGCCCTTGAACCGGTGAAGCAGACGGTTGCCTTTTCCAAACTGCCGGAGTTCTTGTCGAACATCTTCTGGAATCATCATGACCAAACGCTTGGCTTGGGCGTGGTGGAGGAGGATGCGGTGGAACCGGTTGGAACCGATGATGTTGACGTTCGTTTCGAAGACCAGATCCATTTGCTGATACATTTTTTCGACAAGGGCATCGACCAGAACATTGGTGTCGATGATCACCAGCGGCGTCAAGGAGAGGTTGTGAAGGAAGCGGCGCTTTGAGGTTGGAATGTCGTCTTTGTACTGCGAGAACAGAGACTGCTCAACACCAGCAAGGCGGTTTCGTGCAGGGATGGAAAATTTCGTTGAATTTTGCGCACGCTCAAGGTACATCAAGCCCTCAAAGGCACCCTCTTCGGAGGCGTTCTTCGCAATATCGTAAATTTCCTCCATCGAGGGCGACGTACTTTGCATGGCTTGCCGAAATTGGTGCTCGTATTGCGTGCGAGAACGACGAAGGTCTCGGCTGATGTGTGTTGAGGCGGCCGTGACACGTCCGAGGAAGGGTTCGGGCGGGAGCAGGTGAGCCTGCTCGAACGGGTAATTTCGGAGGAGGTCGAGTTCCTCTTCGTTGTAGGAGGTCCGTGTCTTTTCCACCATGTTGCCCTCGACATCTTCCTCGAGGACCTTGGTCCGCTGCTGGACGTGTTGACGGACCATTCGAGCCGCTGCACTCGTGTCGCTACCAGCGGCGTGGCACACGCGAAGATAGAGTTTGAAGCGCTCGGTGATGGCCGTTTTGAGTGAAGGGACCCGGTCCAAGAGGTCCACCGCTTCAGCCCATGATGTGGCGTGGGCGTAGTGGATGAGTGACTTTCGATAGAGCATCAACGGAAGCGACAAGACGAAGTCGTTGTCGTCGCTCTCGGATGCCCAATCAGCAGAGGAGGTCCCCGCTTTACGCGATTTGGTGAAGAGTTCTGCAGCCCGTGAATATTCCCGTGCCGAGTTGAGTTCGTCCCCGTTGGAGGCAAAGAGCGCAGCACGTGCAAGGGGAGCCCACGGCGACAACGGGTCGTTCTTTTGGTACCAAGAAACAAGGTTTGGCAGTCCCAAGTCGTGCTCCACCATGAGCACCGAGAAGGAATTGACCAGGCGGAGCGGCAACACCGGGTCGAGAAGCAGTTGGTCCAATTCCTCTGCGTCTCCCGATTTGCTCATGCCGATGTTGAAATTCCGCAGATGGCGGTTCATGGTCAGCGTCAACAGCATGACGTCGAACAGTCTGCGCTCAATGGGTGAAAGATCGAGTTCGTCCAAACTCGCGCCCATGTTTCGGATGTTGGTCGCACTGACCACGCCGTCATCGGTGAAGGCACGGCTGATGGGTGAGAAGGCCTTCACGGCCTTTGCATTGAGCACCTTCACGACTTCAGGCGTTTCTTTGTAGATGCCCTCCATGAGCAGCAAAAGATGCTCTGCCAACGGGCTGAGAACTTCAGGGACATCCGCCCCGTGGATGGCTTGCATGGCTTGGTTTCGACACGCTCCAATCTGAGAACGCAAACTCGCATCGATGTTGGCGGGGGCGAGGTGACTCACAAGCAAGGACATGTAGGGATAGGACAAGCTGAGCATGCTGTCGCTGGCGAAGACACGGGTCAAGCGCGTCAGGTCGAGTTCCCCGAGCAGAAGCGTCATGGCAAGTCCACGGCTTTCTTCCCACATGGCGCCCTGGTCATCACACAAACGTTGAGCTGCCCTGACGCGAAGGGTGGAATGAAGAGCGGTTTGGTGGAGGACGTGATAGAGGGCTTGGTCGTCCACATCGTCCATGAATCGCATCAACCAGTCGTTGGCTCGCTCATGGTTGAGCGAGACCACCAACGGAAGAAGTTCGGTCACGTCCGATGTTGCATCAAGGCGACGCTGGTCAAGCACGTCCACGGCCTCGTCCTTCTCACCTTCTCGCAGCAAGGCCTTGAGGCGCCACCACGTCAATCGGTCGCGCCCGTCGTGAATGCCTGCCTCTTCAAGCAGGTTCAGACCGCGTTCCAATTGAGCGGCCGTGCATGATTCAGCCTCGGGAGGAGCGTGTTGCCAAGCGAGCGTTCGCCGGGCCTGTGAGAGTGAATCTTCCCTGTCAAGGTCAAGGAAATTAGACCAATCGTTGACCTTGCCCCGGGTGAGGTTTTCGAAGTCTTCGAGGGCTTCTGCCAGGTCGCTATCGGCTTTCTGACAGGCCTTCCGTGCTGCTTTTGGAACCTCTTTTCCAGCGTGAAGCGCCAACAGAACGGTGATGAACGCCATGGCGTCCTTGAGGTCGTTCAAGGGCGCATCCAAATCCAACGGACGCCCGCCTGAAATCTGGTTGGTGGCTTTTTGAAGTGCGACCTTGATGTCGGGGTCGTTGACGCCCGCGCTTGCGAGTTTGAGCACCGTAATGACAGCGTCCTTGTCCCTCGGGTCAATCCAGAAGAAATCGGTGCCCATGGTTGAGGTTTCTTTGGCCTTGGTGACCTTGGCCTTGGGGAAGGCGAGGAATTGGCCCAGAAGCGGGGTCTTTTCTCCGATGGTGTGCCACACGGGATGAACGCCCTCGACCATGCAGGTTTGGCGAAGGAGGTTTTCATGGGCGTTCCATGCTTCGTCCCAGTTGTCTTCGTCAAGTTGCTTGTGGACGAGCAAGGTCGCCAACTGGTACGCAGTGGTGTGGGGGGATGCGTCGATGATCTCTTGCGGTTTGTGGAGCCATGACATGTGCGCTGGACCCGTTTGGCGCCCCGTTCTTCGCATTCGACCTCGAGGGCGGTTCATGGTCGGTCGCCGAGCGGTTGCGTCGTCATCGTCATCTGAAGCAGGAGGTTCTTGTTCGTGCGCAGCGATGACCAAATGGGCTCGCAGCGGTTTGTCCAGCATTTTCCAAGCGGATTCTCGGTTCATGATGGACACGCGTACTGCACCCGACTTGGGTTTCGAAAACGCTGCCTTCAAGCAGGTTTCCATGTACGCCTCGTCCAACCTTTCATCCCCTCATTTTCCCCCACGACGAGAGCCCTTTCAATCCACCGATGGGGGTCCATTGGGCAAAAGGGGGGTGTTCAAGCATACTTCCATGAACCAACGACGACTCGGCGGTGCTGAGTCTGCATGGAAGTTGTGCCCACCGTTGTGTTGCTCTTGCACCCGCTTCTCGCCAGCGCACTGGTGATGTGGATGTGGTGGCAGTACGGTTGGCGAAAGAAAGCCTACGAACTCAAAGGCGAAGAGCGAGCACAGCACTTGACGCGCCACGAAACCAACGGAGAACGTTTGCTTTGGGCCACCGGCGTGGTGATTCTCGTGGCCTTTGGCGCACGCGGCTTCGCGGGTTGGTACGCTGGTGAAGACGTCCTCTCTTCGATGGTTCCACAATCGCTTCACGGCTTCATGGGCCCCGTTGGCTTTGGCTTGATGGTGTTCATGACGCGCCTTGGCAAGCAAGCCCGAACACAGCGAGAGGCAGGGGCGTCCTTCGCCGTGTCGAAACTCAAGCACGGGCGAGCCGCTGACCTCATCATCTACCTGGTGTTCATTCACGCCTTTTTGGGCTTCATTTACACCTTTGACGTGCTCGGTTAAGCCGGCCTGCGGCCAGCACCGTGTCCTTGTCGTGGCGGTCGATTTCCGTGGCTTGCTTCATCATGGTTGCATCGACGGAGCCCCAAGACGCCGATTCAAATACACCTTTTTTTTGGGCTCGCTTATGGAAGGTGCAACGGACCCAGACATGCTCAAGGAAAGAGCGTTCTACAAACTCGGTCTGTTCATCCACGACCGAAAGAAAGCCATGATGGCGTTCGGCCTCGTCTCCTGTCTGCTGATGACCGGTTTGATGGCGATGGGCGCCGATTGGGCCGAGGGTTTCGGTGAAGACGATGTTGAATCGGTCAACGCAGGCCGCCTCATCTCCGAACGCTTCGCCAGCGACGACGACAGCAGCGGCCCTTCCTTCAGGTACCTCGTCCATCACGAAAGCCTCTCCGACACGGACGAAGCATGGCAGGAAGCCGTCCGCGCTGCGCTTGCTGATTTTGAACAGCATGCCGAGGTGGAAATTGAATACTCGTGGGACGTTGACGACGTTGACCGAGACGATGTGGTCGCTGCGGATGAAAACGGCACCTACGCCATCAACAAGGTCACCTTCTCGACCAACCGCAAGGAAGCGAAATCAATCATGAACGACCTCCACGACTCGGTTGACATCGCCTCGGGTTTTGAGGGGTGGATGACCGACGGTATTGCGGTTGATTGGACGTTTGACGACCGCATCAAAAACGACCTCATCAAGGCGGAACTTGTTTCAGGTCCGCTCTCGTTGATGATTCTCGGTATCGTGTTCGGCTCCCTCGTCGCCGCACTTCTTCCCGTCGGGGTGGGCGTTGGAACCGTGCTCGCCGCCATCGGTATGACGATCTGGTTGTCCAACGTGACCGACGTTACCGTCTACGCTACCAACATCATCTCGCTCATCGGTATCGGCGTGTCCATCGATTACTCGCTCTTTCTGGTGAACCGTTTCAGAGAAGAACTCGACCGAGGTCATGATGTCCGCACCGCCACCGCCATGAGTTGTGCCACGGCCGGCAAAGCGGTGTTTTACTCGGGCATCACCGTCGCCATTGGCCTGATGGGCATGTTGTTCTTCACCAACACCTCGTTGCCCTCGCTCGGCATCGGCGGCACCATTGCCGTGACGATTGCGATGGTCTACTCCACCATCGTCTTGCCCGCCGTCATGGCGTCGCTTGGCCACCGAGTCAACAGCCTCAAAATTCCGTTTGCGCTCGACATGTCAGCCAGGGACGACGGCATGTGGGCCCGTATCGCCAAGCGGGTCATGGACCGGCCGTGGACGGTGCTCATTCCCACGCTCGTCCTCCTCATCGGTGCTGGCCTCCCGTTCGCTTATGCTGAATTTTCCCTGTCTTCGTGGAAAGCACTGCCCCCTGACGATGAATCGCGCCTGGGGATGGAACTCATCGACGAGCAGTGGCCAGACCAGGCCGCAAACTCGATTTTCATCGTCATCGACACCGACGGCGCCGACCCGTTGAGTGAAGCGAACCTGCGAGCACAACATGCCTATCTGAACGACCTTCTCAACGATTCGAGGGTCGCTGGAGGAATCGGCGTCGGTCTGCCTTCGCCAGGAATGAGTGCGGACGACGTCGTCCAATTTTGGAGTGCGCCCGACGAAGCCTTGCCTGCGGAGCAGGTCGCCGTGCGAGAGAGCCTACGCCAGGCCTTTGTTGGCGAGAACGCCACCATGATGTCGGTACAACTCAAAGGCGCTCAAACCAACGTGGATTCCCGAGAAGTGGTTGAGGACATTCGCAACGAACGAGACGACTTTTTGGACGACTTAACGGGAGAGAACGACCGTCTTCTCGTCGCTGGATTTGCGGCCTACAACGCCGACAATCTCGAGGCCATCGCCGACAACCTCCCCCGGGCCTTGGCCTTCATCCTCATCGCCACAACCTTCCTGATTTTCATGCAGGTTCGGTCGGTCATCATCCCCATCAAGGCCATCGCCATGAACATTCTCTCCATCTCCGCCTCGTTTGGAATGCTGGTGTGGGTCTTCCAGTGGGGCTACGGTGCCGAGTTGCTCAATTTCACCGCCCAACCCATCGATTCAGGAAACCCCGTCATCATGTTCTGCATCGTCTTTGGGCTCTCCATGGACTATGAAGTGTTGATGCTGTCTCGCATTCACGAAGAATGGGAGCGAACCGGCGACAACACGCTTGCCGTCGCCAACGGCCTGCAGAAAACGGGCGGCCTCATCACGGGCGCCGCCGCCATCATGGTCGTGGTGTTCAGTGCATTCGGCCTTTCGTCGGTCATCATCTTGAAGCAGATCGGCCTCGGACTGGCCCTGGCCATCTTCATCGATGCGACGTTGGTTCGTGCCCTTGTGGTGCCCTCCACCATGCGATTGATGGGGAAATGGAACTGGTGGGCACCGGCCTTCATGCGTCCCAGCAAGCCTGAATTGTCGGTGGATACCGAGCAAGAATGACCTCCATTTCCAATGGAGAATCTTCAAATGAGAAAGGCGTGACGCCCACTCATGGCTCGTGAAGACCGTGCGTTTCGAAAGGTCAACAAGGTGCTGAAGCGTGTTGAAAAACACATTGAAGACACCCGTGATGCTCTTGAGGACCTTGAGATTGAATTTGAAGTCCTCAAGGCCACCGTCCAGAAACTCAAGGACGCGTCCCGACAATCGGAGGCGCCCATCGAAGAACCCGAGGAAGATTTGGACATTGAAAATGCGTCCAACATCACGTCGATGCGCAAGTTCTGATTCACAACTTCAGCACGTCGTCCCGACGGGCCCACATGTCAAGCCAGTGTTCCATGTTGGCTTCAAGACCCGGCGGTTGAATGCGACAGCCGCAGGCATTGGCGTGTCCTCCACCCGTTGGGTCGAGCGCAGTCGCCATACGGGACAGGTCGTAGCGCCCCTGGCCCTCTGGAAGAAAGGAGTTGGCGTAGAAACTCGCACCCAACGGAGGGCGGTCGGGCGTCTCGAGGTGCCCGTCGCTGTATCCGTGAACGATGCAGCACGCGTCGGCAGCCTCACCGGCCCAGGCGGTGACCAGATACCCGTTGCTTCGAAGTGAGGTTTCGTCCATGCGGCAAACGGCCAGACGGTCGTGAACCGTGGTGTTCGCTTCCACATGACGCTGGGCAGCTGCTCGTTCGTCGGCCGCTCGTCGGCACCGTTCAACAACGATGGGGTCGGCCAGAAGTCCCTCAAACGTGGCTCCGTTGGCCAGCAGATGAACGAGATGCATCATGTATTGAGGGTCCCGCGACGTGCAGGTGCGAGAGAGTTGGAGCAGCGGGCCGTCTGCGAGAAAGTCCTCTTTGCTGATGCCGCCCGAGTCCAAAGCGTCCACGACCGGCATCATTGGCGCCAGGTGGTGCATGTCCGTAATCTCTGCCAACAATTCGTAAGCCAACCGCGCGGCCGAGGGGGTGGCTTCCCAGTGTTGCGTCCCTCCTGCAGATGCGAAGGTCCTGGCTTCAGCCTCGTCGGGGCGGTTGGTGAGGTGGTGGTCAACAAACCAGCCACAGGCTGAGTGAAACGGCAGGTCGACCAGAACAGTTCCGCGGTCGATGTGGTCGTCCACGAGTCCTGAACGCAACGCGGCTGCGTGGGTGAACATCACATCGGCTTCCGGGCGAAACGCCTTGAGAACGGCTGCACCGAACAGGCCGTCCATATCGGAATCGGCCACGATGCGAGTGTACATCGGCACCTCATCTTCGGTAAGCGGCGTGATGGCCATGACGCAAGGCCTGCCCCCCTTGTCCATCAAGGTTGGGTGGTGTCCACCCGTTACGACCATGAATGAGAACCGCTGAGCCGAACCCATGGAGACCTCGTGTGGCGTGGTGCTGGTCAACTACGGCACGGTCCTGTTGCTTCAGTACCCGCAGGGACATTGGGACTTGCCCAAAGGCCATGTTGAGGACGACGACACCGACCGAACCGAGACCATGCTTCGTGAACTCGCTGAAGAAACCGGAATCCGGGACGTCAAGGTGTTGGTGGGTTTCGAAGAGCGGACGGAATACTCGTTTCGACACAAAGGCAAACGCCAATCAAAGGAAGTCTACTGGTACATCGCTGAAACCGAAGAGATGGAGGTCACGCTCTCCCACGAACACCGGGGGTACTTGTGGCTGGATTGGGACCAAGCCCTCGACACCATCACCCACGATGAAACGCGAGGCGTTGTCCGCTTGGCACAACAATTTGTGAATCTCAACGGGAATCAGTGATTCACAGAGACGAGAAATCGTCGTCATTGGCCTGCATTTGTTCAACACGGTGAGCCACACCCGCCTCGGCCGGGCGTTTTCCAAGAGGCACCCAAAGGGCTTCCTCCTCGTTCAACATCGTGCTGACCCAACGGCCCATGACAAAAAGCCAATCCGAGAGTCGGTTCACGTAAACGAGCGCCAGCGGTCGTACTGCGGCTTCACCTTCCGTCTCCATGAGATGAACGATGTCGCGCTCCAAGCGACGAACCACCGTGCGAGCGACGTGCATGGAGGCGACGGCTGGGGAACCTGCAGGAAGGATGAAACTGGTCAATTCAGGCAACGCCGCAAGCCAAGCGTCCATCTCCGCCATCAACACGTCCGTTTGACCTTGGGACAGCAGCACCATGTATTCGGGCAGCGTTTCGGGGGGGCAGGCCAATTCAGCCCCCAAATCAAAGAGTTCGTTTTGCACGCGAACAACCGCTTCGTTGAGCACCGTTTGCACCCGCTGAACGTTGGTTCGCTCACCGCCATCGTCATGGTCGGGCAGGCGATTGATTTCGGCCAAAATCACTCCGAGCCAACTGTTCGTCTCATCGCAGGCACCCACGACGGTGAAGCGCGGGTCTGATTTCTTACGGCGTGAACCGTCTACCAGCGACGATTCTCCTTTGTCCCCGCCGCCGGTGTACACGCGATTGATCTTGACCATGCGTCAGCCTCAACGCTGGGACATCATGCTTCTATGAGGGGTTTGCGGGAAGGAAAGCCCTCTTCCATGCGGTAGTACCACTCGATATCGGCTTCGCCGACCGCCCAAGAAAACAAGGCCATGCGACGGTCGACCACCCCGTACCATTCGAGTCGGCCAGGGTCCATGGAAACGATGCGAGCGCCAATGCTCTCCAAGCGGGCGACGCTGGCCTGCCACTGCGTGACCAACTGTCCAAGATGTTCCGCCACCTCCATCACGTGCGGATGCGTCATTGAATAGCGGTCGAGCAACAACTCAAGCTCGTTGGTGAGGTCGTGCGCCTCGTCGCTCATGGCCTGCAGCACCATCAGGACGTTGTTGGCTTCAGGCAGCGAGGCTCTGGCCTCTTCGATGGTCACCACCAACGCACCTTCAGGCAGCGGATAAGGAAGCGCTGCCTCTGGAGAAAGTTCGTCCAACTCCATGGGAAGTCCCGAATAGAGAGGTTCGTCGGAAGGTGTAGTCACGGCTACTCCTTCATTTGACGCTTCATCAACTCATCGGAAGGTGCCGATGAGAAATCATCGTTTTTTGACCGAAATCAAACATCCGACCTCGGGCATCACGCAGCTGCCGCGGTCGGCGCAGGCTCGGCGCGACGGGCCCGGCTGAGTTTGAGCCAGCCCATGAAAAGCAGGCCTCCCCACATGGCCACCTCAAGCAGAACCACGACGTAGTAGAAGGGTCCAAGGGACTCGAGCATGGAAACGGCATCGTAGGGCAACCCGTGAATCGCCATGTAAGCGGATTGAGAAAGCAGACTTGAGGAGAACCACACCAGCACGGCAAACCAGAGGATGTTCCCCAAAGGCCAGTCTTCTGGAGCCTCCTGCAGTTGTTTCATGATGTTACATTGGCTTCAAGGGCTATAAGTCCTCGTTTGTTTTGTGCGACATTTTCCCGAAAAAGTGCAATTTCAGCCCTCTTCCGTGATGGAATCTGTGAACTCATCGCTAAAATCTGCACCAAGTTCGTTCAATGCATGGTGAATGGCGCCGATCCATTCGGGCGCTACGGACGCTTCGCCACCTGCATCCTCAAAGGCTTCCAACCAGCGCTGGGCCTCCTTCTTCTGCTCGAGGAAGACATGGATGCGGTGAAGGGCTACGTAGGCCATCGGGTTCAGGTGTTCCTCGTCCGCATCCCAACCCCGCTCAAAACACGAGATGGCCCCGTGCGGGCCGTGAAGTTGACGGCGCTGAAGCGCCACCATGCCCGCTTGACTCCATGCAAGAGGTAAGCGTCCAATCAGCAATCCTCGGAACACCATCCATGTTTGCCCGCCACCGAGCATCACCAGAAGCAAAAAGCCAGCCCATTGCTCCAAGGTCGTCAAATCGGGCCATGTCAGAACCATCAAGCCACCTGCTCCCGTGCAGAACACGAAGCCAGACATGGGGGCGATGAACACATCCCGGCGGGTGCGAACCATGTGGTGAACGCCGACCAGCACCCCATAACTGCCGAGGATCAGCACCACGATCAGCATGAGCGTGAGGGACATTGGACGAGGTGCGGTTTCACCCAGAGCGAGCAGCCCGGTTAGGGTGGCCAGGGTCCATCCGAAGCGACCCGAAATTTCTGGAAACGGTTGATGCCGACTGCCCCCGATGAGTGCGGTGGACACTGCGGCCAGGACGG
This sequence comes from Candidatus Poseidoniales archaeon, assembly GCA_038116375.1. Taxonomy (GTDB): domain Archaea; phylum Thermoplasmatota; class Poseidoniia; order Poseidoniales; family Poseidoniaceae; genus Poseidonia. The sequence goes on along the minus strand of JAYNUQ010000020.1, from coordinate 5,084 downwards.
CAATGGCCAGCCACTTGCCCGTGGACTCGTCGAGGAACATCGCATCCATCGTTCCCGCCTCCGACTCCCACCGTTTTCATGCTTTGTGATAGCCCGAACCTCGCTGAAGTTCGCTGGCCCGGTAAAGTTGCTCCACCAGCATGACCGCCGCCAGTTCGTGAGGAAAGGTCATCGTGGAGAGGGAAAGGCGTTCCACCGTACTCAATCCGTCATGAACCGGCCAACCCTCTGCGGGGCCGAGAGCGAGGTGAACCGCATCGGTACCCAACTGCCAGCGTTCGCATCGGTCGGCGAAGGCAATGGAGTCGAGTTGCGTCCCGCCTTCGTCAAGCAGCACGAGATGGCCACGCTTGGCGAGCAAACGCTCAACGTAGACATCACCGCTCAATTTGGAGGGATGGTGCTCAACGCTTACACCCCGAGACTTGAGGCGGTCGCCGTACATCTCAATGAGGCGTTTCATCGCTTGTTCCTTGGGAACACCGTGGGTGTGAACGGTGAGGCGCCCCATGGCGGGGTCTCGCAAACCCGCCTCTTCAATCCGTTGGCCAACGGACAAGACCATGAACCAATGTCGTGAGGAGGGAACATGGGCTGGTGGCCGTTTGGGAAAAAGGCCAAGCAAACCTCCAACAGCAACGACCCGATCTTGAAGGACACGCGAACGTGGCTGTCTGAACTTCGGGATGCGTGTGAAATGAACTTCGACCAACCCGAAGAAGCTCGTCGGCAAATACGCCACATGCAGGTGGAGTGGAAGGAAGCCATGGACAGGGGCGACATGGCGCCGGCGTTGCGGGAGGGTCTCGAAGGCCGAGCGTTTCGGTTACTGAATTGCACCGACAAAGAATGGCTCGGGTGGTTGGACGACCTCGGGTTCTGGAAAGCGGGCTGGAAACCTGGCCTTGATGACGAGAACGAGGCTTGAAGAAGGGCTGACCTCACGCTTGGTCATGGGTCAAACCCCAACCTTGCACCTCCTCTATTCCTGTCCCTTCTGTTGGAAGGTTCGGGGGTTGTTGGAACATCTGAACGTGTCAACCGATTACGTTCCCGTGAACGGCATGCGCATCAAGAAAGAGGTGGCCTTTGCAGGCGACTGGGGAAAGGTTCCGGTCTTTACCGACGCAGAAGGCACGCATCACGTTGACTCGACCCCCATCCTCCGATTCATCGACGAGAAGTACAACGGCGGGAAAATGAGCGTACAAGGCGACCAAGCCCGACGAGAAGAATGGATGGCTTGGGTTGACGCCCATCTTTCCAAAGCCACCGTCCCCATTCTCTACGGCAGCCTTGGTTCCGCCCTCAAAACCACCACGCGCATCTCGAAAATCGAACACTTTGGCTTCATCTCGAAACGCCTCTATGCTTGGGCAGGTTTCCCCATCATGTGGGGCATCATCGCTCGTAAACGTGTGAAGCGAGACGGGCGGAAACCAAAGCAACTCTGGCATGACTTGCTAACAGAGTTCACCGATGGACACGACGGCGAACCGTTTTTTGGAGGTCAAACGCCTGATTTGGTAGATTTCGCAGCCTTCGGCTACATGCGTTCCATTTCGCCGTACCCGCAATTCGAACAACTCACCGACCACGTCAACGGCATGGCGTGGTACCGACGGATGGAAGCATCACTGAACTGAGGGATGGTCGTGAGCATCAGCCTCTGCGGTCTTGAGTTTGCTCCCGTGCAGGCCGCTACCACCGTCATGGGCACCACCAAAGGCGGTTGGGTCTATGCTGGCCAACGGCCGTGCTACGAAGCGAAGACCCCGCCATTCTACGTCATGGCTTCACCGTTGACGCAAGTCGAAGTGACCCGAGCCCTCGGTGCACAGAGTGAAGCGTCTGCCGAACATGAGCCCATGGAATCCCTCACCTCACTGGAACTCGAAGAATTGGCTCAGCACGTCATGGCCGACGCCGACTTTACGGATGCGGTGAGCGGCTTGGAGGGTTCGTGGGAACTTCGCCCCCTGACGCAGGCCGAATGGAAAGCGGCTCGAACGCAACAGGTGCTCACGCTCGCCAACGGACTCACCGAACGATTGGCTGACGCCCCGTCCTCCAACAACCGTGGAGCCATGATGGACGGCCGCCCTCTGCCCAACGAACTGCTCGGACCCGCCTCCGCTCAAACCGCCGCCATCGCCGTGCATCCTCGGAACGCTGAGATCACGGCCACGACCAGCGTTCCCCTCGACCGCCCGCTCCCCAACGTCGTGTCACGCTTGGCGCTCGTTCCTGTTCGAGAAGGTGCTGAAAAGCGCGTTCCTGAACACACCAACCGGTGGAAAAACGTCCGCTCGGAGGTGCTGTGGACAACCGTGCTGGGTATTGTGCCGTCCTTCCTCATCCCGGTGCTCAGAGGGATGAGCGATTACGCCACCGAAGGTTGGGTGAACCTCCTGTTCGGTGGCCTGTGTGCAGGCTTTTTCACCGGCGCCATTTGGCGACCACGCCGGCCAATGCTGCGCTACGACGACGTGCGTTAACTGCCGTCGAGGGTGGCCCAGTAGTTGTCTTTACGAATCGCATCGGCGGTGCAAATGGTGGCCATGTTGACGATGTGCCGCACACCGTCGCGTTGAGCGACCAGTTGGACGGGGTGAGCCATGCCTTCGAGGATGGGTCCCGTCATTTCGGCATCGCCCAGTTCTTCGAGAAGTTTGTAGGCGATGTTCGCTGCTGCTAAGTTGGGAAGGATGAGGACGTTGGCTGGACCAACGAGTTGCATAAACGGATACTCGCTTTGGACGTCTGGATTGAGTGCAGTATCGCTTTGCATCGGTCCGTCGATCATCAACGTCGGGTCGAGCGTTCGAGCCATTTCCACAGCATCCTCAATCCGTTCGGAGCGTTGTGCGCGGGTGGAGCCAAAGTTGGAGAAGGACAGCATGGCGACCCGTGGAGCGACGCCAAATCGACGGGCAACTTTGGCCGTCTGGACCGCTATTTCTGCCAGGGTTCGGCTGTCGGGGTAGACGTTGACGGTGGCGTCGGCGAGGAAGATGGTGCGTCCTTTGACGTTCATCATGTAGCAACCGACCACGCAGTGCGCATCCTTGCCTTTCCCAATGAGTTCAAGCGTGGGTCGCAGAACATCGGCGTAGTTTCGGCTCACGCCGCCCACGAACCCGTCGGCGTCGCCGGCCTTCACCATCTGCGATGCGAAGTAGGGGCGGCTCTTCAGCAACCGAGCCGCATCGTGCCAGGTGGTGCCTTTTCGTTGGCGACGTTTGAAGAAGGCGTTGGCGTACTCCGTCTTTCGACGCTCGTCGTAGCGTGGGTCGTACGCTTCGTAGTCAAAGTTCAGACCCAATTCCTCAACCATGCGCTCGATGCGGTCCACGGGACCGAGCAGAATGGGGTGGCAAATCTTCTGCTCCACAAGTTGGGCAGCGGCTCGCAGCACCGTTTCGTTGTCCCCTTCTGGGAACACAATGCGCTTGCCTTTGCCCTTGACCTGATTGATGACCTGCCGCATCACCGAATAGGATTCACCCAGACGGGCCTCCAGTTCCTCTCGGTATCTGGTGAGCGAAAAGGCCTCGGTGTCAATTCCAGCAATGCCTTCCTCAATCGCTGCTTCAGCAACCGCAGCTGCTTCCCAAATCAACACGCGACGGTCAAAGGGTTTGGGGATGATGTAATCGGGACCGTACTGCATGACCACCCCGTCATAGGCGGCGGAGATGTAGTCGGGGACGGGTTCTTTGGCCAGGGCAGCCAGCGCCTTGGTGGCGGCCATTTTCATGTTCTGCGTGATGTCTCGGGCTCGCACGTCAAGCGCCCCGCGGAAGATGTAGGGAAACCCGAGGACGTTGTTGACTTGGTTCGGATAATCAGAGCGGCCCGTGGCGATGATGGCGTCCTGTCGAACCTCCAGCACCTCTTCGGGGAGAATTTCAGGCGTGGGGTTGGCCAAAGCGAAAATGATCGGCTTTGCCCCCATGCTGGCCACCATGTCTTTGGTCACGAGACCGCCGCGGGAAAGCCCCAACATCACGTCCGCTCCTTTGAGTGCGTCGGCAAGGTCGCCAGCAGGTCGGTCTTGAGCGAACGGAGCCTTGTATTCGTTGAGTTCACCCGCATCCAGCCTCTTCTTGGTGATGATGCCTTGACTGTCAACGAGGGTGATGTTGGCCATGCTCACGCCGATAGCAACGTAGTGGTTGGCGCAGGCAATGGCCGAAGCACCCGCTCCGATAACGACCACCTTGAGGTCGCCCAGGGCCTTCTCTTGGAGTTCAGCTGCGTTGAGCAGTGCCGCTGCGGAAATGATAGCGGTGCCGTGCTGGTCGTCGTGCATGACGGGAATATCGGTGGCTTCGGCGATTCGACGTTCGATTTCAAAGCATTCAGGCGCTTTGATGTCTTCGAGGTTGATGCCACCAAAGGTCTTGGAAATGTTCACGACGGTGTTGATGAATTCCTCGGGGTCCTCCGTGTCGACCTCGATGTCAAACACGTCGATGCCGGCGAAGGTCTTCAGGAGTAACCCCTTGCCTTCCATGACCGGTTTGCTGGCCAGGGCCCCGATGTTGCCGAGGCCAAGGACGGCCGTTCCGTTGGAAATCACCGCCACCAAGTTACCCTTTGAGGTGTAGCGGTAGGCGTCTTCGGGTCGCTCTTCGATTTCCAAGCACGGGTAGGCCACACCGGGAGAGTAGGCCAAACTCAATTCGTGGGCCGTGGCGTGTGGTTTGGTGGGTACGACCTTGATTTTCCCTTGAGGCTCTGCCTCGTGGTACTCAAGCGCTTCCTTGCGCAACATCTCGTCTTTTTTGCTCGTGGACAAGGCTATCCCCAGCGTAAGGGCGGAGAGGCGGGGTTTGATTGTTGTGCGCACCATGAGGCTTTCACCGCACGATTTCAGCCCAAAACAACATACGAGAACATGCGGTTTTACCTCACCAGAAACCACAAAACGGAATGAACACTGTTCGGACATCAAAGGCTTCCTTTCAAATAAGGGGAAAATGCACCCTAATCCATGATACAGGGCCGTGACACCTCTTCATCACAGGGCCAGCGACCACGCGCCCTGTCCATGGTGGTCCTGATGGTGCTCATGTCCA
>JAYNUQ010000019.1:0-33885 GCA_038116375.1 Candidatus Poseidoniales archaeon | reverse complement strand
TCGTTCGGGTCGTTGGTGGGCACCAGCGTGCTTTGCTGGAGGAACCAACTGTCGACGCTGTACCCGCTCTGCTCCTTCTTTGCTTGAAGGTCCTCGGCCGACATGGCCTCGTTGCGCATCTTGTAGAGCCCGGCTGACATGCTTCCCGGAGAAGCCATCGCCAAGACGACCAGGCCGATGACGGACACGGCCAAGCCGACCGGGTCGCTCATGGCTGCAACCGCGCCGAAGCCGGTGATGCCGAGGCCCAACACCCAGAGGAACCATCCCCCGAAGGTGTAGGGCAGGGTCAGTTTGAAGCCGCCGCCGATGAAGTCGATGCTTTGCTGCGTCATGGTGATGCCAATAGCAGAAGCATCATAACCTTGATTGAAACTCAGATGAAAACCCTCTCAACGTTCGAGAACGCGTGAAACGCTTCGCAATCAACGATTGAGAATGGGTAAGAAGGCATTGGCAGCCTTCTCACACGCATTCGCCACGTCATCAAGGCGCTGGAGAACCCTATACATGTGCATGGCAGCCAACGGAACATCATCTCCGTTGGAGAAGACATACGCGGCTGCCTTTGCTTCAACACCATCGGCTTCGTGCTCCTTGAGGTTCACTTCACGAATCAACTCAGCGAGTTTGTCTTCAGCTGCCTTGGTTTGGCCGCTGATGGTAAAGTCTCGAAGGGCCTCCACCGCATCCTCGTACTTTGCCACGGTTTCAGATACGGCCTCGGCCATGGCCTTCAGGTTCGCCTTTGCTTCTTCGTCATCAAAGAGGGGGCGGAAGGCCAATTGCTCTGCGACGTTCTGAGCATAGTCTGCAATGCGGTCCTGCCGACTCACCATGTAAAGGAAATCATCGATGGAGACATGCACACCAAATCGTCGGTCGTTCATAGCCAATCGCCGCACTTCTGACTTGACATGGTCGGCCTTGAGCTCGGTCTTGATCGTCATCTCAATGGCTTCGGTTGCATCTCCACCATCGCAGGCCACATTTACAGCCTCCAACATGTGCTCGACCGTTTTTTCAACGGCTTGTGCGTGCTCGTGGAACAACTCGAACGGCGTCACTTCATGCCCGTCGCCACCAACATCGGAAAGGGCATCTTCAACATGGACTTCTGAACCACTCTTCCAAATAGCGACTCCAACCGCTATGAAGGCGAGAGGCAAGATCACGATCATGTTGAGTGCATCGCCACCCGATGCGACGAACAAAACAACGGCTCCGAAGGCGGCCGCCGGGACACTCGCCACCCAAGAAGCGGCAATTTTCCCGAACACACGGAAGTCAACGGCCTTCGCACCGCCAGCAAGACCAACGCCAACCACGGCACCAACCAAGGTGTGCGTGGTTGAAACGGGCACAGCGAGGAAGGGCATCGAGAAGACGAGGATGGTGGTTGCTGCACCAAATTCTGCGGCGAAACCACGGGTGGGCGTAATGTCGGTGATTTTCTTTCCGATGGTTTCCATGACTCGCCAACCCCATGTGAGGACACCGACGGCAATACCGGCGGAGCCGAGCAGCACCAACCAGAGCGGAATTTCAGCCTTCGCGGCCAACTGACCAGTCTCGCTGCTGAGCACCTGCCACACAGCCGCCATCGGCCCGATAGCGTTGGAACGGTCGTTGGCGCCGTGAGCAAACGCAACGTAGGCGGCCGTGATGATTTGAAGCCAGACGAAAATTCGCTCAACGCCCTTGAAACCACGCTTTTCTTCGTTGATATCGATGCGTCGAAGCACGGCATAAAGGACCACGCTCGAAATAATACCGATGACGGCAGCCAGCATGATGGAGTTGATTGGGATCCAAGCGTTCTCCGCCCAGGGGTCAAAGACACCGTTTTCCTTGACAGGCAACCAATCGTTCTTGTCTTCAATCCAACCGTTGGAGGCCGCCTTGGAAATGAATCCCTTGAGCGCTTTGTACTGCAGTGCTAGGCCCAGAACGAAAAATGTCGGGAAAGCAAGTATTGGGGCAAGCCACATGGAGCGTTCAACAGGGTTGTCGTTGTCGAGAATGAGCTTCTTGATGATAACAAACGAGAAGAAACCGATTAAACCACCCATCAATGGACTGGCGACCCACGACATGACGACTTTACGAACAACTTCCCAATCGATGAGACTGGTTGAGTATTTTACCTCAAGGATAAGTCCTACGCCGAGGATACCGCCGATGATGGAGTGGGTGGTCGACACGGGGAGGCCATAGCGCGTAGCGATGGTCAGCCACGTTGCGGCCGCCATCATGGCGGCAATGAAACCAAGAGCAATGTCAGTGGAAAAGACTTCATCGATCATCGGGTCTGCGAAATCCACACTGAGAATCCCTTTGCGAACGGTATCAGTAACCGCATCACCGGCGAAAAACGCACCTGCGAACTCAAACACAGCCGCGATGATCACGGCCTGCTTGAGGGTCAGGGCACGAGAACCAACGGAGGTCCCCATCGCATTCGCAACATCGTTTGCGCCAATGTTCCATGCCATGTAGGCACAAACAATCAATGCTAATCCAATCAGAATAACCGTCAGGGGTTCCATGGTCCTGCTACCGTAACTCAATACTTATACTAGAGTGAGTATATTCTATATAGGCCTATATTTTCACGAATCCATGGCACTCGGCCCAGGTGATCACGATGTCCGAAAATTGCAGGCTACTGGCGGCAGTACGTTCACGCTGAGTCTGCCAAAACCTTGGGTTTTGCACAATCAACTCGAGCCCCGGTCTTCGTTGAAGGTCGATTGGCGACCCAGTGGTGCCCTCCGAATAACGCCGCTTGAACAAGATCAGCGTTTGGAGCGGCACGTCCGCATTCATCTTAGCGAGATTCCCGATAGCAGCCTCCATGACCATTTGATGGGGGCTTACATTTCTGGAGCCGACGTCATTCTGGTTGTCCACCAAGGCGGTGCACCTTCGCCCTCGAAGTCAATTCGGCGTTTTCTCCGCTCAACGCGCGGTTTTGAAATTGTGGAACAAGATGCAACATTAACTGAACTCAGGTGTCTCCTTAATCCAGGCGATATGCCTCTTCATGCGAGCCTGAAGCGGATGTACCTTCTCGTGTCGTCGTTGGTAAGGGACCTCCAGGAAGTGTTAGACGGTGGTGATGTTGAATTCGTTGCCGACCACGAAGAACGGGAAGCAGAGGTGGACAGCCTCCTCTATCTGATGGAACGACAAATCCGTATTGTCTTCGAGTCCTATCAGGCCGCTTCGAGGTTGAACGTAACGAGAGGACAGGCACTCGAATATGCCAATCTTGCTCGTTGCCTCGAGCGCATGATGGACCACGTCAACAATTTGACCCATTTCATCATCGAACACACTGAGCATATTTCCGAATTCAATACGACGCCCCCCATTCAATCGCTCTCGCTTTGGCAAGAATCGCTCAAAGAATTGATGATTAACATCAGAACGCAAGATTCTCATCGTATTGAAACAGCCCGTTTGCAGCTCAAAACGCTTCAAACCGAATTGAAAGCATACGAGAATTCAATCTTCGACAGCAAGAAAAAGAATCCACTTCTCGCCGCATCCCTTTCTCTCTCTGAATCTGTCCGCCGTTTGTGCGCGTACTCGAGAGACTTTGGTGAAATTCTCCTCAACATGAAACTCTCCTCCCTCATGGTGGAAATTCGAGACAGGTAAACGATGAACAGAGGAATGCAGGAGGCAGGATTCTCACCAACGCGCAATCAAAGATTGCGCTCGGTTCTCATCCTGCCTTGCGCTGATGTTCATCGCGAAGAGTGCAGGAGGCAGGATTCGAACCTGCGAACCGTTACGGACTGGGACCTCATCCCAGCGCCTTTGACCAAGCTGGGCGACTCCTGCGCCGACCTTCGCTCTGTCCTCGCGTATATCAACACCGCGACCTTTCCTCAAGCCTGCTCGTCGTGAAACACGGCGACTTCGTCCAGCGATTTTCGATGGATGTCGGGAACCTTCGCGTCGTCTGCAGGATAGCCCACAGGCATCACGAGCATGGCCTCTTCGTGCTTTGGCCGGCCAAGAATTTCTCGAAGGAACCCCATCGGTGAGGGGGTGTGCGTCAGGGTCACGAGCCCCATGTTGTGAACGGCCTGGATGAACATTCCCGCGGCGATGCCGCACGATTCGGTGGTGTAGTAGGTCGGCCCCCATTCTCCGTTGGGCCGTTGACGTTTCTTTTGCTTGAACAGCACCACCACCCACGGCGCATCGGTCAGGTGAGGTTTGATGGCATCGGTTCCCAGCGGCGCCAGCACTTCCGACCAGGCTTCTGGCATGCGTTCCGAGTAGGTCTTCTGCTCTTCAGTTTCCGCCGCCTCTCGAATTTTCTGCTGCAGTTCAGCGTTGCGAATCGCCACCCACGTCCACGGTTGAAGGTGGGCGCCGTTGGGCGCGGTTGAGCCGGAGAGAATCGCGAGTTCCACCAACCGACGAGGGACATCCCGCGTTGAGAAATGGCGCGTCGTGCGACGCTCGGCAAGTTCAGCGTAGTTTGCTTCGGCCAAGGCCAGCATGTCCTCAGCCGACCGCTCGATCCACTGCAGGGGAACGAAAGGGTGGTCGTGCATGGTGCTCAGGCCAACGTGGGGTCGCCTGTTGATAAGTACAGGCGGAAGTGTGACTCAAATCCAGCCGTAGACGCCGTTCAAAAGGTAGAGACAGAAACCGATAGGCACTGCGTAGAGTGAGAATCGCCAAAGGGAATACACCCAAGGTCGGTCGCCGATGACGCCCTCAACTTTCTCGCCAACCGCCTCACCGACGCTCGCCACGAGTTCCTCGGCGAGTACGTCTTGCATGGGTTGGACACGGCCCGTTGCCTATGTATGATTTTTCACGCCTCTTTTTCATCCGTGTTGGTTATCTTGATGTGGAGTTCGTTGCGACGCATGAACGGCAACGTCGTCCACGGATTTTCATACACGGCGAGCACCGCGGGCCCGATTGGCTCAAGACCTTCCCGCTCAACGGCTGCTCGTAATTTCCGTTCCAGACGTGCCTTTTTTCCAGGGGTGGTTCGACCCGAAAAGGACAACACGGCCACAAGTTGTTCCTCTTGTTCCAGCAACATAACGCCTCCATCGTGCGGTTGAGGCAAGGCTTCCATGGAGTAGGCTGAAGGCATGGTGAAGGCCAACCATCCTTGTTCCTGCTCTTCCCACATGCTCACGGGGGCCGTCATTGCAATGGATTCCCCCGATTGGTTTCCTCCGAAGATGTAGCGTGCAACGCGACGAAACCCCCCCGATGCAGCGCCGCTCCCATCGGTTTGAACACGAGCCTGGATGTTGGCCCGGTAGTGGCGAACATCGAATTCGTTGAACGATTCGACGAGCTCAAATTCAGGCTCTTCGATTCGTTTCGCCATGAGCCTCACTGACCGGTCATTGATTTGAGGCGTTGTGTTCGGTCGGCCAGCGCCCGCGCAGACGCAACCAAGCCTCACTGCAGAACATCAAACCGTAAACGGAGGCGAGCCAGAGCGTGGGACGCCCCCAGGTGGAAAGCGACGAACCGTCGGGAAGCACACCGCTCTGAAACGCCAGCAAACAACACAGCCATACCAGCGTAGCCCCGTGAACGATCCATCGAACCGCACTCAACAGTTCGCGTGAGGTTGATTCCATCTCTCGAAGTTCTGCCTTGGTGAGAATGGCTGAAACTCCGACGATTTTGTCGAGTGCAGACCCTCCGTTCCAGCGAATCCGACCCAACTGGAATCGCGTCAGATATTCAATGGAAGAGAACAAGGTCACCCAAACCACGACCACTTCGAGCAGCGGCTCAGCTCCGCGCAAGTCAAGCGAGCCCCACACCGTCCAGCCCAAGAGCACCCACAACCAAATCACCTGGAGCATCTGGAACGTGTGGGCAAATCGACTGAGTTTTTGCAGCAATTCCGTATCGTGGCCGAGCACCCATTCGAGAACCAGCACGCCCACGGCGGCCAAACAGGTGGTGGCGCTGACGAGAAGCCACCATCCCGAAAGATCGGCGTCTCGCCAGGCCAGCATCAGCGCCGCCATCACCCAACCGAGCACGAGCACGGTGGCGACGTTGGTTGCGGCCTGCATGGTGTAGAGCGGGTCGCGCCCGTCTCGGAGAACCGCCAAACCCCCCATGAGTTTGACCTCAAAGGCCGAATCGTCCACAATGCCGTGGCCGGCGGCCGCCATACCGCCCGCAGATTTGATGCGAGCCGCCTCGACGATGCTTTGCGCAGCGCCGTGCTCCCACGAATCTCCACTGCTCCACGATGAGCCTCGGCTGGCAGCGTGAGCGGCCCCGGTTCCACGGGAACGACCTCCTCCTGCTGAACGTGTTTTCGCCCATGCCCGAATTTCTGGGGTGATGATTTCCTCCACCTGGTCTTCATTCAGCGGCGCACCGTGGTCGGTGTAGAGCCAACGGCATTGGATGGGAACGGGGTTGGCATCCACATCGGGCGCCACCATCTGAAATTGGCCAGGGCCGAGGGTTGGAAGTTGGGCGACGAGGTCTTGGTCACCTCCGCTTTCTTTGAGCAGATGGCGGACCTTTTCGACGTCTTGCGGCTGGGTGAACCGCCCGATGAAGGTCGTGTTGGCTTGAGCGAGAATCTTGTAGTCAACGTCGCTCACGTTTTGTGTTGCCAACACACAAGCGACACCGTACTTCCTCGCCTGTTTGAAAATGAGTTTGATGAGGTCTTTGGCGGGAGGGTTTCGCGGGTGCGGGGGCAGGTAGGGGGCCACTTCGTCCATGAAGAACAGGAGCTTGAGTTCTCCATCGGCCGGTTGTTGGGTGAGCATCCAATCGTAGAGTTCACGTGAGAGTTCCTGAACGAAATACTGCTTCTGATTCTCGTCTTGAATCGTGTTGAGGTAGACGATGTTGAGTGGAATTTTACCCGGGACGGCAGGCTCAACAAACGCATCGATGTCAATGGGCACGCCGTTGGAAAAGAGCAACTGGTTCACGCCTGAAGAAAAGGCGGCAAGGCGGCGAGCGAGGTCATTTCGCGTTGATTTCGGGAGGCGCTCTTCAAAGTCTGTGAGTCGATGCTCAATCATGACCTCGTTCCACGTGGGCGGGTCCACTTTTTCTTCATCTTCATCTTGGTCAAAGCATTCGGGATAGAGATGGCGAATGAACTCTTGATGGGGTTCACGAACCACGCGCGCCAGCGCTTGGAAATCACCGACGTTCAACCCGCATCTTGTTCCTTCGACGAGGATTTCATAGAGGAACGGCTTGACGGTTTTTCCCTGTGCTTTTTCCACATCGAAACCAGCAAGGTTGGCAAATCCTGCAGCGACCATGTCCCATGCGGTGATGGCCTCCTCAGGGTCCAAATCTGCGGGCGGGGCGCGGAAGGGGTCAATGCACAAAGGCAGCCCTTTGCTCCTCAGCGGCGTCCAAATACGGACCTCACATCGGTCAAGAAGTTGTTTGGCTCGGGCGACAAGGCCGTCCTTTTCCTCGAGTTCGTCCATGTCGATTCCAAGAGCCAGTCGAGCGAGATCGCCTTGCGGGTCGATGATGAGCGAAGGAATTCCAGCAAGAGCAGCCTCTTCGATGAGCGCCTTGGCCATGACGGTCTTCCCCGAACCGGTTGAACCGAGCATGGCGCCATGACGTGCCAAGACTTGCGGGGCGATGTCAATCGCCTCGCCCGTGTCTCTTCGTGTGCCCAGAAAGAGCCCTTTTGGTTTGTATTGGCGTGTTGAGGCGGTGGATGGAGGCGTGGACGGCTCCGTTTCGGCAAACGCATCGGCCGTGAACAAATCATCGACGAGGCCACCGACCGGTGAAGCATCGTCGCGGCGCTCCGACGAAGGCGACGGCTCTCCACCCTCGTCACGAGACACCATGGAAGGCCGAACACGGTGGGGGGTCTTCAAAGGCGCGACGGGGAGGGCGGGCAAAACGCACACTCAAGGAGGAGGAGGGCCACGCCGAAGCATGGAACGCATCCCCATGGCTCGACCGTCGTGGGACGATGAGATGCGAGAGGCTGCGGTGAAGACGCTGGATTCTCTTCACTGGGTGAAGGGGCCCGAGGGCAAAGCGTTCGGAAAGGAGTTCTCAGCCTACTGTGGCGCCGTACAGGGCACGCCTTGCCAGAGCGGTTCGGTGGCGCTTTGGGGGGCCCTGCGCTTGCTTGGAATTGGTCCAGGAGACGAGGTTCTGGTACCTTCGCTCACTTACATTGCCACGGCAACGTGCGTCTCACTCGTGGGCGCGAACCCCGTTTTCGTCGACGTTGAACCCGACCATTGGTGCGTTGACATGGCTTCGCTTGAAGCGGCCCGAACGTCTCGCACAAAAGCCGTCATCGCCGTTCACCTCTTCGGGCAAATGTGTGATGATGCGCTGGTCAATTGGTGCGACGAGCACGGCATCGCGTACATCGAGGACGCCGCTCAGGCGCACGGCGCTGTGTCGGCAACGGGTGTAAAAGCGGGAGGCGTCGGTGATGTGGCCTGTTTCTCGTTCTTCCCGTCCAAGAACCTCGCGGTTGGTGGAGAAGGCGGGATGATGATGACCAGACGAGAAGACCTCGCTGCCCGCATGGACGCTCTGGTCAATCACGGCCGAGATGCCCGTCTGGAGTCGCATGAACTCGGTTCGAACTTGCGAATGTCCGAAGTCACGGCGTCCATTGGCCGCGTTCAACTTCAGCGTTTGGAAGGGTGGCTTCATCGGCGTAGGGCCATTGCACAACGCTATCACGAAGCGTTTTCCAACCTCCCTGGGCTCACAATCCCCGCCGTTCGTCAGGGCACCCTCCATTCATGGCATCAGTACTGCCTGTTGGCGGAAGACCCTCAACGGTTGCGAGCAGCACTGGAGCAATCCAGCATTGATTCCCGCATTTACTACGCCACACCTTGTCATCGACAACAGGTTTACGCAAACCACCCTCAACACGAGGAGGCCTTTCCCGTGACCGATGATGTTGCAGATCGACTGGTGGCCATCCCCGTTCATCATCAGATGACCGACGGTGAAGTTCAGCGTGTCATCGATGCGGTTGTGTCAACCACCCTCTTGGTTTGAAAGCGTCTCCGCAAGGGCGCGATTTGACCACGAGCGCAGCCCTGTGATTTCTTGGCCAACCCATGGCGGCAGCGCCACCTCGGTTTGGCTTGACGGCAGTTCAACTTCAGCCAAGACCAGCCCGGCCAGGGCCCCCTCAAATTCATCCACTTCCCAGAGAAAACCGTCGCTCCCTTCCAGGACATAACGGATTTTTTCTACGCATGGAAAAGGCCCTTCGTTCAAGATTCTTCGGGCCAAGTCCGCCGAAACGGACCATTCAAGCTCGTAGGCTGTATCATCAGAAAGACGTGACTTGTAGGTCATGATGTATGCCTCGTCCCTTTTTCGGAGTCGGGTCGTCCACGAATCAACCGTTCTCAAGAGGTCCAATTCACGTTCGGTTAGGTTTGTCGCATGCACATCATTCAGGTAGAGTGCATGTTCGTGGACATGAAGCAAAGCACCGATGTTGTAGTGCTGCTGAATCTTGAACTGTTTCCCCCCCCGCCTCCAAGGTTTGTCTTCTCGCCCGTCCACCAAAAAACGGCGCTCTATTTCGGTGAGGTCATCCAAGGATATCCTCTCCTGGAGGCCAGTGTGGCTGGGTTTGAACCGTGACAAACTGAACGTCTTCGATGAGTTCCGTTCCAGGAGGTCCGAGGGTGACACGGTCGATGTTGAATCGGTCGTCGTCAAGCAACGTTGCGTCACCCTGAGCCAATCGCATTTCAAGTTGCTTTGAGGTTGAAAACGCCCTCCAAACCAACCACAGCGGAAACGCCAAACTGAGGGAGGCTAAGGCCATTTCAACCAGCATCGTCCATCACATGTTTCGCTTCATCAAACCGCTCCAAGAGGCCTTCGCGTAAGCGGCAGCTGCGCTTGCAGGGTCGTCGGCTTTGTGGATGCCCGAGCCCACGATGATGCAATCCGAACCCGCCAACACCGCTTCGGTTGGGTCGCCGTAGCGCTGCCCCATTTCCCCATCACCAACGGCAAGGTTCACGCCCGGCGTCCATATCATCTTGGCTTCACCGACAGCCTGCCTGAGCTCGGCCAGTTCAACCGGCCTTGAGCCGTTGCCAATGAAGCCAAAAACGCCCGAATGAGCAGCGCCCTTCTGCACGACTTCTTGGGTGTAGCCTGGATGCAGCAGGTTGCCACGGCTCGACATCTGAGCCAACAGAAGAACGCCGCCGCTGCGGCCAGCATCGGCCCATCCAGCCTGTAAGCCATCGACGACATCCGGGCCGCTGATGAGGTGGGCCGTGACCAGGTCAGACCACGACCGAATGTCGTAAATTCCAGCCATTTGGGCGCGGCTGATCTTTCCAATATCTGCAAATTTTCTGTCCTCAAAGATGAGCAGGTGCGCCTCGTGGGCGGCCTTGCAGAACTGCGACCATGCTTCCGGTGTCCAATCGTCTACCAAATCGACGTGTGTTTTGAGCGCCGCCACGTGCGGGCCCACCGCTTCAACGAGGTCAAACAATCCCGCCATGGTGTTCCGGTCGGCGGCAAGACAGACCAAGGATTGCTTGACGGTGGCCACTTCCATGTAGCGCTTCGCCATGGGCGATGTCGCTGCGTTCCAGCGCTCACCCCACGCTTCGGCCGGTTCCATGGT
This sequence comes from Candidatus Poseidoniales archaeon, assembly GCA_038116375.1. Classification (GTDB taxonomy): domain Archaea; phylum Thermoplasmatota; class Poseidoniia; order Poseidoniales; family Poseidoniaceae; genus Poseidonia. The sequence goes on along the minus strand of JAYNUQ010000019.1, from coordinate 23,225 downwards.
CACGCCTGTGCGCATCCCCTCCTCAATGGTTGTGGCGACGGCTGCACCGCAGGTACAAACATCATCTTCATGATGCACCCGTGCTTCGCCGAACCATGCGACAAGCGGTTTTTCTCACCCTCTTGTTGCTCATCATGCCTTTGTCGGGCTGCTTTGGAGCCTCTGAACCTTCGCCAAAGGCGGACGATAACGGCATGTACCCCTCCCTCTGGGACCGCCATACCTTGGACTGGAATTGGACCGGTTCTTACGCTCGCGTGCTGCAGGATGGGCCGCATGAACCCCTCCCCGTTCAGGAAGCGTTCATCGACGTCGACACCACGGGAACATGGGAAGGAGGACCCAACACCGCTGAAGTGCATCTGTCCTATTGGCTCCCCTCAAACACCGAGGAGGGTGAACAGGTTCCTGTTATCGCCGTGGTTAGCCCCTATTTTGACTACGGTTCACCGGGAAGTCAATCAAGCCCGACCAACGTGGTGAGCGCGGGACGTGGGGAATTCATTTACGACAACTTTGTTCCTCACGGCTACGCACTGGCGCAGGTCGCTGTGTTCGCCACCGAGGAGAGCACAGGGTGTTTCGACTACCGAGGTGACGGAGAGGGCCAGGGCATCCACGAAGCGGTGGAATGGCTCGGCACCCAAGACTGGAGCAACGGTCACGTGGCCATTTACGGCAAGTCCTACGAAGGGGCCACGGCTTGGGAGGCCGCCGCTCAAGGCAGTGAATATCTGAAGACCATCGTTCCCATTTCCGGCACGACGGCTCTGGGTCCGCTGTTGTACAAAAACGGCAGCGCTGAGGCTCGTAGTCAGGTGATGCATTCCAATTACGGAGGGTCCATTCTCGACTACGACGGCGACGACCTCGACAACATGTGCGGCGACGTTCTCGAAGGCTTTCTTGCTGGGCCAACACGCTACGGTCTCGGGGAGCTTGACCCTTACATGCACAACTACTACGACGAGCGCAGCCACATCGACAAAGCCCTCGGCACCTACAACGGAAGCATCTACTGGGTTCAAGGCATGCAAGATTGGAACGTTGACCCGCATCAGGTCTTCGGTGGGCCCCCAGGAACCCATTGGTACCAGACCTACATCGATGCAGGATACGAAGTTGGGGGGATGCTGGGCCAGTGGGAACACAACTACCCCGACCAGTGGAGCAAACACAACAATCAGGAATCTGGATACGGAGGCGAGGCCATTCAGAACATGACCCGTTGGGATTGGGGCCAGGACCTGTTTGAGTGGATGGAATACTACCTGAAAGGCATCGGTGAGCGCCCCGCCCTTCATGCTCAAATTCAGCGCAACGACGGGGAATGGCGCATCGAAGAAACTTGGCCACCGCTCGACGCTGAATGGCAACCCGCCACCTGCTCAGCAAGCGGGTCTGTCGGCTCGTCCTCGTCCGTGGTTGTGACCTGCGATGCGATGTCCATGGACCACGACACGCACATCAGCGGTTTACCCACCCTCCACCTCGATGCGACACCCTCGTTTGACGGCGGGCAAATCTTCGCCGAACTTCGGGACGCGGAAACCGGCCTACGCTTTGGTCACGCAACCATGGACGTTCGCTACCATGCTGGAGGTTATGACGCCCAAACCGTGGTGCCCTTTGTCCCGCTTACCATGCTGATGGAGTTCCAAGGCCTGGACGTCATCCTGCCCGCAGGCCACGGGCTTGAGATCGTTCTCACGCAGACCGGCGAGGACTACCTTCCACCAGCGTGCAGTAACACCTGCCCCATCACCGTCAATTCAGGCGAATTGACGCTCCCCGTCATCGTTCGAGACGGCTCAACCATTCTCATCACGCCTCAGGGCGAAGACGCCGCCAACAACCAGTAACCTTCGCCGGCGAGCGTCTTTGTCTCCATCTCTTACCTTCGTGAGCATTTGTGCATATGCGCGAAAAAGAACCTTCCAATCGCGCAAATGTTTAGACTTGCCCGTCAAGGACGGGAGCATCTTTTCACGAATACGCACCAATTCTTGTAATAATTGCGCATTTGAATTCAATAATTGCATTTATTCTATGCGTATGTTTGATATACCGTCCTCACAGCGAGGCGGTTGATACCCATGACAGAGAAAGCAAAACTGGAGTACATTTGGCTTGACGGATACGAACCAACGCAGAACATGCGCAGCAAAACCATGGTCCGGTCGGACTTTGGCGGCACCCTTGACGAATGCCCCATGTGGATGTTCGACGGTTCGTCCACCAAGCAAGCCGACGGCAGCGCCTCCGACTGCCTGTTGAAGCCCGTGAACATCTTCCCCGACCCTCAGCGCGTGAACGGCTGGTTGGTGATGTGCGAAGTGCTGAATCCCGACGAAACCCCGCACTCAAGCAACGGCCGTGCGACCATTGACGACGACGACAACGATTTCTGGTTCGGTTTCGAGCAGGAATACTTCATCATGGACGTTGAAACCCAACTTCCGCTCGGTTTCCCCGTTGGTGGCTACCCCGGGCCTCAAGGCCTCTACTACTGTTCAGTCGGTGGAAAGAACACCCACGGACGCTCCCTCGTGGAAGAGCATGCGGACCTCTGTTTGGAAGCCGGTCTCAACTTTGAAGGCATCAACCAAGAAGTCGCTTGCGGCCAGTGGGAATTCCAAATTTTCGCCAAAGGTGCCAAGCAAGCCGGCGACGAACTCTGGGTCGCTCGCTACCTCCTCGATCGCTTGACGGAGAGCTACGGCTACTACATCGAGTACCACCCCAAACCCATCAAGGGCGATTGGAACGGCTCGGGCATGCACGCCAACTTCTCAAACGGTGCCATGCGCGACACGGGCGGCAAGGAACTCTTTGACAGCATTTGTGAGGCCTTTGGTCGAAACATCGAGAAGCACATGTCCGTCTACGGTGCCCACAACGAAGAGCGCCTGACAGGTCTCCACGAGACCCAATCCATCGACCAGTTTTCCTACGGCGTGTCCGACCGTGGAGCCTCCATCCGCGTCCCCGCCTCCGTCCCCACCGACGGTTGGGTTGGTCGACTTGAAGACCGCCGACCTGCGTCCAACGGCGACCCCTACAAGATTGGCTCCGTGATCATCTCGACCACGAAGTCCGTCTGCTGAGACTCACGCTAAAGCTTCACGCTTGCGAAGTCGGCGTACGCCGATGAGAACAGCGAGGATGACGACGAGGGTGAAGATGTTCGCCACGATCATGGCCAAGGACTCAACGAGAACACCGTAGATGAGCCACAGGGCCAAGGCGACCGTGACCACGCTGAAGGTGGTGAGCGAGATGCCCTCATGGCGCTCATGAACCCAAACATCGCGAATCTGAGGAATCCATGCGACGATGCCCAACGCACCAGCAACGAGGCCGATGGCTTCAATCCACATCGCTGCCATGGTGGTGCGCCCACGTGCCATGTCCTTCAAGGCTTCTCCAAGGACTGTCCAAGGTGTTCGTTCAACGAAGGCGTTGAAAGATTCAGAGAAGCCACGGTCGACCAGGGAATGTCCTCGGGTGTTTTTCGTCCCACGACGTGCATTTTCAGCGTTTTACCAAAGGGAAGTTTTGCTTCGATGTGGCGTTCACCGGATTGGAGGTTGAGTTCGCTTGGGGGCGCTTTGAGCAAGGACAAGAAACCTCGGGGATGAACAACCGAACCCAACAAGGGCGCTTTTCGCCCTTCCTGCCACGCGTCAATCGCTTCACCCAACCCCAAATCCAAAACGTCGCCCTTGCACATCAGGCCACCGTTCAGCTCCACTTCGTCCCACGTGCCAAACCCAGCAACGGTCTCAAGCAGGGCCTCGTTGAGTTCACCGGGGTCCTCCTCCTCGAGCATGGCGATGAACCCCACCTCATCCTTCACGACGCTTCCGAGGTCCATGACGCCCGACGGCCAGTCCAGGTTCCGGTTGGTGAAGGCCAACACGACTCGAACCTCCACGCCGTCGTCCTGACCCACCCGTTCCTTATGCATCGCCAGGAGCATGCGTGATTTGCGAGCAATCCGCTGGTTGACGGTGCTGTGATTGTGTGTGGTGCCGTTCTTACGGTGCTGGATAAATTCCTCATCTCCGTTGATTTCAAACGACCCGGACCAGTGCTTTTGCTCCACGACGAGCAAGGTGTTTCCTCCCACAATGACCAGGTCAATTTCGCGTTTTCCGCCCTGTTCTGCGTCGGGAATACGAACGGATTCAAACACGTGCCAACCGTTGTTCTTCCCTGCAGCGCGGCTGATTTTCGCCAAACGCTGTTCGGCCAACTCGCCAGCACGATGGATTTCATCCGGTGGGTGGTGGCGTCGTCGTTCTCGCCACCACGTCAAGCGTTGAGAGAGGTTCATCGTGTTCACCGCAAGAGTTCATCCACACTGTTGACAACGATGGTTGGGCGCTGTTCGGCTCCTTTTGGTAGGGCATCAACATCGGCTTGCGTGGCTTCGCCTGAAAGCACGAGAACACCGACCACACCCGCTCGCGTCGCCATCGCCATGTCGGTGTAGAGGCGGTCGCCCACCATCGCACAACGCTCCGGTCGCAACCCGAGCGCCTCGATTTTGTGGAGGATCATGCCCGCATTGGGCTTGCCCGTGATGTGTTCAGGGTCGACACCTGTCGTCGCTTTGAACATGGCCAAATACGCACCGACATCGGGCAATCCACCATCGGGACTCGGACACACCATGTCGGGGTGACTGGCGACGAGCGGCACGCCAGCGTGCATGTGGATGCTGGCCTGGGAGATTTTTTCGTAGGTCAATTCGGTGTCGTAGCCGAGCACAACGTATTGCGGGTTTTCGCTGCGAGTTTCAACGCCAATGGCCTCAAGCATGCTTCTCATGCCTTCGGTTCCGACCAACCATGTCTTCGTGATGCCGTTTTTTTGCAACCAAGCCAGAAGGTCGTGAGTGGAAAGGAGAACGTCGTCTTCGGTCGCTTCCAGGCCAAGTGCGTGGAGCTTGGTGAGGTATTGGGCGACCGACTTGGATGAATTGTTGGAGAGAAAGTAGCGTTGCACACCGTGTTTTTTGCATCGCTCAAGAAAGGCTTCCGCCCCTTCAATGAGGTCCCCTCCAAGATAAATGGTGCCGTCAAGGTCGAGGAAAACGGCGTCGATGCCCGAGAGGGATGCGTCCATGGTGCCACCTTAGAACATCAAGGTCTTGAACATGAACCATGGAGAATGGAGGTTTTCTTGCGCTTCTTTACTGGCGATCATTTCCGTCATCATCTCCTGAATCGCGGGTTTCTTGGAGGCCTTTCCGACAAACCAGTTGAGCAACCAACCCCTACGACTCATTTTCTGCATGCGGAAGGAATTGGTCAATTCGGGGCCCAGCGCTTTCCACAGGGCTTCTTGGTAGTCTTCGGGCGCCTTTCCTTGGAGGATGTGTTGTGCAGCCATTTCACCGCTCACGAGTGCATTGCCCACCCCTTCACCGCTGAACGGGTCGACCAGGGATGCCGCATCGCCAACGAGATAGATGCCTTTGCTGGCCGAACGTCGCGGTTGGTTGCTGGCTTTTTTCCTCGGTGAGCCGAACGGAAGCTGCCAACCTTTCCCCGTTCCTGCTACCATCGAGGCTTCGGCAAAACGGTCCTTGAACAAGGGATGCTCGGCGATGACTTCGGCTTGAAGCGCCTTGAGTTTCTTGGATTGCTTATCGAGCAGCGACATGACCATGCCGATGCCGACGTTGACCACGCCTTCGGCGACCGGGAAGAGCCAGAAATAACCGGGGATGACCGTATCAACAAAGTGGATTTCGATGTCGCCTACGTTGTCCTCACATCCTTTGACGCCACGCCAATATTCACGGTAGCCTGCGCAGTAATGGGAGCGGTCAACCATGGGCTCCTCGTAGGTCTCCTCGAGCATCGATTTCGCTACGGGGCATCGGTATCCTGCGGCGCCAACGACGTTGGGTGCATGGAACACCAACTCCTCGCCCTTTCGTCCGCCGACTCTGACCACCACACCACGAGCATGACGCTGTTCTCCGCTGCCTTTACCGGGGTCGTCGCCGCCGTTTCCATCGTCGTAGAGAACATCACGCACATCGCCGCCTTGGAGCACCGCTCCACCGGCATCGCGCACGAGCTGTTGAACCTGGTTGAACAAGAGGTGGTCAAATTGCTGACGTGGAAGCGAGTATCCGGCTTCCAAGCGTTGGACGTCTTCTTCCGGAAGGGCGACGCGGACGCTGTGGCCCTTGGGCGAGGAGAAGACGATGCCCGTCACACGGAAATGAGGGGTGTTTTCCAAGGTCTCCTTTACGCCAAGGCGCTTGACGTGGCTGAGCGATTTACCGCCAACGGCATCGCCGCAGATTTTGTCCCTCGGCCACGTCTCTTTTTCGATGAGCAGCACGCGTTGACCTTCCATGGCCAAATAACCTGCAGCGGCGGCGCCCCCAGGCCCACCGCCGACCACGATGCTGTCGAAGGTTTGCCCGCTTTCAGGAGACGGGCCAGAATCAATGGGATGCTTCCACACCACGTCCGCTCCCGTTCGTGGTTCCCCCATGGTTCGAATGGGACATGGGCACCCTTTGAGGGTATGGATTGGCGAACCTCAAACACCACCACCCTCATGACCCGTGAACCTCTCGGAAGGGCATGAATGGTGGAGAGGTCGCAGAAACGACCGTCTTCGTCCCCCAGCGGCGAAAAGCCGCCCTCGTCCTCCTCAGCGTCACCCTGATTTGGGGTGCCACGTTCATTTGGATGAAGCAGGCCCTGAACGCGCTCGAGACTGAAATTGAGACGTTTGGAACCTTTTCAGTCGTCGCCTTTCTTGTCGCCCTTCGGTTTTTGATCGCCATGGTGCTGGTCCTGGCGGTCTTTCCCAAGGCGAGAGCGGGACTCCGCTCCGCTCCTGTTTGGAAAGGCGGGGCCGTTCTCGGTGGCCTGATGCTGGTGGGTTTCGTGAGCCAAATGGTGGCTCTTAACGACATCAATCCCTCAACTTCAGCGTTTTTGACCTCGCTCTATGTGGTGATGACGGCCCTCCTCACCATGCGAATGACCCAACATCCACCGCGCCGAGCCCTGTACTGGGGGGTCCTCATGGCCACCCTCGGTGCAGGCTTCATCGAAGGGCCACCGCACCTTTCGTGGGGGTGGGGCGAGGTCATCACGGTCGCATGCGCTCTTTTCTTTGCCCTTCACATCATTTTCACCCAGAAATTGACGCTTGAATTTGACCCGTTGATGCTAACGCTCACGTCGTTTATGGTGGTGGGTTTTGGCTCTCTCCTTCTCGCTGTTGCCTCATCCGGTGAAGCATGGCGCATGATGAACGCCGTGGTTCAACGAGAAGGGGTTCTGATTCCGGTGTTTCTCTTGGGATTGGGGGGGTCGTTCTTCTGTCTCGTCGCATTGAATCTCTATCAGCGCCACATGCATCCTGTTCAGGCAGCCATCATCTACGCCTTTGAACCGGTGTGGGCGACGTTGTTCGGTCTTGGTCTCGGTCTCGTTGAATGGACGTGGTGGATTCCCTTCGGAGGAGGCATCCTTCTGATAGGGAACATCTTGGTGGAAATAACATCTCCAACCGAGGAATCCAGTGAGCCTGTGGAAGCCATGCCGTAGAATGGTTGAAGGGGCGAGTTTTGCTCGGAAGAGCGGAGATGCACATGGCCGAGAAAAAACACCCGACGCGGTTTGCTACCGATGCAGTCCACAGCGGGACGCAGCACATCGGTGACGCCGTCAACACCCCCATCTTCCAATCGTCAACCTACAAGTTGACCGAGGAGCGTTATGCGGGTTGGGCGGCTGGCGCCCAACACACCCTCCTCTACGCTCGTCTGTCCTCGGTCAATTCCGATGCGGTTGCTCAAAAATTAACGGCGATGGAGCACGGAGAAGATGCTGAAACCTTTGCATCAGGTATGGCGGCGATTTCGACCACCCTCATGGCATTGCTCAATCAAGGAGATCACATGGTCGCCAGCGCTGATGTTTACGGTGGCACCTACGGCCTCCTTACCGAGGAACTTCCTCGTTTTGGCATTTCAACCACCATGGCTGACATGCGAGACCCAAGCTCGTACGAGGCAGCCATCCAAGAGAACACGAAAATTCTCTACATTGAAACGCTGACCAATCCAGTCCTCAAGGTCTGCGACATCGAAGCGATGGCAGATGTCGCCAAGCGGCACAACCTCCTGCTGATCATCGACAATACGTTTGCTTCACCCTGGGGCTGCAAACCTCTAGCCATGGGGGTTGACCTTGTCATCCATTCAACCACGAAATATCTGGGCGGGCATTCCGATATCATCGGCGGGGCCGTGGTAGGTTCGAAGGAATTGATTACGCAAATTTTCATGCGAAAGATCCACTTTGGCGGAAGCCCCGATCCTCATGCTTGTTATCTGCTTGAACGCGGTATGCGAACCCTTGATGTCCGCATGCCCCGAATCTGCGAGAACGCCCACACCCTTGCAACGCGCCTTGAGACCCACGACGCCATCGAGCGCGTCTATCATTCCAAGTTGGAGAGCCACCCCGATTACGAAGTAGCCAAGCGCATCCTCCCTCACGGCTCCGGCATGATCGCCTTCGTTGTGAAAGGCGGCGACGCAGCGGCACTCGCCTTCATGCGCAACCTGAACATCATCTACGAAGCCACCAGTTTGGGCGGCGTTGAATCGCTCATTGAGTGTCCGTTCAATTCCAGTCACGGCTCCGTCCCCGAAGATGTTCGCGTGGCGGCTGGCGTCGTGCCGGGATTCGTTCGATTGAGCATTGGCATCGAGGACGTTGAAGACCTCTGGGCCGACATGGAATCCGCACTCGCAGCGCTGTGAGTGGGCGTCTTTCTCAGGAATCCCCCGTGGTCGTTTTCAAGACCTCAAAGGTTGCTTTCCACTGCTCTTGCAGGTCGCTTATATCGGACGTTTCAGCATCAAGCAGTCGCTTTCCAAGCCCCCACAGTTCGGTGGTGGGCACGGCCCACACGCCACCTCGGTCGCGAGCGTTGTTTTCGAAATGCCATTCTTGCCCGCCCGAGCGGCCAACGGCCACCAACCATGCCCAAGCGGCCGCAGCTTCATCCAGTGATGCGTGACGCGCTGTGGCGTTCCGCTCAACCGAACCCATTCCCTGGGTGAGCCCTGCAACGATGTAATCATGAATCATGCTTGCGGCGGTGCCAGCGTTTTCCTTCGCGGGGAAGCGTGCTTTCTGCTGTGCAAGTGCTTTGGCTTGGTCAAGGCCCTTCAGGAATTTTCCAAACGGTTTGGGGGCGTCGCGCTGTTCTTCCCAGATGGTCTTCGCGTCCTCTCCTTCAAGGCCCAACACCGCCAGGGCTTCCCAGCCATGCGTCGCCCAAAAAGCCGTGAGAACATCGCCGCACGAGGCCGATTTCATCACTCGAATGCACCGTTCTTCTCGTTGCTCGGGACTTCCTTTTGCTTCAATTCTGAGCCCAATGCTGTCTTCATGAGGCTCAGCGATGGCAAGGCGAAGAATTTCTGCGGCGAGCAGGCGCTCTTCGCCCGAACCGCCCACGTTTTCCATGGCAGCGCCCAAGGCATCGATGTCGTCACCCTCAAGCCAGGTCTCGCCGATGATGACGCCTTTGTCAATGCCTTCCATCACGGTTTGCTTCATCGCTGAGGCCACCACCCCTTCGTTCATGGTCAAACCCTGCCATGCGTCAATGACCCGTTCAATACCGTCGAGGCAGGGCTGCGGTAGCGGTACGCCTTCCGGCCAACCCTCGGGCGCCCACAGTGCATCCATGGTGAGAATCGATGGAAGGAGAGGCGGAAGCATCGACAGCGCAAGATGGTGAACGAACGGGGAATCTTTCTTCGAGAAGGTTTCCAGCGCGTCAAGTCCCAAACCGACCACCGCACCGTTGTGGAATCGTAGCGCTACATGGCCTGTGCTTGATGCGGTGCCGTTGAGTACGGCGGCGGCGTCCAAGCCGTCGGTGGTCCACACCGTACGGCCGTCCTTTTCCGTGCTGGTCAAGTCAAACCTCGAACGTTTCAATACGTCTCCAAGCCAATCTTCGGGAGGGTCAGGGTTGGGGCCCGTGCAAACGAACCCTCCGTCCCAACTGAAGAAGTACATACCTCGCTTGGCGTGGTCTTCCCAAGGGAGCATTCGTAACGTCAGGTTGGCGTAGTTTTGAATGCCTGCGAGGTAACCCGGTTTCCCATCTCCTCGCCGAACGTAGGAACCCGAGCCAAAGGAACCGGAGTTGAACTGGCCCACCATGGCGAATTGTTCGTCGTGGGATGCATGAAGTGAGCCTGCAAAGGCCTTGGCAACGTCGTCGCCCCGCTTGGCCATCATGCGCTTTTGCAGCCACTTCAAATCGTCCTTTTTCTTGATGATCCTCTCGATTTCAGAGAGGGTTTTGGTCACCGGGTCGGTGCGCCCCCATCGAAGTTTTCCCGAGAAGGTCATGGCGGGAAGATGGCTTCGCGGATTTTCTCGGAACTGGCCCAATTCACGTGCGAGTTTCTTGGCCGTTGCTTCGTTGGCCTGTTTGGTGCCTTTCATTCTCGCCTTCGTCTTTTTTTGACCGGGGAACTCAACCTTGGACGGTGCTGGCATACGGTTCCCCCAAGTTCACGGGTCTCGTGGTGTGGTTTGAGACCTTCGCGTGAAAGCCCTCATGTTCAATGTCGTCATGGCACCGTCATGCCCACGGTGACCTTGCTCGGTGTCGCACAGGACGGCGGCCGCCCTCAACCAGGTTGCCAACGGGCATGCTGTGCCGATCTTGGCCCAGAAGACGTTCGTCACCCGGTGAGTTTGGGCATCACGGACGAGCACGGCAAGGGCCACTTGATTGAAGCCACCAGGGCCCTGGGTGAGCAACTGAAATTGTGGGGCCACCCGCCTCTTGCCTCGGTGCTGCTGACGCATGCTCATTTCGGCCACGTTGACGGCTTGGGTCTTTTTGGCCGAGAAACCCTCAACGCCTCTGCCCTCAACCTCTACGCCTCCCCCTCCATGCTCAGCCTCATTGAGCAAACACCCCAATGGTCGTTGATGGTTCAACAGGGCGTGTTCTCAACCAGCAGCATCACATCAGGCCACGTCGTTTCGCTCTCATCCGAGGTCAGCGTTGAGGCCCTCATGGTCCCGCACCGTGCCGAACTTTCCGACATGCACGCTTTTATCGTCCGAGGTCCAAACCGTTCGCTCCTGTTCTTGCCCGACCACGACCGCTGGTCCGATACGCTCAACCATCACGATGCCGCCAGCATTCGGACATGGCTCAAGCGCCTTGAGGTCGACATCGCCCTGGTGGACGGAACGTTTTGGAGCGCCGACGAACTCTCAACCCGTTCCCAACATGAGGTCCCCCACCCCCCCGTATCCGAAACATTGGAGCGATTGGGGCCTCGAACAGCGAACGACCCCGAGATCGTGTTCATTCACCTCAACCACACCAATCCGCTCTACAGGGCCGATGCAGCGGAACTCCAAACGCTTCACGACCTTGGGTGGCACGTGGGCCAGCAAGGGATGCAGTTCACGCTGTGACCGGCGTCATGCCGCTGGGCTGAAACACCAGCATGGTGAGCGTGACCGTCACCGTTTCGCTGTTGTCATTGGGAACTGGTTTACCGTCGTTCGTGTTGAGTGCAACGTCCATGGCCACCGTGCCCATCATTTCCGGGGCCTTTCCAAGCACTGTGAGAATGTCAATGAGTTCGCTCTCGCTTCCGTTCAACGTGTAATCGCCCGCACCTTGCTCAGCGTACTGGTTCAGGTCGGTGTTCGGACGGATGCTTCCCACGACCGTGGTTGTATCGCATGCCGTGGTGGTCTTCATGCCGTCATCGCTTTCAGAAAACGGACCTGCTAGAGCACTGTAATCGGGTGTGGTCACCACTTCATCGCACGCCGAGGTGAAGGTTTCGCCCGTATCGGTGTAGGTGATGCTGAGTTCAGCGATGAGCACCGCCGTCATCGCGTCGTCAATGACCACCTCGAAGGTTTGGGTGTCGCCGTCGGACAACGCCAGTGTTTCCGATTGCGTCCATTCGCTCACGGAATAGCTCAACTGATAGGGGTCGTTGCCTGAAGACGCACCCTCTTCGGGCGCTACGGCCAGATAGGTGCCTTCCAATGCGCCAAAGAGCACGAGGATGACCACGGCACCGATGGTGGCCGTACGTTGTGTTGGCAAGCTGTACCTGCCGAGCGGTTGCGAGTTCGACCCCTCTCGTCGCCAGCAGAGGACGAAATGGGTTGCAAAGGCAGCGCTCATGGCGGGAATGGACGGGAAGATGTCGTCACCGTATCCGCTGAAACTCCAGACGATGACGGCACTCAGCGCCGCCACCATCATCCAAATGGTGTGCTCGGTGTCGGGTTCGTACCCCATCATGCGAATCAACAACAACGGAACGAAGATCCCGCCGAGGCCGTAGACGGCCAATACCACGAGGGCGAACACGGAGTCGCCAAAGCCAGGGAATTGTTGACCAACAAGGGCGATGAGGGTGACGAAGACGGCGATGACCATCGTCACGAGTTTCGTGGTCTTGTGCTCTTGAGCCCATTCGGGCTTAACGTCGTCGGTAATGGCCGCCGTGCACGCCAGCACTTGGCTGTCGGCGGTGGACATCGTGGCGGCGAAGATGGATGCGAGGATCACGCCGGCGAGGAAGGGATTGAGCACTTCCATCGCCAACAACGGTAATCCGTCTTGGGCTTGGGAGGCGTCGAGGTCGAGAAAGATGGCTCGGCACGCCAATCCGATGATGAACATCAGGGCGATGAAGGGGGTTTGCCAAACGAAGAACCAGATGGCCGCTTGCTTGCGGTCTTTGTCATCTTTGAGGGTCATCACGCGAGAGACCACTTGAGGTTGGCCTGCTACGCCCAAACCACCCAGGAAGAAAGCCCCAATCCACAGGGTCACGCCGAAGGTCAAGTCCGACGGAAACATGTTGACCATGCTGGGGTCGATGTCCTTGAGCGAGTTGTGAAGGCCAGAAAAGCCACCCACTTCTGAAACGGCAACGTAACAGAGGATGGTTGAACCGACGATCATCACGCACGATTGAGCGGCGTCCGTCCAAATGGAGGCTCGAATGCCACCCGCATAGCAGTAGGCCACCACGAGGACGAAGCCGATGAGAATCCCAATCACTTCGGACCAGCCGAGCATGGCTTGGAGGGCCACGCCACCGGCCACCAGTTGCGCAGCCGCATAGATGGAGAGGAAAGCGACGGAGAGGATACCGGCCAGTTTGGCTTCCGGGGCTCCTGTGGTCTTTGAAACAAGAGAAGAGAGCGAGCGAACGCCCCGTTCGTTGCCTTCTTTCTGAATGAACTTGTAGAGCCAAATCCATGCAACGGCTTGCCCCAAGGTCGACACCAAGCCGATCCAAATACCGGAATAGCCCTGTACGAAAATGAACCCGATGAACCCGATGAACATGTAGCCCGAGTTCCACGTGCTGACGGCACTGAGCGCCGCAAGCGCAGGGTGCATACCTCGTCCAGCGACGAGGTAATCGTCGGTCGTGTCTTGTTTCACGCGCATTGAGGCCAAGCCCACGCCGGCGAAAAAGCCCATGAACAGCAGGAACGAGAGCAGCAAGACGATTTCGTCCGATAAGCCAAACATTCACTCACCCCGCTTCCAACGAAGGACGGCCTTCTCTTCAACCTCACCCGTGCCTGCTGGGAAGACCAGACAGTTCAGTCGCCCACCCTTTTCATCGGCCAGTCGACCGAGGGTGGTGGCGGTGATGGATTGTTCGGGGGTGCCCATGTCGGCGCACAATACAACAGCGATGTCATCGAAATTTTGTTGAAGGTAGATTTTGGTGGCCATTTGACGGAAGGCCAACCGAACATGATCCTCTGAGAGGGGCTCATCGGCCGTCTCTTGCAATTTATCCCACATGAGGCGCATCGATTGGGCCGCGTCCTCAGGGCGCATGGGGCGTTGGTCCCCCGTCCCCAAACCCGTGGGGTCCAAATCCAAGAGCGCAAGCGTGTGAAGGTTCTGCTCCCAGTTGGAGGCCAGCACTTCCAACGGCGAGGTCGCAATCCAATCTCCGTAGGGGTAGGTGAAGGTTGTTTGACGGCCGAATTTGTAGTTCGAAAGACCCACTGCACCGGTGACCACCGACGTGATGGAGATGCCGTGAAACACCTGGCATTCAATACCAGCCGCCCGGGCGCGAAGTTGCAGGTCCACGTGCGTCGTCGCTTGTAACGGATCACCCACGACCAGGAGTGCGACAAGGGACTGCTTGGCGAGCGCAAAGAGTTCGTCGGGCTCTTCCACCTCTGGGCGCATCACCCGCTGAACCGAGCCGATGACCGCTTCCAGCCGAGCCAGCTCCTCTTCCGGCCAAAGCGCCGTGTACGCCTCATAGCGCCGATGGTCAGCCTTCGTCGCGGCGTGAATGGCTTCACGGGTCATCCCTTCCATGCGCCCCATTCCCATACCAACGAGCAACAACCCCGTTGCTGGAAGAGACGAGGGGTGGGATGTACTGGCCGCCATGCTCAAACCTCCGAGACGCTTGGACAGGGCGAGGGCCATGCGTCATTTGAGCGTGCCGAGCGACCAAACACAGGCGTGGTTGGGGCGATGCAGGTCAAACGGTTGGCTGGCTGAGACGGGCGTGGTTGAGGTTGATGATGCTCATCGAGGGCTCCCGCTCAACGACACGGCTCCACCCGAGAACAACGCGTGCTGGGAAGGATTTCCTCATGTTGACATGGAGCCAAAAACCCGAGGCCCGCAACACTGGCGAGAACATCTACCTGAAAATCTCCAGTCCCTCCCGGAGTCAACGTGGCCCGGTTCCTACGAGACGCAAGGCGACGTGCTCATCGTGAAACTGGAGGAAGAGGCGCAGCCCCACGCCAAAGCCATCGCCACCGCGATGTTGGCCCACATGCCCAACCTTCGCATGGTGTGCGCGGATGACGGTGTTAAGGGCGATTTCCGCGTGCGTGACCTTGACGTCATCCTCAGTCGGGACGGGAGTACGACGACGAAAACAACGGTCCGAGAGAACGACCAGCAAGTCGATGTGGATCCGGGAGAAGTGTACTATTCAGCCCGCCTTTCCCACCAACGAAAGAAGACCTACAATGAAGTTCAGGCCTTTCGGCAGCGATTGGGCAGACCGGTCGTTGTTGCCGACCCCTACGCAGGCGTGGGTCCGGCCTTCGTCCTGATGCTGAAGCAGACCGACCTTCTCGATGGCTATCTTGCAGGCGACCTCAATCCAAAAGCAGTGGAATTGCTGGAGCATAACATCGCTCGCTGGACGCGAAAAAACCGTACAGAGTTTTCACCCGCCACCGTGGTGTGCAAAGATGCACGAGCGTGGAAGGACGACCCTCAACTTCGCGGTCAAGCGGACGTCGTCCTCGTCAATCTCCCCCACGACAGTTTTGACCATCTCCCCGATCTGTTTCCCCTCTTCACCGCCGAAGGTGAAAGCCTCCTGAGGGGGTGGGCCATCGTTGAACGTACCTCACTTGAATCTCGCCCATCGCAGCTGGAAGCGTTGGTCAGGGCGGCAGGAGGCAGGCCCACAAACACCGTCGTCTCCGAAATCAAAGACTTCTCAACGACCCGTTGTTTTGTGATGTTTCAAACCCTCATCGCATGGGATTGAAGCGTTCACTTGATGAAGCACCGCCTGTTCGCTCCCGACATGAAGACCGTGGTCAAGTGCGAATGCGGAGCGACCATCGACATCGCTGGCGCCACACCTCGCAAGGACGGGATTAAAGTCTGGTGCAGGGTGTGCGGCACCGTAACCGTTCATCACCGGTGAACTCCCAACGCCGTCACACGGCAACATCGGCATGTTCATGGTCGTCCCTCAATCACCAGCAGAGAAGTGAGGGTGATGGACGACAAACCATTGGTTATTGATGTGGTCGACAACGGTGGCCAGTGGACGCATCGTGAATGGCGCATGCTTCGCTACCTCAAGGTGGACACGCAGATCATCGACAACACCACGCCCTTCGAGGAACTCCGAGATGTGGACGGCCTCATCCTCTCCGGTGGCGCGGCGCGCGTCGGATTGACGGGGGAACTCGGGAATTGCGGGGCGTTTCTTGACCTCGACAGACCCATTCTCGGGATTTGTGCAGGGCATCAATTCATGGCGCGTTACTACGGCGGCGACGCTCGCGAGTCGCCTGAACCTGAATTCGGGGCCATGGAAATTGAACTTGTTAACGGAGGAGGGGCCATTTTTGCAGGAACCAAACAAACCCAGACCGTTTGGGAATCGCACAACGACGAAGTCCATGTCGTTCCGAAGGGCTTCTTCATCACGGCCAGCAGCCCGTCATGCAAGGTCCAGGGCATGGAAAACGAGGTGGGTGACCGGTTTGGGCTTCAGTTCCATCCCGAGGTGAACGACTCAGAGTACGGCAAAGAGATGTTCGAGAATTTTGTCGCGGTTTGTCGTGCGTTCCGTGATAATCACATGTTGTGAGACTTGATTATGCACTGTTGACATGGATAGGGCGGCACCATGTCGGAGAAGAACAAGCGAGATTTAGGTCAGTATTTTACGGAAGATTCCGTTTGGCTTCGACCCCATCTCAAAGCCCACCTTGATTTCTTGAAATCCACCTACGCCTCCTGCCTTGACCCTTTTGCAGGAGATGGACACCTCCTTGCACTGGCCGAGGAAGCGGGATTTCAGGTGCACGGATACGATATCGATGCAACCCATTGCCAACGTCGCGACTGGGGCAAACCTCACGATTCCATTCGTCGTGTTCCACACCACGAGAACACCTTCGTGTTGACCAACCCCCCCTACATGGCAAAGAATTCAGCCAAGCGAATGAAATCGTCCATGGTGGACTATTTTCGCCCCGGTTCTGTTCCAGGCATCGGTGAGAAGCAACTCAATGTCCTCGACGACCTGTTCAAACTTGCCATTGAACGTACCATCGCCGTTTATGGAGATTCCATCTGGATTGTTCCAGAGTCGGGTATTCAGGATTTGGAACGACTGCCGCACTGGAAGAACAACCTTCATTCGTTGACCATCTTAGAATCAAATCCGTTCAAGGATACAGAACATCCTGTTTGCGTCATGGTCTTTTCATCTTCAAACCCAGCCCAAGAGGTGTGGAAAAACGACACCCTCCTGGGCACCTACGATCAACTTCGCGAGGTGCACTTAGAGGCCCTGAACGCTCCAAGGACAGCGATTTCGATGCAGTTCAATGCTCCACAGGGAAACCTCGGCTACCGCGCCGTTGACGGTACGAAGGAGGACGATTCGATGCGGGTCAAATTCTGCCGAGGAGACGAACTCGGCTACGACAGAAAGGGAATCAAAGTCAGCAGTCGACACATGACCTACATTGACGTTCCACTCTCGGGCCAGGACCTGGACAAAACCATCGAGGAAGCCAACGCCATCATTGAGGCCTACCGAGCCGCTACGCACGACGTTTTTCTCACGGCGTTTATGGGGAACACCAAACGTGGACAGCGACGGCGACGCTTGGATTACAAACTCGCTCGTCGTATGTTTAACGCTGCTTTTCTTTCGCGCCAGGACCGCCAATAACCCCGATTTTTTGTAAAAAAACGGGGAATTGCCGAGGAATAGAGTTAATATGGACAGAACGCCACCTAGCCCTGATGTCCACCCTGCGTAGAACGACTCCTGGCCTGCTTGTGACCTTGCTTTTGTTGATGGCACTATCGCCGATCGCTTCGGTGCAAGCCGTTCCCGATGAAGCATCAGAATACTACTACGGGGTTGAATACGACTGGTCCAGCCTAGACAGTGACGTGCAAAACGTAACCGGTTTGGACATTCAAGAGTTGTTCACCGAAATCATGGCTGACGCCGATGATGCAGGGTTCAACCTCGACCTCGGTCAATTGACCACGGGCGCTTCAAACGTTTACGTCCACCAAACCGAGGACATCTCGCCACAAACGATTCAGAACATCGAGGGCGATGACGTTCAAGTTTGGAGTCGAACCAGCGACGTCGTCCTCCGACACGGTCTTCTCTCCAACGCCGTCATCATGACCGATTGGTCAGAGACGACCTTCGGCAGCGAGCCCACTGGCTTTGACATCGACATCGTCGCTGAGGCAGAAAACGTCCTAACCGTTGACATTCTCTACACTGAGTACCTCACCAGCGACTATGAGTTGGTGGGCGCCGACATGGACATTGACATGATGGTCGGCAACGACATGAACCTCGCCGTCGACATCATGGTCGAAGGCGGCGGGGAAGAACTAACCGTCGATTTCGACACGGGCATTGAATTCAGTTATTCCATTGGTTCCGAGGCGGAATGGCGCCTTGGCAACCCAAGCCCCATTTACGTCCAAGCAGCTCAAAACGACCGAACCGAATGGTACTGCGTCGAAGAAGGTGGCATGGTGGGTGTTGATGACGGCTGGAACGATGCTGAAGTCCACGATGACTGCGGCATGGTTGATGGTACCTACACCGGTTCAGCCGATTACAACGTGTACTTGACGGGTCTGCCTATGGAAGAATTTGGCTTTGACGTGGGCGAATTCGACATCACCATCAGCGATGAACTCACCAACGAAGGCGACTACGAAGGGGCAGCAGAAATGGATGCTGTTGAATTCAACATGCGCTCTGACGAAATGCTTGAAGTTGACCTAGGCGACGGCACGACTCTCGATGCCACGCCCTGCGACACATGCCCTCCAGGCAACCCCGTTATGTTCGTCATGATGGGCAACGTGCTTTTCCATGCAAGCGAATCCTTCGGCAACGCAATCGCGGAGGACTTTGAAGCCGAACTTGAAGATTCCATTGAGGAGATTGTCGACAGCATTTGGGGCATTGAAGACCCTGATGATGGTGGCTTTGAATCGACCAATTACTGGGAATGTGATGATGGACAACTCATCTATGAATGGGAAGTGAATGACGGGTACGAACATTGCATGGACGGTTCGGATGAAATGGACTTTTCACTCGACCCCCGCATTGGAGAAGACTGGTCCACTGGAGAACAGGTGTGGTATTACAGCGGACATGTGAACCCTTCCGTTTTGGGTTATGACACAGCATCCAGCGACGATGACCAATTCTACTGGTGTGCGGATTGGAGCACTTCCGTTCCGTTCCAAATGGTCAACGACGGCACAGAAGATTGTGACGACGGTTCCGATGAAACGACGTCCTCCAATGCACCCAGTACCTTCTACTGTGAGGAAGACGGCAGTGTCGACTTTGCACTGGTCAACGATGATTCCGAAGATTGCGCAGACGGTTCCGATGAAGGCCACGCAATCCTTCACACGATGAACCTCTACGTTATGGACAACCAGAACAACGTGCTCGCCGCCAGTGACGGTTTGATGGTGTGCTCTGATTATTCCGCTTGCGATGTTCACAACGACGGCAACTCGGATTCCTATTACATCAACTCCGAGATTGCATCGCCCTCCAATTACGGCCCACTCGAGGTTTGTTTCGGAGGAGAACTCTTTGCAGAGGATGGGACATCCATTGCTACTTTTGATACGGACTGCAAGGAAGTTTGGGTCGGCGGCCCTGAAATCCGCGGCTACAACACGCACCTGCACGACGATGGCGACAACACCCTTCGCGTCAGCGCTGACGCTGGCTCATGGGATGGAGAATACGACGATGTGACGATTCACTGGGAAGTCCGCCATACCACCGACGGAGCCAACGATCTGCTGGACGAAGGAACGGCAGCCTTCGTTGACACAAACGAGGTGTATGTGGAAGAATATGTCGACATCTCCGGTCCTGGCGATTACTGTTTGACGGTCTCATTAACGCAAGACGGTGAAACCGAACCTTACCAGACCCATGAGGACTGCGAAACGGTCGACGAGGAAATCGTTAGCGAGCGCCTCATGACCATCGGAGAGGCCCTTGCAGAATCCGGCCTTGGCAGTGTATTGGAAAGCTTTGGAGAAAACCTCGAAATCACCTTCCAAGAACTCGACGAGGACTACGAAGTTCCCGTCTTCCCCTACAGCGACGGCATGTGGGCACCTCTTTGGAGCAACGAGCACGCCACCATCGTTGGTGTTGGTGTGTACGCTTGGGACGAGGACGGCAACGGCTACGTCATCGCTGGACCTGAAACGACCGGCTACAGCCAAGACCTTCCCATGACCTTCGCCAGCATCCGCTACATCACCGGCGTTCCCGCACAGGAAGCCCAGGAAGCAATGGCTGAATTTGAAGACCTCGAAGACATCGTCGACGTGGAGAACCACGACCTGTCCGAACTGGCCGAAGACCTCGAAGCCGCTGGTGCCGACACCTCCGACCTCGGTCTGGAAGACGATACCACGGACGACGGTGAGACCACCGATGACGGCGAGGACACGCCTCCAACCGCTGAAGAAGTGGCCGAAGACGCAGGTCTTCTGCCCTTTGTCTCGCCGCTCACCGTGATGGCCATGATCGGCCTCGCAGCGCTCGCTGGCAACCGCCGCGGTAGCGAGAACGAGTGAAGTCAAAAGGAAGAAGGGAGACGGAGCGCCGTGCTACCACGGCCTCGCCCCCATCGCGCCTTTGGCGCGATTCGCATTGGCATCACAGCGTTTCTTGCGGTCCACGTGTTCATTTCAGCGTGGCTTGTAGCAACCGTTGAGGGAAGTTACACCGAAGGAAAGCCTTCGCCCACCGAGGTTCATTCCTTGGTGGCGATTGACAAAGACCGGACGATGGTGGACCTCGAAATCAAGAAAGCCACTTCGTTCTTTTTCTATGCTCTTGAGCGAGACGGCGACGCTGCTGTTGCAACCAACTCCTCAGACGAGAAGGGCGACGCGGCTGAAGAAGGTGGCTCGGGTGAAGACAGCGATGTTGAGTGGTTAACACTCGGCCGCCATTCCATCACGGCCGCTCTGGTGGTGTTGGTGCTGAGCGAATTCCTGATGCTCGCTGGATTCAAATGGCGACATCATGTTCGCACCCTGGCGTTTCTGACCACCTTGGTTGCATTTTCTGTCGTTTTTCCAGCCTGTTACATGCTTGAATTGAGCGGTGGTGATGGCGATCAAGATTCAACCGCCACCAACACACCGGGTGCCGAGATTGAGACCGTGTCCTTCGTTCACACGAACGCCTCCTCCGACCTCTCGCTGATATGGTTGGGACTTCAGTTGGAGGCGGATTTTTCGGGGTATGACCTCGGGTTGGTTGAACCGGAGAATCGCACGGCGGTTACAGAACAGGTCCCTGTGGAAGGAAGCGAAGACGCATCATCGTTCATTGCGTTCGAATCAACGTTTGAAATTCAGTTGGGCAAAAACCTCGACATCCTTCTGACGCTCCCCGTCATGTGGTTCCTCTTGCCTTCGTTGCCGTTGCAGGCATCAGATGTGACCTCAAAGAATGAAGAGGAGTAGCGAGGCGCCCACTCCGGGAATTGAACCCGGGTCGCAGGAATGACAATCCTGCATGATAACCTCTACACCAAGCGGGCAGTTGCATCTCGTCGGGGACGCAACCGCTATTTAAGCCGCGCCATGTGGGTGAAATGGGTGCCACCATGGCCAAGCCGAAAACTTCTGCAGAAAAAGTACGGGACGAGGAAGAAAAGTCCCAGTTGGACAACATGCTGGGTGGAGCGTTCGGTGATATCGAAGCCCTTGAGAAACCACCCGAGGAGCAAATTCCCTCCGACGAGCAAACGAACGATACCGTAGCGGAGGAAGCCAACGATGCACCATCTGGCCCAACCGGTCCTCCATCTGGCCCTCCAACCGGTCCACCTTCGGGCCCTCCATCTGGCCCACCATCTCCCTCTTCAACCGGCCCAACGGGTCCCCCCTCTGGTCCCCCAAGCGGTCCACCTTCGGGCCCTCCATCTGGCCCACCCTCGGGCCCGCCCTCCGGCCCTCCTTCGGCACCGTCCGCAGAACACGCTGCAGAAGAAAATCAAACGGAAACAGAGGCTGAAGCATCTCCTCAAGAACCTCCTGTCGAAGCAGAGGAACCCTCCGATGCAGATGAAATACCGACGCCACAAGCAGACCCTGCCCCTCAGGCTGAGCCTGCTGAAGCACACGTCGAAGAAGCCGATACCGCCTCCGCAACCGAGGATGCTGAACCTCTGGAGGAAGATGAAGCCGTACCCGAATCTACAGCTCCTGCGGCGCCGGATGAAACCACCCTCGCTCTCCTCGCCGAAAAAGAGGCCGAACTCGAACGCCTTCACATGGAGAATGCACGCCTACGCCAATCGGTCGTCGGTGCTACCGAGGTCATTGAGGAATTGGAAGAACCTCCCATGCCGCCGCTGGTTGAAGACAACATCGTCATTCCACCCTACATTGTCTCCGACTTCGTCCGCCTTGGCCGTCAACTCGACCGTGAACATCTTGTGCGCGCCACCATGGGTTCCATGGCCATGATTCACCCGGAACAACCCGGCGTGATGATTTCAACGCGCCACATGGTTACGCTTCCCCGAATGAACGAACGCAGCCTCTGTGCAGCCCCGCTCGGCTCAACTTCGCCCCGAGGCGCTCCGGTTGACTGGCACGTCCTTGAAGTGGTTCTTGCTTCCGTTTCCATGGTCACAGGCGGGCCAGCCGCCGTGATTCACATGCACGGGCCCCACACAACGGCAGCAAGTTGCGAAAAAGACCTGGTGCTGTTGACGCCTATCGATGAGATTGGAAAAGAACACATCGGGAAGATCATCATCGTCGACCCTGACCCTGAACATCCAGAGGAGTATCTTCGGCAGGTCGCTGAAGCCCTCAATCAAGGCGGCATGCGCTGCGTGGTGGTTCGCGGAAACGGCGCTTACGCTGTGGGCGCTGACTTCGACCAAGCATGGGCCAATGCGGCAATGGTTGAACACAGCATGCAAATCCACCTCCTTGCCCGCCAAGCGAACCTCAAAACTTGATGGCTTCATATACACTTGACCGCCTTGGTCAGTGGACGTGAGCAACTGCACCCAAGAAGAAAGCAAACATCTCGAGCGAGCCAAGAATCTCCTCGTTTTTTCCTTTCTTTATATCGGGTCAGGCGCTCACACTCTCAAACAGGTGAATACCATGGAAAACAAAACGAAGTTTGACGTAGAAATTGCAGACGCATCCGGACACTCAACCGTCCAGATGACACAGAACGAAATTGCCCAGAAGGCAGGCCAAACCCAAGGCTCTTGGGTGTTCGTGAACGACCAGCTTGTCAGCGCTGCTGACATCGCTGACATGAA
>JAYNUQ010000018.1:0-33948 GCA_038116375.1 Candidatus Poseidoniales archaeon | reverse complement strand
GAGCGACGGACTCTTAATCCGTCGGTCGCGGGTTCGAACCCCGTCAGGCCCGCCATCCTTAACCCACCCACTTCGCCTGTATCCTTTCGGGTGAGACCGTACCAAAATTATGTGAATCCTCGCTGGCCAACGGATCAGGATTGTCACCTAACAGAAACAGGCGACCGTCTTGCTCAATGCGAGAAACGCGTTTCACCATGAGGACACCCTCCTTCAACGGATGATCCAGCAAGACCACGTCACCCTGTTCCAACGGTGCAGTGCCTTCGAGTTTGAGAAACTTCAGGACTTGACCGTCTCGAAAAGTTGGCCACATGCTTTGACCCTGGATGCGGACATCCAAGATGGGGGACATGATAACGGCCTCAAGAGGCACGAATCCAAGGAACTTCGCGTCCCTTGGCAGACCAGAACATTTCATGAATGGCTTCGCAGGCATCCATCAGTTCCTGAGCGTGGTCGGCCGATACTTCGACTTTGCACGCAGAGCACAATTTTGCGGCGTGCCAGAACGTGTCGTGGAGGTCAGGGTTGGATTCCAGATGCTGTGGCTTGAAGAAGTCCGTCCACAGCACGAGGAGTTCATCCTTGCACTTCTGCGCTTCTTCTTCTTTGACGGCTGCATAGCGGGACATGGTGTTCATGTAGGCAGCCATGGCGGCGTTGTCGCTGGTGTCTGGACATGTCATGGCGAGCATTTTTTTGGTCATGGACTGGACGGCTTCGGCTGCAATTCGAGCGCTGGCAGGGTCGTACACGCCGCATGGGGCGTCGCAGTGGGCTTCGGCGATGATTGGGGTCTTCATGATTCACCCGAGAGTATGGAACCATAAGAACATGATTCTTTTTCGGGGTACATCACGAACGTGTGATGTTTGTCCCTCGTTCTCCACGAAGTGCGAGAAGCACATCTCCTGGTGCACAAAGAAGGGCCTTGGCTGCATCTGAATGCTGCGAAAATTCACAGAGAGCGTTCACCTTTGGAGCCATCGATCCCGGAGGAAATTCCCCCGCTTCTTCCATAGAGCGAGCCTCCGCTACCGTCAGCGTGCTCAATGCCTCCGCATTGTCGGTTCCAAACCCTCGATAAATCGCACCCGATTCGGTGCTGATGATGAGGGCATGCGCCTCAAGTTCCCTGGCGAGCAAGGATGAGAAAAGGTCCTTGTCAATCACGGCAGGCATGCCCTGCAGGTGTTGATTCAAGCGGGCCGTAGGAACACCGCCGCCCCCGCCGCATATGACCACGGCATTGAGTTCAACCAGCCGCTTAATGACATCGAGGTCAATGATGTGAAGCGGTTTTGGGCTTGCAACAACGCGCCGAGGTCCGTGGACGGTTTGAGCGATGTCCCAGTCTGCCGTCATCACGGTATCAGCCGCCAACACGGGCCCAACTGGCTTTGTAGGCCAGTGGAAACCGTCGTCTTCGCTGTCAACCTCGACACGCGTTAAGATCACCGCCGTGCGCTCAGGTCGCCGCCGGCGCTCAAGGATGGCTTGGAGGTGCATGGACAACTCATGGCCGATCATGCCCTGTGTTGCGGCCACCCAAGCATCGAGCGGGTGCGATTGTTCCCGATCCATCGCCAGCAGATGGCCGACCTGGGGTCCGTTGCCGTGCGTAAGCACGACGCTCCAATCCATTTCGAGCAAGTCAATAACATCGCTCATCACCCTGGCAAGCACCTCTGCTGCATCGTTGGAGCCTCCCCCTGGAGATTGCAGAGCATTCCCTCCAAGCGCATAGACGGCTGTCTTTCTCACGCATCATGCTGCCCCCGTACGGTTTTGACCCTTTGTACAATATTTCGGGCTCGCATCCTCATTTCGAGGCCAGTCAAGGGAGACATTCACATAGGCAAGGGGGCTGGGTTTCTTTGGTGAGAGCATGGTCAAGACCACGTGGATAGGCGATGTGCAGAAAGGTCAACACACCGACCAAACGGTTGAACTCAAAGGCTGGATAAAGCGTACACGTGGAAACAACAACATCCGATTCATCGTTTTGAGAGACTCCACGGGAACGATTCAATGTGTTGGAAAAAAAGACACCTTGGGAGACGAGGTGTTCGACGCCCTCAAGGGCGCCCTCATTGAGACCAGCGTGGTGTTCACGGGTCGTGTTCGTGCAGATGAACGAGCAGAGGGCGGGCACGAACTCGACATCGCATCGCTTGAGATCATCGGAGCCGTCAATTCTGAGCGACCTTTCCCCATCACGGAGGCTGACATGCTGGTTGAAGACGAAGACGGTGAACTCACGTATGGAGGGACTGAGCACACCCTGAACCACCGCCACCTTTACCTCCGTACGACACGCTCAACCACCATGCTGAAACTTCGAAGTTCGGCGTTTGGTGCCATTCACAACTACTTCCGAGGTCATGATTTCTTGGAATATCAAGCACCGAATTTTGTCGCTGGGGCTGTCGAAGGTGGCTCAACATTGTTTGAGGTGCCGTACTTTGGAAAACAGGCCTACTTGACCCAATCATGGCAACTCTATGCCGAGGCTGCCATGCCTGCTCTCGAACGTCTCTACACCATCGCGCCCTCGTTCCGTGCTGAAAAATCGCGAACACGACGCCACCTCACGGAATTCTGGCACGCCGAAATGGAGATGGCATGGGCCACCAACGACGACATCATGTCGCACGGCGAGGGCGTGGTTCGCCACATCGCAAAGACCCTCCTTGACGAGCGTGAGGATGAACTTACTTATCTTGAACGCGACCTCTCGCTCATCGCCCGCTACGCCGACAATCCATACCCTCGAATGCGGTACGACGAAGCAATTGAAATCCTGCAGGGAAAGGGCGTTGCAGTAGAGTGGGGGCAAGATTTGGATTATTCGAAAGAGAAAATCCTGACCCAGGATTTCGATGTCCCCCATTTCTTAACGCACTATCCGAAGGTCGCCAAACCGTTCTACCACCGTGTTGACCCTGAGGAGGAGGCGTATGTTCTGTGCCATGACCTTCTGGCTCCAGAAGGGTACGGCGAAATCATCGGAGGCGGAGAGCGTACGTGGTCGGAAGAAGAAATCCTGCGTCGTATTGACGAAGAGGGGACGCCGCGAGAACCGTACCAGTTCTACATCGATGTCCGTTCCTACGGTGGCGTGCCACACGGAGGCTTTGGGCTGGGAGTCGACCGTGTGGTGAGTTGGCTCGCAGGCGCCACACACATTCGCGAAGTGATTCCTTTTCCCAGAACTTCGCGCCGAGTTACCCCTTGAGTTACAGAAGCGGTTCGCCGCACATCGGGCACGGCATGCCCGGAATGAACGCGCCGAGCAAGAAGCCACAGTGGGGGCATATCGACATCAGATCGTCAACAACCATACCAGAAAACGCTCCGACCTTCCCATTCAAAGTTTTGGCAAATTCAACTGTTCGCAGATGAGGTTGAGGACCAGCACGAGGTCCTTTTCTTCAACAACATGATTGGCAAATTCCCGAGGTCGGTCATCCCACGGGTTGAACAAAATGGCGCAGCCGCTTTCACCAAACATCCCCACATCACCCATTGAATCACCAACCGAAGCGGTGTTGGATTTCTTAACACCAAGGCGCCGTTGCAGCATTTTCACGATAGCGCCTTTCCCGTTCATCTGAACTTGGTAGCGGCCAAAATCCCCAATTCCCGGGGGAGAGGAACCATCTCCTGACTCCATCAGCCACCCGTTGGTGAAGACGTGGAGCAGCGAATCCTTTCCGTTGGACCGCTCTCGTGCAGTATGCCGGTCGATGCCCCCCCAGCGTCGCCGCCATTCCTTCTGGGAAGGGAAGGTCGCTGCAATGTCTCGTGCGGTTTTCTGGAGACCCCCACTGACAATGGCGACGTGCACATCGTGGTCCAGAAGGTGCTGGATGAGGGTGTTCCATCCTTTCATCATCGGCATGCCTTCCATGAGGTCACGAAGTCGCTGGTCGGTGATGTTCCCTCCAGGAGCCGACTTGATGAGAGCCAAGTCAAGTTTGATCCAATCCCACTCATCAAGAAGTCCTTGATTGTACAATTCAAACGATTCGTCGTTTGAGATGCCCAACCGGTCGTAGACGTATTGCCAGGTGGACAAATGGTCGACCAAAACACGGTCCATATCAAGACAAACAAGATGCCCCGTCAACAACTCAACTCCCTTTCGGCCAATTGTACTGATTTTGAACTCGTGCGACCTGTTTGCCCATGATGTACAATATCAAAGCCACCATCATGGCAAACAATCCGATCAGCGTCATGGCGATGGTGACCAGGGTGACCCCAATGGATGTTGAATTGAGTTCGGTGAACATTGAGGCGAGGTCTCCAGAAAGACGGTAACCAAGCACGAAAAGAACCACGCCCGGGATACCAAACAACAACAGCGGATGTTTTGATTCCAGCATCCAGTAGAACAATTGCGTAAATCTGGATGCTGTAGCGAGGGATTGACGTTGCGGAAGACGAATGGGGGCATCGCTTTTCACGAAACGCGCTCGGACATTATCGGATATATCCTCTGGCGTAGCATCGTCGGTGAGCTCTGCGAGGTGATTCGCCCCCGCTGAACTGACAATCAGGTGCCCAAGTACGGTGCTTGCGAGTGGCCTCGCCTCTTCTTCGCTTCCACCGGCTGGAAGGCGATAGAGATGATGAATATCCCAACCCTCTCGGGCTCTGTTTACACTCAGAGGTAAATCTGACAGTTTCCATTGGGGCGAGATGGGAAGAAACAGCGTTTGCCCACCGTTCATGTTCGCCGAATTGAGTGCGCGAACAAGCGATTGCGGCGAAAGGTCGCCGTCGTAGTGATGAACCTCACAACCGACTTCCGTGGCCAACTCAACGGTTTCATCGTTCGAACCCGTATCAAAGAGCGCAATGTGTTGTGCCACTTCGCGACACCGAACGACGAGCGAAACAATGCGCAGTTCGATGTCCCTTCCTATGAGGACCACACGCTCAAGAGGACCATCCACATCTTGCTGGGGTCTTGGGAGGCTATCAATCCTGCTCTTCTGTTGACGAGACCAAACCTGTTTCAAGCATAGGTTGATTGAATCCGAACATGACGACGGCTCATGTTGCAGGGCGTGCGCATCGTCGTGGTCATCCCTGCTCGCGACGAAGAAGACCACATCGCAGAGGTGCTAAGCACACTTCCTGAGTGCGTGGACTCAGCCGTTGTTGTGAACGACGGTTCAACCGACCAAACAGCGCAGCGTGTCAGCGAAGCGCAAGCACCCTGTCCTGTCCATTTGCTTCACTTGGACGGGAAAGGCGTCGGCGCTGCGATTGATGCTGGACATCAACATCACCTGGGCGCATTGGGCGAACCGTTCATCAGCGTGGTCATGGCGGGTGATGGACAAATGAATCCCGACGATTTGACGACGCTGGTTCAGCCTATTTTGCAGGGCCAAGCCGACCACGTCAAAGGAAACAGAATGCATCATGAGTTCGGTTTGAACCGGATGCCTCGACATCGCCAGGTCGCCTCGAAATGGCTTGGTTTCTTCACCACGCTTGCCGCTGGTCAGCCGTTCAGCGACCCCCAATGTGGATACACGGCAACGTCCTCAACGGTGTTGAGAACATGGGATTGGGATCGCTCTTGGAAAGGATATGGCTACCCAAATTTTTGGCTGGTCAATCTCTCAAAAGCAGGCTATCGGGTCAAAGAAATGCCCGTGCAATCAATCTATAGAAACGAAGTAAGCGGAATCCGACCTCCCCGTTTCTTTGCCAGAGTGGGTGTTATGCTGACAGTGGAACACCATCGACGAAATCTTTCATGGCTGCGTCTACGGAACCTCACGCCCCACACATTGTTTGCGTTCATCGCCTACATGCTCGGTTGGTCAGCATTTCTTCCATTTGTTTCAAACGACCTCGAACAGGAATTGCTGGCAAGGGGTGTACCAGCATTCGTGTTGGGGTTGTTCTTTTGGTGCATGGCGCATCTTTTTGACAGAGGGGCAGCACGTGTCCACAGGGAGTTAAGACAGCATGCGCCGCCACGATAAACGTCGAAAACCACGAAAGGCGCATGTGAGGCACATTTTGGTCGCCAACAAACCTGAGGCGAAACAAATTCTCGAAGAGCTACATCGATCGAAAAAACCGTTGCGAGCGTTCAAGAAACTCGCCAAGAAATATTCAAATTGTCCAAGCGGAAGCAAAGGGGGCGACTTGGGAGAATTTGTTGAAGGCCAAATGGTGCAGGCGTTTGAGGACGCAGTTTGGGCATCGGACTTTGAGGTCGTCCCGGAGTCGTTCATCAAAACGCAATTTGGATTTCACGTCTTGTGGGTCCACAGCGTGGTGCATCCTGAGTAGTGGTGGGCGTACCAAGATTTGAACTTGGGTCCAAGCGTCCCAAACGCCCGAGTATAGGCCAAACTAACCCATACGCCCTTGGTCTGTGCCACGGCGTCTTACCTATGAACTTCACTCAAAGAACATCCAGCGCCCTTCCGACAGCCGAAGCAAAACACCTTCAAGTTCGGCTTGTTCCATAAAAGCATCAGCAGGAATATCAAGGCCCTTTTTCTTGAGAAATTGTTGGACCAACGCAAGGGAGATCTCCCCCTGCTCGTCTGCCAGCAATCGGAGTTCGCGCAAGAGAGAACGAGGGGAGGCGTCCTGTTGTTCTTGAGCACCCCCCTCTGCGGATGAGAGGCGTGAACGGAGTTCATCCCGAAGCTCTACAGGAGTGTTTGCGAGCGCCACCTCGATGTGAAGGGTGGTGCTCGATTCACAGACTTTGACCACCTCTGCATCGGCACCCATGCTGGAACCGCAATGAGGACAGCGTCCACCTTGACGGCGTTGTCCAGAGCACTGCTGGCAGGCCCGGCAGCGAATCACCAGCCACCGTTGTTCCGACACGCCATCGCCTCACAGCGAGAAATCATGGTTGTTCTGTGGCTGTCCTGGTCGTCGTGCTGGTGCGGCGGGGGCCTTTGTGTCCACGCGCTTCCGCTGCTCAGGTGCGGCTTTTCGGGTCAATGCCCCTCGAATCGGTCCGGTCTTGGTACGTGCCCCAAGTGAAAGCGATTCTGGAAGGATGAGGGCTGCGACCGCCACACCATGATGGTCTTGTCCCGCTGTGACTTCATCAACAGCGACATCGAACTCGACAACTTCGAGGTCACGGCTGGCCAAGCGACGCTGAAGGTTTCGCCGAAGCAGGAGCACCGTTTCCTCGTAATCTCTGTCCGTTGTGATGGTGGCGACAATGGCGCACTCGTCGCCTTCTGGAGTGACACAGGACGCCCATGCAACGCCGGCTGAAGCCGATGAACCGTTCCATGCATAAGCGGTTGCCAAATGGCATTCAACCAGAGAGCCCATGGGCAGTGGACGAGGCGGCGTGGCTCCAAATCCAAGCGGGAGCATGGCACCCTGGGCCTGAATCAATCGAACATCCCCCAAGCCGAGTTCTACCAAACCCTGATCGAAGGCGTCTTCCGCATTTTCACCCCAAGGAGCTACGGCGGTCATCAACCATCCCGGGCAAGAGGGTGTGCTTGAGGCTTGCATGATTACACTTCAGGCGCAACGGGTTCATGAACAACTTGGTGGTAGGGGCTGACATGGGTGGAGCGACGCGTCCCCTCCTGTTCCTCGGTGCAGGCTTGGTCCTCATGGGAGGGATGGCGGCAGGTTTGTTTGCTGGTGAGTATACGCTTACATTAGCCCTTGGAGCACTAACGGCCACCCTTGTCGGCCTTGCCTTCATGATGCAGGCGGATACCGATATAACGGGGCATCAGCGTGCACCGCTGGGCCAAGATGCAAGGTCCGGTGGTCAAAGCAGCGAGATGGTGAACCCAGCGTCTTTGCCCGACCCCATGGATCAAAATTTTGACATGCCCCTGTGATCAGAAGAGACGTACGGTTTCGAGGTTACTCGGTGCGAAGGTCAAACAGTTGTAGCGTTCTCGCAACGTCAGCCCCAATTCGTTGCACTTTTGGTAATCACCGTGATGACAAATGATGTTCTTTGGCGCAGGATTGATGCGGTCGACGAAGTCAAGCAACTGGCGCCGGTCTGAATGGCCAGAGAACCCGTCGATGGTGACCATTTCGCATCCGATTTTCACGATCTCGGTCTTCCCATTGATGAGCATTGGGACCTCGCCGAAGCCCTTTTGCAGGCGTCGGCCGAGTGTTCCTTCTGCTTGATAGCCAACGAAACAGAGTGAGTTGCGTTCCTCGTGTGCCCAGTTCTTGAAATATTCCATAACAGGGCCGCCGTTGAGCATGCCTGAAGTCGCAAGCACGATACAAGGGGATGAGTCCATGACAATGCTCTCCCGTAACTCTCGTCCCTTCACGGGGCGGAACCATTCGCTCGTAAACGGGTTTTCCCCGTCGTCCTTCAGCAGGGATTTGCTGAGGGCTTTTGTGAGATAGTTTGGATGCGATGCGTGGATGGCCGTCGCCTCTTGAATCATCCCGTCAAGCCAAACCGGTACAGGTTTGACGGTCCCCGAACGGAACAGTTCGTCGATGGCAATCATCACCTCTTGACTTCGACCAACCGCAAAGACTGGGCAAATCATCTTCCCTCCACGCATGAGTGTTCGGGAAACGATGTCTTGCAGTTCTTGATTGGCTTCTTGCCGCGACGGTTGATAGTCGCCGGATGCCCCGTATGTGGATTCAATGACCAAGGTTTCAACACGAGGGAATCGGGTGTTGGCTGCATCAAACAACCATGATTTCTCGTATTTTTGGTCTCCACTAAAGACGATGTTGTGCTTTCCGTCGGCGATGTTCAGGTGCACGGCGGACGACCCGAGAATATGACCGGCATTGGAAAAGGTCAACTTGACGTCAGGAGCAATATCGGTTGTTGAATCCCAATCCACATCGACCACGTGTTTCATGCACATGCGAATGTCCTCCATGTCGTAGGGTGTTCGCTTTCCTTCTGCACCACCAACTTTGAGGTAATCGGTTTGCAGAAGCAACATCAAATCACGAGTGGGTGGCGTGCAATAAACAGGTCCTCGGTATCCATACTTGAACAACACAGGCAGCATTCCAGCATGGTCCAAATGCGAGTGCGTGAGGACAACGGCATCCAACTTGTCGAGGGGAAGAGCTTCTGGTGCATTGAAAAACGGCATGGGGTCGGTATCGGATGCGATGTTGACCCCGACATCGATCATGATTCTCGATTCGTTGGTCGTGACGTAATGGCAAGCCCGTCCGACTTCGCGATAGGAACCCAGAGCCGTGACTCTCGCCCAGGTGCCACCTGGCCGGGTCGGTCGGTGAATGTTCAATCCGAAGTCTTTCAGGAGTTTACGGCGTTCGTCGCCGTGTGTTTGTCGGTACATTCGGATATCGTGAACGGTCTTCGAGAAGAGAGGAGGCGTTCGCTCAACCTTGACGGCCCAGCCGGTTTTATCTCGGATGGCGTTGCTGTTTTCACCACGTCGCCCGATGGCCGTTCCTGGCTGTTTGCATTGGATGATCACCTCTCGATAACAAGCGTCAAAATACATCTCAGTGATGTCGGCATCTTCAGGGATGATGTCTTGGATAACGTCCTTGGCCTCGTCCATGTCCATCATGGAATCGATGGGGGTGCGAAGGACAATTTTTCGCTTGATTCGGCGTGCAATTTTGCCGATCAAACCGTCTTGACCGGTAAAGGGCTTCATTTCGGTGGTGATGATGGCGATGTTTCCTGCCTCAAGGTCCACCTGGTACTCGATGTTTCGAGGAATAATTTTAGCAATCTCGTCTTTCAGTTCTCTGTAGGTCATTTGCATGATGTTCACCACATGCTCCCGCAGTCAATCTGGACCACAGTACACCCGGAGGTGCAAAGCGGCGAAGCCGCGGGAATAGGAGCCTCACTTCAGAAGTTTGGCAATCTCGTCTTGTGAGACTTGTTGGTAGCCAGAACCGGGCGTGATGACGGCCAAATCCATGCCGTTTCCGGAGGCCGCATCACGTTGTCCTGATGCATGGAGGGCTCGTGCGGCCAGTTTTAAGGCCTCCGCTTGGCTCATGTTTTCTTTGAAACCGTCTTCGAGAACGCCGTACATGTAGGGTGAGCCTGAGCCTGTGGCGCAGTAAACGTCAGGAATCGAGCCGCCGGCCGAATCGATGGAGTACACATGGCTTCCGTCATCATCAACACCGACGATGAGAAGTTGGACCCAGTGCGGTCGACCTGAAAGAATGTTGGCGGTCAGCGTAGCAGCACCCTTGACCGTCATCGGTTGTTGGCGACGAAGTTCAAACAGAGCCACTTCTGCTGTAAGTGTGCGAGACAGAGACTGAGCGTGGCCAACCAAACCTGCTGTGGTGAGGGCGAGATTGTCTCCAATTTTGAAGAGCTTCTGGACGCTTTTGTTGGCGATGAAATGGCCCATGGTCGCTCGGTGATCGGCGCCAACCACCACGCCACCCTTGAAGGTGATTCCCACGGTGCTGGTTCCGGTCTTCATCACAGTCTGCTGTTCTGACATGTTATCCTCTCCACACCGACACTTCTTGAACCTTGGGCATCGCGTCGCTCATCGATAGCAATCCATCGCTGGCAAAGGGATGCGGGTCGCGGAACATCGGTTCAAACGCCGGATGGACAGGAGTGTTGAAGAAGTCTCGTGAACCCTATGGCCGTATGAGGCGGAGAAGGCGCAAGGAGAAGGATGAGGCACAATCCTCCCTCGATGCCTTCACACAATCTGAAACGGCGTCTGGGGAACCTTCCGAACCCACCGTTCCGGCCATGCCCGACCTCGACCTTCTCGAGGCGGCGGAGGCCAAACTGCAAGAAGCGAATGAAACAACTCAAACGGCCACGTCCACGCAACCTGCGGGACCCCGGAGTTTTTCCATGCCGAGTTCGAAACGAACGCCCGCCGCAAAAATGCCACGGGCCGAAGTCACGTACCACAACCTCGACCAACTCTACCCAAATGCCCCCGTCCCCCTTTACGAGGGGGAGATGGTGCTGCACAATTCGACATTGGTCGATCTCACAGGCTGCGGGACGCTCATGGATTGGGTCGCTGAGGGCCACGGTTGCATCGTGGAGATGAAACGTATGATGAAGCGGAAAACCGAGTTTAATCAAGCACTCAACATCCTCAGTCAATTCGTGGAGGGGGACGTTCAGGGCCAAATCATTCGCATCACCGACACCCGATTGTTGCTTCTCCCTCAAGGATGCAGAGGCATCAAGGGAACGGAAATGGAGGGTTTCGCCGTTTCTCCCGATGATTTGACGGACGTGTATGGATGAAGGAGCAACCCATCGACCTCCCGTGCCCCATCTGCACGTCGTCTGGAAACGTCAACATGATTGCACACGTTGACGAGATACCGTACTTCGGTGAACACACACAAGTCACCATCCTCTGCCACGACTGTGGCTGGCGCCAAACTGATTTCATCCCCGCTGAAGGAAAGAAGGCAGGCGGTTGGTCACTTCTCCTTGACGAAGAAGAGAAACTGCGGGCTCGCGTTGTACGCTCCTCTTCTTGCACCGTTTGCATTCCGGAGCTTGACTTGCAGGTCAATCCTGGCAGCAGTGCAACCGGTTATGTCTCGAATGTGGAGGGCGTACTCAACCGATTTCAGGAGATCATCGACATGGTTGAACGGGATTTATCCCAACAGTTTCTGCAGGCACCAGATGACGAACGAGAGGTGCTGATGGAACAAATGGCATCGCTCCAGACCATGACCTTGACCCTGGCGAACCTCGGTGGTCCAGAGGCGAAGACGGTCACGCTGGTCTTGCTCGACCCACACGGCCATTCCATGATTCTTCATCCGGACGCAACCGAGCGAGAATTGACGGTTGAGGAACTTGGCGAACTTCCAGTAGGGCCAGACCCTGCCGTTTTCTCGTCCGATGACGTTGACGCTTCAACGTGAATCCTCGGCGAGGAATTCATCAACGAGGTGAGCGGTTTGATCTCGCATCTCGTGGAGATGTCCCATCCATGCCGTCGCCCGCTCAATGCAGCGCTGTTTCATTTCACCCGCAAGGAGTGTTCCTGAACGGAAGGCTGCATGGAGTTCGCCAAGGTAAGCATCGTCTTCTTCGAAAAAGTACATCATGTACTGGTAGGCGACATCGATATCTGGATTTCCACCGAGGCGACGGTGTTCTTCAACCGTGGGCTGCCCACCGGAAAATGCTCGCTTTATTTTCTTCTCAACGGTGGCGAGGTCGTCTCGCAAAAACAAGGTTGTTTTCGGCTGACTGCTGCTCATTTTATCACCGGTCATTCCGACAGCAAAGTGGTGGTAGGTTGAGGAAGGGGCCATCAAGCCGAGGCCACCCAACTCACGTTCGAGCCTCAGGAGGGCCATGCGAAGTCCGTGCTTGTCTCGTTGTGTCGCAGAGGGTATGTGGACGTGGCCCTGTTTGGGACTTGACATGATGTCTGAAAAGCCAAGAGCGGATGCGGCGTCCACAACCTTTTGGAACACAAAAGCGACTTTTTCCTTGTCCACGCGACCGTTGGGCAATTGGCCAAAGGCTTCCGCATTTTCATCATGAATCGAAAGACTGACGAGAACCCCTTTGGAAGACGCATCCCGAATGTTGAACCAGTTGGTCTTTCCAGCCAAACCACGGGTTAAGCGGAGGTGCGGGTCCTGGTCGACGCCAACGGGAACGACGATGGGGCGTAGACCGCCGTATTCATCCAATTGCGGGTGTAAGATATCACCCACTTGAACGAGAGGGGCCTGAACATGCGCCAAGTTGGTCTCACCGCCAAATCCGTAGATCGATTCAAATTCATTCAGATTTGTTCGTTTCCCGAGCTGGAAGCCCAACCGTTGGACAATCGGACGGGTGGATTGGAAGTAGACGTTCGTGCGTTCTGGGTCCAACCCGAGGGCAGCGTAGTGAGCAATGTACTCTTGAAGAGCCACCGAACGGCCTTTTTCCAACGAAACTCCACGGGTCGCTTGACTCTCCAAATCAGCAACAGCAATGGTGACATCGCCGCCTTGTTGCTGAAACCACTTGACCTGTTCAACCACCATCGAATGACCGAGATGCATCTGGCCACTGGGCATCAAACCGGTGAGCACACCAAAGGACGAACCCGTCCGTTGGGCCTCTAAAATCTGGTCAACGTCTCGGTGAGCAAAAACGATGCCTCTCCGATGGAGTTTGGAGGGTTCCTGCAGCGTGACGCCGTCCATTGGCGTCAATCCGAACTGCTGGATAATGCGGTCGTAATCCGTGGATTGAGCGCTCCCCCAAGGGTCGATGACGAGGTCGTCGTTGGCCATTTCATGTCCCCCTCAAACGGTTTCACGCTTCCTCGTCAGCATCAAGGCTTCGCTTCATCAGCTCAGGCACTTCGTGATTTTGGGACCTTTCTTTGCTGGCCAAGTTCGACCAGGGTCCGATGCCTTCCCGACCCAGAACGCCGAGCATAACGAACGAGGTGACGACCCCAATACCAACTGCAGCATAGGGAATCCAAGCATCGGCGCCTTCCGCTGGACGCGGTTGGACCAGCCATGTGAAACGAACGTCCGTATCGTCAACAAAGCGTTTGGCCCATTTGAACAAGTCGGTGGTCTCATGGCCTGCAACGGTGACGGCAGCAGAGTGGTTGTTGAAGAACTCGGCCTGTGCCAGGACATCATGGTCAACTCCCGATGCATTGAGTTCAATCTCTACAGGATTTCCGTTGACGACGGAGAGAACCAGCGTCCCATCAGGTTGTTGCCACCACCCCTCCCTGGTGTTTTTTTCACCCTCTATAGAAGATAAGTCACCGCCCTCATCCGAAGAGACTGCGAGGACCTCCGCACCTTCAACATCAATGAGCCACGTCAGCGGTACATTCCACGGAAGCCCGTTTGAAACAGCGGAACAAGCCTGAGTTTCCAACGACTCAAAGGACAAGACTGAACGGTTGTTCACCTCGTTCATTTCATGGGCGTACTCATAGCAACGTTTGCCCGACCATGACGACCAAGCTTCACCCCAAGTCGTCAACCAAACATCGGGTGCCTGGTCGAGGTAAGCCAGGACATCCCGGTCGTGTCGGACCGTTGCGTCGTTCACGCGGCCAATCCAGTACATGTTGACCAATCCGCCGTTCTCAAGTTCGTCCTGGAGATCCTCCAACGAGGCAATGCCCTTTTCCAAACTCCCACCACGTCGGCCCAGATTGTACCAATCCCAAAGGTCCACCGGTGTGTCGGTTCCGTTGTGCCACGCGGTTTCCTCAAGTCCCGTATTGTCGCCGTGGACGGTGAACCCTTGGCTGGCGATTTTTGTGTGGTCGGCCATGGTAAGAACATCAGGTGCATAGGTCGACAACGGGGAGACGCCCCAGCGGCTCGCGTTGATGCGGTCCTCGATGTAAGTTTTACAAGCGTCTGCGACGGCGCCGGGGTCGTTTTGCCAGGACAATCCCGGGACTCCGTAGCAACCGAACTCATCGCCAGCATCGAGTCGTTCTTGGCCAAACGAGGTGCGCAACCATCCGTCCTCTTCCCATGCGGATTGGGCCAACGCAGCGGGATGAATCACGACGGCAAC
This sequence comes from Candidatus Poseidoniales archaeon, assembly GCA_038116375.1. Classification (GTDB taxonomy): domain Archaea; phylum Thermoplasmatota; class Poseidoniia; order Poseidoniales; family Poseidoniaceae; genus Poseidonia. The sequence goes on along the minus strand of JAYNUQ010000018.1, from coordinate 19,403 downwards.
GACGAGGAAACCGAGGAAGGCCGGCAAAAGAAGGCCGCGGCTCGGTCCCATGCGAGAGGCTCATGGCGGTGCCCTTTCACGCTTGTCCTTGGGCCACCTTGGAAAGCAGTGAAAACCCCTCGCAGGACACAACCGCTGGAGCAAGCATGAAATCAAAAGAGAATTCGTAGACCACCGTGAGTGAGATGCAGCGTCTCGAGGAAGCGTGGAATCTCCTCCAACCGCACTGGTCCATCAAGGCCAGCTCCCAGCCTCTGCCCCGAATGCCCTTTTATGCAGGCCTTCGTTTGTTGTTATCTCCGCTCTTGCGACCTGCGTTGCGCTGGCGAATCCGGGGTGCTGAACATATTCCGCGTCGGGGTGCGACCATCCTGGCAGCCAACCACTTGTCGCATGTCGACCCCATCGCCGTTATTGCAGCCGCACGCCGAACAACGCATTATTTGGCAAAGGACGGGCATTTTAGCAACCCGCTCACTCGGTTCGTGATGCGAGCAACCGGTCAAATCGAAACGCATCGGGAAGCGGGCGCCAGTGATGCACTCGCCAGTGCAGCAAACATCCTTCAAAACGAGTGTGCCCTCGGAATTTTTCCAGAAGGCACACGGTCAAAGCGCACGGAACCCCCCTACCTTCTCCCTGGAAAAACCGGTGTTGCTCGCTTGGCCGCAGCCTACCCGCACGCTGTGGTCGTTCCACTCGCATTGGTGGGAACCCGTAGCGTCATGCAGCCTCAGCATCACAAATGGCCGCGCTTGTGGAAGCGTTTTGATGTCCAGGCTGGACGCGGCGTTACGTGGCTTGAATGGCTTGCCTCGACAAAAGGAGGTGCTCAATCCAGCGAGAGCCTCACGAAACTGGCTGACGGCGATGAGCACGAGATCCGAGCCGAACTGGCTCGCCTCTTCCGACGGTTCACCGACCAGTTGATGGCGAGCCTGATGGCCAACGGAGCCCCCTGATTCTTGAAATAGAGTAGCAGGGTATTGTTTTCGTGGCCGTGTATCCTTCACCGTTTGGTGTCCTCAACGAAGAAGGGCGTTTTGATGACACGACCAACGACGAAATCGAGGCGGAACTTCGTGGCCTCTCTCTTCTTGATTCCATTCTCATGACCACGGAAGCATGGGAAAAGACGGCGTGTTCAATCACCGGGCATACCCTTTTGGTGACCAAAACAGACGGGTATGAACTTCGTATTGACGTTGTGCGAACCGTTGAATCTTTTCTCATCACGGGCGACCACCACCTCCAGGTCCACATCCTCAAAGGGCGTAATCGTAGCGTGGGAGCCGTTGAGCGGGTGTGCATCCACCACGACATGAGTTACCCGAACTGCGCCATCGCTGATGCGCTGATTTCTCTGGTCCTTCTCGGGGAATCCAATTGGCCACAGGAGGCGACACCGCACACGCTCCGAGAATTCAGTCATGCTGCCAAGCGTACGCAAATCGCTCAACGATTCAAGCTCGGAATCATCGAATTGACGCAAGAAGACCTTGATGAAATCCAGGATATTCGGGAAGCCATGGAGTGGGGCATTGCCTATGCAGCCCTTGACATGCTCTGCGGTTTCGCTCGTCGTTGCTACACCTGCAAAGGTATGGAGATTGAGAATGTCCGCCTCCATACTCAAGGCCTGTTTGATGAAATCGATCGACAGGATGTCCTCGCCTATGCGGCGAATCCCAGCACGCCCAGCGACCTTTTGTTCTTGCCAGAATTCGCACGACCCAATTGAAGAAGGCCTAAGTGCTTCCTTGACCGCCTTCGGACAGGTGATGGTGTGGACGCTTACCTTGACCTGATGCGACACATTCTCGAGAACGGTGCCGACAAGGGCGACCGCACGGGAACCGGTACGAAGTCGGTTTTTGGTTACCAAATGCATTTTGACCTGGCTGATGGATTTCCTATGGTCACCACCAAGAAACTGCACCTCCCTTCCATCGTCCACGAACTGCTCTGGTTCCTCAAAGGCGATACCAACGTTCGCTACCTCCAAGAAAACGGCGTGCGAATCTGGAATGAATGGGCAGACGATAACGGGGACCTCGGACCCGTCTACGGAAAGCAATGGAGGAAATGGGAGGCAAAAGACGGACGCATCATCGACCAGGTCCAAGAGGCCATTGCGACCATCAAGACCAATCCCAACAGCCGACGAATCATCGTCTCAGCGTGGAACGTCGGCGAGTTGGATGAGATGGCCCTGATGCCCTGCCATGCTTTTTTCCAGTTCCACGTGGCCAACGGGCGTTTGAACTGCCAACTCTACCAGCGAAGCGCTGATGTGTTCCTCGGCGTCCCGTTCAACATCGCCTCGTACGCACTGCTTACGCACATGATGGCCCAAGTATGCGATTTGGAGCCCGGCGTGTTTGTTCACACGCTGGGTGATGCCCACCTTTACAACAATCATCTCGAGCAAGCCCGACTCCAAATCACCCGAAAACCGCTGCCACTCCCAACGCTGAAGCTGAATCCAGCCATCAACGATATTGACGGATTTACCTACGATGATATTGAGGTGGTGGGTTACGAGCACCACGCCCACATCAAAGCACCCATCTCCATTTGAGGCCCCCACATGATATCCATGATTTTCGCTTGCGATGAAAAGGGAGCCATTGGGAAAGATGGCGACCTTCCGTGGCGTCAATCAAGCGACCTCCAACACTTCAAGCGAATCACCTTGGGAAAAACCGTGGTGATGGGAAGAAAAACCTGGGAAAGCCTTGGACGCCCTCTCCCACAGCGGCGCAACGTGGTGATGACCCGTCAGGGAATCGAGGATGACATCGAAACCATGTCGTTGGAACAAGTCATCGCCCTTGGAACGACCGAAGAGGTCATGATCATCGGAGGTGGAGAGATTTACGAGTTGTTTTTGGAACATGCAAAGGAGGTCCATCGAACCATCATTCACACCGTTGTGAGGGACGCAGACACCTTTGCACCCGACATTGAAGCCGTCGGGTTCTACCTCATGACCGAGCGCACCTTGCCCTCAGGAGAGCGAGATGAGCACCCCATGACCTTCCAACACTGGATTGTGTAATCACTCGGGACGATACTCGGTCACCCTCACGCCCAAGCGACCCTGCAACGCTTCCCGCTTCATGATTCGGGCGTATTTTTTTTCAAAGGCGGCCTTCAAATCCACTTCCATCGCCAAACTGTGGCCCATTAGGAGAATGAGAACATCCGCCATTTCCTCTGCGCATTCCTCAATGGGTTTGCCTTTGGTGACCGCAGCAGCCAACTCGCCGAGTTCCTCGATGGTGAGGGCCAACCTGTATCCCATGTCGTGTCCGTTCTGACCTGCAAAGTCATGTTTGGCATGAAAAGCAGCGACTTTTTTCATCATCACGTCCCATTCATTTGCAGGTTCATGGTCCATCCACTGGTCAACAGAACGGCCGTTCATACCCTGAAAGGACGCCCGCCGATTCATGATGTTTGTGTCATTCAAACATCCCAAAAATACAGGCCCAAACAGGATCTAACCGTTCATTGGCTTGAGCAGAGACGTCCAGATGGTCAAGCGCTTTGGAGCCGTCCTCTGGGTCGCGACCTGCAGCCCAATTTGACGAAATGCAAATCGCCGAGTAGGGCAAGTCCAATTCCGCTGCTAACTTCGCCTCTCGGGCCATGGTCATCCCGACCATGTCGCCGCCGAGACGTTCGATGGCGTTGACTTCGGCCACCGTTTCAAATTGCGGACCTTGGGTAAGCCAGTAGGTGTACCGCATCGGTTCATCTTCGCCAAACGATTGGGCTGAACGCAACACCGCCTCGAGCCGTTCATTGACGGCTGTGTCAAAGGGTTGCGTCACCGAAGTGAACACCGCATCCTCATCATGGAACGTGGTTTCCACACCCGTGAAATCGATGTACTGGTCGGCCAAGGCGACTTTTCCTGGTGGGAACGTGGACGCAACAGCACCGACCGAGCATACCGAGACAACAAGGTCAACGTTTGAATCGTTCATCGCAACCATGTTGGCGCGGTGATTGATTTGGTGTGGGGGGCAACCATGGCCCGAAGGGTTGTGGTGTCGCTGAAGAAAAATCAACTCGCATGATTGCCCGCCAACCTCAAGGGTGCAACTGCGAAGAGGCACCACGCCGTAGGCTGTTTCGACCCGGAGATCGTCTTGGCGAATCAACCGAGCATCGGTTCCTTGGAGGCGGTCAGCCAGGTCCAAGTTGACCAAACCTGTACCGCCGATAACACCAAGCCGCATGGTGACGCACACGACCTATGATTTGTCAAACCTGCGGAACATGCGGAATGCACGGCCAGTTCTTCTCACTCGTTGAGGCGAGCGATGAGGTCGGCTTTCTTTCCTGAAACAGGTTTGCCAGCCGCCTTGAGAAGTTCCTTCAACTCGGCAACCGTCATGCTGCCGTAATCAGGTGCGTCATCATCAGCGGCAGGCGCCGGAGATTCTTCTTCAACGGTTTCTTCAGCAGCAGGTTCAGCGACCTCTTCCGAAGAATCTGAATCATCAGCGTCGTCGGTGTCGGCATCAACGGACTCACCTGCTTCTTCAGCCATGGCAGCAGCCAATGCGGCAGCTTTCTTGGCCTTGACTTCAGCAGCCTGGCGCTCTTCTTGAGCGTGGATTTCATCCAGCGTGGGTCCATCGGAAGCCACCACACCTTCCTGCAACAGTTGGCTCTTGCGGATGGCAACGGAGCGCACGGGGTAAATGGACTTGACACCCTTCTCGATTTCGTCTTCCAGTTTTCCTTCCAAAAGTGCTCGCTGAACATCAGCGTAGGTGTTCTTAGCAGCGAACGAGATGATGATGTCTCGGGTGCGGGTGCGCATGTCTTGCTTGAGCGAGGTTTGCACACGCTGCTGCGTGATGATCAATGGTTTCATTCGTACCAGGTAGCCGTCGGTGGTAACGACGTCAACCACATCGTCAACCTTTCCACGGTAGCGGCGGATTTGACGTCGGGTGTGATCGGTTTGATGGTGGTGCCCGATGAAGGTGGTCAAAGCGTCTTGACCAACGCATTCGGTCACACGGAATCGCATGACAACATGCATCTTGGAGAAGTTTCCGTCAAATTCTTGCTGTGTCATTTCATAGACACGGCCAATGATGTGTTCATCAGACTCACCGATGGTTTCGCCAATTCGCTTGAAATCCCATGGAATACGAGGGGCTCGGATGGTGTACCATCGCTTCGTCTTCCACTTGTCGCGTTGTTTACGCGCTGCTGCGCGTGCCTTTGCACTGATTTTCTTTGCCATGTCGATCCACTCGGTGTGTCTTGCGGGGGCTACCCCACTTGCAACTTGCCGAGAAACCTCCCCTATTTGAAGGAGCCTCATGCCCTGATGAGGACGGAAGGTGGCGATTCGGCAACCTCTTGACCCATGCCCGTTAGGCGGATAATGTGGGGCTTCATCATATCACATGGAGGGCAACGGGCAGTGCCGTCTCCAACACCGATGCCATCGCTCATGCACTGGCTTGGCTCATCGGTGATGAAGAGGAGGTTCAAATTGACCGGAGCACCTCCTACCACGGCCCGGAATTGACCCTCATTACGGCGACGACCTCGAACAAGCGCAAAGCGATGAGTTCCTTTGCACGGTTAGGAAAAAAGAACCTTGAGGCCCTGACCAGTGAAATTGAACTGCGGATGGATGAACAAAACGTGCTCCACTTTCGACTTTCTCTGAGTGCTCTCATCGACGGAACCGTTGAATTGGTGTCTGAAAGCGGAACGGGGACGGTCAAGGGCCAGGCCAAGTTTGAGATTTACGCGGGAAAATCTGCTGACGAACAACGTCTCGAAACGTTCCACGAGGCATGCAATAAGGCTGAGGAGAGCGAGGCTGCATGACGAATCCAAGGTGGCTGCTGGCTGCTGCGGTCATGACCATGATGCTTCTGAGCACGACGCCTGTGGCCCATGCTGTTGAGGATGGTGATGAGAGACACCCTACGCCATCATGCAACGCTGAGAGGACAAATTGGACGATGGGGCTGGTGTACTGCTCCGAGGCAGCTACGCAGGGATATACGCTGTTCTCTCCCATCCCCTCCAACACAACCTACCTCATCGATCACTTGGGGCGAGAACTCCATTCGTGGTCGTCCCCTGGGGAACATCGGCCCGCACTCTCAGCCTACCTTCTTCCCGATGGAGATTTGCTACGAACCGCCAACATTGCCCAGACTGCTGTTGGTAATTTTTCAGGCGGAGGCACGGCTGGAAAAGTCGAACGGATTTCTTGGGACGGGACGTTGGAATGGTCCTGGGAATATTCCTCAACCCTTCACATCAGCCACCACGACATTGAACCCATGCCAAACGGGAATCTGTTGATGATCGCTTGGGAAGAGCGCACCGAAGAGGAGGCGCTCCAAGCAGGTCGGAATCCTGCGATTGCCAGCGATTCGCCCGGCGGGCAGAACAATGTATGGCCGGACCAAATCATTGAAGTCAAACCCATCGATGATGACGATGCAGAAATTGTTTGGCGCTGGCATGCATGGGACCACCTCATCCAAGATTATGACGAAACCAAGGACAATTATGGCGTGGTCGGCGACCATCCCGAACTGTTGAACATCAACTATGTTGGTGGAACGGGAAACCAAGCTGGCCGAGCCGATTGGATGCACTGCAACGGCATCGATTACAACGCCGTCCTTGACCAAATCGCCCTCTCGTGCAAGAGCATGAACGAGGTTTACATCATCGACCACAGCACCACGACGGAGGAAGCAGCAGGTCATGTCGGAGGCAACGCAGGCAAGGGTGGTGATTTTCTCTACCGCTGGGGAAATCCCCAAGTCTACCACCACGGTCTGTCAAGCGACCAACAACTGTTCGGTCAGCACGATGTTCAGTGGATTGAGGCGGGCCATCCAGATGAAGGCGCCCTGATCGTCTTCAACAACGGAAACGGGCGATACCCTGCGTATTCTTCGGTTGACATCTTCGACCCACCCATGGTCAATGGAACCTATGTTCTGGAGGCAAACGGCACGTTTGGTCCCGCTCAGCCTGATTGGAGTTGGAATCGAGGTGAGGTCATGTATTCAGGCTCCATTTCGGGCGCACAAGCCCTGTCCAACGGAAACGTATTGGTGACCCACGGCACACAAGGAACTCTGTACGAGGTCAACAGAACGGGGGAGATCGTTTGGGAATACATCGGACCGGTTGGACCTGACGGACCCTACACTCAAGGCGAGCCGGTTCCCGATGGAAACAGAGCAGGGACCACGGCGAACGCCATCTTCAAAGCCACACACTACGCCATTGACCACCCCGCCTTTCAAGGCCGCAACCTTTCGGGTCTCGACTACATCGAGCATTGGAACGACCGTTGCCCAACAGACGAGGCGTGGGGGTGGGACCGAGACGGAGACGGATGCATTGACGACAGTGACAACGACGGCGTGCTCGATCCTTACGACCAATGCAAACTTGGTGCCGACGATACGGACGAGGACGGAGACGGCGTACCCGACCCGTGCGATTCCTTGGTGGACAACGATGGCGACGGGGTCGCCAACGCCGATGACCGATGCGAAGGCCATGATGATGCCGTAGACGCTGACGGGGACGGTCTTCCCGAACCCTGCGATGACCTTGTTGACACCGACAACGATACCGTCCCAGACGGGGAGGACCGATGCCAAGGATTTGACGACACCGTCGACCTCGACAACGATTCCATTCCCGATGATTGCGACGACGTGGTTGACAGCGACGGCGATGGGGTGGCCGACAGTGAAGATGTGTGTTTGGATGGAGACGATGGCCTTGATGCAGATGAGGACGGTCTCCCTGATGCTTGCGATGACACACCGTATCCTTTGCAACACCCAGAAGAAGAGGCAGAGGAACCTGATGTGAGCAAACAGGACGATACCACACCCGTGAGCACCTCAGGAGAAGAATCGCTTTTCTCGACCTACGCTCTTGAAATCATCCTGATTCTCGGACTGGTCATCGCCGCCTTGCTTCGTGGATTTCTCCGTTTTTCTCCCCCATGATTTCGTGCTTACGAAACTCAATTTTTATCCTAACAAGCAATTAAGTAGAGCATCCGGCTTCGTGAGGCTGAGGAACAGTCATGCCCCACGTTGTAACATCACCATGCGTTGACCACAAGTATCAGGAATGCGTCGCCGTTTGTCCTGTTGAAGCGTTTCGTGAAGCCGAGACGTACCTCGTCATCGACCCTGATGAGTGCATTGATTGTGGTGCCTGCATCCCTGAGTGTCCTGTCGATGCCATCTTCGCCGACACCGATGTTCCTGAAGGCGAAGAAGCCTGGATTGACCGCAACGCCGAGGAATCTGTTGACGCCGAAATTGCAGAAGGCGACTCACCGGTCTTGGCTGACTGAAATCGTTCACCCGCACGGTCAAGAACCAACCGTCATAAGGGAGGCCGACCAGCGAAGGAGTGACCACCATGAAGACCGACTTTTCACAACTCCGAATGGGCAGCAACTTACTGAAGCAAGGCTTTGCTCGAATGCAACAAGGCGGCGTCATCATGGATGTCGTCAATCCCGAACAAGCAGCCGTGGCCGAAGACGCTGGAGCCGTGGCCGTGATGGCCCTTGAGCGCGTCCCCGCTGACATCCGAAAGGCCGGTGGAGTTGCACGCATGAGCCACCCCGACATGATTCAAGGAATTCTCGACTGCACGACAATCCCCGTTATGGCAAAGTCTCGAATTGGGCACGATGGTGAAGCGCGCATTCTTGAGGCCATGGGTGTCGACATGGTGGACGAAAGTGAAGTTCTCACCCCCGCTGACCCGTATTTCCACATCAACAAGCACGAATACAGCATCCCGTTTGTGTGTGGAGCTACAGGATTGGGAGAAGCCGTCCGCCGGATTTGGGAAGGCGCCGCCATGATTCGAACGAAAGGAGAGGCTGGAACCGGCAACGTCGTCGCAGCCGTCACCCACGCACGCCTCATTGACCAGGAGATCAATCAGATTCAATCGCTTGACGACCACGGACTTGACTTAGCCACTGAGAAAATCATGGAACGGTACCGGGTTCTCGCATCCCATTCTGAGCTCCCTGGCACCCATTTGATGACGCCCTATGGCGGCATTGACGAAGAGATGCACAACGGCATTCGCTCCGTTCTTGACGACGTTCACCGCTTGGGTCGCTTGCCCGTTGTCACCTTCTCAGCAGGAGGCATCGCCACGCCCGCAGACGCATCGCTGATGATGCGAATGGGCATGGACGGTATTTTCGTTGGTTCAGGAATTTTCAAGTCCAGCGACCCACCGACGATGGCCGATGCCATCGTGATGGCGACCGCTCACTACGATGAACCAAGCAAGGTCGCCGAAGCCATGGCCATGATGGAAGGAATTCCCATGAAGGGCGATGAGTTGGAGACCCTCGAGATTCGATACGACCAGCGCGGTTGGTGAATCAGTTCAACGGATCGGCAATGCCCTCTTCTCCGAGGGTCCATTTCAGCGTCTTGACGACACCTTGGAGGGCCTTGTGATTACGAGCGGCCTCCTTCATCCCGGGTTTATCGTCCTCATCTTTGCACATTTCATACCAGGCTTTCCACTCGTGCATTTTGGTGATTGCCTGGTCCAGCATTTCTTCAATTTCTGCCCAAGTTCGCTCGTAGGTACGGTGCGGCGTCGATGTCATGATATCAAACCCCACCGATAGGCGACCCTACATAGGGTCTTGCCCTACGCCGTAGGAGAATTTCCAATTTTTTCATCACGGTACTGCGTTCCAGGTTTGAGTTCAACGCCGTCCCCAATCACACATCGAACGACCGTGCAGCCTCGGGGAACCTTGACCCTTTGGCCCAAGACTGAATGATGGACTGCGGCTGTAGTTCCAACAAGACACCCCGTCATCAACAACGAGGAGGACACCACTGCAGCTTCTTCAATGATGCAGGCTGGGCCGATAACGGAATCGTGCAACTCGCCTCTGCACACCACGTCTTTGGATTGCAGAACACCGTTGTGTTCACGAAAACCATCAGGGTACGCAAACGGAAGGTGCTCATAGTGTTCCATCAAGGTGGATTGAGCGTTGATCAACTCAAAGGGTTGCCCCACATCAAACCATACGCCGTCGATGGTTTGAGCATACATTGGCCAACCCAATTCAAGAAGGCGGGGAAAGAGTTGCTTGCTGAAATCAAACTTTTCACCGACTGGAACATGGTCGAAGACCTCGGGCTCGAGGATGTAGAGGCCAGCATTGATGACATTACTGAACGCTTCAGACGGTGATGGTTTCTCCAAAAAACGGCGTATGTACCCTCGACGTAAATCACCGTTGACTTCACCGTCGTGGGTTTCTGAAAGGCCGACGATACCAAACTCAGACGGGTCCTCAACCTTCCACAGCGCCATGGTTACCTTTGCCCCGCTCTCACGGTGGGCATGGAGCAAGGAAGCGATATCAAACGAGGCGACAGCATCACCCGATCCCACCACACAGGTGCTGGTGATGAGGTCTCTGAGAAGCCCAACGCTTCCGGCTGTCCCCATGGGCGTTGATTCTTGATTGATACGGCCCGTAATGCCACGAAGTGGGTCGTTCCACGATTCAACATGAGCCTGAAGTTGTTCACCGCGGTACCCCGTTGTAACCACCAATTCGTTGATGTTGGCCTCAACCATGGCGTCTTTGACATAATCAATAACGGGCCGGCCGAGCACCTCAACCATTGGTTTTGGTCGGGTCGCCGTCAGTGGCATCAAGCGTGTGCCTTGACCACCGGCCATGATGATGCCCAACATCCTACGACCTCATCGTCGTCGGACTGCACCGATACGGCGCATGTTTTTCTTTTTGGAAGACCCAGAACTCCGCTTTTGAGATTTAGCACCGTCATCTTTGCCGACGCCGCCAAACATCAATTCACCGTCGGAAAGCAACGATTGCACCAACATATCGGCCACTTCATCAGATTCAGCTCCCGTCTTCATTTCGGCCTTGACGGCTTTGTTGTGGTCGGTGATCCATGATTCTCGCTCCTGGCGAGCCATGTTGAGTTGATCTCGGGCCTTGTTCACATCGACCATCAATTGTTCAATTTTTTCGTGGACGCCGTTCGCTTTCTCGTGGAATTCAACGGATTCATTGTGGTGGCGATCGCCCTCTGACTTGAGGAAATCGCGGTGGTCAAGCGCCTCTTTGTATTCTGCCCATTTTTCGTCTGCCAACTTCAAGGCTTCAACGAACAGGTTGTGCGCATCATCGGATTCGGCCTTCAGGGTCGCAATCGCTTCGTCGAGGTTCGAAAGGTCAACAGACACCATCTCAAACTTCGTGACCTCGGGTTCCAATTCGTCAGCGCGACGCTTCATTCGCTTGATGCGCTCCATGGTTTCCTTTTCCTTCTTGGTACTGGAGGACGTGGTTTGGAACTGTTCTTCGAGGTTGTTGATTTGACTCACAAGTTGAGAATATTCTGCTGTGGCGGATTTCTTTTCACCGTGTTCGCCACGTCGACCTTTGACCTGAGCAAAGAGGTCTCGAAGTTGTTGGTTGATGGCGTCACGCTTGGCCTTGTGAGCGTTGCGTTCAGCATGGATGGCATCCAGTTCAGCCTTCATCAAGCCGAGTTTTTCCCGGTGCTCTTTGTACTGGTCTTGGACCGCATTTCGCTTTTTTGCAACCGCTCGACCTTGGTCGCGAAGTGAGTTTCGTGTCTCACGCAACCTGCGAACCTTGGCCTCCATATCTCGGAGTTCCGACAACTTGTCCGCATCGGGGTTCTTTTCACCGTCGTTGGGCATGCCGCGCATGAAGTGCTCCACCACCTACACCATTTCAAGGCTGTGGCTGGCAGGATTCTTCCGTTCAAGCAGCGAACCGGCCAAAGAGTTCCATCAGCAGGAGGATTCCTGAGGTGAGGAGACCAAAACCGCCAAACAAGTAGGCAACGTAGGTGCTCGTGCTTCGCAACCACTGTCGGAATTCAGCTCGCACACGAACGTTGATCTGGCGCCCAAGAAGAAGTTCTCCGTTGGTTTCTTCTAAACGAACCGAAACGGTGGCATCCCCTGCGCTGGTTGGTATGAGGGTTTGCCATGAAACGGTGCTGTCTTTGAGCAGGCCCGACATTTTACCCAAAACATCGTCATTCCCTTCTGTTGCAAGCGGAAGGGCTTCGGTGGACCACCAATACTTCTCGCCAGGCTCCAAGCGATAGGTGAGGGCCAGATCCTTTGGCTCGAAGTTGGGCGTCTGCACGCGGAAGACGACCGTTCTCGTCTTGTCTGAAAGGTTGTGAAACAAGGTGAACAAATTGGCCTTGTCGGTCACAACATTCTCCATGTCAACTTCGAAGATCAAATCGGACATGGCGGGTTCTCTCCCGCTTTCCAAGTCTTGCTTGAGCCGGTCCACCATGCGGAAGAACGCAGGACACCGCTGGTTGATGAGCCCCAAGAGGACCAACCAGGCCTCGAGAGTGAAGGTGTCGTTTGAAAAGACATGCTCCATACCTTTCTTCGTGAGAATTTCACTCATTTCACTGGTCAGCGTTTTTCTGTCCAAGCCTGTGGCGTGTCGATAAAGGGTCATGAGGAATTTTTCGTGGGCAAAATGACGGTTAACGCCTCGCTTAAAGCAACCCTCCAAGACCTTGGTGTAATCGTCGTATTGCGAGCGAAGGAGCGGGTCCATGTGTGTCTTGATGAGGTCGCTAAACACCATGTTGAGCGTTGATGGATGAACAGGTGGAGTGTACGCAGGAAGCAAGCCGGTCTGTTCGACCATGTTGAACGGGGTGGACCGAGTGGGGAGGTGTTGACCGACGGACAGCATCAGGAAGGAAACGGAAACGAGCAAGAACAAGTTGCCGAGAACCGTTCCCGTGCCGTACCAAAACACAGCGATGAGCACCAGTGCCGAACAAATTGCGAGAATCAACGACTTGGTGTGGTGGGCCATCGCTGATTGAAGTTGGAAAAGAAGACCATCGTAACCGTGAAGCGATTGGACCGAGCGATGCTCGCTGTTTGAGGCCTCAACTCGCTCGTGAAATGTAGCGAGGGAAATTCGAACCCTGTAGCGATGAAAACTCACGGCCAGAATGTAGCCGAGGACCACAACAAAGGTGAGGCTGGCCATGAACGTGGAGAAGCCCATGCCCAAATTTGGGGCAATGTTTTCTTCCCAAAACGTCGGCGATGATTGAGAAAACGCCCAACTCGAAAAATAGGTCAGCGCTGCAAAGGCAGGCAGGAACATGATGAGCCGAAGACCTGAACTCACGATCTGACGGTCAATGGCGTGGACGATGGATTCGGAGAGGCGGAATCCAAATCGCGAGTCCTCGTTTGATAGAGAACCCTCAACCTCTTCGGTTGCAATCTGTTCCTCTTCTGCCATGGTTCGGGATAAATTGCCCTGTTCTAAAGTGTTCACACCGTATCGTTCACGATGTCAACAAAAATTGAGTCCATCCATCGGCCCGAAAATTCTGCTTCATTGTTCTCAGAACGGAAGGATGACGATCCTGTACGATGCAGGGTTGTGCCCACGGCAAAACCGTTCGCTCTCAGTATCGCTGCATCGGCGGCCGGCAAAAAAATGGCCGTCAGGCAGGCCTGAGAATCCTCGGGGAGTTGAGAGAGAGGTATCGAGGAAACCCCTTTCGAAAGGCGAGCCGCAATGTCTGAAGTGGGCTGAGGAATTTCGCGGCCGCTCGGATCTTTTGTTTCAGGCGTGATGAGCCGTGAAAGAGCAACCTCCATGTCGTCATCAATGGCGTGTTCAAGGCGACAAGCAGTCTCGTGAGGATTCCCGTCGTAGGGGAGTATGGACAGGAGGACTTCAGCGAGTCTGTGTCGCCGCTTCATTTTCTGGCCGTGAATCAATCCCTGCTCCGTCAAGCGGGCACCCTTGTAGGGAACATACTCGAGGTAGCCTCTTGAGGCGAGCCGTTGAACCATTTCTGTTGCAGAGGCGGGACTTACGTCAAGTTTGGCTGCGAGGTCTCCCGTGCGGACCATGCCGCCTGGTTCATCTTCGTGAAATTCGTACATCATTTCGAGGTACTCGTCTTCAAATTCTTGGAAATGACCAACCACGAACGGAACCCCCAGTTGCCTACTTCCCTTCGTGTGCTTTGAATATTTTCGTGCAAGCAGGGCACCGAACGGACCCGTTGTATGAAGATGGAATGCGAAGTGTTTGTGAGCAATCTGGGCATGAAATCTCAATTTTTCCACTTGCGACGGGTTCGGGTGTTGGTTGAACCTCGACATCGTCATCTGATTCGGGCTTTGGTTGGTCACTCGCCTCAGGTTCCACCTTGAACTTGTGAGAACAATCTGGACACCCCACTGACCCTTGGTAGTCAACGGGAACTCGAAGACGGCGATCGCATTCTGGACAGGAGATTTCCCGTTTTTCCGAAGAGTTGGTGGTTGCAGGCGGCGTGGTTGATGATTTGGGGGCCTTGGGGGGTTTGGCGGCTGATGGCGATGCTTTTCGTGCCTGAAGACGAAGGACAAGAACCATTGCCCCACCCAACACCAACCCCCATCCCATAGCAGCAAGGGGCCACTCGGTGGATGTATCAGCCACTTCTTCGCCCGAAACATACGTGGTTTCTGCCGTGACCAACACGCCGTCAATGTTCCATAGCGCCTGCAGTGCGACATTGCTCCCTTTGGGCCATGAGATCACGACGGGAAGTTCTTGGTTTGACGCCCCGTTCCAACTCGGTGATTGCACCTTCGTAAGCCGTGAACCATAAGCATCGACCAACCAAACGTCGCCGACAACATCACGACTCGGCCCCGATTGTCGGAAGGTCAGTTGGAGCGTAACATCATCACCCTCAACGGGGCGAATCGGATTGGTCGTTGAAGAGAATTCGACCCAAAATTGTGTTTCATCGTCCGGCAGCGAGGCCGCTGCACCGAGTGGCCCCGGTCCGATGAGCCAATTCAGCGGCGATATCTGAACAACGACTCGGTCCGCATCTATATCCCCGAAGGTGAAAGACTGTTGGTACTTACCTTGCTGCAGCCAAAGATCGTTTTCTTGCAAGTAAACGGTTGTACCACCGAATTCATACCCAACCTGCAATCGAACATCTCTGGCTTTTCCTTCGTCCAGGATAAGTTCGAGGGTGAATTGAACCTCTGCATGTTCTGATTTCGCAACATCCGACAGGAGAATCTGAACGGATTGTTGGTTCTTGATAACAAAAGTGGATGTCCCCGAGTCAACCCCAGTAACCAGGCCGTTATCACTCTCAAGAGACCACATCAGCTCCGTCTCGCCCTCACCGAGGAATTGGAGCGAAGCGCTGACTTCACCCGCTGCACCTTCATTCATGTCCACCCATTCGCCCTGCGAGGTGGAGGCTCCTGAAGACAACACCATGCGCACGCGTCCGTCCATGCTCCCTGTATTTCGCAGAAGCATGTTTGCCCCAACGCTGTCGCCTTTGTGCCATGGACCTCCTGTGAACGACGGCGCAATTGAACCCGCAGACTCAAACACCGCCGAAGGCATGCTGACCGTCAGGTTCACCGGGAAGGTAGAGGACATACTCACTCGCTCCCCAGCGGTCGCACAGACCACTTCAAGGGGTTTTGCTGAAACTTCAAACGTCCAGTTCATGCTTGTGCTCGCATCGATGTTTGAAGTTGAAACGATGAAGACATCCTCATCATCCACGGCACACCTGATGTCGCCCGTGTAGGCGACTGAACCGTTGTTCCAAACCTCCAAACCAACCGTCAGAACATCACCTGCACGTACCGTATCGGCATTCGACGAGAGTTCTCCTTCAAGAACGGGAAGCGGTGGGGGTCCGACCTCCCACGTGCCGTTCAGTTCATGCGTTCCAGGTTCGCTCTCACTGACATTGAAAAGCTCAATATCCCATGCGAGGTCGCCTTCAACCAATTGAAGAAGCGGCACCATCGTGAGGAGCTGCGACGAAGAGGCGTTAACGCTGAGGTTCTCAACACGGAGATGTTCGTTTTGTCCAGCATTGAGAAGGTGAAGCGAGACGTCCCCCGTCCAGTTGACGTCACCGTTGTTGATGATGGGGAAGACCACCCGAAAGTAATCACCATCGTGGAGCGAAAGATTGCCGGTGGACGTACCGTTGTTGTCAACAGGATTTGCGATGACGCTCGTTGGACCACCCAATGTAATCGCTAGGGGCCGAAGCCGTTGAACCGTTCGTGAGATGGACACCACATGTGTGGTCGTGTTTGCACCAACATCGCCTTGAATCAGCACCGTGACCTCACTGAATCCAAAAGGAAGATTTTCAAATGCAGCAGAAACATTGCGTTGCTCCAGCGGAGACACCTCGCCAACGGCTTGCGTGGTGTTTGACAGGAGCGTCCCCTCGAGGGTGCTCACCAAGAGCGAGAGATTGACGTTCGCTGTTGCACCCGATTGCTCGTGCAATTCAACCGTAAACGGCAGAGATGCACCCTCAAACGAAGCATAATCCTCGATGCTGAACGAGTTGGACTCGAGCAGAACCTCGCCGGATTGTGCCTGAACGCCGGGCAAGAGTGAGCAGGTCATGACCAAGACGAGAAAGAGACTGACACCCTTCCGTGGCTCGGTCCGGCCCTCCATGGATGAGCGTGAATCTCGTGGTTCTTCACCTTCGCGCCGCTGGAGGGAGCGAGCGGTTGTTTCTTTTACGTTGATTCATCCCCCGAAAATGATGCAGGCCAATGATTTGTTGTCCGTTGAGCCTGCAGACCTGATTCAGGCTATTATCGCCAGGCGACAATCCGTTGCCTCTCGCCTACCTGATGAGTTGGAGAGGCGTCAGGAAGAAAACAATCGGGCCTACACCTTGACGAAAGAAGCCAAAGCGCATCTGGATGCCCTCACAGAGCAGGGTGAAACAACGAGCGACGCTCAAGAAGCCCTTCAGAAGGCCAAGGACGTCTACGAAGAGCACGAACAATTCCGGCGGCGTAGTTCATCTCGTCTTCAAACCGTCAAAAACAGCATCAGCGATTGCCAGGAAGCCATCGAGTTTTGGAGCGCTCTTGCCGAAGGAGGGTGGGGCCATCTGTTGGAAGATGCGGAACGTGTCGCATCTGGCGGCCAGTCCAGCTTTGCTCAGGCAAAACAGCGAACGAAAGGAGGCGACCTCGCATGAGCAAAAAATCCTCATCGCTCTTCGCAGACTTGGAAGGCAGAGACAACGCAGATGTGGAAGCGATGTATGAGCGTGCGTTAAATCGGCTCTCTGCACTTGAAGAGGAACTTGTCGACCTCCACATGAAGAAAAAAATCCACTCGGAAACGATCAAGTATGCGGTGAACAAGTCAAGCGATCCACCTGTTATCGACGAACGGCATTCAGACGATGTCATCTCGCTCGCCCTTGAACAAAAACACGAATTCGATGCCGCTCTGGAAGTACGAGATGCCTTGGTGAACAAATTACTCGTCCCCCGGCACAAGGTGGCCCATACCCTCTGTGAATTCCATGCAAATCTCACAACGCCCTCTGCCTCAAACGAACTACCAAGCCTGGCAACTGAAATCGAGTACTTTTCTCGGTTTTTTGAACTCCAATCAATGCTGAGGTGTTATGATGACCAGAAACATGTTTTTTCCCAGCTCTTCGGTCTCAGAGAGAACCTCTTGGAGACCATCAAATCGGTGAACAACAACGACCGGCGTCTCTCTCAACTCATCAAACAAACCCGTGCCTCATCAAAAGAGCAACGCACGGAGGCTGGCAGATTGAAAGCTTTCTTGGAAAAGAACAACGCATCACCGGTGGTCCCGGTCCCTCCACCAACACCTGAAATGGGTGAACGCCTCCTTGCCGGAGAAGCGTTGAGCATGGAGGAGTTTGCTTCGATGCTCGAACATGGAGGTCTGAAGGAATTGAGCACGTCCGCCCCAGCCCCTTCAACGCCCAGACAACGCAACAAAAACACAATGCGAAGGAGTCAGCCTCTCCGCGGTGAGCGACAGCGTTCCAAGCGACCAAGTGAGTGATGGACATGCCTTCTATGGCCTGGATTCCCGGTCAATCTTTGTTGGATTTGCAGCCACAGGCTGTGAATGATGTCATCCATCTTTTCCGCAATGAAACCGGTGAAGTCTACGCCGAGGCATCCGTTCGACACCTGCCCATTCCAGTTTGGGACGGGAACCTCCTGCTGGTTGATCTTGATCAGGCACCGCCTTTCACAATCCAAGGCGTCATGTGGGCAACTCCGTTCAAAGACGACATCGTTCGGGTTGCAGCCTTTGTTATCGCGAAACCGCATCAAAGAAAGGCGTTGGGAACGGAAGCGTGGCACCGTTTTTCAAAGGAAGCGTGGCGAAAAGGGTTCAGGCATGTCCAATTGGAGGTGAAGGCAGACAATACGGATGCCCAACGATTCTACACACGACGCGGCATGACCGTTCGGCGAGAACTCCACGGCTACTACCAGTCAGGTTTGGGATACATGATGCGAGGACCGCTCGAACCGCCGAGCAATTGAGAAGACTTATTCACCGAGGCGGGGAGTTCTCTTCATGATTGAGGGCATCTTGAGGGAGGTCGCCTCCCTTGATGGTGTTCAGCGTATTCTTCTGGTCGAGATGGACGGTTTTGTTGTCTATGCGCATCCACATCACGAGCAGGATGAACCATCCGCCGTCCAAACATGGCTAGCTCTTCTTTCAGCATCACCTGAACAGTCGCTCGTTACCTTGGTCATGGAGGAAGGCTACGTGATGCTCAAACCCACAAATCAGCGAATGCTGGTGACGGTGTGCGAACGGGGCATTAACCTCGGCCGAATACGAAGCCTGCTGGAAAACCTCGAATGGCCAAGATGAACATCTCGGCGTGCTGCATGCCTGCCTCTCCCGTGAAGGATTAAATGGGGGTGGTTTGTCGCCATCCTGCGGGAGGGTGGAAATCCTCCCCGGACCAGGTGAGATGAAGAATGGCAGAACTCAAAGATCTTCTTGATGAGCGACGGAAAATGGTTGACAAAAAAGCAACGCAACATCGCGAAATCCGAGACGATTGGAACGAGAAAACCAAAACCTACACCTCAACAAGAAACGAACTCAACAACGAGGTTCGAGAGCTCATCGTTCAAGTGCGTGAGCAACGCGATTTGCGAGACCAAATGAACGAAATGGTCCGTGAGAAAAAGAAGGAGCGAGAAGAAGCCAACACGGTCGTTCGAGAAGCCAAGGACGCCATGCGTGCTGGTCAGCCCGAACAACCTCAACAATTCGACCGGCGAGGCCGTCCCATTCGCCCCGATACCGTCCAGTCCCTGACGCGAACCATGGAACGCCTTGAGCGAGAATTCGAGCAAGGAAAGCACCAAGGGAAAAACGAGCGAAAATACTTCAAGAAAATGAAGGA
>JAYNUQ010000017.1:9482-34264 GCA_038116375.1 Candidatus Poseidoniales archaeon | reverse complement strand
TTGATGGCCCTCAAGTTCCCATCCCTCGTTGGAAAGGACGCCATCACCGACGACAAGTTCGCTGGTCTCGGCTTCACCGGTATCTGTTTCACCGGTGCTCTCATCATGATTGGATTCGGCTACCTCGGTGAGTCCGGAGCCATCTCTGGCCTTGCTGGACTCATCCTCGGTGGTGTCGGCTGGGCTATGATCATCGTCGCTACCGGTACCCCATGGTCCTCCGGTAAAGGTGTTGACAACAGCAAGATTGCACCTGAACTCATGTGGAGCACCAACGCTCTGCGCTGGTTCATCTGCGTCGGCTGGATCATCTACCCTCTCGGCTACTTGTTCAACCCAACCGCTGACATTCTGCCCGACGCTGTCGATGCAGAAATCATGGCCATCCTCTACAACATCGCTGACATGATCAACAAGATCGGATTCGGTGTCGTCGCCTGGATGGGTGCCAAGAAGGCTACCGAAGCCCTCGCAGCTGCTGAGTGAAACCAACACGGTTCTCCAACCCCCTGAGGCGAGGTGGCTTCGGCCGCCTCGTCTCCCTAGGGTCGCTGGACTCAACCTCACACACGTCGTTCTGTGAACACCTTTGTTGTCGCCGTACCATCGCCATCAAGACGGAGGTTCAAACCTCCGCATGCACGCCTCGAGCGTGAAGAATGGTGCTCGCCGATGCAGCCATGTCCCAACCAATGCCCAAGCAATTGTGTACCCCACAACAGCTGCGGCGGTTGAAAACGAACTCCATTGATGGATTTCGTCTGAAGCATGGAACAAAGCGAACGGTACGAAGTGCACCACGTATACGGTGAGCGATGCTCGACCGAGGTCAGAAAGTCGGTTAAAGATCGATAACTGCTCTGCGAGCATCCACAGCACGGCCGTCCCCGTCAACGCAGCGATAAGAAACGCTGGGTTCGCCGGGAAGAACGTCAAGGATGCTTCCCCTGTTGGAAGTGCCCACGGGCGGTCGCTTCGGATGCCATCGATGAAGATGGCAAATGAGGCGCCAAGGCCGACCACGAACGTCGTGCTGAGCCACTTCTTCCTCAGTTCGTTTGGAACTGATGCTACCGTGATGCCGAACCAGGCAAAAACGATCCACGGCAGTATGGGATACAGCCCGGTGAGAAGCATGTGCTGAAGAAACTCAGTACCGCTGCTCGTTGACACCCTCGAATCCCAGTCTGATGGACCTTGTACCCCTGTGAGCACAAGCAACGTGAGGAGGATAGCTCCGAGACCCAGCGAAAACGTGAGGATTGGTTTACGGTTTTCAGTCCACAGGAACCGCCAACACGGTTCGAGAAGGATAAGGGCGCCCATGAGGGATAAGATTCCTGGCGTCCATGGCTCAAAGAGATGAGGGGCACTTCCGTTCACGAGGCCCTGGCATCCAAAGAGAAAACCAGCCCTCCACAATCGCTGAGTGTACCTGAGATCACGCTGGAAGAGGCCCCAGCCAAGCAACGCAACGAACAGCGGTGCAGCAAGACCTCCACCGGCTGAAACCACCACGCCAAGCATCAACCACGGCCCGGAAAGATCGGGTTCCCACGTTGCAGCGGCATGAACGAGGACCATCAGCAAAACAGCGAGTCCGCGAAGTCCGTCAATGTGAGATTGACGGGGGCGGGGCGAGGACATGGTTGACACTCATGTCCGTTGCTTCACGTATTCGACGGCATTTCTGAACAATTGAAGGCCTTCACCTTCCCAACCATCAAGCGATTCGGACGTGTTCTCGGTCCGGTCTCGAGTGTGGGTGGGGTGAAGCCAGCGAGCATAGATGGCTTCTGGATGGGGCATCAAACCAAAGACAAGTCCTGTTGAATCGCATATGCCCGCGATGTTTCTCATGCTGCCGTTTGGGCTGAGAGGATAGGGAAGCGGTTCGTCAGACATCCCTGCACCTTCTTGGGTTGTGGGGTCGACATACCTCACGCTCAATTGATGATTGGCGGCAAGACGGTCGAGATCGCTCGCGGAAGGCATGACGTACTTCCCTTCCCCGTGGCGTACAGGGCACTCAATCCGCGTCATTCCTTTGGTCCAAATGCACGGGCTTTCAGGGTCAAATTCCAGCGTCACCCACCGGTCTTCGTATCGGCCGCTGTCGTTGAGGGTCAAACTCCCTCGCTGAACGAAGTCGGGCGACCCTCCCGCTTCGGGGCCTGGCAAAAGACCCGTTTTCACCAACACTTGGAATCCATTGCAAATGCCGATGATGGGTTTTCCCGCATCAACAAATGCTCGGAGGGCGTCCCGCATAGCGAAACGCATTCGGTTGCCCAAAAGACGACCGCTCCCCAAATGATCACCAAAGGAGAAACCGCCAGGGACAGCAAGAATGTCGTAGGCGTCGAGATGCTCGTCTCCTGAAACCAATCGATTGACGTGTATCCGTTCTGCGGTAGCTCCAACCAGTTCAAACACGGCCTTCGTTTCGTGATCGCAGTTGATTCCAAAACCAAACAAGACCGCCACTTTGGGCACCATCACGCCACACCTCCCGTGAGGTCAAGCGTGCCTTTCCATGCCGTTGCCATGGTTTCAACGTCCAACGAAACCAGCGCCGTATCGCCATCGACAACGGTGAGGTGAGGTTCCGAAACGACCGTGCCCAGCACCGTGGTTGGGTGGCCTTTCATTGACGCCAGGAAGGCGGATTCGTGTTCGGGAGCAACGGCGACGACGATGCGCCCAAGCGATTCACCCCACATTCGCCCCCAAACATCAGCCTCACCTGTTCCGTCAATGTCCACTTGAGCCCCGATTCGACCTCCGATGCACATTTCGGCGAGGCTAACGGCTAATCCACCTTCACTGCAGTCGTGTGCGGTGCGAACCAGTCCGTCTCGGATGCAGCCTGAAAGCGCTCTGTAGGTTGAGAGGTTCTTCTCAGGGTGAGGGAGAAGGGGCACATGGCCGCCAACGCCATCGGTTTGGCCTTCTTCCTTCAGCATGAAAGCGAGTTCTGAAGCCCCAAGTTCCTGCTTTGATTCCCCGACGAGGTAAATCTTGTCTCCATCAAACTTGAAGTCGCTTGTGGCGCTTTTTCTCACGTCTGGATGGTCGCCGAAAAGTGAGAAGAGAAGCGTGGGGGGGATGGAAATTTTGTCCGGCCCCGTACCGTAATCGTTCTTCATGGAGTCTTTTCCACTCACGCATGGGAGGCGGTATGCCCTGCAAACCCGCTCGAGTTCTCGGTTGGCCCGCACGAGTTGGGCGAGTTTGAATCGTCCATCCGGTGTCTTCGTCGATTCGATGGGGTCAGGCCAACAGAAGTTGTCGAGTCCAGCCATTTTGTCCACGTCAAGGCCGACACAAACAGCGTTTCGGACCGCTTCATCAATGCTCGCCGCAGCCATCGCTCCGGCATCGATGTCGGAATACCGAGGTGCAATACCGCATGAAATGACGAGTCCGTGGGGGTCGCCGTGAATGGGTGCAATAACGCCAGCATCGCCAGGTCCGTCCCGTTCAACGCCGACAAAGGGTTTGATGGCCGTTTGAGCGATCACTTCGTGGTCGTATTGACGGACCCATGTCTCCTTGCTGGCGATGTTCGGTCGCTGCAACATGGCGTGGAGGAGGAGGTTGTGGTCGGCGCCCTCTGGAGGTACAAACGTCGGCAATTCAGGTGGTCGCCATTCGGATTCCAACTCAAGCTGCGGCACGCCCTCGTGAAGGAATTCAATGGGCAAATAGGCGACGGTCGCCTCGTTGTAGCGCACGTGAAACATGCCGGTTGAGGTAAACGTCGCCACGGCGGTGGCTTCGACCTCATGAAGGTCGGCAAGGGCTTCAAAGGCAGCCTGGTCTTCTGGCTTGACGGCGATGGTCATCCGTTCTTGACTTTCAGAAACCAAAATTTCCCATGGTGATAGGCCGGCCTGTTTGAGCGGAACCTTCGCAAGGTCAATTTCGCATCCGTTGGTGTACTCCGCCATCTCGCCGATGGAGGAGGAAAGGCCACCGGCGCCGTTATCGGTGATGCAGGTGATGAGGTTCGCATCCCTCGCTTCCAGCACCATATCGAGCATCTTCTTCTGCGTGATGGGGTCGCCAATTTGCACCGCGCTCGAGGGAGATTCCTCGGTCAATTCAAGAGAAGAGAAGGTGGCTCCGTGAATCCCATCGTAACCGACCCGCCCACCGACCATGTAGACGATGTCGCCTGCTACGGGCGTCTTCACGTGAGACGGTCGGCCGTCAGGGAGGTGTCGCGGCATGATGCCAACCGTCCCGCAATACACGAGCGGTTTACCGATATAACGGTCATCGAAGACGATGGCCCCGTTCACCGTGGGGATGCCCGATTCATTTCCACCAACGCGAACGCCTGCATGGACGCCTCGCAACACACGCGACGGGTGGAAGAGGTTGTCAGGGAGTTTTCCTTCCCAATCCGGCGGGCCAAAGCAGAAGACGTCCGTATTGGCGATCGGTCGGGCGCCCAATCCCGTGCCGAGGATGTCACGGTTCACGCCAACAATTCCCGTCATGGCACCGCCGTAAGGGTCGAGGGCTGAAGGTGAGTTGTGGGTTTCAGCCTTCATGCACACGCTCCACTTGTCGTCCCATGCAATCACACCGGAGTTGTCGTGGAAGACCGAAAGAAGCCAATCGACTTCGTTTTGCATGTCGTGAGTGGGTTTCATGATGTGCGTCTTGAACAGGGAATCGATCACCGTGTCCTCTCCGGTTTCATGGTCGACGTGATGGATTCGAGATGCGAAAATTTTGTGCTTGCAGTGTTCGCTCCATGTCTGAGCCAAACACTCCAATTCAACATCGGTTGGGGCGTCTGGGGAAATGCCCATCGTCGTGCGTTGAGCACGAATGGTTTCCTGACGGTAATGAGCTTGGATGGCGTGCATCTCGTTGAGGTTGAGGGCGAGGAGGCCCGTCGTGGAGATTTCCTCCAGTTTGGTGTCTTCAACTTCAAGGTCAATGGATTGGGGTTCTATGAACACCTGTTCGGGTGGGGTGGGGAAGTTGAGTTCAGGCCATCCTTTTTCCGCACAAGCAGCCTTGTCGGCGACCAAAGCCCGTTCGATGAGGTTGTTATGCAGGGTTCCTGCAAGCCATGTTGCATCAACGTCGGCTGACAAGCCGTAGAAACTGTACGTGATGTACGTCGCAATTTTCGCATCCGCATCCTCAGGGAAAAGCGTGACGAAGCCGTCGGTTGCAGCCTTTCCTGGATTGTCCGTGACCCCGGGTTTGAAACCCACCGTAATGACGGCGTCAGGGTCGTCATCAAAAACGGAGGTGCTGAGCAGGGTGGTGTTCGCCGCACCGGTTTCAATGATCGGGTCAGCAAATAGGTCGTCAACGCGGGCGGCAATGGCTTCGGCTTCGGTTGAACCGCTGATGAGGAACCCGCAAATGGAGCGAACCCTGCTCACGTCAATGCCGTGGTCAGCCTTCAGTTGCCGTCGAACAACATCGCCGCGAACGTCCCGCATACCTTCCCCTTGGCGGGGCGTGACCTCAACGCGTGTAACCGGCATGTTGTTCACCGCGCCCTTTGGGCAGTGGGATGTTATCCCATGCGCTCTTTGTAGTCTGCGCCTTCACTTTTTCAGCATCTTGGAAAGGAATTGTCCAGTAGCACTTGATTTCGTCTTGGCGACATCTTCTGGTGTGCCCGTTGCGATGATTTGTCCGCCTCGCTCGCCGCCTTCTGGACCGAGGTCGATCACCCAATCGCAGGACTTGACCACGTCAAGGTGGTGTTCAATGATGATCATCGTATGCCCTTTGTCCCGAAGTTGCTGCAGGACAGTGATGAGTTTGGCCACGTCGCTGAACGAAAGTCCAGTTGTTGGTTCGTCGAGGATGTAAACGGTGTGCTTGTTGGGCATCCGTCGAAGTTCGCTGGCAAGTTTTACCCGTTGGGCTTCGCCGCCCGACAGGGTGGTCGCTGGTTGTCCCAAACGGATGTAGCCGAGGCCGACCGCATCCAATGTTTCCAGGGTACGATGGATTTTACGATGATTTTTGAAGAATTCAACGGCCTCGGCAACGGGCATTTCGAGAACGTCGTGGATGGTTCGCCCTCGCCATTCTACTTCCAAGCATTCTCGGGTGTAGCGCTTCCCGTGACAAATATCACAGGTGATCCAAACATCAGGAAGGAAATTCATCTCGAGTTTGATCGAGCCTCCACCGCGGCAAGCCTCACAGCGCCCTCCTTTGACGTTGAAACTGAAATGTCCAGGCTTGTAGCCGCGCTCTTTGGACAGTTTTGTGTTGGCGAACAGCGCACGAATCTCATCAAACACCTTGGTGTAGGTGGCCGGGTTGGAACGAGGTGTTCGGCCGATGGGCGATTGGTCGATGATGATGACCTTGTCGACATGCTCAACTCCTTCGATGCTCTGGTGTCGACCAGGAATGACTTCGGCTCGATGGACGGCCCGTTGCAAGCCCGGGGCGAGAATGCCCGAAACGAGGGAGGATTTGCCTGAACCTGAAACACCGGTGACCGCCGTCATGCAGC
Organism: Candidatus Poseidoniales archaeon; assembly: GCA_038116375.1. GTDB lineage: Archaea > Thermoplasmatota > Poseidoniia > Poseidoniales > Poseidoniaceae > Poseidonia. Next base: position 27,753 of record JAYNUQ010000017.1, on the reverse strand, counting down.
CGATGGGGAACGCAGCGTCGATGTTCTGGAGGTTGTTGTGTTGGGCTTTTTTCACCGTGAGGTGGTGTTTTCCCGGGGCCGTTCGTTGTTCAGGCCACGGGATGGTTTTTCGCCCGCTGAGATAGGCTCCTGTGATGGAGGACGCGGTGGCCATGACCTCTTCAGGAGTGCCGTTGGCCACGATTTCGCCGCCCTCAAGTCCAGCTCCAGGGCCGAGGTCGCAGAGCCAATCGGCCTGACGGAGGGTGTCTTCATCGTGTTCGACCACCAGGAGGGTGTTGCCAAGGTCGCTGAGTTCCCGTAGGGTCTTCAGCAATCGGTCGTTGTCCCGCTGGTGAAGGCCGATGGAGGGTTCGTCGAGGACGTACATGACGCCCGTGAGCCGACTGCCTATTTGCGTAGCCAAGCGAATGCGTTGACTTTCCCCGCCAGAGAGGGTGTTGGCTTTTCGATCCAATGTGAGATAGTCGAGGCCAACGCTGTCGAGGAATCCGAGGCGTCCTTCGATTTCCTTGATGATTTCTGTGCCGATGAACATGCTTCGCTCGTCAAGCGGCTCAAGAAGGTCCTCAAAGGCAGCAGGCGGGCCCTCACCATCGGGATTCCACGCTCGAACAAGTCCAAGCGCATCGTGAACCGAACATTGGCTTACTTCCGGTAGGCGAATGCCACCAACCGTCACATAGCGTGCTGCGTCGTTCAATTTCTCACCTTTGCAGCTTGGACAGTCAAGATCGGTCATGGAGGCAATCAACCGGTTCCGTGTTCGCTCTGATGTGGTTTCAGCGTAGGTCTTCTCAAGGCGAGGGACGATGCCTTCCCAGGGTTTGCTGTACTTGTATTGGGAGCCGTTTTCCGAGGTAAACTCGTAGTGAATAACGGTTGAGCCAGACCCGTAGAGGAGGATGTCTTTCTCATCTTCATCCAAGAGGTCAAAGGGGAGTGTGGTGGAAATGTTGTAGTGGGCACAGGTGCACTCGAGGAGTTTTCTGTACCACGACGGCGACATGGATTGGCGCCAAGGAATCACGCAGCCGTTTGAGACGCTCATGTTGCCATCGACGATGAGTTCAACGTTGAATTGCCGCTGAACACCAAGCCCTTGGCACGTACCGCAGGCCCCAAGGGGTGAATTGAATGAAAACACCCGAGGGGAGAGTTCGGGCATGAATGCGCCGTGTTCTGGACAAGCAAAATCTTCTGACCATGCAATCGTTTGACCCTCTTCGGTGAGGTGCGCATTGGAGTTTTTACTCAGCTTGGTCGCTGCGCCTGGTGCTTCCAAACTCTCGACGGCAAGGGTCCCGCCGCCCAAGCGGAGGGCCGATTCAACCGCTTCAGTGAGGCGTTGTTTGCGATCTCGGGTGCATCGCAACCGATCGATTCTCACGTCAATGTCATGACGGAAATTCTTGTCGAGGGTGGGCGGTTCTTCGAAAGAGGTTTCGTGGCCGTTGACGCGCCCGTTGAGGTAGCCTTGCTCAACGAGTTGGCGGAACAATTCCATGTGCGTTCCTTTGCGGGCCCGAACGACCGGGCTCCATACGGCAACACCGTGAGCCTCCATCCGCCAAAAGATGTCGTCCACGATTTCCTGCACGGTCCGTCGGGCGACTTCCTTGCCGCAGGTCGGACAGTGTGGCTTTCCAATTCTCGCCCACAACAATCGAAGGTAGTCCTGAATTTCGGTCACGGTGGCAACGGTCGAACGAGGATTATGGCTGCCTTGTTTCTGGTCGATGGAAATGGCTGGGGAGAGACCTTCAATGGAATCGCAATCCGCCTTTTTCATTTGGCCGATGAACTGGCGAGCATACGACGAGAGGCTCTCTACGTAACGTCGCTGGCCTTCGGCGTAAAGCGTATCAAAAGCGAGGCTGGATTTTCCAGAGCCTGAAACCCCTGAAATCACGACAAATTGGCCTTTGGGAAGGCTCACGGAGATGTCTTTGAGGTTGTGCGTGCGCGCCCCTTTTACCTCAATCCAACCTTCCTGACCGGCCGACATGGAGAGCACTTCAACCCCAACGAGCGGCCAACAGTTCTTCAAGTCGTGCTTTTACTTGTAGCAGGCGGTTAGAGGAAAAAATGTGAAAATTATACGGGGCTTTATCTATCAAAATCGTGGTGCTGCGGGCCTGCACATGAAGACAAGCATTCATAGTGCAAAAGAAACGGTTGGGGCGTGTGGAATCTCCAAAGATGAATCCTGTTATTGTCGCTCAGCGGTGTTGTCTGCGTTGCGGGCGTGTGGAAAACATCGGTGCTGAAAGCGTCGATTCATGCGAAGACTGTCAAACCATGGCGTTCAACATCGACTGACGTGCAAAGCGTACATACCGGCTCAGGTTTCACCTAAACCGAGCGAAACTTGCGAGGCGTTGGAGCCTCGAAACGAACCGGGTCATCGTTGGACGGATGTAAAAATTCCAAAGCATGGGCGTGCAGCATCACACGCTGGTGAGGATCGGTTGTCGCACCGTGCCGTTCATCGCCCACCACGGGGACGTTGAGGTGTTGCATCGCCATTCGAATTTGATGGCGGCGTCCTGTTTCGATGGACACCTCCACAAGACAGGTTTCGTGTCCACGTTCAACAACATGATAGTGAGAAATGGCTTCTTTTCCTTGCGGGTGATTCTTGTTCACAGCTTTGATGTTCAGGTGCTTGTCTTCGAGCAACCACGTCCGAACCGTGCCCGATAGGGGGGCTGGTGTTCCTTCGACCAAAGCCATGTACGAGCGGTGTACGCTGCGTTCGAGGAATTGCTGCTGGAGGTCAAGTTTTGCCTGCTTCGTTTTGGCCATCACCATGATGCCGGATGTGGCCTTATCGAGCCGGTGGACGATGAAACACCACGCCTTTTTGTCCGTCCAACGAAGGTAGTCAACGCACCGACTGTGAAGGGTATCCTGTTCAAGCCGGTCGGTTGCCACCGACAGAAGTTGATGGGGTTTGTTGACGATGAGAAGTGCATCGTCTTCGTAGAGGACGTCGAGGTCGACATCGGGTGTGTCTTGAGGTGGTGGGGTCCGTTCCTCTGCCTGTTGCCGTTGAAGCACTTCAACGCTGTCTCCTGATTGAAGTGAATGTTTTGCCCGATGGACAACCTCCCCGTTCACCACTACGCGGCCCTGCGTGAGCATTTTTCGAAGCGTGGTGGTGCTCGATTGTGGGTAGAGCGTGCGAAGCGCCGACAGCACGTCCCCATCTTCAGTCTGGACATGTTTCATGAGCTCACCTACAAGACCAAGACGTCAATCCAAGACCCTGCATCCCCGGATTGTCCCGGCTGCAAGAGCGTCAAGCCGTCGGCGCTGGCAAGACTCTCAATGTTTCCAGAGCCTTGGTGGCGCGGCTGATAGGCCATCATGCCTTCATCGGTTGAGACAAGAACGACCCTGCGTAAGGTCACGCAGTCGCTGGTGGACTTGACAGGGTCGCACAATTTTGCTCGAACCTTCCACTCTTTGGGCGCATCCGTACCGAATGCATGTCGGAGGTACGGTGCCACCAGCATACGGAAGACCACATGGCTTGAGACGGGATTGCCGGGCAAACCAAACAACGGCGTGGCGTTCCAAAGACCGAAAAGTGGTGGGGAACCGGGGCGAATTTTCATGCGCCAGAAATGGAGGGTTCCCTCCTCTTCCATGATCCGACGAACGTAATCGAACTCACCCATCGAAACGCCCCCCGATGTCAGGATAAGGTCGCACGATTCCGCCGCCTCGTTCAGGGTGTCCCGAAGCGCATCCATCGAGTCGGCCACCGACGAGAACCGTACCGGTGTGTGGCCTGCCCACTCAACAAGTCCAGCTAAACCAAACGAATTGGATTCGTAAATTTCGCCGTGTTTTAGGGGTTGGCCCGGCGATTTCAGTTCATCGCCCGTTGAGACGATGGCCACCCTCAATCGCTCAAAAACGGGAACCGTATCGTAACCCATCGTAGCACACAGGCCGACTCTTGACGGGGAGAGGTGTTGGCCTTTCTTGAGGGCGACAACCCCCTTCCGAAGGTTTTCGCCCTGTCGGCGGACAAAGTGTTGTTTCGGGGCCTCGTTCAAATGGACGGTCGAACCGTCAACTTCGCATCGCTCAATGGGTAAGATGGCGTCGGTACCTGAGGGCATGGGTGCTCCAGTCATGATGCGGACGGCTTCTCCTCGGCCGACGCGGATGGTTTCGTTTTCTCCTGAGGCGGCTTGGAGACCAACGATGGTGAGGGGCAGAGGATACGAGGCTTCGGGATCGAACATGCACGCAAATCCATCCATGGCTGAATTGTCGAAGGGGGGGTCATCGACCTTGCTTTCGAGATGCTCAGCCAACACCCTTCCCGTGGATTGTTCAAGCGAAACGTGTTCCACACGGGTTGGAGGGGGTGTTGCGTTACAGATGGCCTGCGCTTCTTCAACCGTGATGAAGTACGGAAGGTCATCCATGATGTGGCCAGACGCGGGTTGTGTTTGAGCATGTGGGTCAACGGTAGAATGATGGAGGGGGGTTCAATGCGATGGTATGGTTGACGGTGTGGCGCTCGGTCAAGCCATACAGACCACGTTTCTCACCAGCGGTACCGCAACCCTTGCGGCGACCCTCGTTGGTGTTCCGTTGGGTGCGTGGTGTGCCCGTCAACAGAGCAAAAACTTCCAGCGACTGAAGACGTTCATCACGGCGCTGTACGGTTTACCTCCCGTGGTGGTGGGTGTCTTCGTCTATTCGTTGTTTTCAAAGTCAGGAGCGTTTGGTTCGCTCGACCTTTTGTTCACCGTTGAAGCCATGATCTTCGCTCAGACATGCCTCATTCTCCCGCTGGTTTGGGGAGGCTCGTGGACGGCCTTTGAAGGGGTTGGGCAATCTTACAGTGACACCTTATCCACCCTGGGCATCAATCATCGCCAGCGACTGCGTTTGGAAATCCGATTGGCGAGCAACGGGGTCTATCACGCCATCGTCATCGCCTTTGGTCGTGCCATTGCAGAGGTGGGTGCGGTGATCATGGTCGGGGGGAACATTGCAGGGAAAACCAGGGTGATGACGACGAGTATCGTGCTCGAGACCTCAAAAGGAAACATGACACAAGCCGCACTCCTTGGTGTCCTTCTCCTCGCCCTTTCGCTGAGTTTGGTGGCGTTGGCCTCGGTCGTGAAGCAGCGGAGGCGCAAGGTGAGAACCGTGTTGAGGGGTGACCGTTTGCCGGAACCTACGCCTCTCGGCGAGGGAAAAACCACGATGGTGAACGTGGTCAAAGACGGACGAACCCTGGTGAAGGATGTCTCCATTGATTTGAAACCGGGAAGCATTACAGCCGTCGTCGGTGAATCAGGAGCCGGAAAAACAACCCTCCTGAAAGGACTGGCAGGACTTACGGGTGAAGATGTTCGGTGCGGGCCAAAAGCGTGCGTGTACGTTCAACAACGACCCGTTCTTCTGACCGATTCAGTGGAAGCAGAACTGATGCTCCCATCTGCGTTGTACCCAGAACTTCTGCCGTCAGCGCAGGCCTACAGTAATTTGTTCAGTTTACAAGAATTGAACGGCCATGATGTCAATTCACTTTCGGGTGGGGAACGGCAACGTTTGGTTCTTGCTCGCCAGTTTTCGTTTGCTCCGTCGTTGTTGTTGTTGGATGAGTGCACCTCGAACCTCGGGTGGCTTCATGTTCAAACGATTGAACGTGAGTTGATTCGGATGAAGGAAGGTGGAGCGTGCATCGTTATGGTCACCCACAACATACCGCAAGCGCACCGAATGGCCGATGTTGTGGTCGTTCTCCGAGAAGGAGAACGATTGGAAGAAGATGACCCGTTTGCTGTCTCCCTACTCAAGGGCGAATGGTTCGATCACGAGTAAACAAAGAACGCAGCATCACCGTTGATGGTGTAGTTTGCGATGGTGGATTGGCCAGCGCCCTGAAGATAGGTTTGGAAATGATGAGCAGTGGTGTGATTGGATGAGGTTACGATCATGTACGAATACGGGTTGTCCACGATGTCGTCGTTGAATTCGTACCGTTGAAGGTCAATTTGTGGCTGAAATTGGAGGGCAGTGCCACGGTCGGAAAGTGTGATGCATTCTTTTTCATGCGCCATGTTAATCGCTGCACCCATGCCCTGGCCGATGGAAAAGTACCACGCACCTGAAGGATGAAGGCCGTTGGAATCCTCCACGAGTTCCAATCCTGTTGTTGAATTCAGATGGTTCCAAATGGCTTGCTCTTTGGCGTGTGTCCCAGAATCATCCCCTCTTGACACAAAACAGTGTTCGTTTTCGGCAACCGTTTCAAAGGCGTCAAAAATTGAACCTTCAAGATGAATTGGAGAAAGCAGGACGAAGGCATTGTACGCAACGGGTATGCGTTCGAGACCATAACCTTCCGCGATGAAATTCATCTCTTGCTGTGGCGCATGAACGATGAGTGCATCCACATCGCCCGAACGGCCGAGTTGGAGGGCCGCCCCTGTGCCGACCGCCACGTATTCAACATCAAGGCCGTACATGGTTTCGAATTCCTCGGTAAGGAGGTCAAGAAGTCCTGAATCTCTCATCGATGTTGTGGTGGCAAGACGGAAGGTTGTCGAGTCCTCATTCGCTGGTGCGAGGCATCCAGAAAACGGAAGCAGAAGGACGACGAGGAAAACAACCGTTGGTCGCATCTCAATCGAATTTCATCGTGTGCCCACATTCAGGATAGGTGCACGAAACGGTATAACGGGAACGTTTTGGTTTTGGAATCTTCAACATCGAACCGCACATTTCGCACTGAACTTTGATGGTCTCAGGACCTGTTTGTTTTGGGGCGTCGGTCAAGGTGCGTCCCACATCGGTCGACCATCCAAGGGATTCGGAGTACTTGTCCTGAGTGACGTTCATTTTCGACTGACGAAGAGAAAGTCGCATCTTGCGCTTACGCTTGCCTTTTTTCTTACCGGGCGTCTTTGCAGCCATGGGACTCATTGCATCGCTGGGCGTTGATGTATTCAATGACTTCGCTTGATTGGTCAAGGGTGAAAAAGAGAGGGGCCGAACCTTCAATCCTCGATGATGTACGATTCACCGTTTTTCGGTTCGTGAACCGTGTGACCTTGCTCCGTAAGAGCTTCCACGAGGGGGGGTCGTGCATGGGTTGGGTCGGTGTGGTAGACCACCACGTGTTTCGCTTGACAGGTTTTGGCGAATTCAAGAATTTCTTGATGCCCGGCATGGGTTGAGAAGGAAAATTGTTTCATCTGCAGATCGATGTACACCCGCTGCCCGTAAATGTCGATGGAGCCTTCCTCCAGAAGACCGCGCCCCCCAGTGTCACGTGCCTGATAGCCGGTGAAGAAGATTGCATTTTTTGCATCGTGCCGCAGACGATTGAGGTACCAAAGTGCAGGCCCGCCCTCGAGCATACCCGATGTCGTCACGATGACGTCGGCTGACAGTGCTTTCTTCCGATCGGATTTGCTTGAAACCTGCTTCGCCCACCGCCAGGCTCGTTCGAGTGCCTTTCCGTCGCGTAGGAGTGAAGGGTGTTCCAAGTGTGTTTTTGCAACCCTTTTCCCCATACCGTCAACGTGGACGTTTAGATTTGGAAGATGCTCGTGCAACAACATGACCACATCTTGCGTTCGGCCGTTTGCAAAGGCTGGAATCAACACGGTTCCGCCTTGCCGAACAACCTCGGCAACGGCCTCAATGAATCTTCCAACCTCTTCTTCTTTGGGTGGATGGTCTCGGCCACCGTAGGTGCCCTCAACAAACAAAATATCGGCTTGAACAGGCTGCGCTCCGCGTACAAGCGGTGAATCTCGGGTATCAAAATCACCGGTCATCAGCACGCTTGCACCGGGTGTTTGAATGTGAAGCATGGCTGCACCAGGTATGTGACCTGCCGGATGCAGTGTGAGTTCCCAGTCATGATGGTTCCAAGGTACGCCGAAATCATGGACGTACCACGAATCCAAAGCTGTATCAATATCTCGTTTATCCCATGCGAGTGGATAACGTTCGATTGAACTCACTTTGTAGCAATCTCGCCACATCATGTCCGAAAGTTGGGCCGTGATGACGGTTCCGTGGAGGCGAGTGCGATGATGAGCACAAAGCCAAGGCGCCATACCAAGGTGATCGATATGGGAATGCGTGATGACGGCGTCATGAACCAGGGGTGCTTCACTCGGATAGCGTGGTGGTGAAGTTGGAGCGATTCCGTAGTCAAGAAGTAAACGTGTTCCCTTTGAATCCTCGAGCACGATACCAACGTTCCCAACTTCATCGCCGCCACCGAGGTAATGAAACCGCAATCCAGATGATGGAGGTTCATCCGGATACGTTGAGGTTCGTCCTGGTGAATACAAGACCATGAAAAGACCAAACGGTTACCTTCCATGAACATGTGGGTCCAACCCCTCCATTTCCACTGGAAGTGTTTTCAATTGAATTTGTGAAGGATTTCAATCACTTTTGTGTAACTATGTTCATGTACTTCTCGCGACCATATTCAACGGGTTTTTCTCGATTCACTTATCTCTCTTCTTTTCTCGATCACCACCGAACAATCGTATCAATGTTCCAATGGAAATGAGGGGGTCCTCAGACATCGTCTCCTTTTCCATTTAATTTGTCCAAGTTCCTTTCTTCAGGAGAACGAAGAAACCTTCAACGCGCGTTCTCTCCACAGGACATGGCGCGAATTCCCAATCACGAATTCGTTGTCGACGAAGACAAGTGTTTCGGGTGCGGCGCATGCATTGCGTTATGTCCAGTGCACGTCCTCACATTGGAAGATCGCATGATTTATGTCGATGAACCGAATTGCACACACTGCCGTTTATGCATACCGTCCTGTCCTGTATTTGCACTGACCGTTGAACCTGGTGATTGATGTGAACATTGTCCTTATCGGTGGTTCGGTTGAAGCCATGGTCATGGCTCATCATCTCGTTGATGACCATAACGTGTTTTTGATTGAACTTGAAGCTGAATTCGGCTTACCAGCGATGCATCCAGGTCGTATTGTCAATCCAGATCTTCTCGCATCCTATCTTACGGATGAACAACAAACCTTCCTTTCCCTTCATCCGAATGCTGCAGGATACGGTTGCCGTTGGGACTGGCTTCTCAAGCATCTGGCTGCCAACATAGCACGGCGAGGCGTCGTTTGCCTTTCAAGAACCAGAATTTTGTCTTGCACCCAACACGATACTCAATTTTCTCTCGAATTATCACCCACCGAACGGGACGTGCCCACACACCTCATCGCCGACCGAACCCTCGTCATGACGCCACCTCATCGCTCTGGACCCGGTCAACGTACACATCACCTCGTTCCCGACACCCCCGAATCTTTTCCGTATCCAGACGTCGTTGAATGGTACGGTGGCACGGTTTTGACGCGAGACACAGCCGATGCACCCCATCCGAATCTTCTGCTGTCCCGTGCTGATGGAATGACAGAATTATGGTGGCCGGAAGCCATGACATGGACTCCCCGGCAAGGGTTCATCGAGACAGCACGCGTTCTCTTGCCTGCTCAGGCGTCCGAACTTTCATTTGACGCTGTGGTGGCTCGGGTCCGAACTTATCTTTCTCGTTTCGTTTAAATTGGGATATTTGGTGTGGATTGAAACACCACTTTCTTAGGTGAAACGGTGTCCCAAGGATTGAGAACGCCCATGGCGTTGGTGATGAAGATGGCACATCCTATGGCTGACCTTCGCAAAAAACTTCAGGAACAAGGCCTTCTTGACAAACCAACGGCCAAGTCGTGGACCAAATTCATCGCGTTGATGGTTGTGGTTGGATGTCTCTATGCAGCACACATCATGCTCCCGCTCAAGTGGGGGCTCCTCCTCCTCCCACTGACCGGGTTGATCACCACGACCATTGCTATGATCGGCCATGAAGGCGTCCATTCTTCGGCGTGCAAATCCAAGGCAGGCAACATCACCCTTGCGTCCTTGGCCTTCCCGCTCTTTTCTGGTCTTTCGATGAATTATTGGCGTGAGAAACACAACGTGCAGCACCACGCTCACCCAAACGTGATTCAAAAGGACCCTGACATCTATTCATGGCCGCTGACCTTCTCGTCTGAAGAATACCAAACGAGCGGACCTCTACGAAGGTTCTTCCAAAAATACATTCAAGCCTACATTTTCTGGCCCGTTATCACACCCCTCGTCGGCCATCTCATGCGGTATGACGGCCTGAAGTACATCGTCACGGCACCGTTCAAAGCAAAGAAAAACCGTTTTTCAAAGATGTACCTCCTCGATGTCACCTTGCTTTGTGCTCACTTTTTCCTCTGGCTTGGCCTTCCCATTCTTTTGGGGCTTTCATGGCAAATAACCGTCGGCTTCTATGTTCTTCTTTGGGCCATGGTGGGACTTTATCTGACAGCCATCTTCCTTCCAGGACACGCTGGCCGTCCCATCGTGATGGAATACGACGAGAACTGGCGCCTCCAAATTGAAACCGGCCGACGCATCAAACTCGGCCCCGTAGGCTCCTTTTTCTTCGTCGGTCTCGACTACCAAATCGAGCACCACCTCCTTCCAGCTCTCTCGCACTTCAATCTACCAAAGGCTGCTCCCATGGTCAAAGAGTATGCTGAAGAGCGCGGTTGGGACTACGAAGAAGTCGGCTTCATTCGCGCACTGTGGGATTCCACCGTCGCTCTTGCAGTGGCCTGGAAAACGCCAGCCATTGTGATCGATGCATCATCGGACGCCCACACGGGCCTGCTCGAAGATTTTGGCCACAACGCACCGCTTCCAGAAACCGTCTAACCGGTTAACCTCTTCAACGACGAACGGGTCGGGTTTTCATGACCGAAAAATTGTATCTTCAAGACATTGAGGCTGCGTATGCACATCAATTTGATGCCGTGGTAACGGCGGTTGACGGCAACACCATCGTTCTTGATCGGACCCTCTTCTATCCCTTGGGCGGTGGCCAGCACTGGGATACAGGGTCGTTATCGGGGCCAAACGGTTCCGTTCACGTCTCGGAAGTTCGAGGCCGGGGGGACGTTCATCATACGGTGGAAGACGGACATCAACTCTCCGTTGGAGATGAAGTCCGAGGAAGCATTGACTGGACAACCCGCTATGCTCACATGCGGATGCACACCGCTCAACATTTGATGAGCGGGCTGGCCTACGAGATGTTTGACGGTGTGCGAACGGTGGGCAACCAAATTCATGCCGACCGCTCACGCATCGATTTCAACCCCATTTCCTTTGACGAGACGATGCTCGCCAACCTCGTAGAAGCCGCTAACGAACGAATTGACCAGCACCTCCCTGTGACCGATGCCATCATGACTCGGGACGAAATCAATGCGATCATGCCATCTGACCGAACCAACATGGACCTTCTTCCAGCGAGTGTGAGCGAACTTCGAATCATCCAAATCGGAGACCGTATTGACATGTGCCCGTGTGCAGGTACACATGTCAGCAACATTGGAGAGTTGGGCCACGTAGAATTTCTCGGTAAGAAATCCAAAGGAAAAGGAACTCAACGGTTCAGCTATACCCTCAACGATTCAACGGCGCAGCGAACCTCTTCAAACACCGTTCTTTGATCAGAACTCCAAGTCGTCATCAACGAGTTTCTTGACCTCATCCATCGCCGCTTTGAGGCTTTCTCGCCGTGATTGGCGTTGTTTGAATTCAATGTCTTCAAAAATTTCTGCAACCTCTTCGTCGAGGTTATGGGTTGACGCCGCTGCATGAACACGGTCCGTGAGTTTCGTATCTTCACCCGCACGTTCGGTTCGGTCAACGTTCTCAATCGGTTTACTCGGCACGGTTCGCGCACCGTAGTTGGGGTCGTATCCTCCCTCACCCGAAAGCACTTCATTGGCCATTTCATGTGCTTCAGACGCCGCCATCGGGCGTTCTTTCCAGGGATTCTGATTCGCAATATCCCGCAGAACGTTCCGCTTCTCTCGTTCTCGTTGTTGCTGAAATACAGCAGCCACATCGGCTTCGTTGGGTTTGGTCCGCTGGCCGACCAACCCTCCTGCCAGCCGTTGCTGTTCAACCAAGGCACGACCGTGGACCTCATCGTGGTCGTATCGATGGGGTTCCGCGGCCATCGCCATGATTTCCTTTGCGAGCTGGTAGAGCGGGTCGTCAGGTGGCGCAGAAGCAAGAACTTCTCTCACGTTTCTGTGATGTTGGATGCAGGGGGAACAACGCGCCACACCGGATACATCGGGTGCATCACAACGTAAACAGCACGCTTGGAACCCCAATTCCTGCATGGCTTTACGCGGCATGGACATGGTGAACCCGTTGATGGCATCTCCTCCGAGGCCATGAACCCTATGACACGAGGCTTCAAGGAGAACCCCGACCTCCCTCGGCCATGGGCAATCGGGACCCCCGCGCCGATATTTTGGACGATGACCCGTTTCGCAATCAGCGAAGTCACCCTCGAATACATCGCATCCATCAGCGCACGGACAACGAAGGGACCCTTCACTACGAAGCCTCTTCACCGCTCGGCGATGCCATGCTCCAGTTTCTCGGACGAGGAAATTGGGAGAAACCAAAACATCACACTGGCCGACTCTGGCACTTTAGCGATGTTGAGAAACAACACCTCCGCCTTGCCATGGCCGCTTTCACACTTGCTCTGGGCTTCATGGCCGCTCGTGGCATCACAGGCATCTCTTATTTCGGATTTTCAACCTGGGCAGTAAAACTCCTTCTTGCCATGCCGGTCATGTTCATCGCCATCGGTCCTGCGTTTCTGTTTCACGAAATCGGGCACAAATTGGTCGCAAAGAAAAACGGATGCTGGGCAGAATTTCGTGCCGACCCGAAGGGTTTGCAAATTGGAATTGCCATTTCCTTCTTCCTTGGCTTTCTGTTCATGGCCCCGGGTGCAGTGATGGTGGCAGGCCTTGTCACACGTCGACAAAACGGTCACATTGCCGTCGCAGGACCGCTGACCAACCTCGGTCTTTTTCTCGTTGGTATTCCACTGTGGGCTTTGATTCTCGGCTTGACGGGTGCACACGAATATCTTGCAGGGAGCAGCCGAGAAGTCTTTGAGCGAATCTACCTCGTTGATGGCGCATTGGTGTGGCAGGCCATGCTCGCCGACGCAGGTTATTTCTGGCTCTCAGCAAATCTTCTTCTCGGCCTGTTCAACATGCTTCCTTTTGGACCGCTTGACGGCTTGAAAGTTAAGGATTGGAACGAGCAAGCCTTCTTTGCCGTGTTGCTGATTTTCGCCATCCCTGTTTTCACCATGTTCACGGGCGTCTGGTCGCCAACCGCCGTGTTGATGGCGGCGGCAGACCCCATCTCGTCCTTGGTTCGTTGAGAGCGAGTGAGGTCCAAACCATCACAAGTAGGCGTTTCGAACGGGGTTCTCATCCAGGTGGAAGAAGGAATAGGTCGCCCACCAGGTGATGGTGTCGAGGGCATCCACGAGGTTGCTGGTGCCGCTTTGCTCCTCACCGTAGTCTTTGCCGGTGGTGTCCATCCAGTCGATCATTTCGTCAAGTGTATCGCAGGTTTGGTGGTAGCACCAATACCCGTCCACCAAGCCACCAAAGCCCATGGTGACCGTACCGAGGTTGTCTTGGAACGTGGCGTGGTCTGAGCGCGCCGTGGTGTCTTCGTACACGATGATTTCTGGACGGTCCTTCGCCATCCAATCGTCCACTTTCCACGTATCGGCAGGAAGGTCCGTTCCGATGAGCGCAGACATTTGTTCCTCCACACCGATCGCATCTGAACCGATCCACATCGCCAAACCAACCATCCCAGGTTGATTCATGATGTCGTGGTCGAGGCTTGGGCCGATGTAAACACGCATGGGCCAAACCTCCTCGTCCTTTGGATAACCATCAGGGTCAACCTCAGGCTGAGGGTCGCATCCCCCATCAGGTCCGTGGTTTCCGCCGCAGGGCGCTCCACCGCCACCGGGCCAGTTCACGCCCGCCATATCGAGATTCACGTAATTGGTGACTTCAACATCGGGGTTCTCATTCTTCACCCATTCGTCGGTCCAGAAATCGCTTCCACGCTTCCCACCTTCTTCCCCTGACCACAAGCAGAACACCATGGTGTTGCGAGTTTTGTAATTCGCCATGGCTTCGGCGACGGTCAGCACCATGCTGGTGCCTGCCGTGTTGTCATAGGCGCCGACTCGTGTGCCGTACGTTCGACCGAAGACGTGCGGGTCCAACACGGCACCGTTGACGGGGGGCGCGATGTCAAAGTGAGCTCCAAACACCATCCATTTGTCGGTGTCGACCTCACCGTATCGATATCCACAGATGTTGTACGCTTCTGGATTTTGGGCACCCGTCATCAACGAATCATAGGTGAAGCGTTGCGTGATGACCTCGAGGCCAAAATTCTCCATGGTTTGAATCAAATGAAGCGCTGCATCTTCGTATGCAGCATTTCCTTGGCCCGCCCATCGGTCAAGATAACCAAGCGCACCGTCGACCACATCCGTGGGGTCGGAAGTGGTGTCGGAAAGGGACGAGAGGAAATTGAACGTCGTCCGCCCGTTTACCACGCCCGTCGAATGCCGCCCCCCTTCTGCTTCAGCATAGGCTGGGGCCATGGGCCGCTCAATTGGCACACGAACAGCGAGGACAGGGCCTCCGCTGCTGTTGGATGGGAGCACAGCGTCAAGGGTTCCGTTAGTGGCAGGCACTCGCTGAATGCCAGGGTTATCGCTTTGTTCATGACCGTCTCGCTGAATCCATGTGCGCCACGATTCCTCAATGGTACGCACGGGCCAGTTCTCTCGACCGTATTCACCCAACATGATCACCGCTGTGTCGGTCCGTGGCGGTGCCAACACGGTCAGCAAGGCCGACTCGCCCGCTTTGAGGTCAACAACGGTTGAATTTTGCACAAACCCAGTGTCGGAGTTGAGCATCAAATAGGGCACGTAGACCGACAGATCAACCTCGGCAGCGATGGTAAGGCCCTGGAACACACCTCCAGTAAGAACGGCGGGCGTGATGACGACATCGTCAGTAGAACCCAACCCTGCATCTTGTTGCCCAAAGCAGCCCGATAGAGGCGTCAGGAGCATCAGCATGACGAGAAAGCAGGCTTGGCCGAATCGCTGTCCCATTGGTTGGCCGTGGTGGTTCACCTTCTCAAGGTCTGCCCTTCGCCGAACCGATTCTTTGATGTGGGAACAGGCCCAATGTATTCATGAGAACATGCGAAACACACATCCGAACAAAACCCTCCGTATCGCACGGCAGCCGTTGTTTTCGAACCATTTTATCGAGGTCGTTGACGACATCAATTGTCCGCTTCTTGAAGGCTGAATCACTCTTCCTCGAGGTACATCTTGGGTTCTTCAGGCCCCAAACGCTCTTTTTGAATGGAGAGTGCAAGGGCAACGATACCAATGGCCGATACGAGCAAGAGCAACACCGTCATTGATTGCTCGTTGTCGATATCATCGGCCTCACCATCAACAGCGTTTTCATCGATGCAACCGATTCCAAAACAATCGCCGGGAGACGGGCCTTCTTCTTCATGGACGTCTTTGTGAACGATGATGGAATACGTCCAGGTCGTCTCTGTGTCGTTTTGGGCATGCACGATCCAGATGGTGTAGGTGTCGACCGTTGCGTTGAGGTCAAAGGCATAGAGGGCCGACACAGCGCATGCCTCGTCCACCAATGAGCCGTTTTCATCAAGCTCACACTCGTTGACCAACTCACTGGATTCGAAATCATCACTGGCGTTGAAGACGCCATCCAAGTTAACATCCAGCCGTACGGTCATCGTCGTGTTTTCATTGCCGTCGTGCATCTGAAACCACACCGCATTACCCTGAACGAAGGACGGGTCGGTGATGTTGCCCGACACCACACCGTCCTCGTTCATGATGACCGTGAGGGTTTTCTGTTCATGAGCATGGCTCGCTGGTATGAGAAAAAGCATCAAGAGAAGCCCCACGGCAGTGAGCGCCCACAATCGGTTTCCCATGATTTGAGGGCAATCACCAAATCATAAAGACCAAACGGATGGTTGAGTTGAGGCCACCATGGGCGGTAAAGAGATTCTTCTTGGTATCTTTACCATCGTTTTTCTTACTTCAGCAACGCTGTTGGTCTTCGGCGATGACATTGAGGCGGCCACGAGCGAAAACCCGTCCATGAAGGCGGGCGATCCACTGATTCAAGGCGAGGGACACGACCACAAAAACGCAAGTCAACATGAATTCGGAACCGACAACATGGAACTTCTCGACTTCAATCCCCTGACCACTCCAGGTAACGCAGAGGTCCAAGTCGCCACCACCCCCGACGGCAGAACGTACGCCTACCTCGCTGGTTGGAACGACATGCACATCGTGGACGTGACGGACCCGAACAACACGACCGTCACTGGCGTATACAACGACCCGAACACGCAAGTGCTCGACGTGAAGTACCTCGAATACAACGGTCGCGAATACATCATTCAGCAAAATCAACTGATTGACCCCGGTAATTCCGACCCGAACATCGGGCAGTGGAGCGACCCCGCTCAAGTCAGCGTCACGCTCATTGACGTAACGGACAAAACAAATCCAACGTGGGTGGATTCGTGGTACGACGTCGACCACCCCAGCGGACCACACAACCTCTACACGCACATGATCGACGGTGAGTGGTACATGTTCGTGGCCAACCCGGATTACGAGGATTGCAACGATGCCATTGGCGAAGCCTGCGGGGGCGTGACCATCGCCCATCTCAATTTGGTCGGTTCAGCAGCCCGCAATTTACCCAACGTGCCCGCCTCAGGCCTCGGCCACACCATCATCAAGGTGGGAGAATACGAGGTGTCGTGGGAAACCACCATGGGCGGCTGGATTTACATTCACGACATGACCGTACAGACGTGGCCCGGGGAAGACCCCAACGACCCGCGCTACGGTCGTACCTTTGTTTACGGAAGTTATTGGGAGGCAGGTCTTCGAATCGGCGACGTCACCGATGTTCCTCACCCAAGCAACTCACCAGCAGAGTATACGATTCACGCCACCACCTGCAGAACAGGATTTGGCAACCCTCTGATGTGCCGCTGGCGAGCCCCAGAAGTCGGCTTGTGGATGGATTTCCTTGACCTGGACGGTGATGGCCAACCGGACAGCGGGCCAACCGGCAACGAGAACGGCGGTCGAGTGTCCTACATTCACTATGCAGAACCCTTCCCAACGATGGTGGACCTTTCCCACGTCGGTTATTCTGACGAACCCGTGCATCTGGTGACGGCGGCGGTTGAAACCCTGAGTACCAGCGTCGGTGTCGGCATCATGTACCTGATCGACACCACCGCATACACGATGGAAGACGGACAGTTCAAGTTCCAACCCAAACTCATACGAGATTGGGAAATCCCCTACGCAGAAGACCACTGCTACGGTGCAGATTGTGAAGCTCACGCAAACGACGATGAGTGGCTCCTCTTCTCACCGCACAACTTGGACAGTACCTATTTCGAAACCGATGAAACGACCGACCAGAGTCATGGCGGCGGATGGGACGGGCGCCTCTACATCTCTCACTACCATGCTGGTTTGTGGGTCGTGGACATCGAGACCTTGGTCGACCCGAGTGACCCCGATGACCGCATCGCCGTTCATGAAGAAGCCACGGTTGCGTACTACCTTCCTCACGGAGAAGACGGCACGCCACTCGATTCGAGTTTCTACGACTTTGGATGGGTTCCGTTCCTTTGGGCGGTTGAACATCACGACGGCATCACGTATGCATCTTGCATCTCAACCGGTCTGTATTTGGTGCAGCTCGATATTGACCTTCCTTACCGAATTTGAGGTGAACCATCTTGCGAAGATCGACCACGTTGCTGATGTGCCTTCTCCTCCTCCTTGCGGGATGCACATCACCAGGTGAGATTGACCGTTGGACCCCGCACGGCGAGCCGCTGGAGAGCGTAAAGGTGCAGGATTTCACGCTGACCAGCAGCGAGGGCACCGATTGGACCTATTCCGAAGAGGCGGCGAACACCACCCTCGTTATCGCTTTCTTGTTCACCAACTGCCTCGACATCTGCCCCATCGTCACGCACAACATGAAGTGGGTCAAATCTCAATTAACGGCCGATGAACTCAACAAGACCACCTTCCTGACCATCACCGTAGATCCTTGGCGCGACAACGTCTCAACGCTCCATGACTGGAAGACCAGCACCAATTCGGAATGGATTCACCTGACTTCATCGAGCAACGATTCCGAAAGCCCATCGATGAAAGCTCTCCAAGACGT
>JAYNUQ010000017.1:0-9382 GCA_038116375.1 Candidatus Poseidoniales archaeon | reverse complement strand
GCCGTTGAGTTTTCGACGTGAACATCCTCCGTCACCACAATCGTTCCGTTTTGCACCGTTCCGTCTGAAAGCATATCTTGGTAGTTGTATTCTCCAACGCCCCAGGTTCCGTTAAACCATACCATGAAGGTGAATTCACAATCATCACCGCTCTCGTTGTCACTGCCGTTGGTTGCAGCGTTGTCGCACTCGGCGACCAATTCACCCGAGTCCCAGTCATCGGTGCCGTTGTACAAACCATCGCCGTCCATGTCAAACACAATCCTGTGCGTCATGTTGTCTCGTGAATCGGTGTTGTGCCACACCACCGAATCGTTGTAGGCAATTTGACTGGTGTTGGGTGTCAAACCGCTTTCTTTGATGACGACCGTGAAGGTGTCAGCGGAGTGCCCTTGAACCACCCCTGGAACCAGGAGGGATGTTAGAAAAAGTGCGGTAAAAGCGACACGAAGCGACTTCATGATTCCCCTAACGGTTCCGTCTTCATAAATGAAATGAGGATTTGATAACAGAAAGACCCCTTAATTGAAATACGACAAATCTCGGGCGATAACCATGTCATCACGCCGCTTGCTGAACGACGAAAACGCCACCGACAAGGTCATTGTCATCGCTCTGGTGAGCCTCCTTACCGTGAGCGTTGTCTCCGTCATTGCCTATGTTGGTCTCGAAGATGAGAGTAGCGAAGGCGGTAGCGAGGTCGCTTGGATCGACCCCGTGGTTGAAATTGAAGATGAAAACCACAGCCACAGCGACTTGATGGCTCACCGATTGCAAACGGAGAACATGCTCCTCATTGACTACCACAACCTCAACTGCGACGGAAACGTTGCACCACCAGCAGAACTCGATAACGTTGCAGGCCGCCCTTGCTCCCCTGAATTCAAGAACGTTGGACCAACGCCGGGAGATTCGTCAGAAATTTCCATTGAAGGGAATTTTTTGGAGGATTGTGAAAAGAAACCCGATGGTACAGGGGGGTGCTACGCCTACGTTTCGTCCTACAATCAGTTCGAAATTCTTGATATTTCCGAGCCAAACAACATCGTCCTTCTTTCAACCTACTATGCCGAAATTGGCCGGATGATCGACATCAAAGTGACTCCTGACAACAACTGGGTCCTCGTGAATCACGAGTTGACCAACAGCGACCTCGACCCGATTCCACAGGATGACGATGCCAACAGCGGTGCGAACCGCCTGGACGTGATCGATGTCTCGGACAAGAACTACCCCATCAAAGTGGCCGAATGGAACAACCCGCCTGCTGGGTTCCACAATCAAGATCTCCACGTTGACTGTGATTGGGAAGACGCACCGCTCATCTATGCCCAAGAAGAGTGCCATCTGTTCCTCTACGGTGCCGACCCCTACCCGGAAATGGTGGAAGGTGATTCGGGCGTATTCTACAAGGGTACGCAGGTGTTCTATGTCCCCCTTGGCTTTGAGTCCTGGCGCCCAGACGTGAACGATGAGGACCAAAACACCAGCCGAGAAATCATCCGATGGGGCGGGTATTCGCCAGAACCAGAAACCACGTGCGGCGGTTCGTTGTTCAATCACGACAACGTCTTCCACATCCATCCCATCACCGGCCAAGCCCTGCTTTACATCTCCTACTGGGATGCCGGTCTGCGCATCGTCGATGTTTCCAACCCGCCACCTGTTCCCGACCCTGAGGGCATCTCATGGCCACAGGATTACGAAGTGGGCAGGTGGCTTGGTTGCGCCAGCGACGATGAAGGATGGTACGGCCCAGACGGTGGCGGCCATGCGAACATGACGCCTGAGGAATGGGGCGGTAGCACAGGCGCACTGAACGGTGCGGGATGGATTCACTACGCCGTTCCGTACGACCACCTTCTGTGCAACGGAGCAGCCGAAACGGACCCCATCAGCACGTGGGACGATGAATGCGGCACGGGCCCCGACGACCCGGTGTTTGGCATCAACTGGCGGCACCTCACGATGATCGCACCGGAATACGGTACCAACACCAACCACACCGGCTACATTTGGACCATCGACACGACCGACCCGGCCAAACCCTTCCTTCTCAGCAAGTGGAAACTCCCTGGCGACAGCATTCTCCCGGACGGCAGCGTGCACGAGCACCACTACATCCCGGGCGGATACATCTACAGCCCACACAACGGTGATACCGGAACCAACGGGCACGTGTACTGGACGCACTACCACGCAGGAAACTGGGTGACCGACCACAGCAACATCTGGAAGGACACCGTTTGGGTGGATGGCGTTCCTGCTCCAGACGTTGGCTTCCCTGCCATCAAGGAATTCGCAGAAACCATCACGTTGGGCTACTACCTACCGTCTGGACCAACCTGGATTGAAGACCCGAAGGAAACGCTTGGATACGACATGGCCGATTGTTGGGCTTCATGCATGATTCCGTTTGATTGGGGCCTGCAATACGACCCCCGCGGCTTTTTGTTCATCTCAGAGATGGTTTCAGGAGTCTACGTCGTGCAGATGGACGAGGACCGAGATCCCCGCTACCTTTACCCTCCAACCTATACGCCGATTGAAGACGACGAGTGACCGCCGTACGTTCGAGCATCACAGCTCGTTGGGGACGGGCGTTTGGTCCATGTGCAAAAAGGCGTAAACGGCCCACCACGTGACGATGTCCCAGGAGTGCACCAGGTTGTTGATGCCGGTAGAATCGTCAGTATCCATGTATTCGATCATGGTGTCCATGGTATCGCATTCCCGATGGTAGCACGGATACCCGTCCACCAAACCGTTCCAACCCAAGGTCGCCACCCCAATGTTTTGGAACGAATCGTGGTCACTTCGGGCGGTCGGGGACTCGTAAATGGCGACCGTGTCTTCGTAGATGTCCCCCCACAACGGGCTTTCTCCACCCTCGAGCCACGCCTCTCGCCCCCGCTCCATCTCATTGCCGAGGTCAAGTGCATCTGCACCAATCCACTCGGCAAGATGGAACATGCCCGCCTGGTCCACTGCTTCTTGCGTCCCGTCGGGTCCCAAGTAAACGGACAGCGCGTAGTCGCCTGGATAATTGACGCCGGCCATGTCCAAGTTCAGATAATTGCTGACGGTTACCCCAGCAGGGAGGTCGTTGGCAAACGAACGAGACCCCCACAACCCTTCTTCTTCGGACGACCAAAGACAGAACACCATGGTTCTGCGTGCGTCGAACTCTGCGAGAACGGAGGCGGTGGTCAAGACCATGCTCGAGCCAGCGGCGTTGTCATAGGCTCCGTGTCTGGTTCCGTATCCAGGGATGCCAACCTCGGCCCCTGGCGTGTAAGCTACGGGGGGAGCGATGTCAAAGTGTGCGCCGAAAATCAACCATTCGTCTGGATATACGGAACCGTCTTTGTAGCCGCAAATGTTGACGGCCCAGGCCGTGTTTGACTGGAACCGATGCACTTCCACCCGGTCCAATCCATACCCCTGCATCACGCCTTCAAAATACACGATGGCATGTTCGTAGGAGGGATTGGCGTTCCCAATCCACCTGTCGAGGTAGCCGACGGCACCGTCCGCACCGCAGGAAGCACAAGGCGTGTCGTCGGTGATGAAATCGACCCAGTCGTACACATCACGCCCGTTGACCCAACCATCGCTGGCACCCACGCCGTCTGCTTCGGTCAAATCTGAACGGAACGGACGATTGGTTTCCATGATCATGGCCAATGCCTCACCACCGGTTGAATTTCCGGGAACCAACCACGGCCACAGACCGTTTTCGTCTTGGTTGGGTACGGCTTCAACCGCTGAACCTCCGACGGAATCGTTCACCCAAGACATCCAGGACTCGTCCGCTTCTCGGACGGGCCAATTCACCCGACCAGGCTCGCCTAGGAAAAAAACCACGTCAGAATTTCGAGGTGGGAAGAGAATGTTGATGCCGACACTGTCGCCCGATTGCATGTCGAGCACGGTACCGTTTTGGGCGCGTTGTGAACCCGGGTCTTGGACGAAATACGGGATGTAGACGGCCAGGTCTTCTTTGGCCGTGAGGGTGATTTGTTGCCACATGCCGCTGAGCAGCGCCCCGTCACCCTCGACGACCAGGGCGTCCACCGTCAACCCGTCCGGCTCATTCTCACCAAAACATCCTGCGAGGGGTGCGAGGAGCATGATGACCATCAGCGTGAAGGCGTTCAATCGTCGACGTGCCATGGGGCGGGGACAAACCCTCCCTTGTTCAACTCAGCGGTATTGCCGTTCACTTTCCGTCTCCGTTTTGAACGGGCCACGTGAGAAAATAAAAACCTGAAAACAGGAGACTGCGAGGCCTTGTTTCCGAACTGCGGAAATGAACTACCGAAAAAGGGCGAAGGGGTTAAAGGACGACCGTTCCCCGAAGAACCATGGCCACCGTGCGGTTGGACCAGAAGAAGCGGGCGTTGGTTCGTGGTGTGCCTTCTTCGTTTACCGATGCGCTGGCCCGTTATTTTGGCTCTGGACCAACCAACGTTGATTTGGCAAGAGCCCAGCAACAAGCCTACATCGACGCCCTGGAAGCCAACGGGGTGAGCGTGCACCGCCTTGACGCTGACGAGAATCATCCGGATTGCATGTTTGTTGAGGACCAAGCTGTGGTTGTGGACGGCCACATGCTCCTCCCGACGCCCGGCCACCCTTCGCGTGTCGCTGAACAACCGCCGATTGCAGAGTTTTTGATGCAGGCCCTCGAAGGCGTGCAAACATGCACCATGGGCGGTGAAGCCCGGATGGATGGCGGCGACATCATCCGACTTGGAAATCTGTTTTTCGTTGGGCGGTCATCCCGCACCAACGACAAAGGCATCGTGAGCCTCCAAAGTCTGCTGGATTTTTTCGGCCACGAACTCCGCGTGATCGACATCCCCGAGCACGCCCTTCACCTCACGAGCATATCCTCAACGCCAACCGACTCGCTCATCCTGGTTCCAGAAGGTTATCTCAAAGCCGAGGATTTCGGCCAACTTCCGGAAGGATGTGAATTGATTTGGCTGCCCTCAGAGGAGGCATACGGTTGCAACACCATCGGCCTGCCCAACGGGAAAGTGATGGTGGCCAAGGGCTATCCAACCGTTCAGAAGGTGCTGGAAGAGCGAGGCTTGGAAACCATTGAAATCGACATGAGCGAAATTCGTGCGGCCGACGGCTCGTTGACGTGCTGCTCCATTTTCTATTGACGGTCAGACACCACAGCAATCCATTGCGAAATGGCGTTGGCGAAGGCACCATCCGCTTCACCTTTCCACACGTGTTCTTCGAAAGCACCCGTCATGGCATCATCAGCAACGGTAAGTTGAGCGCCCCCTGGATAAAGTTGCAGGGTTTTGGTGTGGTCGCGGTAGAGTCCAATTTCAAACACCAACCAATGCTCCTCTCGCTGTGCATAAGACGAAAAGGCATCAGAGTTGAGAAACGACACAAAATCATCAACCGATAGAAAGGAGCACAGCATGGAGAGCGTCCGTTCCAACGCCAAATCCTCCGGCGTGAGGTGGGGGCGTTCGGCCAATTCACCCTTCTTGACAAGCGTGATGAGCGGCGCACCGTCCTGCATGATTCAGGGAGACAGAACGGTGAATTGAAACTTTACACAAAGAAAATTGAAACTCAACATTATATGGGACTGCCCCGCCTTGGCAAGCATGCAGAATCACGGCAGCGAAGGCAAGTGCCCCGTCATGCATGGCGGTGGGATGACATCCTCAACATCAGATAAGCGCTCAAACCAAGATTGGTGGCCAAAAAACCTCAATTTGAACATCCTCCACCAGCACGACCGCAAGTCCAATCCCATGGGCGAGGACTTTGATTATGCGGAAGCCTTCAAAGGTCTGGACTACGAAGGTCTGAAGAAAGACCTCCATGCGTTGATGACGGACAGTCAGGATTGGTGGCCTGCCGACTACGGTCATTACGGTCCCTTCTTCATCCGCATGACTTGGCACGCAGCCGGAACCTACCGAACCGGCGACGGCCGTGGTGGCGGCGGAACGGGCGCACAACGCTTTGCCCCGCTCAACAGCTGGCCCGACAACGGTAACCTCGACAAGGCCCGCCGCTTGCTGTGGCCCATCAAACAGAAGTACGGAAACGCCATCAGTTGGGCCGATTTACTCATCCTGACTGGACAAATCGCCATTGAATCCATGGGCGGCCCCGTTCTTGGTTTCGGTGGTGGACGACCTGACATCTGGCATCCTGAAGACGACATCTACTGGGGAAGCGAAGATGAATGGCTCGGCGACGACCGCTACGGCGACACGCGCCAGGACCTTGAGAACCCGCTCGCCGCCGTCCAAATGGGACTGATCTACGTCAACCCACAAGGGCCGAACGCCAACCCCGACCCACTGCTCAGCGCACAAGACATTCGCGAGACGTTCAGCCGCATGGCCATGAACGACGAAGAAACGGTGGCGTTGACCGCCGGTGGACACACCTTCGGGAAGGCGCACGGCGCAGGTCCTGAAGACCACAAAGGCCCCGAGCCCGAAGGCGCAGCGCTCGAGGAGCAAGGCCTGGGTTGGACCAGCGATTACGGCTCCGGCGTTGGCCGAGACACCATCACCAGCGGCATCGAGGGTGCATGGACGGCCAATCCTACCGTATGGGACAACGGCTACTTCGATATGCTGTTCAAGTACGACGACACGTGGACGTTGACCAAGAGCCCCGCAGGCGCCCATCAGTGGACGCCATCCAATCAAGAAGAAGCCGACATGGCTCCCGATGCGGAAGACGCTTCCATCAAGGTCCCCACCATGATGACGACCGCCGATATGGCGATGATTCGAGATCCCGAATACCGTGCGATTTCGAAGCACTTCCATGAGAACCCCGAAGCCTTTGCCGATGCGTTCCAGCGTGCTTGGTTCAAACTTCTCCACCGTGACATGGGACCCAAGGCTCGTTACCTTGGCCCCGACGTCCCCGACGAGGATTTCATCTGGCAGGACCCCGTCCCAGCCGGCAGCACCTCCTACGATATCGCAGCCCTCAAGGACGCCATCAAGGGCAGCGGACTGTCCGTTGCTGAAATGGTTGAAACGGCTTGGGCCAGCGCCTCCACGTTCCGAGGCTCCGACAACCGCGGTGGCGCCAACGGCGCCCGCATCCGTCTCGCTCCTCAGAAGGATTGGGAGGGCAACAAGCCCGCCCAACTCAGCAAGGTGCTCGGCGTGCTTGAACCGCTTGCCGCAGCACACGGTGCCAGCGTTGCCGACACCATCGTTCTCGCCGGTTGCGCCGGTATTGAGTTGGCCAGCGGTACCGAGGTCCCGTTCACGCCTGGTCGCGGCGACGCTTCTGAAGAACACACGGACGCTGCATCGTTTTCCTATCTTGAACCGGTCTCCTGCGGTTTCCGCAACTTCTTGAAGCAGAATTACGCGGTCATGCCCGAAGAAATGATGCTCGATAAGGCCCAACTTTTGGGCCTGTCCGCACCCGAAATGACCGCCCTTGTTGGGGGACTCCGAGCACTTGGTGTGAGTTCTGACGAGCGCGGTCTATGGAGCGACGGCACCGCTCTGGACACGTCCTTCTTCACAACCTTGCTTGACATGAGCGTTGCTTGGACACCAACCGGCAGCAACTCCTATCAGGCCAAGGACCGTTCAACCGGCGCCGATGTTCGCACCGCAACCCGGTACGACCTGGTGTTTGGAAGCAACTCTCAACTGCGAGCCATCGCCGAAGTCTATGCTCAAGACGACAACAAGGACAAGTTCGTGGCGGACTTCATCGCGGCCTGGAACAAGGTCATGAACGCTGACCGATTCTGATTGGAATCTCGTGCTGCGCGGTTGCCTACCACGGTAGGTCGTTGCCCGCATAGTCGACGAAGCGACCTGAGGTCGCAAGGGTTTGCTCTTCAAGGCGAGCCATGATCCCCTCCACGCTTTCTTGCACTTGAATCGGGGCGTTGGGCCCACCCATGTCGGTTTCAACCCATCCTGGGTGCATCAACAAAAGGCTGATGCCCTGCTCTCGCAACTCGTTTTTCATGGCCGTTGTGAACATGTTGAGTGCCGTCTTGGAGGCTCGATAGGCGTAGGATCGACCGCTTGCGCAATCGCCGATGGAGCCCATGAGGCTGGTGATCATGAGCACCGTCCCCCCGCCGTTGACCAGCAGAGGCAGTGCGTGTTGTGTGACCCGAACGGGTGCGATGGCGTTGACTTCCATCACGTCAGAAACGATCTCAAAATCAATGTCAGCGACGCTTGACCAACGGCCGTCCGAAACACCAGCGTTGTTGACCAAGAGGTCAAGCGAGGGGCCAATCGCCTCCATGGTTGCTGCTACCTCGTCGGTGTCTCGGACATCCATTCGATGCAACGTAAGGCGGGGGTTGTTGATGTCGCCCAAGCCGCCCTTTGCAGAACGGTAGGTGGCGTGGACTTCGTAGTCTCTGCGGAGGAGTTGGCGGACCGTTTCAAGCCCTATTCCTCGGTTGGCGCCCGTCACCATCGCTGTTGGCATGATTGGACGACCGTGGCATCAGTCTATGGTCTTCTTCTCAAAAATCGAAGTCGTACTCTTTTTCGTGTTCTTCTTCGTTTTTCTTTTGTTTGATGGTGCGCCATTGAATGAACGCGCTTAAGAGCATACCCACCAACCCAAGATAAGCATCAGGTGCTGAGACGCCGTCCAACCGACTCACGTCCCAACCGACCGCAACGTAGACCGCCAACATCATGCCAAGCGTGCCAACCAAGCCCGCCATCAGTGCCGGTACCAAGCGACGGAACGACATGCTGAGGAAGAACGCAATGAGGGTGAGGACACCGGAAAGAAAAGCATCGCCTTCGAAATCAATACTGGCCTCATCACCTGTCCTGATGAGGTTCGTGATGATGAGAAACACCATGCCAGCGGCAAGAAATCGCATGGCCATTTGAGCTACGCTGACGGAAATGACCCCAACGGCCGCCGCAGCGATAAATCGGAACTGCCCTTCGCTGATGGGGGGGTTTGCCCCAAGGAATTCGTAGAGTTCACCCACCAAACCGAAGCCGACAATGAAGCCAACGATACCCACCGTCATCGGGATTCGCTTACTCCCTTCAACGAACAACACCAACGAGATAACGAACAACGGGACGGCGTAGAGGAGGCCTCCAGCGACCACTTGGTCGAGCATACCCGTGCCAATCTCTGTTGCTCCACTCGCCATATGCTCCACCCGTGCTAACCTGCTACGACGTCATCATGCCAGTCCAATGAGTGACAGCCCACCGAGCAGAAGCAGGATGGGAGGAACCATCATTTCGAAGCCGGAGCGAGACTTTCCGACATTGGAGAGTTCAGAACCACGCATCAAGGTGCACTTCATGCCGGGCGCATCCTCGTTGCCCCAGACTTCGATGGTGCTGTTGCC
>JAYNUQ010000016.1:14139-35788 GCA_038116375.1 Candidatus Poseidoniales archaeon | reverse complement strand
GCTGCCGACCCGCTGATGGACCCGCTCGCCGCACCACCCGCTGACCCCCTCGCCTCGCTCTCGCTTGGTGATACCTCGGATGCACCCATCCCCGACCTCGCACCAGCAAACCTCGTTGGCGAACAAGCTGGGGCCACCATTCGCAGCCGTGCAGAGGTTGAAGCCGTACCCGGGGACAAACTGGAGGGCACCTTGCATGAAGTCGAAACCACCACGCTCAACGCTGATGGAAACATCATCAAGCAGAACGTGAAGGGGACGCTTACGGTGAACAACCCCTCCTCCGACGACCGTATTTACGACATTGACGTTCTCCTTGACAACATCGATTCAACCGATATCGGTGGGGAGCACGTCTCTGTTGATGAATTGGAGCCAAGCAAGAACCACACGGAGACGTACAAGGTCAACGGCAAACAGATGATGACGCTCCGTGAGCGCCTTGACACCAACCCATCCCGTTCGCAAGAACGCTCTCTTTCGGTCGCCATCGGAGAAGATCCTGGACCTCTGTCTCTCGAACTTGAGGTGGAAAATCTCTCAGGCGTGGAACTTCATGACGTGACTGTATCTCGCCCGTTGGCTTCTGAAATGCACTTTGAAATGGCCGGTGGCGCTGAACTCGACGCTGGTGTTATCACGTGGACCGTCGGTCGTTTGCAACCTGGCGAGACACAATCCATCAGCCTTGAAGGAACCATCAACGTTGAATCCACCAAGGCCATCAAGGCAGGAAAGGCTTCCGCCACGTACCGTGCAGACGCTACCGTTTCCAACATGGCCTTCCGAGAACTCGACGCGTTCTGTCGTGGATTCACCTACATGCGAGTGCGCGAAGACGAGCGACCTGACAATTGGATTTGTCAAGCAATTTTCGAGAATCGTTCGTCCTTTGCTGTGGATTTGACCAAACTTCAAGTCAGCATGAAAGGAAGCGATGAACTCCTCTTTGACATCCACGATGTTGACCAAGACGTCACACCCAACGGCAAGTGGGAATCTGAAGAGCGAACCGTCATGGCCCAATCCGAGCCTGACTTCACGTACGATTTGTCCTACACGGTGCTTCCGAAGGCCGTCCAATCCTCCGAGGGCACCATGACCCTTGAGGAAAAGAAGCTCGAGGTCTTGGAAGCCCAAGTCGAGAAGGTCTACTCCACGAGCAACCTACGTTCCTACCGCTCCCAAAAGGTTCAGGCCACGATGACCCTCGTCAACAAGGGTTCATCCACCATCAACCTCATGCGCATCACCGACGATGTACCTGGACTCTTCGAAGCGCCAACGCAGGAGCAACTCACCATCAAGATTGACGGCAAAGCCATCGACGATGACCAGTACAAATTGGAACTCTCCGAGGGCATCACCATCGAGAAGGAACATCGCTCTCCCGACGGTCAAGGCCATACCATGATGCTGACCGTTGGTACCCGGGGCCCCATTGGACTCAAGCCTGGGAAGAAGATTGAGATCACCTATCCCTTGACGGCTCCAGACCCATCACCGGGCAACGAACGCGTTGACGCCCCTGCTCGAATCGAGTTCAGTGCTGAGCGCTTTGGACCCATATGCACCCGAGAACCATCGACCACACCTTCGTTGAAGGTCGTTCACAACCGCCGAAACTTCAGTGCGGGTAAGCAAGCCATTCCGCTGGGCGGAAAGGGCCGATACGAAGTTCTGATTCTCTTCGAGAACAACGGCGATACCGCGCTGAGTGACCTCTACATCAACGATGTCCTGCCGCCCCAGTTTGAAATCAAAGAGTGGGTGATGAAGAGTGCAGACGGCAAGCGTGATGATGTCACGATGACCTCCGAAGACGGCGAAGGCGGCCTCCACATCGTTTGGCACGTGCCAAAGGTGGAGAAAGGCGAGCGCCTCGAAGTTTCCTTTGACATCAAAGGCAGCGGAGAAGTTGATGCAGAAGCCCTCAACCGATTCCACGGGGTTCACTTCGGTGATGAAATTGAATCGGATGACCTCCCGTCGTTGGAGCCCGAGGCTGAAGAATCCGAATCTGAGGAAGTTGCTGAGGCCACCGAAGAAGACAGCGGTGATGAAGCAGCATCCGAGGAGGACAGCGCACCCAAGATGAAATTCCGAGAAGACATGCTCGTCAGAGTCATGGAGGCTGCGGGTATTGACGCAAGCCACCGAGATGCGTTCGTCGAATTCGCCGTGGATTACGACCACGACGACAACGGTTACCTCAAGAAGGCCGAACTGGAAGATGCCGCCAAGGCCTGGAACGAGGCCCACAGCGACGGCGAGGAAGCCGAAGAGACGTCCGAGGAAGCACCTGCTGAGGAAGCAGGAACGCCTGAAGCCGAAGCGGCGGGCGACGAGAAAGCATGTCCGATTTGTTCAACCCTCAATGCAGCTGATGCAGGTACCTGTTCGGCTTGCGGATACACCTTCACCGAGTGAATCCACCGTTGAGGGCGGCAACGTCCGATGCCTCTGCGTTGAGGCCTTACTGCGGAAGGACCCATTGTGGCCATTCTTCGTGTTCCGGTGAGCGGCTCACGATGACGATGACGGGTCGCTTGAGAGATGAGAGCACTTCATTGAGCGGGCGAACGGTTGAGGGTGGAACAGCACCGTCTCGAAGATCAACGGCAAGCCATGCTTTTGGATATTGTTCGGTCCACGCAGCGAGTTCAGCCTCGATGCCGCTTGGAGGAACACCTTGCCTTACGCTTGCGATGAATCCCCAACCTTCCGGACATTTCCGCTCGGCGTCGGTCCAATAGAACATCCTTGGTGCGGCCGGCAACCGAGCCAACTGTTCCATCGCTTCCATCTCGGTTGCGCAGACGGGTTGACCGGGCATGGGCATGGGCAGCGGATAGCGCCATGTTGGCGACACATCCAACGGGTCTTTCTGGCGCATGGATGGACGACATCGTCCCGATGTTTGAAGTTCTCGCTGTTGTGTTCAGAACCTCGTCTTTCTCCAAATGACATGCTAACCTTCATGCCCTTCCATCGGCCCAGACCGATTATGGCCAACGGTCCTTCACCTCCCCCTCCCCCAGCACCGGGTGGTTCCATGTTTGTCATGCTGATGTTCATGATTCTCATGACGGTCCTCATCATGACCCCGTCGATCCGCACATCCTTGGGCACAACAGCGGATCCTCTGCTCTCCCCCCTGCTGCCAGAAGAGTCCTTTTTTGTCATCACCGTGATGATTCTCGGCATTTTTTCGATGACCCTCAACACCGTTATCCGCAATTTCTTCGTTGATCCGATGGACCAGGCCCACATTGGCCACCGACAAGGACAGGTTCGTCAAATCATGAACGAAGCTCGCCTTTCCAGGGACCCGATTCTACAGGAAAAAGCGATGACGCTCCAGCAACAGATGATGCCAGAGCAACTGGAAGTTCAGATGGGAGCAATGAAACCGATGATGTTCACGATGATTTTCATCATCGGTATTTTTGCCTGGTTGACCACGAAAGTTGAGACCTTTAGGGTCGATTATGTGTCGCTGCCTTGGGCACCTGAATGGCATTTGCTCGAAGGGAAATTCCTGTTCTTCCCTGCGTGGATTTGTTGCTATATTTGCATGAGCGCCGCCTACGGTCGTGTCTTGGACCGACACATCAAACTGGCTCGCTACAAATCGCACCCAATCATCGTAGCGGGTGAAGTGCTCAAAGAACCCCTTCTTCATTTGGTGGCGACCAAGGCTGCACCCACCTCAAACCAAGCCAAGAAGCGTCAGCAGCGCTCAAAGCGAAGTCAACAACGCAAGAAGCCATCTTCCTCCTCGAAAGCGACTCAGGAAGGTGGAGGCGGAGGCTTGCTGTCAGGAATGGCACTGACATGCCCGGCGTGTGATGGTGACGTCATCACTCATGACGGTCCACGAACCAAACGTTGCAACGTGTGCTTCCATGAGTGGACGGTGTGACCTCATGGTCAAGTTGACGGTGTCCGGCCATCCTGGCAGCGGCACCAGTACGTTGGTTCACGGGCTTATGGAGCGTTTTGGTTGGAGCAGCCTCAACGGTGGCGATGTGTTTCGTAGCGAAGCAAAGCGCAGAGGCATGACCTTGGCTGATTTTGGTGAGTTGTGTCAGAACGAGCTTGATGTCGACCGTTCTCTCGATGAATTACTCAAGCAGCGCATGCAGGGCAGCGACGCCGCCGATGTTGTAGAATCTCGATTGGCAGGCTGGTGGGCGTACCGTCTCGAACTCCCGTGCTTGCGCATATGGCTTGATGTCTCTGACGATGAACGTGCTCGTCGAGTGGCATCGAGAGAAGGGTTGAGCCACCATGAGGCGTTGCTGGCCAACCAACAGCGAGCGGTGGTTGACGGTGAACGCTTTCGTGTTCTTTACGGGCTTGCGCCTGAAGACCCTGAGCCCTACAGCCACGTCATTGATGCCACTTCTCTCAATGCATCTCAAATACTGGAGCATGTCGTCGGGTTGCTGGAGGCATCTCAATGAGCGTACATGTCCTTGACGATGCACCGACCACCGACGAGGCCTTCGGAACCTTTCCCGACGACCGTACCCTGGAACAACGGCTCGCCTCGGGCTTCATTCTGGTCGACAAACCAGCGGGCCCAACCTCTCATCAATTGGCCGCTTGGGCTCGAGACCTCCTCGGTCTGGAACGTTTGGGCCACGGCGGGACGTTGGACCCCTTTGCCACGGGTGTCCTGCCCCTCATGGCTGGACGGTGCATGAAAATCACCAACAAGATCCTCAAACACAAGAAATGCTACGTTGCTGTGTTCCGTTTCCGTCAGGCACCTGATGAAGAAGCCCTTCGCCAGACGATGGCCAAATTGACGGGACGCATTTACAACGTGCCCCCTGAAGTTTCCGCGGTCAAGGTTCAGGTTCGCACGCGAACCATTCATGAATTTGAGTTGCTCGATGTTGACGGCAACGATGTTGTCGCTCGAATCACGTGTGAAGCAGGCACCTACATCCGGACGATGGCCAGGGACATGGGATTGTTGCTCAATGCACCCGTCTCTCTGAAGGAACTCCGTCGAGCATCATCCGGTGTTTTCGACCTCGGTCAGTGCGTGACCATGGACCAACTGGCTGATGCCGTTTGGCTGTGGAAGGAATGCGGTCAAGAGGAAGCACTGAAGGCCATCGTTCACCCGATTGAGAAGCTGCTTGTTGACGTCCCCCGCTGTCAGGTGAAAGACAGTGCCGTGGCGGCTTTGGCGTTTGGAGCGCCGTTGCTTCGACCGGGATTGATCTCCATACCAAAGGGTCTGAAGAAGGGCACTGAAGTAATGGTGTCCTCCCTCAAAGACGAAGCCGTTGGATTTGTCAAACTCAAAGCCGATTCAAACGATATCGCCACAATGGAAACAGGAGAAGTCGCACGACCAAGCATGGTGTTGATGGACACCGAGGTTTATCCTCGGCGCTGGACAACCTCATCTTGAGGCTCACGCTTCGATGTATTCTTCGTAAATGTATTCGTCCGTTTCAATGCGGATTTTCAGTTGAGACATGGTTCCCACTCCTGCTTTGTCAACCAAGGTTGAGCGGCCCCCACGACCTCAAAGCAGGCGGCCCTCCTGCGTTTTGGTTATCAAGTTTGAGGGGGGTTTTCGCGTTATCCGACAAGGAGGTGTTGGTTCTCCACCGCAAAACGAGTGGGTCTTCGACGTGACCTTCATTCAATCTTCTTGATCTTCGGAGGCATCATAAAACCGATGAGCCCGAGCACGCCCAGGGCGATGACGATGACGCCAATCCAAGCGACCCGTGCGGTCAGGAGCCCTGCGGTTTCGTCACCCGTATCATCAACCACTTCTTCGATCGCCACCAATTCTTCCAACACGTTGTTCTCCTCATCTCCCTCTTGGATTTCGAGGCCCCTGTCGATGACGGCACTGAAGCGAACCACACGAACGTCGAGCGGAACTTGCCAATCGCAGGAGACGGATTGCAATTCTCCTGGTTTGATGATGGCAACGGTCTCAACGCCGATGAGCTGGTCGTCGGTTTGACAGCGAACGGATACCATCGTGGCATCGGCTTGACCTTGATTGCGTACCAAGACCCGCATCGAAATGATGTCGCCTTGTTGAATGGTCTCTTTGTCGAAGTCGATGGATTCCACAGTCAAATCCGGTAGGGCCATCACTTCGAGGTCCACCTCACGGTCGGTACAACCCGTTTGGTCGCACAGAGAGACGAGTACCGACTGGAATCCTGCCGTAGGGGGGGTGACGGTCAGCGCATTGCTGAGCAGGTCCACGGTCGCCCAGGAACGGTTGGTTGAGGCGGTGACTTGCCCAGGGGAATCCACATCGCTCCAGGTCATGTTGATCACCGTCTCAACATCACGTTCAACGGGGATCAGGGATTGGAACTCTGCAACCATCGGTGGGTCGTCAACGGGTTCCACCGTCAACTGGAACGAGTGCTGCCAAGAATTTCCTGCGGGGTCAAGCACGGTGACTCCAATCACGGACTGGCCGCTCGCCTCAGGCAACAGGCGCAAGCGGACATCTCCCTCGGTCAGGTCGACGGCCACCACGTCTTCGTTGGTGTTCGTGAATTGTACGGTCAGGTCATCGGTTGTCGCTCTGTCATCGGAACATCGCCGGAGCAAGGGCAGGATGATTCCTCCGTTATCCTCGGTCAGCGTTTGGTCGCCGATGGGGTCACAAACGGGGTCCTCATCCCACGCAATTTCGTAACCACCCGACACATCAACGTCGGTGAATTCGAGAGCGGTATGACTTGCGGTGCCGTCTGAGTCCCACGTGAACCATGCACGAATCGAGAGCGTGAACGAGGAACTTCCGGGTTGCATGTAGGCTCCAATGGGCCAGTCGTGCGAGAAGGTTCCAAGCGACATGGGTTCGTTTGACACAACTTGGTCGTCGACGAAGACCAGCCAGCGCGAATATTCGTCATCAATACCGTCGTTGGTACCAAACACCCGACCGCTCAACTGGAGCGAGGGGTCGTTCACATCAACCCAGGCGGATGACATGCAGGTGTCCGTGACGATGAATTTCAACCGGTACGCCTCTCCTTCGGGAAGCAGCGTATTCTCTTGCAGCGGTACAAATTCGCCAGCGATACCGTTCTCAACAATCGCAACTTCAACCGAAACGCTTCCTCCCGCTTCATCAGAGGCGTGATGCACACGACCGAGGGTCTGTTCGGCAGGATGGGCGAGGGTCTCGGTAGTCCATTGCCCCGTTGTGCCTTCGACGGTCGGCTTGAGTCCGCAGTCGTCGAGGGCCAGATTGTCGGTTGAACCCGCATTCATATCAAGGCCGATAACGGGCAGTTGATGACCGCTGAATTGGGATGAAGCAAAGCCGACTTCGCCGCCGTACCACGGGGTCTGAACGGTGATATCAAGACCCAGCGCATCAACCACGAGTCGTGAATCATCAACGCCTCCGGCAGCGACATAGTCCAAAGTGAAGATCATCTGGCTGATGTCATCCCACGTCCAATCCATAAGGGCGGTGATGTTGATTTTGAAGGCTGAATTGTTGATGTAGTCAACGTTGCCCTGCGTGTGCGCGAAGGTTTTGAGGAGGTCAAAACCGTCGGCGTGCTGAACAGAAATTCGAACGGTGTCTTCCGAGAGCGCATCGGGAATTTGGAACACACCCACCATGTGGAGTTCATGCAAATCATAGTTGACCAGGCCAGAAACATCGAAATCTGTGAGTTCAATTTCAGGGCCGCTGGACCAGGTGCTCGCCCCGTCGGGGGCGCCAGTGGAGTAGTTTGAGTCGGTTGGGGAGGTTGAAGACCATACCGTGAGCGTGTCAAGATGAAGGGGTCGTGTATGAAGCATGGTCAATCGTTGGTCAGCGACCATGCTTTCGGTGTAGGTGGCTGATTCTTGGGTAAACGAAGTCTCGGCACCCACGTCCCACGTACCCGAGTTGGCAAAATCACCTTGGGGGAAAAGGTCCACCGTTGCGGTGCTGTGGACGCTTCGTGCCTGGACCGACATGAGGTAAGGTGAGGCTGAAAACAGCAGAAGTACCAACACCATGGAAAGTCCCTTGCTCTGGGGTCGCATGTCCTGTTGCACGCCGTGGCACTTCTTGAAACAGAGGGTCCCCTGAACGCCAGGAGTCACTCGACGAAGGCAAGGATGGCGCATGATTGAAATACCAAGCGCATGAGGCGCTCTTACCTCTCATGGCTGTGGTGGTGTAGGGGTTAGCACGGCAGATTGTGGTTCTGCCAGCCCGGGTTCAATTCCCGGCCACGGCCCCATCTACAGGTCATCATCGTTGATGTGGTGTCCCATGCGTTCGCCTTTGGTGGCGAGGTAATCTCTGTTGTTCACGTGAACACCGACGATAAGCGGCGTTCGGGTAGCGACGTTGATGCCGTGCCGTTCCAGTTGTGTGATTTTTTCTGGGTTGTTCGTGAGGAGGTTTACATCGACAACGCCAAGGGATTCCAGCATTTCTGCGGCAATGGCATAATCCCGTCCATCGGCAGGAAGACCGAGCATCAAATTCGCATCCATCGTATCAGCGCCTGCATCCTGCAGATGGTAGGCCTGAATTTTCGCATGCAACCCGATGCCTCGCCCCTCTTGGCGAAGATAGAGCAAGGCACCCCAACCCTTCTCGACGATGGCATCGAGAGCAGCATGGAGTTGGGGGCCACAGTCGCATCGCGTACTGGAGAAGACATCACCCGTAAGACATTCGGAGTGGACCCGTACGAGGACAGGATCGGGCCCCTTCATGTCCCCAAGCGTGATGGCAACATGGTCGAATCCCGTGCTCGCTTCGTGGAAGACTTGGATTCGAAAATCACCGTGGCCTGTTGGAAGGAAAGCCTCGCTTGGGACGTCATCTCTGGGCACAATGTTCATGCTCTCACCTCAATGATGAAACGAATCTCTCCGTCTTGTTGACGAACGCCACAAAGGTGGTGAGGTCCACGTCCGATAAGTAACGGCATGTCGTGCATGGTCTCTGGGTCGTCCGCAAGAACCTCCAACACGTGCCCGTTCTTGAGGCCCTCAAGCGCTTCTCGAGTTTTGGCCACGGGGACGGGGCACAAGAACCCCAAGACGTCGAGACGATGGGTGATGCTTGGCTCAGAGGACCCATCTCCCATGACAACCCCAAGCAGGTCTCCGTTTTGAAGACATGTACTTCTTCTGTCAATGGTGTTCCCGGCCGTTCACTCCCGCGACATCTTTTCAACAACGAGGTGGCTCTCAAAACATGGCGGCGACGGGGACGGCTCGTCCCGAAGGGGACATGTCCTGGAAGGAGGTCGGTGAACTTGGCCTCCGTTATGGGCGTATTCCGTTGGCCCTCATCCTTGTTGAGGCCTTTTACTGGTTCCTGACCATTCCATCCGACACGCTGGCCCCCGTTCAGGTCACTGAAGCATGGATTTGGAATGAACTCACGAACTTGATTTACGGTGAAGGAACGGCCGTCATCAGCCACCACAACGGCTGGTTGACGCGTATTGACCTGCTCCACCCCACGTTTCCTGGCCCTTACGACAGCGTAGGCCTCTATGTCTCTGATGAATGTGCGGGTGTTCACGAGATGATCTTTCTCTCAACGCTCGTGATGATGACCGATGGTGTCCCACAGCGTGAAAAATGGAAAGCGGTGGGTGTCATGTGCGGCATCGTCTATGTGTTGAACATCCTTCGTTTGGTCGTGTTCTATCCCATAGCACTCGATTCCTGCCTTGGAACACCCAACGTGCAGGCCTGTTTGACACCGATGTGGGAGTTTCACGAAGCCGTTTACACCTGGGGTTTCCTCGTGGTTCTTGTCGCCATGTGGTTGGTGTGGTTCCTGAGGTTTGGAGGGCCTGCCCGCACCCTTGCTGCAACCAAAGAAGACCCCTCCCCATGGCGGCTTCAGCGCCGTACGGTGTGGCAAACCAAACACAAGGCTCTCCTCGGCACCGCTCTTCTGTTGTTCGTGCTGGCCATGACCAACATCTCCACCAATCAGGAGGCCATCGACGCACGAGATACGCTGGCTTTTTGTGAATTTGCGAGCCAACTTTCGTCTGAATGCGCCGATGCTGAGCAGCGTTGGGACGACGCCATCGGCTATGCATGGTCGCTTTCCGCCCTTGCTTTGAGCGTCGGTGTGGGCACGATGGTGGTCGTCGAGCGTCCCCTTGAGGACGGCACCTGGCCGAGTTCTCGCGACGAGGCCGGAAAAGAAGGAAAAGAAGGTACTTCCAAAGGCCACCACGTCAAGAAATCAGGTTCTTGGAAGCGTCGTGGCGAAGAGGAATGATCACTCGACGATGACGGCGGTCATGGTGTGACCGTTGAACGGACGCTTCTCAATGGCTTTCATAGCCGTCCCGATTTTGCTGCTGTGGAGACTCACAAAGGTAGCGTCGTCTTTGAACGCAATGGTTCCGATGGCCAGTTCATCACAGCGCAACTGCTCAACGAACCAGTTGGCCACGTTGAGGGTTGAGCCCGCATCGTTGGGATGGAGCGAGAGCTTCACGGTCACGTAGCCGAACACATCGGCCGTTTCGGTGAAATCTTCCTGGCGGCGAACGGGGTCCCGCTCTACGCCCTCGGGAAGTTCAGGTGCTTCACTTGGCTGAATATCAAGCCCGTAGGTGGCCATGATCTTGGAGAGTTGCGGTTCATCGTCTCGGGAGACCAAGCTCCATGCCTCACCTGTTCGCCCGATACGTCCCGTGCGGCCGATACGATGAATGAAGGAATCAAGGTCGTTTGGAATGTCGTAGTTGATGACGAGGGTGATGCCGTCAACGTCAATTCCTCGTGCGGCGACGTCGGTGGCGATGATGGTCTTGACCTCCCCTTCCTTGAAGGAGTTAAGGATGCGTTCACGCTGGTTTTGACTCAGGTCTCCGTGCAAGCCGGCGACGTCAAAGCGATGCTTCTTGAGTCGCTCAACCGCCAAGTCCACCATGCGCTTGGTGTTGCAAAAAATGATGGTTTGGTCCTCGTCTTGCATGCGGACGAGGAGGCGACCAAGCACCCAGAGTTTGTTGGAGCGGCCGATTCGTACCGAATACAGGTCGATGGGTGGAACATCCAGCGTCTCGGCGTTGGTGAGCACGAAATCAGGTTCATTCATGAATTCGTGAGCGGCATCAATGATTTCTTGGGGGAAGGTTGCAGAAAACAGAAGGGTCTGTTCTCGCCCCGTCATGCGCTCAACCACCCACATGATGTCAGGGAAGAAACCCATGTCCAACATGCGGTCGGCCTCGTCCAAACAAAGGACTTGCGGGGCCGACAAATCGATGTGGCCTCGCTCGCTCATGTCCATCACACGCCCTGGTGTGCCAACGATGATGTCGACACCCTTGGCCAAGGTTTTGGCTTGCTTTTCGAGGTCGGTTCCACCGTACACGGTGAGGATGGTGAGCTCTGCGTCGCCCTGAAGGAGATTGATCTCTTCCGCAACTTGGTTCGCCAGTTCCCTGGTCGGCGTAAGGATGAGGGCTTGAAGCAACCCCGTCGATTGACATCGCTCAAGAATCGGCAATCCAAAAGCGGCCGTTTTTCCCGAGCCGGTCCTGGCTTGTCCGATAACGTCGGTACCCTGCCGGGCGAGAGGCACGGTATCACGCTGGACTTGCGTTGCAAACTCCCAGCCCATGGCATCGAGGCCGTTCTGAATGGACGTAGGAAGGTCCCAAGCATCAAATCGTGTTGTTGTGAACATCGGTTTCACCGTCCGCCTCAGGCGTTCTTCATTGGCCACCGAGACGGGGTGGCCTCCACAGGGTCATCAGAAGTTTTCGCGGTCAGCGATTTCCTTCTGAAGCTCGCCCATCCAATATCGTCGAGCGTTTTCTCGGTTCAATGGTCGGCGCATTTGTCGAACATGCTCAAGGATGTATTGACGGAACTTGAGTGACTTGGAGCGGTTCACACCTTTTGGCGTGATGCCGTCCCACAAGCGATCAAACTGTTGTGCTTTGTCGTTGAATGGCATGTCATCGTCCATATCTTACACCTCTTCAGCGAGTTGCCGACCGCCCCCCTGTTCTTAACGGTGTTGCACGGTCTTACCTGCCCTCAGTAGTAGGGTTCGTCTTCATCTGGAGGGAAATCATCCTCGTCGTCGTTGTAGCCCATCAACTCATCCTGCGTTGGCCGACGCGTGTCCAAACTCGAGTTCACAGGTGGATTTGGGGGGTCCTTCATGTCGTCGTTTGATTCTGATTTTGCTTCCAGCCCTGGCAGACTCGGCGCCATTCCAACCCGTTTCCCCTGGGCCAACAACACCTCTTTGTCAAGGTCTGGAACGGCCAAAGCAGGTGACAACGCCGCGTTCTTTTCATCCTCCGTCCCTTCAAGCATGGCATCAAATCGGTACTGCATGAGCGTCTCGACCAACTGCTGGTCGGTTTCGGTTTTGAGCAAGTCGTCGACAAGGGCACGCAACTCTGCTTCGTCAAGGAGTTTGGGAAGCAGGCCGATGCACGCCCGCCGCACCCGAATATCGGTGGAGCGAGACCCTGCGAGAATCAAATCCCGAGCACGACCGTGTCCACGGTTGAGCTTCTCAATGGTTTTGATGGCTGAAAGTCGAACATCGGGGTCTGGGTCGGTGATGGCGCGTTCAGCGAACATGGTTCCCATTCGGACGTCCTGCTTGGCGAGGCGAGGGAGTGACTTGGCGACGGTTTTTCGCACTTGAGCATCCTCGTCGTTTAAGGCCCATGAAACCAAATCCCAAACCGCTGAGGTTTTTCTGGAGACGATGGCATTGATCATTTTCGCTGCACGGCGACGAAGGGTCACGTCTGGCTCAAGAAGAAGTGTATCCACGTGGTCTGCCACCACGTCCGGCCAGGTTTTGCCGAGAGCATCCAATCCCTTCCAAGCTGCCGCACTGCGTTGCTTATCGGGGTGGCGAAGTTCGTTTTCAAGAGAAGAATGTACTCCAGATGGAAAGGTTGGAGCCGCACGTGCAAGCGCAGCACTCGCCGCCGATTGCACACGCGGATGTTCATCGTCGAGCAACACCGACAACCAATCAAACAGTTCATTTGAACGCCGAACTGCAAATTCAGGGAGGACCTCCAATGCTGCAATTCGCACGTCGGGGTCCTCGTCTTCAAAAGCGTTCAACAACAAGGCGTGCGCAGGAAGAATCATGCTTTGGGAAACATGACTGAGTGCGCGAACGCCGTCTTTTTTTGACATGGTGAGGGTGTTGTTTTTCCAACGCACCTCACGCTTCTCCAAGGTTCCTTCAGCCAACGACATGATGTCGGCGTGGTGAAGCGCACACCATGGTCCCTGAATTGGC
Organism: Candidatus Poseidoniales archaeon; assembly: GCA_038116375.1. GTDB lineage: Archaea > Thermoplasmatota > Poseidoniia > Poseidoniales > Poseidoniaceae > Poseidonia. Next base: position 22,494 of record JAYNUQ010000016.1, on the reverse strand, counting down.
TCATACGATGCATCCGATGTGGTTGCATGCCCCATTTGGATGGGTTTGCCCGTACGGGGGTCTCTGGCGATGTACTTCTTTGCCATGGTGAGTTCTTTTGCCCGCACTTTTCCATCCATCATGAACTTATGGAGGTCGAGGCTAGAAAAAGAATCGCCAGCCAGTCTGCGGCCATCAGGGTTGTCCGTAAGGAATCCATTCGGAATGTGAACCGGCCGTTCTGTACCAGTGGCCCTCAGCAGTGGAGTACCATTCATACCCGTTCGCATCGGTGGATGTCGGTGGTGTTGAAGCGGAAGGGCCAGCGGATTCAGGTTGAGGTTCAGGCGTAGGTGCTCGGACATCGAGCGTCAGGATTTCTTCTTCGGTTGAGTCGTGCTCAACCTGAGTCAGTTCAACATGTTCCTTGGGCTCATCGACACCGAGGATATCTGCACTGCCACTCCTTCTATAGAAGGCAAAAGCAACCCCGGTTCCTGCCAGGAGAAGGCCAACAAGCGAGACGACAACGAGGTTTGAATCACCGCTTACAGTCTCGTCGGTGCTGTCGTTCACCGTTGGTTCTGGAATGGCCCGCAGAACCTGAACTTGCCCTGAATCCAAGGCCGAAGTGTTGGCCAACGCATTCGAGGCCGATAAGGTCCAATCAATGCTGTGGTTGACGTCGTCATTCCCTGCTTCAAGCACGACGACGACGGTGGCGGTTTCTCCTGGTTCAATCACCGTTTCCGTTGAGCTGATGTTGAACAGGACCGCCCCGTTGTACTGAACGGTGATCTTCGTTAAGCCACGGTTGATTACCTCACACGAGACCACCATCTGCTCCTCTGCCGATGTTTCGTTGAGGTTGGGGGCTTCGCAGGTGCTGGTCGCGTTGATGGTGAAGGCGGGAGATACGTCCAGTTCGTGATGTTGGAGCTCACAGGCTTGCAGGTTGTTGCTATCGCACGCCTGAAGTGAGATGTTCGTGATGGCCGACGGGAATTCGTCGAGCGTATAATTCAACCAAACGTCGCCGTCGTCTACGGTTTCATCAACGCCCCAGTCGGTGTTCTCCTGGTGCAGATTGAGGAGCGTACTCCCTGAACGAGTTTCTACGTACCCGCGAACTTCCACCGTATCGGGTGCGACGTAAGCAAGAGTGAGGTTGGACGTGATGAACGGCTTCAAGATCTCAAACGTGTTTGCTTCGGAGAAGGCCTCCGTGGCTTCATTCCCGACATCGTCGGTGAGGTAGAGACGCATGGTGTAGATGCCAGCGGCCCATCCATCGGTCGTAAACATCAGGCTGGCGTTGTTGGCTTGCGTGGCCACAATGGTCTTGTTGGCCATCTCCGCACCCTCGTGGTCAACGGCCACGTTACCGGTGTAGGTTTCGTCTTCAGAGGTCGTCCACTGCATGGAGAAGTTCAGCGGCTCATTTGGCTCAAGAGCGGAAGGGATTTGGATGGAGGTGATGACGGGTCCGTCATTGTCAACAAGATGAACCACGGCATCCACACCGTCCTGCCATCCGTTCGGGTCCGATGACATCAATCCGCCAAGTTCCTCCATGCGAATTTCGATGTTCCATTCGCCCATGTCCTGTCGTTGGGGTTGCCAATCCATGCTGTAGGCCAGCAGGGCAGGGTCCCAAATCAGCGGGAGCGTGAGCGGCGGCGAGGGTCCAAGGTGAGTCATGTCAGCCATCACGATGAGGTTTTGTCGCAGATTAACCTCGGTCACCTTGAGAAGAATGTTTGCGCCCGTCACGCCCCATGTTGACTCAGCGGTGGTGCCTGAACGCTTCGTTTGCCCTTCCAAAACCAGCCCGGAGATTTCCGGTGCCGCTGGATAAACCGTAATGTTGTAGGTTGGCCGGGGGAGCAGCTCGTTGCCTTGTGCGTCCAGCAGCCTGAACGTCATGTTGAATGCATGCTCCAAATCAACTTCCAGGCCGTCGGTGTCGAGATAGATGTAGTAACCTTTGAGTCCGTTGTGGTAGGCCAAAGGTTGACTTTCGGAAAACCCGTCCGCTTCCTTCCAGTCCAAACCGAGGTACTCAACATTGAGATCGTCCTCACCAGCGACATCAAACAGCACCACACTGAACGATTCGTTGACGCGTAGGTCGGGGAGTTGTTCAATGCCCTTGCGATGTTCAATCAGGGAGAGTTCAGGCGCGTAGGTGTCCTTCCAGGAAAACAGAGGGTCACTCAAGGCGAAGGAAAAGGCGGTGCTGCCCCCTTGTGGATTGGTCCCCGTCAGGCTGAACCGATGCAGCGTGGCTTGTCCAAAACAGGTCCCAGAGGTGAACGTGTAGAACGTGGTGCAGTCAGCCAAAATCACGTTGTTCATGGCAGCCGTCATGTTCACCGAGATGTCAGCCGACCAAGGAACCCCGAGTCGGTCAAACCACACCGTGGTTGATGCGCTCATGTCCACGCTTACCGTGTAGGTGCTCCAGTGCATGCCGTGGGTGTCTTGGTAGGTGTTGGTAGGCGATGCCTGATTGAGAACGGTTTCATCGACCAGCAACACAAGACCCTCGTCTGCGTGAGGGGCTGCGGTGCTGTTGATCACCGTCGTGCCCATGCGGGCTTGGGTGAAACTGGGCGGTGTCACCGTGGAGCCGTCCCACTGCAACCAAACGGAAAGGTCATCGGCGAAGGTGGTCCCCAGAGGGACATCAAAGGTGAATTGCGGTTGCTGTGAGGTGCTGGTGTCGGTCAGCGTGTTGGTGTAGCCAAAGGTGGCATGGTTGAGCGATGGCTCGAGCGCCTCACCGTCGTAGGCAAGGTCAACCGAGGTGAGGGAAGGCCATGCAACGGTCGACATTGAGAAACTGTTGAGCGCTGGACTGGCCGTCCCCGTGCGGGCAAAGGTGTACTCCAATTGAATCCATGTGTGGTGGGGAATCCATTCGCCCGAGAGCGAGAGCGGCGCCCAACTGCTCCATTCGATAAAGGATGCATCCGTTCCGTTGACGGTGTAGCGATAAGTTGCCGTCAGGGATGCATCGGCGGGGACCGAGGTGCTGTGGGTCAGATAAGCAGCAGAGAGTTGGCCGGTTTGCGTATTTATCGGATGGGACGTGAAGGTGCCGTTGTCAGCCGTGACGTTTCCGGTCGAGACATAACCTCCCCATGTCCCTGCGGAGACCGTTCCCGAGGAACCCGAACTTCCATCGACGCCGTCGCTTCCAGTACCGTACTTGTAGCCCTTCACGCCACCGCCTCCGGATGCGGCTTGGACCGTACCTGAATTCGAGTAGCCGCCGGTTTGTGTGTTGATGACAATTCGGCCACCAGCGCCACCTCCACCGCCGTCACCACCGTCGTACATCATGATGCCAGCGCCCTGCTGAACGCCGTTGGCACCGTCGCCCCCGTCGCCTCCATCGGCCTTGATTTGACCGCCGTTGCCGACGAGAACGCTGTTGGCCTGAATGAAGACAGCGCCACCAGAACCTCCTCCTGCACCTGAACCGCCGTGCCCCGTGCCGCTGGAGGGGGCACTTCCTGCGTCACCGTCTCCACCGTTGACGTGAATCGAACCGTTGACGAAAACCTGATTGGCAAAAATGCGGAGGTATCCGCCCCCGTTTCCACCGTTTGCTGCGCTGTGAATGCTGCTGGAGACGCCACCGCCTTGACTTCCTCGTTCCGTGCCGTTTCCGTAAGCGGAACCTCCTGAACCCCCTCCAGCACCGCCACCAGCACCACCAGAGGCACCGTGTCCTGCTCCTCCTCCGCCGTCGTTGCGGCCGTTGGTGGCGGTCGTGGTGCTCGTTCCTGCTCCAATTCCTCCGGTGGCGAGATCGTTACCGGAGATGGACGTGCCCTGCTCGACTCTGAGGGTGTTGACGTAAAGGGTGAGGTCGCCGGTGGCCACGATGCTCCCGCAAGAGGAAATTCCGCACAGAAGTTCCAGGGTGTCGTAGTGGTGGGTGCCGGACAGACTTGTGGTGCTCAACACCGTTGAAGAGTTGGAACCTGCTTGCGGTGGACCCGCAGCAGACGAGACGAGTTGGATGGAAGAACCGTCGTTGACCGTGGCGTTGAGGGTGCCGTTAAGCATTCCTGAAGCCACCGTGTAGGTCGTGCTCATCGGTGTTTGACTGCCCGCAAGGGAGAGGTTCATCGTGCCGTCGGTCATGCTGTAACCGTAGTGAACGGGCACCGTTGGCGTGATGGTATCGCCAACATCACCGGAGATGGTCGTCATGCTTTGCGTGAAGGTTTGGTCGCTGACGGTCGCCGTGCGCTGAACAATGTGTGCCTTCTCGAGATGGGCAGGCGTTGGGATGAGGCCGAGAAGGACACTCGTGAGCATGAGGAGTACGAGGGTTGAAGCCGTGACCTTGCTTCTTTGCATAGCGGTCCCTCTGGCCGACTTCCTATCAATACTGTCCTCACTGGACAGAAGGGAGATGGCGCTCATGGAAACGATTTAGGAGGCCGACGGTTAGCCGTGACCATGAGCGAAGAGGCATGGACCGCCGAGGAGGCCATAAGCAAGTTGAACGAAGCCCTGAAGGAAAAAGGCATGTCCGTTGACGACATGTTTTCGGCGTTTGACACCGACAGCGACGGGACCATCAACGGTCCGGAACTTCATCACGGCATTCGGGACATGGTGGGCGATATCCTTTCACCGGCTCAAATCTCAGTGATCATCCAGGCCTTTGACGTAAACGCCGACCATCGTATTGACCTCGACGAACTCCGCAAAGCCCTCGCTGGAGAAGCGTGAAAACGGTCGTGAATCGATGTCGTTCCGAGTCTGCATTGCTTGCTACGGCATCCGGGTTTATCCCTACATGGGCTTCATGGTGGGTCAACAATTTGAATGCCAGGACTGTCAGGAACGGATGGTCATTCCACTCGAGTTTGACAACGAAGACGATTACAGAGCCTTCCGCGACGAAATGCTGGGAGACAAGAGCACCGCAGAAGAGTAAACGGCCGTCGTCGGAACACGATTGGCCCAAGCGCAGGTCAGTAACGCTGCTGATACAGAACTGATTTAATTCATACAAGAAATGCAAAACCATGGGAAGAAAGCGAGTTTTCTTGGCCGTGTTGTTGATGCTCACCGTATCGTTATCGGGCTGCCTTCGAAACGGAAATCAAGACGACGGTGGTGTGGTGTACGAGCCGGGACCCTATGAGGTTCTGACCTACGAGGACATCGTGTTTGGAAGCGGACTTGCCCACTCGCAGTCGAGCACTGAACCCTCTGCTGTTCCCCTCAAACTTGACGTATACTGTCCTGACACGAATTCGACCAACAGGCCCGTCTTGATGTTCATTCACGGCGGTGGTTTCACTGGAGGCATTAAGCACAAACCCGAAATCATTGAAATGGGCAAATACTACGCTTCGAGAGGATTTGTCTACGTTTCAATCGACTACCGAACAACCGAAGAACTCGGCAACATCGACGACATGAATCAGGAAGAGGTCATCGAATATTACCGCGGTATAGCGCCACAGGAATGGATTGAACATTCCCTTGAAGGGGCTGAATCAACCAAACAAATTCAGCAAGCGGTGGCAATGTATACGGCTCAACGTGATGCCAAAGCTGCGCTTCGATGGGTTATTGCCAATGCAGACACCTATGAAATCGACACCGATGAAATTGCGGTTGGCGGTGCTTCGGCTGGCGCCATCACGACGGTGGCGTTGGGCCTGACGGATTTGGGTGATTTCCGTGATGAGATTTCGCTGCAGGACGACCCGACGCTTTCCACGACCAACCTCAATGAAACCTACGAAGTGCAGAGCATGATTTACTTCTGGGGCTCCAACAAAAAAGTGGAGTTGTACAATACGGTCTACGAGGTTGACCGATACGATGGCGACGACCCTGAATTGTTCATGGCTCATGGCGATGGCTACGATCCAGTCACACCCTACGAAGGAGCACTCGTCTTGCAGGACATCTACGACGCATTGGAGATTCACAGCGAATTGGTAACGCTTGAAGGTCACGGACACGGTGCTTGGAACGCTGTGGTTGATGGAAAGGGGCTGTTTGAATTGACCTTCGAATTCCTGAATGAACGTCAGGATTTGGACCTTACCATCGATGGCTAATTCCTTGCACTTCACGGCGTTCGCACCAAAGGTCAAAAGCCACCGTGAAGACGCATTGGCATGGCCAACATGGACATCGCCAACCCCAGCGAAGAGCACCTGATGCTTCGTGAGATGGTACGAGAGTGGACGCAAGAGCATGTCGAACCGCAGGCCTTGGAATACGACCGAGCGGAGAAGTTCAATCACGAACTGCTTCGCAGCATGGGTGAACTGGGTCTGTTGGGCATCAGCGCTCCCGAAGACTACGGAGGCGCTGGATTGGACGCCGTAGCCTGCACCATCGTCCACGAAGAATTATCCGCCTCGGACCCTGGGTTTACACTTGCTTACTTGGCACACTCCATGCTCTTTGTCAACAACTTGGCCTACAACGGGACCGACGAGCAAAAGGCGCGAATTTTACCCAAGGTCTGCTCTGGCGAGTGGATTGGCGCCATGGCCATGTCGGAGCCTGACGCAGGCACCGACGTTCTTGGCCTTTCAACCTCAGCCGTCCAGCGAGACGACGGGGCTTGGGTGCTTAACGGTCGAAAAATGTGGATCACCAACGGGTGCATTGACGAAGACGGCACGCCAGCTGACGTGGTATGGGTCTACGCTCGCACCGGAGAGGACGAGCGTGGGCGAGTCCAGATGTCCACCTTCCTCGTTGAAGCCGGCATGCCTGGCTACAGCGTGGGTCAGAAAATCTACGATAAAACCGGGATGCGCGCCTCAAACACCGCAGAACTGGTCTTTGATGACTGCATCGTCCCTGCAGAGAACCTCGTCGGCGGTGTCGGCGAATCCCTGCTTCACATGATGGGGAACTTGGAACTCGAACGCTTGACGCTGGCTGCCATGGCGCTCGGGATCGCTCGTCGTGCCCTCGAGGAAATGAACCGCTACGCAACGGACCGAACCGCCTTTGGCTCATCCATTCGTGATTTTGGCCAAATCCAACGCTACATTGGAGAGAGTTGGGCCAAATACCGAGCCATGCGTGCTTACATCTACGACACAGCAAACAACCTGACGATTGGAACCTCAGGACAGCGTCTCGATTCTGACGGCGTCAAACTCTTTGCGACCACAGCAGCCAAGGAAATTGCGGACGCTGCTATGCAGGTCATGGGTGGCTACGGCTACGTGGGTGAATACCACGTGGAGCGGTTGTGGCGAGACGCCAAGTTGCTTGAAATCGGCGGTGGAACCCTCGAGTCCCATCAGAAGAACATCACCCGAGACCTCTTCAAAGACGGTGAAGCCATCAACCGATGAGGTCAATTTCTTCGGTCGGCGTTAGCACCTCACGGGTGTTGCGCCATGCGCTGGCCACCAAACTTGACGAAACCAACACGGCCACGGCGATGGCTGTTCCCCACGTCCAAACACTTGACATGGTTGAGATGGTGTTGTCCGAGAGCAACAGCGCCATCACGGTCGTGATGCCAACCGCCAATCCAGTCTGAACCAGCATGGGTGTGGACACTCGCAAGAACGGAGCAGCCTTCCCGATTTGGTACACGACGAACATCACCCAAGAGCCTGCACCGACGCCCCATACGGGGATTTCTGCGGGATAACTGGAGAACAGCATGACCTCATTGGAGGCCAAATAGCGGTCGAGACCGGTCAAGAGCACCACCCAGACCAGCGAGGCTCCGAGGAGACTGAGGGCGGATGTCATGCCTTGAGATGTGGGTGCAGCGGGCTTTTCGTCTTCCTTTTCATTGGAGGTTTGGAGTTTGGCCTTTTCCTCAATGGCAAGTGCACGGTAGGTCTGTTCAAGTTGGTCAACACGTTCAGACAGGGCGTGCATGTGGTCCACCAAATCCACAAGAATATCGTGCTCTTCTGCCATGAGCGACATGCGTTCTTCCTCAAACTCAGGAAGGGTGATCATGGCAGGAGCGAGTTCAATATGGCCGTCCTGTTTGAGTTCTGCACGGGTTTCCTCAATCTTTTGGGTGAGTTTCTCCTCTTTCTTTTCCTTGCGGGATTCCTTTGCATCAGCAACGGCCTGTGTGGTTTTCGCCGCTGCTTCCTTCCCTGCATCGGCTACTTTTGACACAGCATCCTTGGTGGCGGTCGCCGCCTGCTTTGATAATTCAGCGATTTTATTCCCGGTGGCACCCAATCGCTCAGCAAGTGATTTTGTTGGCTTGCTGGGTGAATATGGGCTGTCGGCCATGGGGAAACCAGCAGGTGATTTCATGTCAAACCTTCGCCGAATCAATACTCAACGGGAACGGGGTCCAAGATGCGCCACAGGTACCACGCCGCTGCC
>JAYNUQ010000016.1:0-14039 GCA_038116375.1 Candidatus Poseidoniales archaeon | reverse complement strand
TCAATACTCAACGGGAACGGGGTCCAAGATGCGCCACAGGTACCACGCCGCTGCCGTTCGATAGGGGCGCCAGCGTTCAGCGATTTCTCCAACCCGTTCTTTCGTCTCAGCATCGGGAACGAGCCGCTGGGTCCCTCGAATCAGCCCGATGTCGCCGAGGCTGAAGACGTCGGGTCTGAGGAAGTGAAACATCAGCAACATCTCTGCCGTCCAAGGTCCAATGCCCCTGAACTTGACCAGGTGCTTCATGATGGATGCATCGGACATCTCCCCCCAAGGTTGGTTCAGGAGTTCGTCGGATTGCTCAGCAAGTCCGTAGATGTAACTCGCCTTCGGACGGGTGACTCCACACCCTGCGATGCTCGGCTGGTCGGTGGCCAGTACCGCTTCGGGCGTCACTTCACCAAGATGGTTCACCAAGCGGCCCCAAATGGCGTCGGCAGCCAGAACAGAAATCTGTTGGCCCACGATGGAGCGAACCAGGGTCTGGAACAAATCCTCTCGGCTGGTAATACCGTCGGGGCCGTATTGCTCGACCACGGGGCCAAGGAGTTCATCCTTCAACAGAAAGGCATGCGCATCGGCCCACCAAACCGGCACCCGTCCGCTCATGGTTCACTGCAGGCAGGTGAGGTTTTGAACCCGCGCTTCAAGGCAGGTTCATGCGAGAAGACCTCATGAAGTATCTCGGACTGAAAGATGTTCTGCGACAAGGCTGGGTGAACGCTGGCGTTGAGTCTCCCGAATCCGTGGCTGCTCATTCATGGGGCATGGCCATTCTTGCCCTCAAACTCTGCCCTGCAGGCCTCAACCTCGAGCATGTTCTCAAGCTCTGTCTCGTCCATGATTTACCCGAGGTCATCGTGGGCGACCTCACGCCTCAGGACGATGTCTCAACCAAGTCCGAAGACGAACGTGAGGCCATGGAACACCTCGCACCTGAATGGGTGTCGTTGTTTGATGAGTACGAAAACCAAACCACGCCTGAGGCGGTGTTTGTCAAAACCCTGGACAAATTGGACATGGCCCTGCAGGCAAAAGTGTACATGCGTCGCAGTGATCTCAACCTCGAGCAGTTCATCGAGAGCGCCCGCAAGACGCTGGGTGATCACGACTTGCTCCGCTGAGGGCAAAGCCGACAGAAACAAAAAGCGGAACCGCTCCGAGCGGCTTACACAGCCCGATAGTGTAGGGGTCCATCATGGTGGGTTTTGGTCCCGCCGACCTCGGTTCGAATCCGAGTCGGGCTACCTTCATCTGTGCTTCACGAAGACCGTGATGAGGAATTTGGCTCCGAAAAAGATCAACATGCAGCAAAAGAGTGCCACGGCCCCGAGCAACGGAATGAGGACAACGATGGCAATGTTGCCGAACGAATCACCCTGTGGCTCTAGCATGGCAGAAATCCCAACGGCGCTGAGGTACAAGCCAACCAGTCCAACCAACAAGAAAACAACGCCCAAAGCAACAATGCTGCCAGAAACACCAACATTGGTTGCCACTGCGCCCAAAGTGCTGGAGGTGGGACTTGGACTGGATGTCTCTTCCTCTGAATGGTACACTACAGCAGGTTTCCAGGATGCATAACCCAACCAGACAAGCCAACACGCCGCAAAAAACAAGCCGCAGGCAGTAGACAATCCCGCCAATGCCACACCGTAGTTCGGTAATTCATCGCATGAGTAGGACATCTCGTCGTAAGCAATCTCTGAATAAATCCTCGATTCCTCGGGACAATCTCCAAAACCGTAAACGGTGTTCGCACCGATTGAGATTGAAAGAAATCCGAGAACGAGGCCGATGATGGCGGCTCCAAGCGCAAATTGGTTCCTGCTTAATCCAAAAATCGGTCCGGCGTCTTCTTCATCGTATCCCTCGGAATCGCTGTCCATGTTCCACTCAAATTCACCCTCGCAGTATGGGCAGGCAAATTCTCCAGAAGCATCGTCGTCAAGTTCAATTTCTTCCTCACAATGCGGGCAAAGAATCTCAACCATAAGCACACTATTGCATCACAGGGCATATCCCTTTCCCCGACGCCGTCCAAATGAATCCACATCTTCATGAACGGCTTGCGTGTGGATTTGGACCAAGGTGAGACGATGATTCAGAGTATTGGCGTAATCGGCGCAGGACAAATGGGCAACGGCATCGCACAGGTGGCTGCCTGTGCGGGCTACGATGTCGTGATGATCGACATCAAGGAGGAGTACGTGGAAAAAGGCCTCGGCACCATTCAGTTCTCGCTGGGAAAACTCGTGAGCAAGGAGCGCATGACGCAGGACGAAGCTGACGCAGCCCTCGGCCGCATCACGACCGGCACCGACCGAAGCCTCTGTGCCGACTGCGACCTCGTGGTGGAAGCCGTACCCGAAATTCTCTCGCTTAAGCAAGAGATTTTTACAGAACTTGACACTCTGTGCAAACCGGAAACCATTCTGGCCTCCAACACGTCATCCATCTCCATCACCACCATCGCCGCCTCCACGCAGCGTCCCGACAAGGTGATTGGCATGCATTTCATGAACCCCGTCCCCATCATGAAACTCGTTGAAATCATCAACGGTGCAGACACCAGCGATGCCACCAACGCCGCCGTGGTTGAAGCTGCCGAAACGATGGGCAAGACCGCCCTTTCATGCAACGACGCTCCTGGCTTTGTTTCAAACCGCATCCTCTGCCCGATGATTAACGAAGCCATCCTCACGCTCCAGGAAGGCGTGGCAGAGCCCGAAGCCATCGACGGCATCATGAAACTCGGCATGAACCACCCCATCGGTCCGTTGGCGCTGTCGGATTTGATTGGCAACGACACGGTGCTTCACATCATGAACGTCCTCTACGAAGGCTTCGGCACGGAGAAGTACGCCCCTGCCCCACTTCTGGTTCAAATGGTTGAGGAAGGAAAACTCGGGCGAAAGTCAGGCGAAGGCTTCTACACGTACTGAGGCGAGACCATGGGAGACCTTGAGGGACAGACATACCTCGTCACGGGTGCTTCGAAAGGCATCGGGCGCGCCCTTTCATTGGCATTGGCCGAGCAGGGCGTTCGGGTTCTCCTTCTTTCACGGCCCAGCAAGGAGCTCAACCAAACGACAATGGATGTACAGGCCCTCTCGCCCGCCTCCATCGCTGTACCTTGCGACCTGGGTGAACCTGCATCAATTGAGGATGCCGCTCAGACCATTCTCAGTGATCACCCTATCCTTCACGGCATCGTTCACAACGCAGGTGATGTTCATCCCATCAAGCCGCTCTTCAACGCTCATTCCGACGACTGGACGCGCTCCATGATGGTGAACCTCATCGGCGTTCAACATTTGACGCAACGTTTGGGCCCGGCCCTTCAAGGAGACCACCGTGTGCGTGTAACCACCATCTCGAGCGGAGCAGCCATGCGTCCATTGGCTTCGTGGTCTGCCTACTGCACGGCCAAAGCAGGTTTGGACATGTGGACCCGTTGCTTGGCCGAGGAAGGTGCACAACACAACATCACGGCGGTCTCGGTCGCACCCGGCATTGTCGATACGGGAATGCAAACAGCGATTCGCTCGGCCGCGCCCGAAGATTTTCCGCTGCTCGACAACTTTGTCGGCTACCATGAGAACGGCGACCTGTCCGATGCTGATACCGTCGCCAAGGCGCTGTATGGCCTCATCACGTCGCACACGGAAGGGCAGTCAGGTCAGCGTTTTGACGTTAGGGATTTGTAGGAATTCAAGCCTGTTTGGGCGAAGGGTGATAAGCCAACACCTTGACAGCGCCTTTGAGGGATACCATGCCAGGCACCGACCGTGTTGAGATTCGAACGTTGAAAGTTGGACGATTTTGCGTTGTTGACGACGAAGCCTACAAGATTTTGAGCATTTCAAAATCAAAACCTGGAAAACACGGTTCAGCCAAAGCCCGCCTCTCGCTTGAATCCATCTTTACGGGAAAGAAAATTTCTCACGTTGGTACGGTCACCGATTCCATCAACGTTCCCATGATTGAGAAAGGAACCGCCACGGTCACCCACCTCGAGGGCAGTGAAGTGCACGCCATGAACGACCGAGACTATTCAATGATGATTCTCCCCCTGCCTTCGGCCGAATCCGAAATGAACATTGAGGCCGGCCAAAAAATCATGTGGCAAGAGGCCCTTGGCCGCTACATCATCATTCGAGACCATTGATGGGGTTCACGTCTGGGTGGACAATTGCCCGACCTCTCCGTTGTTCACGGGTATGAATTGATAAGCACCTCGCGTCATGCTCAGCCATGGAAGCCGTAGACGCCACAGCAACCAAGGACCGACGCGTACGAGGCTATTGTGCCTATGACTGGGGGAAAAGCGCCTTCGAAACATCGGTGACCACGGCCATTTTCCCAGCATGGTTTGCCTACCTCTTTGCAGAGGCCAACGGAATTTCAACCAAACTTCTGGGCAGTGAGTGGACAGCGGACGCCATGTACTCGGCAGCCGTGATGATCGGTGCCCTTCTTGTGGCCGTTTGTGCCCCGTCGTTGGGGGTCATCGCTGACCGAAGGATGATCAAGTTGTGGTGGCTGAAAATCCTCACCGTCTTGGGCTCGGTCTCTTGTGTCCTCCTTGCCCTCTCGCCCTACCTCGGTGTGTCGGCGAGTTGGATATGGGCGCTGATCATGTTCATGATGGCCAACGTTGGTCTCAACGGTGCCGGCGTCTTCTACAATGCGCTTCTGCCACACATGGGCGATGAATCCGAGATGGATTCCATTTCGAACAAAGCCTTCGCTGCTGGCTATCTTGGAGGCGGTCTGCTTTTGGTGGTCCATCTTGCCATGGTCATGACGCTTGATGGTGCATGGGTCATTCCCTTCGCCATGGCCTCCTCTGGTATCTGGTGGTTGGGCTTTGCCCAAATGACCTTCCGAATGGTGCCTGAGCCACACATTGAGAACGAAATGGAACCGATGGGTCTGATTCCATCCACCAAGATGGCGCTCGGTGAAGTCAAAGCTACCCTTTCGGACATCAAGAGCTTCCGAACCTTGTTCTTCTACATGCTCGCATATTTCTGTTTCATCGACGGCATCAACTCCGTTACGGCGCTTGCGGGTGTGTTCGGCATCGTGGTGCTTGGCTTGACCACCACGGGCTTGATTTTGACCATCCTCATCATACAGTTCGTGGCCGCTCCAGCCGCCATTGGGTTCACCAAGTTGGCGGAAAAGTGGGGCACAAAAGGGGCCCTGCAGTTTTCGCTGGTCTGTTGGTGTTTCGTCATTGTAGGTGCGCTTTCCTTTGCTCCCTTGGAACTCGAAAACCACGATGAGTACGACATGCAGTACACCTTCAACGAAGAGACGGGCATGTATGATGCGGTCGCTCGTGAGGGCGTGAACCCTATCGCTGCCCTTCCAGATGACGACGAACAACTGTGGGCCCTCGATCACGAAGAGATTCTGCCCGTCCAAAAGAACGAGGATGTAAGGGGCGATTATGCGGTCGAATGGGCCTTTGACAGCGACGGCAACGCCGTGAATGTGAGCGTTACCTTGACGGCTGAGAACATCGCTGCTCTCGAAGCCACCATGGATGATTCACGGTTCTCTTACAGCATTGAAGGCGGAGATTTCGCCAACACCACGGGCTTGGGTGTTAACCATCCGACCAGCCTGGGTGATGGCATGCTGGACTTCATTCCAAAGACCGCCAGGGCACTCGTTTGGGCTCCGCTTGGCATGTCGGTCTTCTTCCAATTCCTTTTGTTGGGGGTCTTCGGTGGAGCCCTCCTCGGCGGGTCGCAAGGTCTTGCACGCTCCATGTTCGGGCAAATGGTACCAGAAACGAGGTCCGCTGAATTCTTCGGGTTCTTCGGGTTCTTCGGCAAGGTTGCCGCTCTTCTTGGACCGTTGATCTACTCGGTCATGACGGTGTGGTTTGATTCCCGTGTGGGTATTTTCGCCATTTCCCTACTCATCGTTGCGGGAGCCATCATGCTGCGCAAGGTCGATGTTGAGGACGGTATTGCTGTAGCACGTGCTGAAGACGAACGCAACCGACAAATGGATGCAGCAACGGCATGAGCATCGCAACCGTCATGAAGTGCCTTCGCAACCGTTGATGCGTACGCTGTGGCGTCGCGGGTGGTTCTTGTGTCGAAATCCAACACATCTGGGGAAAAAACCGTTTCAAAATCAGCCTACCGCCAGCCCATCACTCCTGAAGGGTTGAAGGCGATTGAGGCAGGAACCTTGACCTGGCTTGACGACGAGATGTACAACAACCTCAACACGGGCGTGCTGGAGCAATACCTCGAAGAGAAAAACCTCGAGGAATCCTTTGAGGTCTCTCACTGGAACACGCCGAAGGTGATGATCGGGATTGGGATCGGGGCCATCTTTTCGGGTGTCACCGCTTACATCGGGCTCAAACTCGGTTTGGCCATCTCTGCGGCGTGGTACATCGCATACTTGCTTGGTATGGCCCTCAAGTGGTCTCCTTCGGAAGTGAACATCGCCACCTCGGCCACGACGGGCGCAACTCACGCTTCCACGGGTTTCATTTTCACCTTCCCTGCCATTTTCTTGCTCGCAAGTCAACCGGCCTATGCCCTAGCCGATGGGCCGCTGGTAACCCTTGATGACGGCGAAGCGTTCACCCTTGCGTTCATCGGTATCGTCGCCTCCATGTTCGCCGGGTTCCTCGGTGTCATGTATTTCATCATCTTCAGACGGGTATGGCTCGTCGAGGACCCGTTGCCGCTTCCAGGCTTCGAAGCCACGCTGAAGATGCTCGATATCTCATCGGACGTGAGCACAGGCGCCGTGGAACACGCTCGTGATTCGCTGAAGACCATTGGGGTCTGGACCGTGGTCACCATGGTGGGTCTGTTCCTTGTGGAGTACCCGTTGATTTGGCTGAACGACCGAAAAGTGGCCCTGCTTGATTTCATTGCAGAGTCGGTTCACTACGGCGACATTGGCCTTGCCAGTTTCTACTCACATGGAAAAATCCACCAACCTTCTGGTACGGTTGACGGCATCTCGTTGAAGCAGACGCACTGGTCCGAAGAGACCGCTTGGAACCCCTTTGCCTACACCTATGTCGGGGTGGCCCTGACGCCTTCGATGTTTGCCATCGGGTGGTTCATGAAAGCCCGTGTGGCGTTTTTGGTGAACCTCGGGACCATTGTGGGTTGGTTCTTCCTCGTTCCGCTGGCCGTCTTCCTCAACGTCCCCATTTACGATGCCACCCAACAGGCCAACATTCCAATACAAGACTACGCCAGCGGCGGCTCAGCACCGCTTCAGATGATCGCCTTTGCCAAGACGGTGCGAACCATCGCCATCGGTGCCATCGTGGGCGGCGGAATGTTCGGTCTGGCCAAGATGTGGCGCACCTTTGCCAACATCTTCACCGACATCGGTGCAGCGTTCAAGGGCGATGGCAGTCAGGAGTACATGGAAGGCAGAGGCTGGTACGAATGGCCGCTCAAGCACATCCCCATCTTCATGGGCATCACCTTCTTCGCCATGATCATCATTTTCTCCATCGGCGGCTTCTCACCCCTCGCAGCCTTGGTTTTCGCTTTGGTGCTGATTCTTACGACCTTTATGCTCGGCGCTATCGCCGTTCGTGTTATGGGTGAAACCGGTATTGAACCCGTTTCAGGAACTTCGTTCATTGTTCTGCTGATGTTGCTCGGTGTGTTCCTCAACTTCCAAGACCTTCTCGACCTCAACACACAGGATGCCGTTCTTCTCGGGCTTGTTGGGACCACCGTCTTTGGGTCGGCCATCTCCATGTCGGGTACGGTGATTGGCGATTACAAAAACAGCCTCTACATTGGAAACCGTCCCTACCACATTTCCAAGGGCAACATCATGGGTGTCGTGCCCGGCGCCATCATCGGTGCTGGTGTGGCCATCTTCCTCTCCATTCAGCTGGCTGAAGGACGCATTCAATTGATTGCTCCACAAGCCAATGCTTTCGCAACCTTCTCCGTCATTTTTGCTGAGGGGCAAGGCGACCTTGTTCTCTTGGCGCTCGGCTTCCTTCTCGGGATGTTCGTGGAGTGGGCTACCGGCATGGGGACTTCGTTTGGATTGGGCATGTACCTCGACGTTCCACACACGTTGCCGATGCTGATCGGTGGTGTTGCTCGAGACCGCTGGGAGGACAAGAAACTCCAACCTCGTATCGATGCCCTCAAGGAAAAAGAAGGCACGACGGTTGCAGAAAAACAACGCGCCCTTATTTTGCTCAGCACCTTCATGGTGGCGGCTGGTTTACTCACAGGTGAAGCCTTCTTTGGCACTGAATCGAGCATCCTGTCGTTCGTCGATTCGTTATGGTACGACGATGAAGGCGTCAAGACCGTCATGGGGATTGACGACTTTGCCAACTCGGGAGCCTGGTATGCGATTCGGATGGCGAGTTTGATTCTGATCAACGTCGCCGTGGGTGCTGGAATTTACTACCTGTTCAAGCGAGCAGGCGTCATTGGTGGCGAACCGGCGTCGGCCGAAGCATGAGCGTGAGCACATGGGAGCCACATCCACACCACGCTGGGTGTGGGGACTTCTCGTCGCTGCCGTGGTCGGCGTTTCGAGTGCAGGAGCGCTGTTCCAGCATGTTGACGCCGTTCCGCCGCTCCTCCGCGCCTCCTGGCGATTGCAACTCACCTCGCTTGTTCTCTTTCCCTTGTTCCTCTACCAACTTCGGGGAATCGATCGTGAGGTCGCAACACAATTCAAAAGCCGGCAAACGTGGTTTCTCCTCGTTGCGAGCGGTGTTGCTTTGGCCGCCCATTTCGGAGCATGGGTGGCCAGTCTCGACGAAACCACGCTCACGCATTCCTTGCTGTTTGTGACCGCACATCCGCTTGTCATCGTGGTTGGAATGATGCTTCTTGCCCCCTCCATTGCCGCTGTACGTCCGCCGATGGCCAAGGAAACGTTGGGTGCAGTGGTGTGCTTTGTGGGAGCGGGAATCACGCTCCTGGACACGGGTTCGAGTCAGGGCGACCAAACCGCCACGGTCTATGGGGACGCATTGGCGTTTGGCGGTGCTGTGTTTGTTGTGGGCTACATCGTGGTCGGGCGCATCCTGCGGACATGGATGCCCATTTTCCTCTACGCCTTTCCGGTCACGCTCATCGCCGCTGTCCTGTTGCTCCCGTGTTCGATGGTGTTTGAGCCCACCTTCTCGGAATTTGGTGCAACGGGCTGGACGGATGGTGAGTTCTTCATCTGGTTCCTTTTGCTGGCGTTGGTGGCAGGTCTGCTGGGGCACACTGGATTGAACACGTGCCTTCGGTACATTTCACCCCTCATCGTGTCCGTTGCCGTCACCCTCGAACCTGTTCTCGGGTCCATCATCGGCTGGTTGTTCTTTGATTCTGGCGTACCTGGGGCATGGACTTGGCTTGGCGGCCTCGTCTTGATGGCTGGCCTCATGACGGTGGTGGTAGCGTCCGAACAAGCCACCTTGGATGAAGCGAACAATCAAAACAGCACCGAATGAGGCTTCGTCATGGCTCAGGAAAAGGGATGGATTCTTCTCACCAACGACGACGGGATTGAAGCCGTTGGGTTTTCGCTTCTGGTCAAGGCGCTTCACCAAGCAGGCTATCCTTTGGTGGTGCTGGCACCCTCCGACAACCACTCGGCAACAGGCATGCGCATCAACCTGATGACACCCATGCCGCTGCGCAGCCGTGATGACCTTGCTGACACGTGGTCTCTCGACCGTCATCAAACGCCGGTTCACCTCTTTGAATTGGACGGCACCCCTTGCGACACCATGATCGTGGCCCTGGATGGCGGTGTCGAACACCTCGTTCCAGGCGTTCACCCACAGATGGTCGTCTCTGGTGTGAACCTCGGCCCCAACCTCTCACAAGATGCCTATCACAGCGGTACCATGGGCGCCGCCCGAGAAGCGGGGCTTTACGGTGTTCCTGCCATTGCGTCTTCCTTTACGTCCTTTGATCCAGAAGGCATGGAGCGTGCGGTGGAAGCCACCTTGGAGGTTGTTGCTCGAGCGGCTGCCGTTCTTCCTTTACGAGCGGAAAACATGCGGCGGCCCCGTGGACAACTTGACACGGGCTATTTCACGACGTGGCCAAGCGCGCAAACAGAAGACAGGTGGCTTGACAACCCCGAGTCGTCGCTGTTGCGAGCCTTTGCGAACGGCGACATGATGCTGAACATCAACGCCCCGGGAAGTTGGGACGGCACGTGGGCAACGACACGACTCGGTGTGCGATGGTATCGCAATGCGGTCCGCTTTGCAACCCGAGACGATGGTTCCACGGCGACCTTCACCATTGGAGCGGCCTCGGTTGACCATTCCCCGGTGCCTGCAGGCGATTGCGATGCAGTTGAAGAAAACAAAGCCAGCCTTTCGTGCCTGGCGGTTTGGCCACAAAGCCACCCGTTTGCGCTTGACGAGGATTTGCTTGCCCACGGTCTTGAAGAAACGATTGAAGGTTGGCCCCGTTGGCTATTCAAACGTTGAGTGGAATCCCCTCATCCAAGAGAAAATGGACGACGCCGATGGCCATGTGGCCCTGCAACCATTGCCCGCCGATTGAGCGATTGCAGGTGTTGGCCGCGGTAATTTCTCCCAAGGGCTGGTCATCGCTGAGGACGAAGTTAAGGGCGATTTCGTTCGGTGTTCCGTCGGTGGAAAGCATGGCATCGGGTTCCCACAGCCGAGGGGCGTCTGCATCGAGAAGGACCGTAGGCGTGCCTTCCCATTCTCTCAGCGTGCTGTCAAGTCGCCCACCGCTGTGGCTGATGCCTGCTGTGATGGGTTGCCAGTGCCCGATGGGCGGCAGTGGTGTGGCGATGACCTTGCCGATGGTACCCGCTATAGAACGCTCATCAGCGTGCAATCCCTTGAGGGTTGAGCCGTCAAACTTGATCCGTCTCGCAGGGCCTGGACCGCCAAGCAAATGGAGCACAACCACCGTATCGTTTCGCAGCCCATGGCTCGTCATGAGACCCGCCATCAAGGCTCGTATGAGCACGTCCATTCGACCTGCACCGCTTGCCAAATCGTTGAGAGGGAGTTTTCCTTTGGACATGGCCCGATGACCGACCACTGCGAAGCGTCGCACGCTCATGCCTCCTTTCCGCGTTCAACGAGGGTCTGGACGGCATCGTTCAACGCTTGAGGATTCTGAAGCACAAAATGCGCACCTTGTTGGTCCACCAAATAGCCTCGAGGTTTGTCGTTTCGACCAAGGTCCTCCAACCGGTTGGCGATGACCGCCGTCATGTCCGCTTTCTGGATTTGAGCAAAAGCACGGTGAATCAGATCGGTTTGTTTGATGCCGGATTCAAGTTTGAACCCAATCCGTACGGCGTTTTTACACTCGTCTTTGAGTTCCATGATGTGCTTTTGACTCTCAACCAAAGGAAGGTTGAGTGTACCTTGCTGGCTGGCCAATTTTCCTTCTGCTGGATGCTCCACCACATAATCCAAGACAGCCGCTGCATGAATCCATGCATCGATGGAATCGTTGGTGAGTGCTTTGCATTCCTTGAGCATGGCTTCCGGTGTCGCACCATCCAACACCAACGGCAACCAAGCTGGGGCTGCCTGTGTCGTGATGCCCGCCACGCAGGTCACGTCATGGCCGTGGCGGAAGAGATGGTCAGCGATGGCCCAACCCGTGGCACCTGAACTGGTGTTTTGCACGTGGCGAACATCGTCAATGGCGGACCTCGTCGCACCGAGTGTGATGACCACGTTTTTCCTGTTTTTCGACGGGGCGTTGGTCACGTGCGCCAACTCGGCAACCATCCGTTCCACAGCAGGTGTTTTTCGTTTGCCTTCTTCTTGCGGACCCCACAAAACGTGAACGCCTTGCAAGCGAAGTTCGTCGACAATATCATCGGTGACGGGGTCTGCAGCCAGGTCCTCGTGCATACTGGGGACCATCATAAGGGGTGTCTTGCGGGAACGCGCAACGGACAAGGCCATCATGAGCGGTCCGTGTTGAAGCCCATGGAGATGGCTGGCCATGATGTCCCGCGTGGCAGGAGCGACGAGAACAGCATCGGCTTCGTTGAGTGCGGTGAGGTCGCCGTCCCAGTCCGTGATGATGTCCGCCTGTGAGGCCCAACGCACGGCAAGCGGCGTGATGATTCGCTGAGCGGCGTGGGTCATGATGACGGTCAATTCAGCACCTTCACGACGGAGGGCACGGGCGAGGCGGACCGTTTCGACCGCCGCTATGCCACCCGAAACGCCCAAGACGATACGCTTGTGAAGCAGCGAATTGCCCGTGGGCTCAACGTCGGTATCCCTGAGCGCCATGGTTCGGCCAACCTGCGGCCCGTCAAGACACCTTCGCTTTGGGTTCAGGCGCGAAACAAATGATTCAAATGCATGCCGTTCAAGGGTGAAGCGTGGCCAGCAATCGAGCGGATGAGATGGTGTTGGCAGGCTCTGCGCCAAGGCCGTCGGCAGGTGTTGACCCTGTTGACCACATTCACCGTGGAACGAGTTTCATCGTTCTGGTTGACGGCGCCATTGTTGTGTATTTGCTTGCAACCGCACTGGCCGCATTGGGTTATCTTGGGACCTCGGCAGGAAACGTGCTCTTGGGAACAGGTGTGTTCGCCGGTCTGATGATTTACGGCGGGTATCGAAACCGTAAGTCCTGGGCCTATTGGCCATCGGTTGTCATTCTCTTCCTTGCCAGTTTGATGTTTGCGTTCTTGGCCTTTCTGAACCTGCTCCAAGCCATCATGGGGGGATATTTCACTGGACTGCTTTTTGCCTTCTTGATGGGGTGGGCCGCCTTGGGTTCTGGGCGACGTGCACTGTTCCATTGGCATCCAGGCTATCGGGCAGGTTATCTCCGCACAAACCCCATGCAGGCGTTCAATCTTCAAGACGGCGAAATGCTGGCTGCCTGTCCATCCTGTCTCGCTGTATTGGCCATCCAACCGACCATGCTCGGCCATGCCGACCGATGTCCGCACTGTTCTGCTCCGCTGGTGAGTCAGGAGCTCATCGACAAGCACAACGACGAGGAAGCCTGAACCCTCTGTGGGCTCTGGCTCCGACAAAAGGAGGCTTCTTGAAGGGAAGCGCTCACGCACTTCATGCGGAGGGACATTCATGTCATCAATTCATGACCGACTTCAACAGTTGTTGGACGGTGAAATTGATGCGGCCGATATTGCCGACGACCCAACGCTTGTGAGCCTGGCAGACAGAATCTACGGCATCAAAATCGCCGCCGTCCAACCGACCAAGCCCCGAGATGCGAACGCCGTCTTGTCGCCATCTGCAAACGTCACGGAGGTGGCGCCTCCCACGGACATGCTGGTCGAGGTCATCGCTCCAGCCGTGGCTGCAACACCGGCTGTCCCGCTTCCAGACCCCAACATGGTCCTCAACATGCCCCCCGTTCCAGCGAGCAAGAAAAGTCCTCTTCGGTTCGTTTTTGCAGGCGGTCTCCTGTTTTGTGTGCTCAACCTGTTTGGATTGTTTTCCTCGGCTTTGAATTCACTTTGTGAAACGGGAACTTGCCGGGGTGAGGACCAAACCCGTCTCAATCTCATGAGCCCCCACAAAATCGGTGAATCCGACGGATGGTCCTACTCGCTGCTGTCCGACAGCATGAACGGCGTCGGTGGCACGGCCGGTGGTATCGGCATTCCCGACATCGTTGCCCTCGTTGTCCTTCTGGGCGGGCTCTTCGTGTTGACCCGCAGGAAGTGATTCCTCGTGTCGCCTGACGGTTGGTTCTCCCAATCCATTGCCTACATCGGCATGATGAGCATCCTTCTTGCGTTCTTGCTTGAAACACGCAACGTGCTTCACAGCAAGCAACCTCTGTACCTCTTCCTCATGGCGTTCGGGTCCGGCTTGTTGGGTGTTCGCGCCTTTCTGATCGATGAATGGGCCTTTTTCGTGCTTGAGGTGGTCTGGTGCGGGGCAGCTTTGCTCGCTTTGTTCTCCCTGGCCAAGTCAAGGGATACGGGCGAAGATGAAGCGTCATCTTGATGAAACGGAAGTCCGCCCCAACATCATGGGCAACCGCAAA
>JAYNUQ010000015.1:0-36265 GCA_038116375.1 Candidatus Poseidoniales archaeon | reverse complement strand
AGAGCGCGGCACTGAAGATGCCGAGGTCGCTGGTTCAAGTCCGGCCTAACCCACCAACCATCAAGAGCGCTCAGAGTCTCTTGTGTCGTTTTTCTTTTTCTATAGAACGGTTATCGTGTCTTTTGCAACCGTAGAATAAGGGAAAAGGATTCTTGAACTTGATTCGGCATGAACAACCATGGCGAAGGAACCCGGCTCGGATTCCAGCGTCAAAGACGGCTCAGAGGACCAGAGCAAGGCTCGTGATAAACAAGCGAAAGAACTCCAAGAAATCAGGCAGCGCCGAAGCGGTAGCGGTCGCCGATTCCTCTCCAACATCGAAGACTTCGTCCTCATGGGCGGTCTTGCGTACGGGATCATGTTCGCACTCCTGCTGTTTTCCATGTCCGCTGGTGCACTTGGGAACTCGACGGCCCTCGACCACACAGCGTCAACCACCTTCCTCGACATTGGCGATGAATGCACCGAAATCACCGATGAACCGTGGCTCAACATCTTCCCCGACCCAGACCAAGAGTTGTTTTCCATTGCAGGTCATAACCTCCCCAACGGTGAAGCCTACCTCAATTACACGTTTTTCAGCGTCATGAACGATGGAACGAAAGCGGTTGTCGAGGAAGACTACGGCTCCAACGAAACCGTTCGCAGCATCAACAAAGTCGATCAGTCTTACGGAAGGGCCTACTTCAAGGCCCCGTATTCCGAACTTCCCGAAGGCCACTACGAACTCAAATTCACCCTGACGGTTTACGAAGAGCGAAACACCTCGTCGCCCGTCACCATGCCCACACAAACCAAGAGCGTTGAATTTGAACACACCCTTTCGAAAGAAGCCTTGGCCTTCCTCCCCTTTGTCGACGATGCAGAGCACTCCGAAGTTCGCATTGAAGACGCTGGCCCACGCTCGTGCTGGACCGTACAGGACCTGGGCGATTGGGGTTACATCCTCATGGGTGCGGAATTGGGCGGCGGTCGAGAAACCGCCATGCTCACCGGCGGTGCGGCCGGTATCCCAGCGTGGTGGATGGCCTTCATTTCCCTCTCCCTCTCCATCATCTCGCTGCTCATCATCTACCCGGTGATGTACAAAGTCTACCACCAGGATGCTGACGACATCCTCTCCCGTTCACACATCGTTCGTTTGGTTGAAGACACCGTGCAAGACGTCGGCGATCAGCTCGGCATTGAAGTCGACCACGATTTGTTCAAAACAGAAGTGCGGGAACTGTCCATCGACATCATGGTGCCCTACAAGAACACGGAAAACACCCTTTCTGACTCGAACGAAGTACGGGCGGAATTGCTACGGACTTTGCTCGAAGAATTTGCCATCTTCCGTGTCTTCAAGCCTGTACAACTGAACGTCCGTGTGATTGGAGACGGGCAGGCTGTTGATTTTGATTCGGGCGTGGGCATCGGGACCAGGGCAGAGGAAAAAGACCTCAAAGAAGAGCCTCAGGACTATTCCAGTTTCTTTTCTGAACTTCATTCACTTTCCCGAATTGAAGACGATGTCAGAGACAGCCTGGACCTGTTCTTCACCCGCCGTTCGGACGTTACGATGAACGGAGCGGTGGTCACCAGCGACGACAGAGTGGTTTTCGTTTCCGTCATTTTCCGACCCACCCAACGGTTCGCTTGGCTGAGATTCAACAAAACATCCACGCAAATCAAAGACGAACTTTACCGCTTTATTCACGAGCGAAACGAAGACCTGCTGGGCTCTCAAGAATTGGTGGTGAAGACCCGAAACGAAGTCTCAACACTCGCCGACCGCTCGGGTGCAGGCCGCGTAGAACGCCGTTCGCAAACGGACGATGAACGAATCGTTGCGGTCGCCAAACAGGACGGTTTGGGAGGACGTGTACTTCAAACAAAGTTCCTTGGTGATACCCTTTCAACCGTTGAGTACATGGCCAACGAAAAGCGCGAGATGATCAACAAATGGGGATTCTGGGGCCTCATTTTCTTCGTATGGATTCCCTTCATGGCCTCTGGCGTTCTGGTGGGCGCCATGCTGGGTCTTCTGTCTCGAATGCAGTTCATGCGTGTCTTGCTTGCCACCCTCATCGGTGGCTCCATCGCCTCCATCACGTGGGCCTACACCGCAGAAGGCATCGTGAAGTTCATGCACCAGTACAAGCTTGAAGTCTTCATTCCGTTGGTCATCGGCGTGTTCATCCTCATGGCGGTGTTGCACATTCGCTCCACCAAGATGCGCCGCCAGACCGAACTCTTCGAAGACACCCTCTTGGACAACTTCCACGCCGACATCGTTGCCAAGTACGGTGACCAGTAGGTGAAGGCATGAACCCACAAACCTCGTTTGAAGGCGCGCCCGGCCACGTGGGCGACCCGATCCATCTTGGCATCGTAACGGTAAGCGACCGTGCCAGTGAAGGTGAATATGAAGACAAAGGCGGTCCGGCGATTCTGGGATTTTTTGAAGAGGCCATCAAAAGTCCGTGGACGGTCCACTACCGTTGCGTGCCTGACGAGCAAGTGACCGTTGAGGCGGCGCTGATCGAGTTGGTCGACCGTCATCACTGCAGCGTGGTGGTCACCACCGGCGGAACCGGTCCTGCCCCCCGAGACATCACTCCCGAAGCAACCGAAGCGGTCTGCGAACGAATGATGCCTGGATTTGGTGAGCAGATGCGCAGCATCTCCCTGGCCTTTGTACCAACCGCCATCCTCTCACGGCAAGTTGGCGGATTGCGAGGTCAATCCTTGCTCTTCAACCTCCCTGGGCGTCCGAAAGCCATCCGAGAAACCATCGATGAAATTTGGAGAGCGGTGCCCTATTGTGTGGATTTGATGAACGGGCCGTACATGGACATGGACGCGTCTGTTTGTGATGCATTTCGGCCAGCTTCCGCTCGCCGCTGACCGTACCATCAACACATCACATTCATGAGCCGAACCCCGCTGGTGTAAAGTTGAGGATGAAGATGAACGGAAATGTATTGATTCATGGGGCAACGATGGTCCTGCCAAACGAGACGGGAATTGGTGACCTTCGAATTCGAAACGGACTCATCGATGCCATCGCAATGGGTTCAACGCTCGAGCCCATGGATGACGAATTGTTCATCGACGGAACCGGCCTGCATCTTCTACCTGGAATCATTGACCCCCAATGCCATTTCAGAGACCCCGGTCAACCCGAGAAAGAGGACCTCGGTTCAGGGTCTGCGGCGGCGGTGAGCGGCGGTGTCACCTCGTTTCTCGACATGCCCAACAACAAACCCTCCATTACAAACATGGACGGCATGCGCTCAAAATTGAAGACCGCCTCTGAAAAATGCGTGAACAACTACGGTTTCTTCATCGGTGCGACCCCAAACAACGTCAGCGATTTGCAAGAGGCCGTGGGCACCGCCGAAGAACCACTCAGCGTTCCTGGCATTTGTGGCATCAAGATTTTCATGGGCTCGTCCACAGGGACGTTGCTCGTTAACGAGCGAGAAGCGCTTGAGACCATTTTCCAAGGCACAAGTGGACTTATCGCCGTCCACGCTGAGGACGAGAAACGGCTCATTGCCCGACTTGAAGACATCAAGGGACGAACGGATATGGCGGCTCATGCCGAATGGCGAGATGACGTCACGGCCCTCTTAGCGACACAACTTGCGGTTGAACTGGCTCAAGCCTCTGGGCATCGTTTGCATGTTCTCCACCTCACCAGCGGCATTGAAGCGGATTGGCTTGAGGGCATCACGGTCCTTCCTTCAACGGCTGGCGAGCAGGGTGCCATCATCACGACGGAAACGCTTCCACAGCACCTGACCTTTGATGAGACCGATGTCGAACGGGAGGGTACGCGTCTCAAAATGAATCCTCCCATCCGTTATGCAAAAGACCGCGAAACCCTCTGGAATCAACTCAAGAGCGGTACGATTCAATGCATCGCCACCGATCACGCGCCCCACACCTTAGAAGCCAAGGCACTCGGCTTTCCCGATGCGCCAAGCGGTATGCCAGGAGTTGAAACCTCACTCGCTGTCATGCTCACCCACGCCAAGGACGGGAAGTGCAGCGTGGAAGATGTTGTCAAATGGATGTCCACCCATGTCGCAGATTGCTTCAACATGATCGGCAAGGGTCGTCTCGAGGAGGGAATGGACGGCGACGTCGTGCTGGTCGACATGAACAACGGCCACGAAGTCAGCGATGAGCATTCTTGGAGTCGGGTCGGGTGGAACCCGTTTCACGGCCGCCACCTCGTCGGCTGGGCAAACGTCACCGTGGTCGCTGGTGTACCGGTCTTCGAGCGAACACCAGAAACCGGCCCGAAAGGAAAACTCCTGGTCGAGGCGGGTTCCGTCGGTGAGCCGATTTTGATGACTCCGTGGCCTCAACTGAGTTGATACAACTCGCCGTATTTCCGCTCAACGTAGCGCAAAAAGGGCTCTGGGCTGGGCGGTGAACCGGTCGCATCCTCAATGAGTTGAGCAGGAGAAACCTGACTTCCACGCTCGTGAATTCTTGGACGAAGCCAGTCCAACATCGGTTGCCAGTTCCCTGAGGCCACCATCTCGTCCATATCGCCCAACTCGTTCCCCATGGCCTCCAACAACTGAGCCGCATACAGATTACCAAGGGTATACGTCGGGAAATATCCAAAGGCGCCCATCGACCAGTGAATGTCCTGCAGGCATCCCAGGCGATCCTCGGGAACATCAACACCAAACCATGCTTTGAACATGGCATTCCATGTGTTTGGAAGGTCGTCGACGTCAAGCTCACCGTTGAAGAGTTGTTTCTCAATTTCATAGCGGAGCATGACATGTAAATTGTAAGTGACTTCATCGGCTTCGACCCGAATAAAGCCTTTTTCAACACGGTTAGCCAAGCGATTTAACACGTGTTCATCCCACTCTGGAGCCTCGGGGAAATTGGCACGGAACCACGGCAGCACCACCTTCCAGAACGACGGTGTTCTGCCCACTTGGTTCTCCCAAAACCTGCTTTGGGATTCATGAACGCCCAAAGAAACGGCAGCCCCACGGGGCGTGAACCGATGGTTGTGGTCAAGACCTTGTTCGTAGAGCGCATGGCCGGTTTCGTGCATGACGGCGTACAGACAAGAAAACGGATCGGATTCGTCAAACCGGGTGGTGAAACGGGTGTCTCCCGGCCACAAGCCTGCTGAAAATGGATGGGTGGATGCATCCATGCGACCGGCCTCAAAATCAAAGCCCATGTGTTTTGACACGGCTTCACAAAACGCCTTCTGCGCTTCAACAGGGAAAGCCAGACCTGCCGGCATTTCGGGCTCCTTGACAACCTCTTGTGCATTGGTGATGGCTTCAAGAAGCGGGACGAGTCGCTCACGCAGGCCTGCGAACAGCGGGTCGTAGTCCTCTACGGTCATCCCGACTTCATACTCATCAAGGAGCACATCGTAAGGTGTTGAGGTGATGCCCAGCAGGCTGATTTTTTCCTGCGTGAGTTCAATGAGATGACGGAGCGCTGGCTTGAACGCCTCAAAATTCGAGTCTGCCCGAGCAGACTGCCAGGCCAACAATGCTTCTGAGCGTGCTTGTGCGAAGGTTTCGACAAAGGATTTGGGGAGACGAACCGCTTGATCGTAGGTTCTTCGCATCTCCCGAACGTTGGCGGACTGGTCTGCATCAAGCGTTTCGGATTCAAGGAGGTGAAGCAATTCCCCCATTCGGGTGTCCGTGACTTGCTCGTGGCGCTTCCCGGCCAACCAAGCCATCATCTCCCCTCTTGATGAAGCACCCTTGGCGGGCATCAACACCTCTTGGTCCCAGCCAAGGTGACCTTGGAGTGCACTCAACCGGTGAATGTCTTGAACGCGCTGAAGGAATTCATCGTAGGGTTCCATGGTCGCTTTGGTCGTGCCGTGCTTCTTCAACACTCCCCTCTGAATCCCTCATGAAATGAGCAGAAAGAGGGGATAAAAAAGCACACATTCAAGAACATTTGAACGATACCCGTAACATGGTCCTCCCGTTTCGCCGAAAAGGCTCGGACGAGGATGAAGATGAGATTGTCGACCAGGACATTGAGGACATCATGAACGAAGCCGAGAGCGTTCAAGACGAATCCGGCATCACGCTACCCGACGCCATTCCTGAGGAGGAAGAGGGCGACGTTGGTCTTGAGGAAAAAATGGCACGCAGTGCCCGAACCGTCATCGACACGTGCATGGATGTTCGTCGCGGTGAAAACATCCTCATCGTGTGCGACCCCACAACCACCGAAATCGGTCAGGCGATTCATGACGCTGCCAGTTTGAGGTCCGACCGTGTGCTGCTTGTGGTCATGCCCAAAGGTCGTCATCATGGAGACGAACCTCCCGCACCGGTGGCGAACTTGATGCGTCAGCAGCAAGTTGTCATCGCACCCACACGCTATTCCTTAACCCACACCAAGGCTGTACGACAAGCCCTCAAAGACGGTTCCCGTGTGGCAACCATGCCCGGAATGACCCTTGAGATGTTCACCGAGGGAGGAATGTCTGCTGATTTCAACATCATCAAGAAAAACATCGGAGAGATGAGCAACTACCTGCGCCGAAAGCGCATCATCAACGTGAAATCCGAGAGCGGTACGAACGTGACCTTTGAAGTGAATTGGCGTGAATGGAAACTTGACGACAACGGTGTTTGCAACCGCCCAAGGATGCTCACAAATCTGCCTGCGGGCAAAATCTTCACCTTGCCTCGTGAAAACACCATGAACGGCACCATCGTCATTGACGGTTCCTGGGATTCAGACCTTGTTGACGAACCTGTCGTCCTGCAAATTGAGAGCGGACTCGTGGTCGATGTCAAAGGTGGTACGGCTGCGGCTCAAATCCGACAAACTTTCGGCGAAGCCGCAAAGCGACTGAAGAGCAAAGACCAGGAAAACGTCTGGACCATTGCTGAATTCGGCTTTGGCATGAATCCAAACGCCCGGACGGCTGGAAACGTGCTTGAAGATGAAAAGCGAATGGGTACGGCCTACTTTTCCATCGGCGACAACACCGCCTTGGGAGGCTCTGCAGCCGTTGGAATCCAGATCTCAGGTGTGCTCGAACAGCCCAGCATTTGGTTGGACGAAATGCTCCTTTTCGAAGAAGGAAAATTTGTGGCGCACTGAGGCATCAATAGCCGAGGTTTTGTTGTCCGCAAACCGGACAGAACCGCCAATAAGGGTCCAATCCGATACCGCAACCTCGGCAGTGAACGCCTGAACGAATGGTGGGTTGAACCAAAGGCGCTTGCGGTTGGGGCCACCCTTGTTGCGGCCGCTGTTGGGGTTGTTGCTGAGGCCACCCCTGTTGCGGCTGCTGCTGCGGTTGTTGCTGAGGCCATCCCTGCTGCGGCTGCTGTTGAGGTTGTTGCTGCCAAGGTTGTTGAGGAGGCGGTTGAGGCCGCTGGGGCGGTGCCTGAGCGGGCTGCGCTGGTTGTTCCCGTCCAGCGAGGGGGCGGCGCACAGGTGCCACTGGTTTTGGAAGAGAAGCGGTTTTCTCCGCAGCAGGGGATGCGATAAATTCGGAGAGCGTGACCACGCCGTCGCCGTCGGTATCCGCTTCGGCATGAAGGTCAGCTGCTTCCTCCAGACTCGTTCCCGTGGCTTGTGCCAACTCCTCGACATCCAAGGCTCCACTGCCGTCTTCATCGGCTGCGATGAAGTGTTCTGCAGCACTCACAAATTCCTCTTCGGGTTCGCTCGCTTGTACGGGCTCTGCTTCCGTCACCGGTGCTTCTGGAGCAGGAGGTGTGCCTTCTTCTTCCACCATCAATTCCGAACTAAAGGCCCCTGAGAAAGCATCGTGCGTTGCTTTTGCCACCTGTTTCTGACTCTCAACGTTGACCTCAGGTTCCACCGGTTCAGCCGATGGAAGGTCGGGAAGCGCGACGCTTTCGGAGGCGACGGGAAGGGGGGTGCTCTGTTCAACCGTTGCGCTCGTAGGTGTGGGTTCAGACGATGCGGATGGAAGAGGCACGGTTTCGGGTTCAGGGGTTGACGATGCTATAACAGGCTCGGGTGCAGCCATCGGTACGTGTTCGGGCTCGGGAAGTGCGGTGCTTTCGGGGACATCGACGCTCGCTGCCGAGGCCGATCCGCTGGCGAGGCTCGGAATGGGAACCACATGGCCGGCGACATCAAGCGCAGCATCCAATTCCTTGTTCACCGCTACGAGCGCATCGAGCGAGCCTGCCACGTCGCTGAGCATGCTCTCAAACGCATTGAGGTACCTAAGCACCTCATCCTTGGAACCGGTTTGGTAAGCCACAGCAAAGAGTTTCATCATGCGCATCGGGTCGGCCAAGCGCTCCAAGGGCATGCGATGGGCATCGTTGATGGAGCCCATAGCAGCACCGGCCTCACCGCTTGAATCGGGCATACCGAGTGCTTGCAGAAGCGGGTCGGGCATGCTCATGAGGCCGAGGTGGCCAGCGACGAGGTAGTAGATTTCTCCACCTTCGCATTGCATTCGCTCGCTGGCAGCCTCGAAATCAAAATCCCCGGGTCGCAAAACGATGTCGGAAAGAATTTCGAAGAACTGAACCATGGCGGCGTCTCGCGGCATGGCCATCATGGCGTGGAGCACGTCGCTGGACTCGGTCACACCGAAATACGCAGCCGCATCGTCCACCTCGATTTCACCGGAGGTGGGCAAGTTCTCATCCGACACGCATGACCCTCCTTTTCATCGCCACCCATGACCCCCATTTAAGCCCTCATGACCTCGCTTACGAGCGTTTGTTCTTTGCAAGGTTGCAGATGGCTCTGGATTGTTCCGCGGTCCAACCCGTTTCCTGGAGTTGCATCAGCATCGTGCGTTCCTCTTCACCATCGCCGATGGCGCCCACGACCCAATCGACCGCAGCCTCACGGTCGTCGGCCTGCCAGTCCTCAAAGATGGTCATGTCGACGTTAATTTTGGCCTTGCGCACCTTTGTTCCCGTTGGTTCTTCGGTAGCCGTCACCACTTTCTTTCTTGACGCCTTCTTCGGCTCAGCAGGCTTTTTCGAAGCGGGTGGTTTGCTCGGCCCGCGCCCTGGAGGACCACCTGGGCCCCGCTTGGCCGGCCCACCGGTCGCTCGGCCAGGAGGCGAGGTTGGGCCTGGCCCCGACGCCCGCGAGGGTTTCGCTCGTTGAGGGGTTGCTCGCTCGCGGGCAGGTGCGGCTTTGGTCTTTCGATCCAAACTGTCGAGGAAGTTCTCTTCCTCTTCATCATCATCGAAGAACTCATCGTATTCGTCATCATAATCGTCGTCATCGTCTTCTCTGCCCAGGAGACGTAGAACCACAATACCGAGGATGAGAACTGCACCGAAGCCGCCCAGCGCGATCATGATGATGCCAGCATCCACGCCAAAGAGCCCTTCTTCTCCGTCCCCAGCCGCCGGAATGTAGGGGCATCCGTCCTCGTGACCGTCCACGCCCTTGGGGTCGTTGGGACAATTGTCCTGGTCGTCCATGACGCCGTCAAGGTCTGTATCTCGCTCGGAGATATGACAGCCCTCGTCGTCGACCAGGAGCCCTGGTGTGGTCTTTGGACAGTAGTCTGCATTGGTGGCACCGTCAACGTATTGGCCGGGCCATGAGGGGTCTCGGGTCGCATTCCACGCAGGATTGCCCCAATTGTCTCCAAACCCGTCAAAGTCGGAATCCTTCCACTGAGTTGGGTCCCCTCGAAGGGCTTCAGGTTCGTTCTCGTCTCGCCAACCGTCGCCGTCGTCATAACACCCGAGGAAATCTATAGAAGAAGTTCCTGCTTCTGTGGGGCAGTCGTCGGCGTTGTTCGCAGGCGAGGGGTTGTCGCCGTAACCATCACCGTCTTGGTCGTACCATTGGGTCGGGTCGCTCGGGAAGGCATCGCCAGCCTGATTGATGTGAAGGCCGGTTTCGTTGTCGATATCGTAGGTGTAGACGCCGCTGTAGCCGTCGCCATCAAGGTCGGTATCAAGGGCGCTTTCGTCGGTGCACCCGTTGGCGAGAATGGGGAAACCCGGAGGCGTATCGTCGCACGCATCGTCGAGGTCGGATAAACCATCGCCGTCGGTGTCCCGCTGAGCTTGCGAGCAACCGTTCTCGTCCACCTCTTCTCCGACACCCGTGTTTGGACAATCGTCAACAGGGTCGTTTAATCCGTCGCCGTCGGAATCAGAATCGCGCTGTTCTGCGCTGCATCCATCACCGTCTACCGAGGTTGCGACAGGTGTACCTGGACAAAGGTCGACGTTGTTCATCACGCCGTCCTCATCATCGTCCAATTCCGATTGTGAGCATCCTTCTTCGTTCACGGCTTCGCCTGCTGGCGTGTTCGGGCAGAGCAGGTCGAGATCGTTGATGACGCCGTCACCGTCGTTATCCTCAACGTCAATGATTCGACAACCCACGCCGTTGGTACCGTTCAAGACCCCAACTTCCTCGGGACACATGTCGCCCTCGAAGCCCGTTGGATTGTCGCCAAAGCCGTCACCGTCTCGATCTCTTGATTGGGTGCGCTCGTACGGGAAAGCGTCGCCAAGTTCGTCGATTCGGAGACCGGATTCCTGGTCGATATCGTACACGTAGGTATCGGTGTAGCCGTCGCCGTCAGCATCAGGGCAGCCGTAGGCATAGACCGTGAGGCTTCGGCGGGTGGAGTTGCCCCACTCGGTTGGGCAAGCATCGAGTTGAATGCCTTCGGCGTTGGAACCGTTGTACAACGCTGTCCAATTATCGGCAAACCCGTCATCGTCCGTGTCGTTCGCCGCGGCCTTTCGAAGCGGGAAGAAGTCAGGGTTGGTTGCGTTTTCAGAGGCGTTGTCGCCGTATCCATCGCCGTCGGTGTCTTTCCACTGCGTGGGGTCAAAGGGCCAGACGTCGGCACCTTGCGAAACGTTCCATTCGAAGAAGGTGCCTTCATCGGACGGGTCGCTGGAACCGTCGCCGTCGCTGTCAAGGCAACCGTTTCGGTCACGATAGGACTCACCGTAAGCAAACGGACAGTAATCTCCGTGGGTGGTGTCGGTGTCGTTATCGCCGTACCCGTCGCCGTCAGAGTCCTTGTGCTGCGATGCAAAGTAAGGGAAGAGGTCCCCGCTGTTGGCGTTGGGGTCAAGCCCCGTAGCACAACAATCCACGCCGTGGTTATCGCCAAAGCCGTCCCCATCGGTGTCGAGGGCCTGCTTCCAGTTGGAGTAGAATTGGTCCCCGTCGCTGTAGCCCAACAGGTTGTCTGACCAGCCGTCCTGATCACGGTCTTCACATCCAAAGCGGTCAATCCATGAGGTCCCGCCCTGGTCATCACAACCGTCGATGTCGTCTCGGAATCCATCGGTATCGTAATCATCGCATCCTTGGAAAATGAAGGCCGACGTCCCTGCATCGGTCGGGCATGCATCCGGCAACGGGCCAAGCGGATTGTCCCCGTAGCCATCTCCGTCGCTGTTTTTCCACTGGTTACCCACGCTCGGCATCCCGTCGATGAGGTCGAAAACCAAGTCGCGGTCGGCGTCTGCGTAAAGCCGCAGCATGACCACGTCGTCGTCGACGGTGTTCCAATAGGCCATGTGAACCGTGCCGTTACCGTCGAGCATGGCGTTAACCGGTTCGCTGGTCATCACGTCGCCGAATCGTACCGTCATCCAAGTGCTGTCTTGGTGGGCGTTGTCCAATTCAAGCGTGTTTACGGTCAGGTGCTGAGTGGAAGGGTCGCTGGTGAGCAACAAGAGGTGCTCGCCCGTGTGGACCATGTCCCAAGCCCCGTCAGCAGCGGCGGCTGGGCGCTCAGCGAGAACACTCCAGGCGCCGGTCTCGTTCACTCCAAGAATCGTGGAAATGGCGTTCCCCCTAACGGCGAGAATGGGGTCGTTTCCGCCTACGAGGTCCAAGCGGTATTCTCCCGCCGTTCCGCTTGATTGCGGGACGGTATGCTCGTTCCAGTCGGTGCTTCCAGGCCACTGCTCGAAGACACGCAGGTCTCCGTTCGTGGTGAGCGTGGCGAGGAGCAGAGAACCGTTGGCCAGCGTGACGAGTTTGATTTCGCTGTCAAGGTCGGTGTGGTTCGTGATGTTGTGACGAGTCAAATCTGTGCCGTCGTAGATCCACACGGCGAGGTTGGTGCCGGTTCCGTTTGAGGAAACCAAACCAACGGCTATTGAGTCGTTTGACAGCACCGCAGCAGGGTGCTGCGTGGAAACCGCTTCACCTGCTTCGCCCAAGGTGAAGAGCGACCAGCTTGCGCCACCTACGGCCAGTTCAAGTTGACTCGTCGCATCATGCCGATAGACAAGATGGGGGAGGTTCTGACTGTCAACGTGGACCTCAATGCCCGATGCGAGGGCTGCGCTGGTGCGTACAAGTTCAGAGGACCAGCCCGTAGAACTTTGCGTTGCAGCGAAAATTTGATTGCCTGCTCCCGATGTGTAAGCAAGAACTTGCTCGTTGTCGTGCGTTGCAGATGACCCGAGCCATTGGCCCATGGTTCCCGTGGTGGCGACGTCTTGTTCAAGCGCCGTCATCGACGAAGTGGAATGCAGGACCATCGAGGTTCGGTCTTCAACCAGAAGGACAGGCAGTCCCGATGAACGAACGCCGAAGGCAACGGCAAGGTGGCTGGTGTTGAGGCTGACGACCGTTTGGTCAACCCATTGTCCAGTGGGTGTGCCGTCATTCATGTGTTCGAGCTTTGTGACGTGATGGCGTAGAGCATCTTGGTGGGTAAAGACGATGCTGGTTTCGCCCCGGCTTGCCGTGCCCACTTCGACCTCGTTGACCGTGCCTTGATACTCAAAGGCGATGGATTCCCAATCCCGTTCGCTGACGATGAGATAGTCAAGGCCGTAGGCTTCACCCCGAGACGTTGAGCGCAATGAGTAGATCAAGTCACCAAGCCCATCTCCGTCAACATCTCCGTTGCTGGCCATGCGAAGGCCAAGACGTTCGCTGGAATTGCCCTCGGCAAGCAGTTGTCGGTCCGCGCTTAAACCGGTGGATGAGCCGAGGAAAATTTCGATTCGCCCAGCAGACGAGCCCATCCGGCTGGCGATGTACACGTCGTCGTATCCGTCTTCGTTGATGTCGCCTGCAGCGGCCACAGCTTCACCGACTCGGGTGTTGGGCGTTGTGGGTTCAAACTGGAAATCGGCCTCACCCGGAAGATCTTGGTCGGTACCGTTGAACAACCACAGCACACCGGAGCCAAAGACACCCGTGGAATTGAGCGGTTCGGTGATGATGTGCTCGTCGAAACCATCGCCGTTGAGATCGCCCACGCAAGCCACACTCAAACCAAACAGCTTGCCCTGCGTGAGCGAAGAAAGTGTGTGGTCGGGTGTGCCGTCATACCCCGTTTGAGAACCATAGAAATATTCCACGGAGGAATAGGAGAGGGTGTTTTGGAAGGAACCCGTGTTGCCAACAATCAATTCTTCATGACCGTCGTTGTTGATGTCGCAGCCCTCCAAGGAACGGCCGAAGAGGTCGCCGGCCTTGGTTTGCGTGAGGTTCCTGACGTGCGCAAGACCCGTTTCGTTTCCTGCATAGATGTTGACTTTCCCGTGGTCGGTTTGAGATTCGCTCACCGTCATGGAGAAATTTCTGGCCGTCGCTGCGAGGTAATCACCCGACGTGCTGTGGGAAAGCGCCTCAACGGCACTGCCCAAGGATTCGTTGTTTGCACCCGTGACGGTAAACCAAGGCGAGGAAGCGAGTCCTGAAGCGTTTCCAAGGAAGATAGAGAGTTGGCCATGGCGAACTTCCGAATCGTTTGCTGGAGCCCAACCAGGAGCGCCAATGGCGAGGTCCATGGTGTCGTCATGGTTGAAATCTCCAACATCCATGCCGGCGCCAAAGTGACTTCCGTCACCGTCTCCTGCGAGGATGATGTCGGGCACCGTTGAGAGTCCCGTGGCAGAGCCGTAGTAAACGTCAACCCTCCCGTTATCGGTGAAGGTCAACAGGTCTGCATGAGGGGTCGAAACGATCAGGTCATCGTACCCGTCGTGGTTGAGGTCTGCGAGGATGAGGGTGCCTTCCTCTTCGTCTTCTTCCCCTTGCCGTACGTCCTTTGGCGTAGGGTCAACCCGACCCGTGTCCTGGCCTGCGAGCGACCTGATGAGGTTGAGCGTGAAGTCGCCGCCGGATTGGGAGGCCGTGGCGATTTGTTCGATGTTGTTGGCGTCCAAATCCATGCCAACAGCGTCAACCAAATCGTTGTCCCTGAGCAAAATGCGCACGTCGTGGTCGAATCCATCCGCTCGCAACAGAACAACTTCCCCCGTGCTCGTGCGAGAATAGAGAACGTGAGCGACGCCTTGGTCGTCAATGCTCAGTTCGAAATCTTCACCGACAGGACCCGCATCAAGCAGATAAGTCGTCCAATAAGCCCCGCTGAAGTTGACCTGATGGAGCGCACCTGATGCTGTTCGCATCAACCCCCACTCCAGGCCACCAGGGGTCATGTCAAGCGCCAGATGCGTTGCATTGACGTCCTCCATGATGGTCCGAGTGTGCCATCGCGGTCCGTCCCAGTAGGTCTGGCTCTGGATGGCATAGCGGCCCATTTTCAAGTCAGCCCCGTCCGTGTAGAGGACCCTTGGGCGCTCGTTGGCCGTGATGGCAATGGCGCAGTCCACGAGTGTGGAGCCGTTGGAAGGTGCGACGGTATCAACCAAGGTCGTGCTCCATTGACCGTTTGGTCGGTGGATGGCCGTCCGAACAGGTCCCTCTTCGGTGCTCCAGCAGAAATGC
This sequence comes from Candidatus Poseidoniales archaeon, assembly GCA_038116375.1. Taxonomy (GTDB): domain Archaea; phylum Thermoplasmatota; class Poseidoniia; order Poseidoniales; family Poseidoniaceae; genus Poseidonia. The sequence goes on along the minus strand of JAYNUQ010000015.1, from coordinate 21,556 downwards.
TGCTTATCGTGTCGAGTCAATTTCATGTCGGGTGTGCCGTGATGTTCGTTGGTGGAGGTGTTGAAGGCGGTGGAGATCCACATGTCAAACATGGATTCCTCTCGTACGCTCACCTGTACCAGCCCATCGACGTCGATGGTTGAAGAGGCGATGTCATGACCGTAGCCAGACTCAAGGCCATAGGGCGCTGATTGAGCGACGGTTGGCGGCGACTGGAGGTCGTCTTGAGGCCCTTCAAAAGAGAGGGCTGGTGACCCCAACGAGAGGACGAAAAGCACGACGAGGAAGAGGCTTTTGAACTGAATTTTCTGAAAATTGCCGCCCGCCATGCGTGAAGCAGGCCCTCCGACATAGAAAATCATTGTTCAGCCACGACTGACCCCCATAGGGGGTCAACATTCCCAATCAATTCCAACCGTCGCCTTGAGAAAGGCGATGCACCCGTAGGGTCGCATGGGTTCTGGCGGACACCTGATCTTCGCTTCAGGAACATGGTGCGAACTCCACATCATTCAGCGCCTGATCGCCGAAGCCGGTACGGTTCTGGCTTGCGACGGGGCACTGGATGCGTGCATGGCGCACGGCATCCAGGTTGCGGAGGTTGTCGGAGACATGGACAGCGTCTCTGAAACTGGGTTGGCGGCCCACATCGCCGGCGGCGGGGAAGTTCACCCGTTCCAAGGGCAGGAGAACAACGATTTGGAGAAAGCCCTCGCTTTGCTCGAACAACGAGGGGAAACAACCTGCACGGTGGTCGGTGCAACCGGTGGCGATGCCCAGCATGAATGGGCCAACCTGCTGGCTTGTGGTGCATCCAATTTGGACATCGTCTGCGAAGCCCCCGCTCTGGCGTACCGCTTCTATACCGCAGGTGCATCTTATTCTATAGAAATTGAGGCGGGCAAGGAGTTCTCACTTTTTGCGCTTCAACATGCAGAGGGTGTTTCGCTCAAGGGCGTTCGATACCCGCTCGTGGATGCGGCCCTCAGCATGGGGTCAAGAGGGCTCCACAACGTCGCTGATTCGGACCGCTTTACGCTCTCGTTCACGAGCGGTCGGTTGATGCTTCTTGTGCCTCGCTCGTCTTCGATGAAGGAAGAAAGGACCTGAGCATGGTGGAGTAATCTTCCTCTCCGTCCCAGGCCTGTGCTCGTTCATCGATGCGTGCCTTCTCGAGCGTTTGCTCCAAACCCCCCCAATCTTCAATCAATTTGAGGCGAAAGGCTGCCTTGGGCGTGTAGCCTGGCAAAAAGTTTCGCCAAAGAAACGGAATTCGCCCCGGCGTCACCTGATTCACAATGCGTACGATCGAGGTGTTGCACGTTGTAAGCAGCGAGTGGTACCATTCAGGATGCTTGGAGAGGCTGTTGAGTTTGTTGATCATTCCAAACAAGAGTTCCTTGTCCTTTCCTGGGGGAGTGATGGCTCGGAACATGTAATCCTTGTTTTTCCGGCCGTGAGTTCGTAAGCCCGTCACATCCCGTTCAAAACCCACGAGCAAATACAGCTCATACGCACGCCAAAGGCCGTCCCAGGGGTGATAGCGTTCGCCTTTTTCACGGCGAGTCTCAAAGGAAAAAGAAAGGCAGGTTCCACAACCAAACTCGAAGGTCAAGTAGGTGTGTGCCAACCCTTTGAGGGAATGAAAATGGTCGACGACAAACCACACATCCTTCAGATCTTCCGCATCAACCTTGACCTCCTCAGCCCAGTTTTCATCGCGGTCTCGGGTGGTGCGCCAAGTAAAATCTCGTACCATGTGAAACGTGATGCTTGTACCCTCAACGGTGGCGGTGGTCAGATGCCGACAATCCGCTGCCCATTCCAAATCCAACGAGGGTTGGAGGGGGCGAACACGCGTGTACCAGACATAGGCCATTCGTGCCCCAACAATTCCCGCAATGACGAGGACCGTCATACCAAGGTACGTGATGATCGCCATTTACTCCCACCTGTGCCAAACGCTCCACTCTTGGTCCCACCAATCCACGTCACCGCTTGGGTGCTGACGCCAGAGAACACCTTGGTCGTCAAGCGTGGTCGGCAACCCCCCTGCATCTGGGGAGCCGTCGGGCAGCAATTGTGGGGTCGGGCCGATGGAGGGAAGGTCAAGCGCTTCAGGCTCTCTTGACCGAACCATCGAAACAAACACAATGACGGACACCACCAAAGCAAGGGCACTGATGGAGAGCCATCCCACGGACTCTGTTGGCGTGTCCATGCCCAATGAAGAGGAAGGCAACGAGGCCGTCTCGTTTGCCGATAGCTCAGCAGCAGGGAGACGAATGAGGTTGACACCTTCCGTAGAGGAAATCATCTTCTCGGTGACGACCTCGAGCGTGATGAGGTAAGCCCCTGCGGGAAGGTTCGAACAGTCCAAGACGCTGGAGTTGGCGTCCTCAACGGTTTTGCCTTTGATCGACCACGATTTTACGAGACCGCTTTCACTTCGTCCATCGTTCAGCACCATGGACACCGTGCACGGGGTGTCGGTTGCGTTTTCGTGGCCAGCGACCTTCAGCGTGAATTCTGGCGCAGGTCGATTCTTGATGGTAAAATTGAGGAAACTTTCGGTCGTTTGACCGAGCCCATTGCGGTAGGTTTCTTTCAGTTCGTAAGCCCCAGCAGGCCACGATGAACAGTCAAGAACGCCGTGTGTGTCCAGCACGCTGAAGGGTGCGCCGGTGAACGTGCGCACACCCGATTCGCCATAACGCGGGCCTGTTTCATCGGCAAAATCACGGATAATTTCGCAGGTTTCACCGGTTTGGAGCCCATCGCCCGCGTTGAGTTGAAGCGTCACTCGTGGCACCTGAAGCGCAGGTGTGAGCATGAAGGTTGGAAGGGGGTTGGAAGCGATGAAGTCGCCGTTTTCATCGAAGAAGTCCAATCGGAGAACGTGCTCGCCCTTGGACCAAGCATCGTAAACCAGCGTGATGTTGGTTTGGCCTTGGAAGGAGATTTCCTGGGTGACGAGGACCTCACGCTCTTTGTGAAGCCCTCTCAATTTCACGATGAGGTCATTGGAAGCCGCTGTTGAATTCAAGACCACCACAACACGAACGGCATCAATGTCGCCGTCCTGATTGCTGTCGATGGTGTCGTTTCGCAAGGCGAGGAGGGTGAGGCCTTCCTCCGCCAAACGCTCATCGGTCGCTACTTCTGCACCGGTCGAAACAGGCAACAGGAGACTGATCAACACCAAACTGACCACAACTGCACGCACATTGCTTGGGCCTTCACGCACCTTCATCACCTCCTGGAGACTGGGCAAGCGGCGGAAGTTGGTCTAACGGAATGAGTTCGGGGACCGGCTCCCCGGTTCCCGGAGCGTTCATGAGGGCCGTTTCCTTGTCCATCATCAACTGCTCAAGCAGGGCACTTCGACGACGTGAACCCTTCACGACCAAGGCACCCAACGCGCCAAGGAGGAAGCCGGTAGCGATGACGGCATAGGTGAGCCATGAGGCTGCAGGGTCTTCTCCCATGATGGCCACAGCGGCAGCGAAATCTCCGTACGCATCCGACCAGCCGTCACCGTTGGTGTCCGGACATCCCTGCAGGTCCCGCTCAGAAGCTCCTTCTACGGTGGGGCAGTCATCACGGAAGGCTCCGAGTGGAAGGTCGCCAAACCCGTCGCTGTCCGTGTCCATCCACTGAAGCGATTCGGTGGGGAAGGCGTCGGCCAGTCCGAACGGATGGGCGGGCCAGGCGTCGGTTGGGTCGGACCAACCATCACCGTCGGTGTCACGGCAGCCCAATCGGTCAAGAATTGAGGTCCCACGCATCTCGGGGCAAGCGTCGCCCTGATGGCCCGTCAAGCGGTCGCCAAATCCATCCCCATCGGAATCTCGCCACTGGGTAGGCTCGTGGATGAACGCATCTCCGAGGTCCGACCAGCCATCGCCGTCGGTGTCTTTGCAACCCCAACGGTCTCCACCGGAAGATGGACCGACAGAGGTGCCGGCCACCGTGGGGCACACGTCTGCCGTGGTTCCACGGGGATTGTCGCCTCGACCGTCTCCATCGGAGTCATGCCACTGAGTGGGGTCCTCGGGCCAGGCATCGCCTGAACCGCCCGGGCTGGCCAACCAATACGAGGTTGGGTCGGACCAACCATCACCATCGCCATCGGGGCAACCCCACCTGTCAAAGGTGGATTCACCCAGCGTGGTGCGACAACCGTCGGGCCGATACGACGTTCGCCAGGTTTGACCGTCGAAATATTCGGTGTTGTCTCCGTATCCGTCGTCATCGGTATCGTGCCACTGGGAGGGGTCGTCTGGGAAGGCATCAGCAAACCCAGAGGGATGAGCAATCCAGAGGTCGGTCGGGTCAGACCAGCCGTCCTTGTCCACATCACGGCAACCGAGCCTGTCAAACCGACTGATCCATCCGGAATCGACCTCTTCGGGAGTTGAATTGACGCAAACATCCCCTTCAAAGCCCGTCAGGTTGTCACCGTATCCATCCCCGTCGGTGTCTCTGAATTGAGAAGGTACGAAGGGGAAGTCGTCGATTTGCGTTGCCCCGTAGGTTTGGTTGTCCCCCCATCCGTCATCGTCCGTATCCCGCCACTGCGTGGGGTTGTAGGGGAAGTCGTCGATCCGCTGTGCTCCGATGGTTTGGTTGTCCCCCCATCCGTCCCGGTCCGTATCAAGCCATTGCGTTGGTTCGAGCGGGAAGGCATCAGAACCGTTGTCAATCGTCCAATTCTCGTCGCCATCCGAATAAGTATCCAAGTCTGAATCGACGCACCCAAATCGGTCGCTAAAGGACGTCCCTCGGATGAAGGGGCAGGCGTCGGGCTGGGTGGCGTTGTCAACGAACTCCCCGATGTCCCATACGAGCCTCGTGGCGTTGAGCGACGGGTCGTCCCAATTGTCTCCAAAGCCGTCCTCATCGGTGTCGTTCCATTGCGATGCATCGTAGGCAAAAGCGTCAGCTTTCCCCACGGGGTGGGCGAACCATGCCTCAAAGCCGTTTAATCCTCCAGGATCCGGGTCCGAGTATGAATCGCCGTCGGAATCCACGCATCCGAAGCGGTCGGAGGTGGAGTAGCCACGGCTGAATTGGCAGTGGTCGCCCTGGTACCCTTCGAGGTTGTCTCCATACCCGTCGTTGTCGGAATCCAACCATTGTGAGGACTCACTTGCAAAGGCATCTGCGCCGTTTTGTACGCCCCATCCACTGTCTGGGTCTGACCAACCATCACCGTCGGAATCGGTGCATCCTTTGCGGTCGTTGGTTGAGGTTCCAACAAGGTCTGTACAATCGTCTTCCGTATCGATGAACCCGTCTTCATCGGAGTCGCGATTGGTTTTGTCAATTGAGGGGGTGAGCGTGTAATCGAAGCCGTCGTTGCACCACGAATCTTTTCCTTCCACCTTCAGCAAAATCTCGCCCGCGGTCGAAAGGGTGGTTGAAAGGGTGGATGAGGGTGAACCGTCGTCCACGTTTTGCGTCACGCTGCCCATGGTAAAACTCCCTTCCCATCCATCGCCAGGACACCACCAGGCAGGATTGCTCATGCTGCCCGAAAAGGTCACTTGGACAATATCACCCATCTTGCCCTGTATCTTCCAGTAGTCGCGCTTATCGGTGGGTGAACACCCGTTTGGATCGCAAACATAACCGCTTGAGGAAACCCCGTCGGTCAATCCATTGGCGCTCGCAGGCGAGTCATCAGCACTTGCGAGCGGTAAGTGAAGCAGCGCGAGGCCGAGGAAAAGCACAATGGCGACTCGACCGGCCATGTGCGCTGATGCGCATACGGATTATCAAGAGAACGCCTACGCGGTCTTGGAAATTCAAGCCAAACGCTGCCTTCCGAGGCATTGACGAAGGCAGGATTCCAAGTTGGTGTGTTGGAATTCATACCCGCTCTCCAGCAACCGGTTTGGCAACACCCGTTGGCCATCGAGGACCAAAGCACCGGCCATTTCACCGAGCATGATTTTGAGGACAAATCCAGGCAGGGGTGCAAAGGCGGGACGCCTGAGCACCCGCCCCAAGGTTTTGGCGTATTGTTTCTGTGTGACCGGTTCGGGAGCCGTGAGGTTGTAGGGCCCCTCGCACGACTCGGTCATCATCAGGTGATAGGCGGCGTAGATTTGGTCGTCAAGTGAAATCCACGAGTAGTATTGGCGACCGCCACCCGCTGGCCCCCCTGCACCGAGTTGAGCTGGCAAGAGCAATTTTTGGAGGGCTCCACCCATGGGGCTGGTCACGATACCCGTTCGCATCCACACGGTGCGAACGCCTGCGTCCTTTGCTGCTGAGCCGGCTGCTTCCCAGTTGAGGCAGGTTTTGGCGAGGAAGTTATCGCCTGGGGATGAAGATTCGGTCAACTCTTCTTCACCACGATTTCCGTAAATGCCAACCGCAGAGGCACACAGGAAGGTTTTCGGTGGATGCTCCAAGGTGGCAAAGAGACGAGCAAGGTGTTCTGTTGGCACCGTTCGGCTCGATTCGATGAGGGCTTTTCGCTTTGCGTTCCAGCGCTTGTCGCCAATGCCTGCTCCCGCCAGATGAATGACGGTGTCAAAGCCTTCCATGCTGCCTTCAAGCACCTCACCGGTTTGGTCGTCCCAAACAACGCAGGTTTCATGTTTTACGTCGGACGGAAGTTTGCTGGACGGCCGCAACAAACGAACAACGTCGTGACCTGCTGCTTGGAGGAAAGCGGAAAGTTGCATCCCGATAAGGCCGGTCGAGCCGCTGATCAGGACCTTCTGCTTGGGTTTGTCAGCATGTTGGGCGATGCGTTTGAGGTCTTCTTGGACACGCAGGGTGCGGTAGGCGAACATCTGATTCATGCGACCTTTGACCGTGAACGGAGCCGTCCAAAAGGTCAGAGGATGAAACGGAAGTTTCCACTGAATGGTGTCGTGAATTTCGCTGGTTGAATTTCCGGTTGAAACAAACCGATGTTCATGGTCCCATGCACCAAAGGGTCCTTTTTCCATGACGTCGTTGAAGACCTCACCCGGTACGACACCGTAATGGCGAGCCACCCACATCGGACGGAGCGGTCCGAGTTGCACGCGAAAGCGGGTTTTTTCGCCGTCAACGAGGGCGCCAGCCTGCACTGGACGAATCCCTTCCCATTCGGGCATGATGCGTCGGAACGCCCCCGGACTGTCGTACCAAGCCCACACGTCTTCCACCGCCGCATCGTACCGAGCGATGTGGGAGTAGACGGGCATGGTGATTCCTCATTGGTGGGCGGTGTAGTACGACGGGCCTGACCCCAGCACGCTTTTCACTTCCGTGGTGTTGTTGTATTTTTCAACATAGGCCTTGGTTTTGTACTTTCTCGCCGTAGAAGCACTGGTCATGCAGCGAATTTTACCGTACACGGCTCGCTCTGTCCACCCTCGGTCGAATTTGCCCATCACCCATCCAATACCGGTGTAGGAGTTGGGGTCTCGGCCGTCAAGAGCCCATTTGTCGTTGAGGATGATCATCCATTCCATGGCCGTTTCAGGATTGGGTGACCACTCCAAAATTTTCTTCCCCCAAAGCATTCGGAGGTAGTTGTGAATGATGCCCTCCGTGCGAAGTTGGTTTTGGGCTGCGTTCCAAAGGGGGTCGTGGGTCGCGGCGTCCTCCAGTTCCTTGAGGGTGTAGAGGTAAGGGCGTTCATCCTCTGCGTGTTCAGCGAGGGTTGTTTTGGCCCATTCTGGGAGGGATTCGTAGTCGGTGTGGTTTTCGATCATGGCACAATGAATGAAACCTATGTCTCTCCAGGTGATGATTTGGTCGAGGAAGGCTTCCACGGGCTCTGGCAACCCCCACCAGCCTTGTCGGCGACCGTCGTTTGGAGGATTGACCATGCTGACGTCCCAACGGTGATGGGTGAAGATGTCGTTGAGAATGGCATGGACGCTGATGTGTCCAAAGTGGAGCCAGGGAGAGAGACCACTTGCGCCCCGTTCTTGCGGTTCATTTCGCTTTTCATGGTACAGTTGAAGCCGTTCAGCAAAGAAGTCTTTCCACCGACGACGCCCTTCAACGTAGCCACCGCGCTTCCCCATCACGGGGTAGACGTCGTGGTCGATGCTCAGGGAAGAGAGGGCCTCACGACCAACGTCGCCGCCTTCGGATACACGCCACAAAAATTCGTAAGGCGTCATTGGGGTGTTGGTTTGAGCAAAAATGGCTTTCGCCGCAGCGGGGTCGAATTCAGGAAGGTTGGTCGCAGCATCAAGGGGGCGACGGACGGGGAATTCATGCATGTGTTCTCGAATCGTTTTGTGAAGGTGGCGACGAAGTGAATACGCCGTTGAGAAGTCCCGTCCTTGGGCTCGCATGGCCATGAACCCGTTGGAGTCCACAACATGAATTTCACAGGGGATCACAGAGAGGGCCGTATCAAGAACGTGCTTTGGATAATAGGTTGGGTAGTCGTCAATGACACAGAGCCTTGCGTGTTCAAGCCACCCTTTCAAGAGGCCCGAGGCTTCTTTGCGCTTTGTTTCCACGTAGGGGATGTAGGTCACGGGCGATTCAGAGAATGCACTGCGATTGTCCACCATGCCCTGCAAAACGAACGTCGAAATGCGGTCGTTGGCCCATCGATGTTGGAGGGCCAGGCACTCAATAACGACGAGCGGAAGTTGATGCTCGTTGGCCAGCGAAACGGCGTGTTGGAGCGCATGGTTCCATTGCGCACGGCGAGCGGCGGTCATCCAATAGACGACCACATCACCGTTTTGGTTGGGAACACCGTGGATTTGAACACGGCTGTTGGAAATCATTGCAGGGCCCCCTTGCGAAGCGTCTCTGCCATGCTTGTGCGGTACACGGCATACGGCGTGGTCCGAGACGTAAGACCGGCTTGATTACGGATGACGATGCGTTGGGTGAGGCCGTCGACAGCGAGCTGTTGCATGGTTTCCGACACCCAGTCAACGGCGCTGAGTTCGGTCAGAGCGAACCATTTGGTCGATGAGATTTCACCCGAAGCGACATGTTCTCGTTGACCCTCGACATGCACATCATAACACAAAAAGACGGCAGGGTGATCTTTTCGCAACGCTGTGCGAACACCAACCAACCCCATGACCGACCCCGTGTAGCCCGATTCCTCGGTGAGTTCACGAAGCGCTGCGGCCTCAGGGCTCTCTCCAGATTCCACGTGCCCCTTGGGCAATCCCCACTTTCCGTTGTGAGGACCTGTGGCTTCTTGGACGAGGAGAATTTTTCCGTTCTCGACCACTCTGGCAGCCACTCCGAGGTCACAAATGAGAGAGGCCATGTGTGAATTTCTTCCCAAGGAGTATATCAAGAGCAGTTTGAGTCCTTGTAAGGAAAAGACGAGTGTTTATATACAAACTTGGGGTTTTTTGTAACATGGAAGGCGCACCATTTCTCTCTACAAACAACGCTCCTGAAGCCGATGCTCTTTTGCCTACAAAGTACGGTGATTTTAGAATCCGAGCATTCCGAGATCCCATCGACGGGAAAGAGCACTGCGTTCTCTACGTGGGGGATTTGTCCGAAGGCTCACCGCTCGTTCGCATCCACTCCGAGTGCCTCACCGGCGATGCGTTTGCGTCGCTCCGGTGCGACTGCGGCCCTCAACTCCACGCATCGATGAAAGCCATCCAAGAACGAGGGACCGGCGCCATCGCCTACATGCGCCAGGAGGGTCGAGGCATTGGATTGTACTCAAAAATGCAAGCCTACGCCCTCCAGGACACCGGCCTCGACACGCTTGACGCCAACTTGGCGTTGGGACTACCTGCCGACGCCCGCAAATACGACTTTGCCGCCGAGATGCTCTACACCATGGGCGTATCGTCGGTTGAACTCGCAACCAACAATCCAGACAAGCGCGACCAGCTGCTGGAACACGGCATTCAAGTTTCCAACCGAATCCCCATCATCGTTGGCCAGTGCGCCCACAACAGGAACTACATGCGAACAAAAGGTGCGCGGATGGGCCACATACTCCCCAACTGAGGCCTGTTCATGAAAGTCAATATCGTGGGCCAACAAGCACCTCATTTCACGCTCGAAAACGAGCACGGCGAAGCCTTTGATAGCCGCACTCTTGAAGGTACATGGCGCATCGTCTTCTTCTACTCACGCAACAACTCACCAACCTGTAAGCGAGGTTGCTTGACGTTCAAGGAGCAACACGATTTGTTCACCTCAGTCGGGTGTTCCATCGTCGGCATTGGACCGGGCACGAAAGAGGAACTCGCATCCCACAAAGCAGAGCTGGGCGACATGCCTTTCCCGCTCCTTGCCGATCCAGAACGTGTCGTCGGCAAGATGTTCAACGTCCCTGTTCACCTGGGACAATTCCCCGCAAAGTCCTCGTTCCTCATTGGGCCCGACAACACCATCCGCTACGTCTACGACTGGCTGTTCCGTCCACGGCGCCACGTTGCTCGTATCCTCGCCGACATCTCTCAAGTTCGTGGTGATGCGTGATGTGGGACGAGTTGCTGCTCGAGGCAGGGTTGAACGAGCGAGAGGTTCGCTCCATCATGATTCTTGGCTCCCGACCTAAAATGAAAGCCTCCGAGTTGGCAAAGGAACTCAACACCACGCGCCTCGATGCGTACAACAGCCTGTCTCGGCTCCAAGAAATGGGAATCGTGACCGCGACGGCCGACCGGCCCATGCTGTTTTCGAGTCTTCGAATCAACGAAGCCATGGAGCACATCATCCAATCTCGAAAACAACAGTTGGACCGCTTGGTGGACGGCTTTGATGAACTTTCCAAAGGCATTACGGAGACCGATGCTTCCTACGAGAAACAACGGCGGGACATCGACGACCCTCGGTTCGCAGTGCTCAAAGAGCGAAGTCACATCTACAACCGGCTTCAAAAGATGGCAAACGATGCCGAGGAACGTCTGATTCTTTTGCTCGGCCAGTTTGGTATCCTCCACCTTTGCCGCAGCCCTGATGCGCTCGAAGCAGTGAACACAGCGGCTGTTCGCGGCGTGGTGGTGCAGATCATTACGCACCTGGACGGCCGCACGCTGCGATTCTTTGACCAACTCAACAAGAGCATTGAAGTTCGACATTCAGACGAACTCGACTCCCTCGGTTTTGTGCAGGACCAGTCCGAAGTGATCCAATACCTCAACATCGAGGACAACCCGGTGGGACGAGGAAAAGAAGATGCGGCGCTCATCATTGAATCTGGACCGTTTTCACAAGCCCATCTGCACCTCATTGATGCGATTTGGGAAGGTGCGGTCCCCTTGGCCACGGCCAGAGCGAGATTTACCGAGAATCAAATCAACGACCCGCTTCGATTGACAATCGGCGAGGGTTCCTTCCTCAAGAACGTCTCCGTCGCCCTCGGATTCGACGGCCAGTTGCCAGAGGAGGACACGCCGTTTGACCCGGACGCCTTCTTTGCAGCGGGACATGAAGTGAACGAAGCACGCATGCGCCTGACGGAAGGAAAGTTGTCCAACCTCAAAGTTCTGGGCATTGACATCGGGCGCATGCTTCGCCAAATCGGCAATCGGGTCGGACAAGAAATCGCCTTTTCCCTTCGTTCTATAGAAAATGACATCGAGTTTCTTGACGAGATGATGGACTGGTGGGAGCACGCTGGCTTGGGCATGTTGCAATACGATGTTGACCCGCAATTCCATGTTGTCGTCGGACTGAACCATCCACCGGTGGACGATGTTGATGCGCTCCCGATGTGGGAGATGGACGACGGAATCATCGAAGGCGCTTTGTCAACCCGATTTGCCAAGGAAGCCAATGTTGTCATTCAACGCGTGGACGGCGGCGGGGACAAAGACGACCTGTGGCGGTACCTCATTCACCGCCATGAACTGAACACCATCGAACTCGTTGATTGAGCAGGTGGAACCATGAAACTCGTCACCTTTCTTCGGTTCTTCCGCCAGTTGAAAGGAAAAAAACCCGTGAACATCGACAGCATTCAGTCCATGGGGCTGTTGGCGGTAAAACTTGGTCAAATCTTTGCCCTTCGACCCGACCTTATCGAGCCGCAACGCTGCATTGAACTGCAACGCTTGTACAGCCGTGCAGCCACCATTCCCGAAGAGGATTCACAACAACTTCTCAAGCGGTTTGCACCGAAGGGATTCCTTGACCATTTCGAGAGCATCGACCCCAAACCGTTCGCTGCCGCCAGCATCGGTCAAATTCACCGTGCTGTGCTGAAAGACGGAACAAAAGTCGTTGTGAAGATCATCAAGGCGGATTTTGAAGCCTCGTTCAAGCGGGACGTGCGTCGGATGAAGCGGTGGATTCGCATGGGACTGTTCTTCAATCCAAGACTGCGGAAAGTCGGCAACCCCATCGGCCTGCTCGCCCACATCGAAGACTACACCCTGCGAGAACTCAACCTTCTGAACGAGATCGACGGGCGGAATCAACTGGTGGCCGAGTCCAAAGCCATCGAAGCCCACTTCCCCATGCCAAAGCTTGCGTTCCCCCGCATGTGGGAGAACCTCTCAAACCAACACATTCTGGTGATGGAAGAAATCGTTCACCCCACCCTCGAAGACCACCTCGAAGCGGGGACCTTCACGTGGCCGGACATGCTTGAACTCTTTCGAATCCACGGCGCATTCATGTTTGGCCTTGGGACCTTTCACGGCGACCTGCACCCAGGCAACGCCATGATGGACGATGAAGGCAGGTTCCATTTCATCGACACTGGGGCCATCTGTAATGCCCCCGAACACGTTCGAAACGCCCTGTTTGGGTTCTTCTATTTCCTCGCAAAAGGAGAACTCAAAAACGCCTTTGACGCCATGCTCACCATGGCTGCTGTACGTCCGACCGGGGCGACCTTGCAGACTTACTACGATTCGATGAATGAACTCTACGACGGCTTCGTGGGGACCTCCGTCAGCGAAGTTTCCTTGACGGAACAAATGATGAAGACCGTGAAAGCTGCCGTGCTGGCAGGTTGTGCCTTTGGCGAAGAGGCCTTTCCGATCATTCGTTCGCTGATGTACATGGACGGTATGGTCTTGAAAGGACACCCCCATGTGGACCTCATCAGTTCCATGGGTCCGTACCTCGATGAATTCTCTGTTCTCATTGACCCCCACGACATCATCAAACCAACTTCTTAGAATGTTATTTTTTGAGAAGTTTTTGGGACGGAAACCGCCCTTTATATGCTGCGTGTTCCACCTCGCATCATGTCAGGCAGCGCATCGCCAAAAGTAGCCATCATCGGTGCTGGTCCGGGCGGACTGGCCTCCGCCCTCTTGCTCGCAAAATCGGGGGTTGACGTCACGGTGTTTGAACGCTCAAGCAGCGTCGGTGGGCGAAACAAAGTGTTTGACAAAGACGGCTTCAAGTTTGACCTCGGGCCGACATTTTTCCACTATCCCGAAGTCATTGAGGACATCTTCAAAGCCATCGGCATGGACGCTCACGAGGAGTTGAAACTTCATCGCCTTGACATGAACTACCGGCTCATTTTCGGACAGGGCGGTCAACTGGACTGCACCAGTGACCTCGACGAGATGACCGAGCGCATCCGTGGCCTGTCCGGAGACAGCAACGCCAACGCATTCCGCCGCTATGTGGTGGACAACCGTGTGAAGCTCAACAAATCCAAGGCCTGCCTTCAGGAGCCGTGGTACGGTCCAACCGATCTGCTGTCAAAGCGAGCCATGCGAGTGGCAGGCGTGTTGCGCCCCCAGCGGTCGGTTGCAGGCGATCTGATGAAGCTGTTTGACGACGATCGATTGATGCTTGCCATGTCCTTCCAGACCAAGTATCTCGGGATGTCCCCGTTCAATTGCCCGAGCCTCTTCACCATGCTCGCCTTCCTCGAGTACGAATACGGCATTTTCCACCCCATTGGTGGACTTGGCAGCGTGAGCGAGCGCATGGCGAACATCGCCAAAGACTTGGGCGTGACCTTCCGCATGAACGAAGCCGTTGAATCGGTCATCATGGACGGCAAGACCATCAAAGGCGTTCGAACTGCAGAGGGAGAGTTCCTGGCCGACAAGGTCGTCATGAACGCCGACTTTGCCAACGGCATGACGCAACTCTTCCCGGATACCGTTCGAAAGAAGTGGAGCAACAAGAAAATTGACAAGAAAAAATACTCCTGTTCAACCTTCATGCTTTACCTCGGCGTAGACCGTACGTACGATGAACTCCCGCACCACCAAATTTACGCTTCGGCGAACTACGAGAAAAACCTCGAAGACATTGAAAAGAATCATCAAATCACCTGGGACGACCCGTCGGTCTACGTGCAAAATGCGTGTGTTACGGACCCCGGTCTTGCGCCCGAAGGATGTTCCACGGTTTACGCTTTGGTCCCCGTTTCTCACGTTCATGAAAACATTGACTGGGAAAAGGAAAAGGATGCCTACCGAGACCGTGTTCTTGACCAAATCGAAGAGAAACTTGGCTTCGAAAACCTCCGAGAGCACATCGTCACGGAAATGGTCATCACCCCTGAAGACTGGGGAGACCATTGCTACCGAGGTGCGGTGTTCAACCTTGCTCACGGCTTGGACCAAATGCTCTGGCGCCGACCAAAGAACCAATTTGACGAAATCAACAACCTCTACCTCGTCGGTGGAGGTACCCATCCAGGCAGCGGATTGCCCGTGATTTACGAATCGGCTCGCATCAGCAGCAAACTTTTGCTTGACAGCTTGGGGATCATCCCGGATTGGAACGGTGTTGACACATGGTTCGAGAGCCGAAAACGGTCCAAGCAAGGCCGTGCAGCCCTCAACAATACCTCAAAAGAACCGTCCAGCGGCACACCAACATCTGCTTGAGGGTTGACCATGGCGAGGCATACTTTGGAAGAAGCGTATGCGTATTGTGAAACGGTCTGCCGAAACGCATCCACGACCTTTTACTCCTCGTTCAGTGCACTCCTGCCCGATAAGCGTCGAGCCGTTCATGCCGTCTATGCGCTTTGCCGTTGGGTGGACGACATCGTGGACGGCGACGAAGAACCAACCATCCTCGAAACGATGGAACTCCGAAAAGCAACGGATGACCGCCAACGCACCGTTGATGAAATCCATGCGGGCGCCTCCCCTTCTCTTCCCCCCGAGGAACACCGACGACGCATGATGGCCCTGGTGGACATCCGTTTGAAACTTCACGCCTCCAGCGAGCAAGCCATCACCCCAGATGACCACCCCATATTCATTGCACTGCAAGACGTTTTCTCCCGCTATCCGATCAAAGTGAACGACTTTGAGACCGTGATTGAGGGCATGGAAGATGACCTCTATCCCGTTCGAAACGAGAACTGGGAAGAGTTGCGCTCCTACTGCTACAAAGTCGCCTCAGCCGTTGGATTGATTCTGATTGAAATTTACGGCTATGAAGACCGAGCCGCTCGCCTTCACGCCGTTGACCTGGGCATCCAAATGCAACTCATCAACGTCCTGCGAGACATCAACGAAGACATGGAGCGAGGGCGCATTTACCTCCCGCTTGACATCATGGCTTCCCACAACATCACCGTCGACATGTTGCGTACGGGAACCGTTGCTACGTCCTTAGCGTGGAAAGGCTTCATGGTTGAATACGTTGATGTCATCAAGCGACACCAGACCAGCGCAAATCAGCTGTTTGGCTACCTCGACGGACGAGCTCGGGTCCAACCTGAAATCATGGCCGATGCATACACGTCGATCTTGAACGAGATTGTCCGCCGCTCGGGTGATGTGTTCACCCAACCCGTTCGCCTCTCCAAGCTGCGGAAGGGACTCCTGGGGCTACGCCTCAGTCTTCGCAAACTTCGAGCCCGCTTCTTCGCATGACGGTGAAGGTTATTCCATGATGGGAGCCATCAAGCCAAACTCCTCGTAAAGACTCGGTCCAGCGGCCAAGTAATACACCGCACCTCGGCCGTCTCGGGAATTTTCAGCCGTAGCGTTCTCGTTGCTCGCACATTCGCCCGTGCACCCGTCGGCGAACGCGACGTACACTCGACCTTCCCGGTCAATGTGAAGGTCGTTGAAATCGAGCAAGTTGCGATTTGACCCGCCAATGTCTCGGCAGTCACCCGAATTCAGACAAATTGAGCCTCGCTGGACCGGGTCATCGGTGACGCGATAGGTGTGGAAAATGGGTTCCTCGTCCAGTGCGTTCAAACTGTAGGTGATGTAGAGATGGTACGTTGCGTTGTTGGGAGCATAATGGGCGTTTCCATCCCAAGGATTGCCGTCAATGTCCGACTGATTGAGCATCTCTTCGTTCTCACTGCCCAGGTAGGTGATGGCGATTCGGCCAGGGTCGCCCGCATCGGTTTGTGGGAAGACCGAAGAGATGACGCCTGCAGGGGAGATGCGGATGCTCTCTTGTTCCCATGTTTCACCCGAATCGGTTGAGCGGGACATGTAGACGCCTTCGTCGGCGCCGGTCCAGACGTGATAAGCGTTGGATTCGGTGTCGGTGGAGACCTCCGAATTCTTACGGGGGTTCGGGGTGTTCACGTCCTCGCCCATGGTGCGCTCAAACCAAGAAAAGCCGTTGTCCTTCGAGACGATGACCGTGGGCGTGGCGACCCTTGGCGTTACGTAAACCGTGCCGTCCGGTGCGGTGGAGATGGCACCGTGGAGCCCTCCGTTTGTGGTGGCCAGTCCGATGATTTGACCGCCGGTCTCGAAGGTTGCACCTCCGTCATAACTGGTGAAGCAAAAGATGCCGGCCAATTTGTTGTAGCAGTAATACACCGCCGTTTCGTAGAAACTGCTCGTGATTTGACCCACCAAACCGTAGCCACTGCTGGTCCACGGGCCGCTGGCCAGTTTGATGTGGTCGTTGAGCGGGGTGGTGCCCGAATCGTGAGGATTGCCCAGCCACGTTTCCCCGTCGTCATCGCTCCAGCAAATCCAAGAGGTTTCCAGACCGATCATCTGGACGCCGAAAACACGGTCGGTGATGGGGTCAACCCATCCGTAAGGGTCGCTCGTGGTCGGTGAGCACATCACGGGGTCTTGGGTTTCTTCCCAGGTTGCACCGCCATCGCAGGAGCGCATCACCTTCTCCATGGCGATGAAGAAGATGCATCCGCTGGAGGTGATGCCAATGCTGGGCTCCTTACCGGTCTCACCGACATCGCTGAACTGGAAGGTCATCTCGACAGGGTCCATGGCAACGGATGCGCCATAGCGGTCGGTGACAAAGACCCGAGCATCGCTTGGCTCCTCCTCAATCACGGGAGGTGTGACCGCTTCTTCACCAAAACATCCGGAGAGGGAGAGGGTGATGACCATCACGGAGAGAAAGAGCGCTCGACCCTGCATGAAGCGACGACACTGCACCCTACTAATGACCTTACGCTCACCAAACCATCAGGCTTCATACAGCGATGAATAGATGGCTTCGTAGGCTTGTGCATTGTGTTCGTACGTAAAGCGGTCAAGCACGCGCTGACGGCCTTTCCTCATCTGCTCCGTACGTTCCTCGGGTCGGTCAAGGCAATGATTCACGGCGCGGGCCAGGTCTGCGTGGTCACCACAAGCGAACAAGCCACCGACCGACTCGTCAATCATTTCCGTTAACGGAGCCTGGTCGACGGTGACCACCGGCGTTCCGCTGGCCAAGGCTTCCAGCGGAATCAATCCTTGACCTTCGTAATAGGAGGGGTAAACGACCAAATCGGCCGCTCTAAAATGCAAGGCCAGTTGTTCAAAACTCATTCCCGGCTGAATGTGAACCGCATGAGCCACGCCTAAGCGTTTGGCTTGTCGAAGAAGCGTCTTGCGCATGTGGCCGCGCCCGATGATGACCAAACGGGCTCCAGGGTGTT
The DNA here is from genome assembly GCA_038116375.1 of Candidatus Poseidoniales archaeon. Taxonomy (GTDB): domain Archaea; phylum Thermoplasmatota; class Poseidoniia; order Poseidoniales; family Poseidoniaceae; genus Poseidonia. The sequence goes on along the minus strand of JAYNUQ010000015.1, from coordinate 3,780 downwards.
GTTTCAGAACGGCAGGCATGGACCTCAGCAGCGTGAGATGCCCTTTGCGGGCCACGAGCCGCCCAACGGCCAAAAGAAGGGGCGTTGAGGTGTCTGGCCGACCGATGAGGGCAGCCTCGTCAGCCGCATCGTAGGACTTCCGAAGGGCTTCGTAAGCCAGTTGCTCCTCCTCATGGTCGTGGTTCATGGGCCTGAACACCTTGTGGTCCACACCGTAGAGCACGGTCTCACACACCCAGTCTTCTGGTGGCTGGTACCACCGTTCAAATTCCCGTTTGGTGGATTCGGAAATGGCGACACAGACACTCGAATGCTCCACACCGGCCTGCTCGTACTTGGCGTAATATCCTCCGGTCAACAAGATGGCCAAATCGTTCGGGTTTTTCCACGTCGCCGCTTCTTTATGTCGAGCCGCCAACTTCATGCCTTCTCGCTCGCCAATCCAACTTCCGTTGAGGGCTGAAACCACAGGAGCGATGTGTTCCTCAATCCACAGATAGTCCTTGGCCGTCCAACTCACGAGGGGGAGCAGGGTGTGAACCACATCGACCGGTTTGACTTCGTGAAGGCGCCGAAGCTCGGTCAGGGCGTGCTTGCCGTACGAACGGGTAAACGCCATCGGGGCCTTGAGCCATGGAACCTGCAGAACACTCACGCCTGGCTGTTGTGGCGTTGGTTGCTGATGCGTCCTCGTGATGATGGTGACATCATGGCCTCGTTGAGCGAGATGTCCTGCCAGATGGTAAACCACCGAGCCAATACCGCCCCAACGTGGGGGATATTCACCCGAGACCATGGCGATGTGCATGGAAAGAACGACTCGGAACCCACATTTGAATGTCATTGAACCCGGTGAGGAGATACCCACGCTTCCAGCCAAACCTTTGAAGGTCAATCCTCGGCTCGCCACGACATGGGCGATGTGCTACCGGTGTCCGTCACCGTGATTTTGCCGACCCGGAACGAGGAGGAGGCGTTGGGTCCAACCATCGACGCCATCCCCCGGGGATGGTGCAAGGACCTCGAGATCATGATCGTTGACGGCAATTCCAGCGACCGCACCCGAGAAATCGCACTCGAGAAGGACATTCGCGTTCATCTTGAGCCAAGAAAAGGCTACGGCAGGGCCTACCGTACGGGCTTTGACGTGGCGAAGAACGACATCATCGTCACGATGGATGCCGACTGCACCTACCCGGCTGAACTGGTCCCTGAACTGGTCAAGCGCCTTCTCGATGACGACCTTGATTTCATCACCTGCGACCGACTCTCACTGGCGGAAGACGGTTCCATGTCGGGCTTGCACGGCTTTGGCAACTGGGTGCTTTCGTTTACCGCTCGTATGCTGTTCTGGTACGGGATTAAAGATTCTCAGACCGGCATGTGGGTCTTTCGCAAATCCATCTTTGAAAACGAAAAGATGCGCCCCACCAACGACGGCATGCCGCTCAGTGAAGAAATCAAAATCCTCGCCCGCCGCCACCTTGGAAAGAAGAAGGCCATCGAAATTTCCGTGCCGTACCGCCCACGTGTCGGTGAAGCCGAAATTCACACGTGGGGCGACGGCTGGAAGAACCTGAAATTCCTCTTCCTTCGCCGATTCGGCCTCCACCGAACCCGAACCCCATGGGGTGGATTGGACAGCAACCCTGACTCCACCAACAACGACCTGCCAGAACAAGCTTGAGTGGATTCCCATGGAATTCTGGCACAACCGCTGGACGACCGAACAAATTGGGTGGCACAAGCCTGAATTCAACGCGTTGATGGTCAAGCACTGGCCCAAACTTCAGGTCCCCAAAAACGGCGAAGTTCTTGTTCCACTGTGCGGAAAATCGCTCGACATGGTGTGGTTGAGTGAACAAGGTCACAACGTCGTGGGGTTGGAACTGGTTGAACAAGCGGTTCAATCCTTTTTCAAGGAACGTAATATGGTGCCAGAACAGACCAACTCGGGTCGCCATGTTCGCTATACCTGCCCACCGTTCAGCATTCTCCATGGCGACGTTTTCGAACTTGATGCGAACACCGTTCAAGCCGATGCTTGGTACGACCGAGCAGCGATGATCGCTCTGCCCAATTCAATGCGAGCCGCCTATGTGGACCAACTTCGTCTCCAAACCAAACCAGGTGCAGCGGGCCTGCTCATCACCTTCGCCTACCCGCAAGAAGAGATGGCAGGGCCGCCCTATGCATTGCACGATCACGACGTGCAACGTTTGTTTTCTACGGGGTTTAACGTTGAGCAACTCGAGCGTATGGCCCTTGAGGATGAACGAGACCGCGGGCTCTCGAGCATCACCTCAAGCGTGTTCAAGATCACTCGGACATGAGCGATGGCGTTCAGTCAAATTCAAGGTCGAGTTCGGCCTGAACTTCTTCGGTACCGTCCATGACGTTCTCTTCAAGCGCCGGGACGGGTTTTTGTTCGCTTGTCGCTTCCTGAGAAGGCCCCTTGAAGGCGTCCCAGGAGGTCAGCAAATCGATTTCTTCGAGTGCTCGACGGCGCCGTGCGACCATGAACGCAACGAGGCCTGCAATGGACACGAAGGCAAGCGCTGCGCCGGCCAAGAGCAGACCACGCATGTCATCTTCCGGTGCTTCGACCACCAGGTTTCGAGACATGAAGTCGATGTTGGCCTGTTCGCCCTCACCGTCCTTGGCGACGACCTTGAGCAGTGGGCGCCCGGTGGTCTCGGGTCGCCATTCAAGGCTGCCTTCCCACACGCCGTCGCCGTCATCATCGCTCAAATTGGCCTCCCATTGCTGCATGCCCAAGGTGATGTTCACGCGGACGTCGTCCGTGGTTCCGTCGGGGTCGCTGACACCAATGCGAACCGTCAGCGTGTTGAGTTCGTTCTGCGTGAAGGTTTCTGCACTCAGCACCAGTGAGTTTCGGTCGAGCGAGGGAAGGCTCGATTGCACGGTGATGTTGACGTGTTGCTCGGCGGAATTCCCTCGAGCGTCCTCAACATAGAGCGAGAGGTGGTACTCTCCGGGAAACAATCCGGTCAGTGTTTCCATCGAACGGGTGGACAACACCTCGGGTTCGCTCAATTCTGGGGCCCAGCGTCGCCATTCCCGCACCGTCAAATCGTTGTCGGCATCGTAGGATGCTTCCTCCAAAACCACGGCACCGCCCGGTTCGATGGATTGACGATTCTCAGGCGAAATCAAGACCAGGACCGGTCCAGATTCAACCACCGTCAGAGGGAACGTCTCGTCCCTGGATGCGCCGGTGGCGTCGGTCAAGGTCGCCGTCATGACGTGCTCGCCTGCTTGGAGCGTGAAGGCGTGTTGCTCGTCGGGTTCAACGTCGACCAGCAGCGGTTCGCTCGCTTCGGATGAACGCAGCGTGATGGTGAAGTCGTCCCCGTCGTAGTCAACACTCTCCGAAGCATCCAACATGAAGACGGTAGAAGAAAGGTGAACGGTGCCGGATTGTGGACTGACCAAGCCAAGCACCGGTGCTGAAGGGGTGACCGAGACGGTTCGTGTGGTCGTGATGGGGTCGTGAATGCCGTCGTCAACGCTCAGCGTAATCTCGTGTTCGCCTGCGCTCAACCGGCTCTCGAACAACAACCAGTCTTCGCCCTCTGGCGTCAATCGGCCGTCAAGGCTGCTCGTCCACGTAACGACAAGGAATTCCGAACCGGTGGCCGGCTCAAATTCAGCACAGACCCATTCCCCTTCCATGGGGAACGTGGAGCACGCAGCGTCGGAGTCTCCCGAACCGTTGGCGGAGAAGGAGATCAACTCGGAGCTGTCGAAGGTTTGGGC
>JAYNUQ010000014.1:1252-42023 GCA_038116375.1 Candidatus Poseidoniales archaeon | reverse complement strand
GGGTCGGAGTAGTGGCGAATGGCTTCGAAGGGCGTGAAGTCCTTGTCGCGAGACAAGGTCACACCAGCAGCGGCAGAGCGGATACCAGTGACGGCAGCGATGTTGCCTGCAACGACCTTGGGCACGGTGATGCGGTCACCACCGACCATCATGGCCACTTGTTGAACACGTTCAGGCTTGGCAGCGCCAATGGCAAAGACCGATTCACCCTGGTTGATTGCACCGGAGTACACACGACCTACGGCGACTTCACCGGCATGCGGGTCCATCCAAATCTTGGTGACCATCATGGCGAGTTCGGCATCAGGGTCGCAGTTCATCATGGCTTGACCGATGTCCGACTCCAGGTCGCCCGTCCAAATGTTTGGGATACGGTACTTCTGGGCATCAATGGGGCCGGGAAGCTTGGTGACCGCCATGTCCAGAAGCACTTCGTGAACGGGTGCTTTCTGAGCAAGCGTCTTTTGATCTTCGTTGTTACAATATTCGAAAATCTCCTTGAAGGAGATTCCAGACTTGGCCATGTACGGGACGGTAATACCCCAGTTGTGGTAAGCGGAACCAAAGGCGACGGTTCCGTCTTGGACAGAAACTTGCCAGGCTTTACCCATGCCTTCTGGAGCGAACTGCTTGATGAGCTTGTTGACCTTCTTGATGGTCTCCGTAAATCGAGCCATCATGTCTTCCGGAGTGACCTGCAACTCATTGATGAGACGGTCAACCTTGTTGATGAAGAGAACGGGCTTCACCTTCTCCTTCAAAGCTTGGCGAACCACGGTTTCTGTTTGAGGCATGGGGCCCTCAACAGCACAGGCGAGAATGAAACAACCGTCGACCGCACGCATGGCACGAGTGACGTCGCCACCAAAGTCAACGTGACCCGGTGTGTCAATGAGGTTGATGAGGTAGTCCGTACCTTCTACGCCGTGGACCATCGAAGCCGAAGCAGCGTTGATGGTGATACCACGAGCTGATTCTTGCTCGTCGAAGTCAAGAACACGGGCAGCGCCAGCAAGTTCGTTGGACATCATGCCAGCACCGGCAATGAGGTTGTCCGAGAGGGTGGTCTTGCCGTGGTCAATGTGAGCAGCGATGCACAAGTTCCTGATTTGAGGAAGAATGTGCATGACTTCTGTGGCCTTCTTGATGTTGTCTTCTTTGCGTCCCATGGTTACCACCGTGTTCTCGTTGCTTCGCCCACTGAAAAGGGGTTCTTAAGTGCCTCGCAGGTAAGCGAAGGTTCAGTAAACGAGTTGGACGTTTGAAGCCGTTGAAAGAGCGATGACACCGGGGGGTCCGCTCCATGCGATCTTGTCGTCGGGAACGTACAGCGCACCATCACCTTCTTCATGTCCAAGAACCGCTTTAACAGAACCAAAGGAACAGTGCAAATCAGCACCTCCCAACAACGTGTCCATGAATCCGTGAATCATGTTGGAATCAGGACCCATCTCCGCTTCAAGGTCGGCTAAAAGAGCCGCATCCAGAAACCGAACGCCTGCTGCAGCAAAGAACACGCTGACCTTATGGCCATCGGTCACGGCTTGTGCGGCACACGCCAACCCAACAATGGACTTCATTCGGTCGATGGTCGGGTCAGAAACAAACTTGACAAAAACGGAATTGCTCATGACGCTTGGTCAAGTGGCAAGCCAATGAACCTTCGCCAGTTGCCTTGTGGTGCGGTTGAAACCAAATCAGCGAGCAGAGGCAGCGATGCGCTCCAACTCTTCCTTCTTACCGACGGCATAGGAAGTGACATCACCCTCGCTGGCCTTGGTCAATTCGTTGATGATGCAGTTTTTCAGAGTGCGCTTGGATTTGTGCGTCCCTTGCTGTGCGCCCTTGGCGAGGTTGGCCAGGGCAACATCGAGTCGTCGGGATGGCGAGGAGTCAACGGCTTTGGGTTGCGAGACGGCCCCGAACTTGATTCGGGTGATCTCCTCCATCGGTGCAGCGGAACAAATAGCGTCTACAAAGACCTGAAGCGGGTTGTTGCCGGACCGCTCTGCAATTTGGTCCAGTGCCCCTTCAAAAGCCTTCATGGCTCCCATTTTTTTGCCGGTGTACGCACCGGTTCGCATGAGTTTGTTGATGTAGCGCTCAACGACGGAAAGCTTGGCTTTTCCAAACCAGGCGTTGGCATGGCGGCCTCCAGTATGTGGAACCCCGACCGTTGTCAGGTTGATGTAGGGTGCAAGACCAGGGTCTCGGCAAGTGACCTCAGAGGCGTCCCACTTTCCGAACACCTTGGTGCCGATTCCTGCAATTGGCTTGGCTTCAACAACGTCTGATTCTGCATCACTCATCATGTTCACCTCAGCGGACTGGCTTCTCCTTTCGGCCTCGAACCATTTCGTCAAGGGACACGCCGTTGACTTGAATCACCTTGTAGCGGACACCGGGAATGTCTCCGTACGACCGACCCATACGGCCGCCGATACCTTCGACCATGACCTCGTCGTGTTCGTCAATGAAGTTGATGGCACCGTCGCCTGGGGCGAAGGCGGTCAACTTGTTTCCGTTTTTGATGAGGGAGATTTTCACGGCCTTTCGAATACCGGAGTTGGGTTGTTTGGCCTCAATACCGACCTTTTCAACCACAATTCCCTTGGCTTGAGTTGAGCCTGCAAGAGGGTCGTGCTTCGCCCTTGATTTGAGCATGCGCTTCTTGTAGCGGCGGTCAGACCAACGAAATTTCTGTCGGTCCTTTGCCATCTTTGCACCTGCGAAGAGTCCTCTGCCCATCATGGTCACCTCATTGAAGCATTTTGCCGACTTACCGCCCCTATTTAATCAAATCCCTTTCGGCAGGCCGTGCAGAGGCGGCGTCAATTGATTAGATTGCCAAAAGATGCAGGCCTTCCTCACGGATGAACAACATTCAAACAACGCCTGCAAGTGGGGGTGGTATGGCCTTCCGTGACCATCTCGGTGCAGCTTCTGTGGAGACCTCTGAAGTCAGTCTTACACACGGTATGCTCCACCACTCCAGAGCATCGGGCCACAGCATGACAATTTTCGAGAACATCGCCGAGTGTCCCGGCCATCGGGCTGCGGTCAACATGCTCACTCGGGACCGCCTCTGTGCAGCGATTGGCATCGAACCCGAAGCTTACATCGACACGTTGGGTTGGGCCATGCACAACCCCTCCACGCCCGTTCTTGTTGGAAAAGATGAGGCCCAATGTTTCGAAAATTCGGCCGACGAGGTTGATCTCCGCACCATTCCCATCCCGCATCACTGGCCGCAAGACCGAGGCCGCTATTCCTCCGCAAGCATCATCATCGCCCAAGACAACGGCATCCGTAACGTCTCCTTCCACCGTCAATTCCTACGCGACGAAAATCACCTGGTTGTTCGATTGGTGCCACGACATCTCCGCACCATGGTCATGAACGCACGAGAGGAAGGACGGGAAGTTGACATCGCCGTGGTGAATGCACCCGACCCTGTGGTTCTGTTGGCAGCCGCCATGTCGTTCAACGAAAACATCGACGAGTTGACCATCGCTGCTGCGCTGCACGAGAAACTCTACGGAACACCCCTCCGCTTGGTTGAGATGCCCAACGGCGTCCAGGTTCCCGCCGATGCTGAATACGTGTGGTGGGGAAGGATCACGGTTGAAAACGACGACGAGGGGCCCTATGTTGACATCACGGGTACGGTGGACGATGTTCGTCAGGAGCCCGTGATTGAAATCGACGGGTTGATTCATCGGAACGACCCAATATTCCATGCCCTTATTCCTGGTGAAGCCGAGCACAAGACCCTGATGGGATTGCCTCGAGCACCCACCATCAAGGCTGCTGTCAATCAAGTGGTTGAGTGTGTTGATGTCCACATGACGGAGGGGGGTTGTGGATGGTTGGGTGCCGTTCTGAAAATTCGGAAACACCATGCGGATGACGGCATGAAAGCCATCCAAGCTGCCTTTGACGGCCACAAAAGCATGAAAATCGTGACCGTTGTTGACGAAGACATTGACATCACAGACCCTGTTCGCGTGGAGTGGGCGATGATGACGCGCTGGCAACCGGACAAAGACACGCTGATTTTGAGCGACCAACGAGGCAGTTCGTTGGACCCGTCTCGCTACGATGACGGTCGAACTTCAAAAATCGGATACGATGCGACCATCGATTTCGGCGTTGACCGAGAAGGATTCATGTCCGTGCAGTGAGGTTGATGCCATGTCTGAAAGCCAAGACCTCCTGCAGCACCCTCGCAGGAACTTGGGTAACCGCTACCGGTCAACCGCTCAAAAATTTGCGAACCTCGCCAAGGCCGACCCTGAGCGGGCATCAGAAAACATGGGCTGGGCAGAACAAAATGCTCGCCAAGCAATTCTTCATGATTTTACCGACGAACGAAATTGGAGGTTCCTCGCTGAGCTCAAAGTGATGAACGAAGACGGAGAAGGCCTGCATGCCGTTTTGGAAGACGTGTTTACCATTCTCGGGCGCGACCCAGAAAACCTCGAGCAACTCAAAGGAATCGACTACCTCAACGTCGGAAGGGAATTGCTGGAAGCAGCCTTTGCACGGGATGCTCTTGACCCGGATGCATGGTGGGAGCGAATTGCTCAGCGCGAAGGCAGCGTTGGCATCGAAGACTTCGCCGCACGTTGCCGACGATTGGACTTTAGGGACCAACGAGCAAACATCGTGTTTGGACGTCGATTGGAACGGTTGCGTGCTGCGGGACACGAGGAGGTGTTCATCGAACTTGCACGCCATTTGTTGGCGCATCGGCCGATCAATCACGAATTGTGGTTGGAGATGGGCCGACTCCACGAGCGTCGCAGCGAGATTGATGATGCGTGGTCGTGCTACGACCAGGTGCAGCAACTCCGTCCCCACCTCAAGGAGCGTGACCGTTTCCTCGAACGCCTCAAAGGCAACATGGACGGGGAGGCACAGAAACCGTGGTCGGGACCTACAATCGGCCATCGCGAGGCCTTCCTGGAAGGCATGAAATCACTGACGGACCGCATCTCAACGCCCGTGAAGACAACGCAACCCCCTTCCCCTGCAGAAGTGGAATCTCATGTTCATCCTGATGAGCCAAAACTGGTCATGCTTCTTGAGCAAGGTGATGTGCAAGCGGCCTTCTTCCTCGCTCGGCGTTTGCTCGCTTCGGGTGAATCATGGGCTGAGCCCTGGTTGGAGCGAATTCAATCGGAAATGAAGTGAAAACATGGCTGATGGACCCGTCTTCGTTCTTGCGTGGACCACCCGTGAGGGTGAGCCCTTAACACCGATGGGTGAGGGAGGAGAAGTGTTGTTTGTTGAACATCCTCGTCGGGGCTGGGAGATTCCCGGAGGTCATCTCGAAGAAGGCGAACAACCCGAACAGGCCCTTTTGCGGGAACTCAAAGAGGAAACAGGGCTGGACGGTAGGATCGTGTCGTGGAACAAAGCCTACTACCCCAAGGGATGGGTGGCGCACGTCCATGTTTCACCGGAATCCAGAGGCGAATGGAGTGTTGACGACGAAAGCGTTCACAGCGTAAAGTGGTGGGACCGAGTGCCGCCCGTGAAAACATGGACGAAAGAGGAATTTGAGGAACTCGGTGAGATGTTCGCTCGACTCGGTTAAGGCATGGCCAATTCAGCAAGCCGTTGACCCCATCGTTCAGTGTCTTCTGGCGTTGAGGCACAAGCCTGTGCCACGGCTGCCAGCATCGGGTCTTCAACCGTCTCGGGATGGTTCATCAATGCATCAAAACGCTCCATCTTCTCCAAACGGTGGGCTAAGGTGAGCATGGCTCGAAGAGCTGGCCGTTCGGGTCCACCGTAGCCCGGCTGGAGGTGTTCGCAACACCATTCAAACACGCCGTGAATGTCGTCAGGATGGACTTCCAACACGGGTGGTTCATCTTCGAGATTGAGCGGTTTGGCGTTTTCAACTTGAACGTGCATGGGCTTCGCATCCCCCACTTGATGGCCGATTGCCAAATCCAAGAACAGGGAACCTGCTTCAATAGCCATCTGTGTTTGGCCCGCCATGATGGCGTGTTTGTGAGCGTTCCATGCATGTCGTCCTGCATCAAATGCATGGCCAAGCGCTTGCCGAATCCGACTCGCGCCGAGCCTTGAGATGGCGATCGTCTCGTGTGCGTGGCCTGCCTTTCTTGAGATGTCTCCGTACACCTGCAGGGCCATCAGCGCCTCACCTTGTGCCATGTGGTAGGCCGCTTTGTTGAGCAGCGAAAGGTCGTGGTCTCGACTGGCTTTTGCCACCGACTTCAGACGCGTTTCTGCCCAGGTCAGGTCTTCTTCTGCACCTTCCGTATCTCCTGCTTCAAATCGAACAAGACCGCGCTCCATTCTCAACCTGCCTTCAAGGGCTAAATCCCGGGTTTCGGGCGTTCGAACGACGGCGAGTGCGTGCTCAATGGCTTCCTCGAGGTGTGTATCGCCAAGCCACCTTCGTCGTACCAGACCGAGCACAGCTTTCTCACCCTCTGAGAGATGCACGTCCATAGCGTCCAACAATTCGGGAGCATCCATGAACAACGCTGCTTCTGCGAGTGTGAGCCACGATGGCCACGCAAGTTCGTCTTTCCACTGCTCCAACACATCAGCTTCGACGGGGCCTTCTGTTCGCCAACGTGAAATGAACACGCCGGGGCCTTGGGGAGTCTCGATGGTCGTCAACGTTCAACCTCCTTCCGTGAAACCCGAGCCACAGCATCGATGAAAGCCGTTTCGGCTTCAACGGGGTCGACGTCTCCAGACCACCCGGCCGCGCCGTCATGACCACCGCCCTCTCCACCGATGGATGACGCCATAGCGTTCATGATTTCACCCATGTGGAGGCCTGCGAGAACGCTCGAACGGGGAGCACGCACGGTGAGTCGCGTTGCCCCGTTTCGATGCCTCGTAACAACCACCGCATCGGCACCTAAACCGTTGAGCATGGAGGCGACTTTTCCTTCAAGCGTACCGGCAGTCGTCCGTAAAACCGTCCACGCACCCGCTTCTGTTGTCTCAGCCCGTTGAAGTCCGCGAAGAATCGCCCCCCGTTCACTCGGCGTCGTGACCGTGTCTTCCATGCTTTGGATGAAGTGTTGGTAGTCAATATGCCCACGTTCAATCAGCATGGATGCAGTTGAAAACGACGAGGCATCGGCATGACGAAAACGTCCCGTATCGGTGACCAAACCAGCAAGCAGGAATTCACAAACGGGTGAAGAAAGGGACTCTGGGGCATGCGCCGCCAAATAGTGGGTCACCACTTCGGTGGTTGAACGAACATCCCATTTCAGGAGAAGGTCCCTTTCCTGGAGTGCCCAGCCATCCGTGGCGTGATGATCGATAACACACGTTGGAACATCCGGTAGTTCCAGACCCGTCTGGTCGGGAGCAGCAGCATCGACCACGACAATGCCCGCGAGTTGTTTTGGCCAGACCGGACCGTTTGAAGGGAGCAGACGAAACGGAGCCTTGTGTCGCTGAATGTAGCCTTGTGCTACACGGCCTGCATGCAAACCGCACGCCATGAGATTGGGGTGAGAAGCGGCCAGAGCAACGGCTGAACCCACGGTGTCCATGTCGCCGTTTTTTCCAGTGATGACCGCCACTGGTCCTTTGCCAGTGGCCGCTCTTAACCAATCATGAAGACTCAGCAGGTCGGCTGCAAGAACGCTGGGGGTGGAGTTCATTCTTGAGCACCCTGAAGGGATTGCTTGAGTTCATCGTACGTTTGAATCAACTGCTTTTCCCGCTCGGTGAATCGTTCAAGATGAACAGCAAGCGATTCGAGGGTTTCCTTCAGTTCCTTCATGAGTGCGTCCCTGTCGGCGACCTCAATCAGCACGCCTCCCATTTGTCGATGGAGTGCCATGCCTTCCGGTTGCGAAGCCACGGCCGCAATGGTGCCTTCAAGTTCCTGAACTTGTGCCCGCACGCTGCTTACTTGTTGACGAGCAGCCTGCACTTCTGCAACCACGAGTTGGAGTTGGTCAAGTTGTTCCATGGACTCACCAACCCCAAGGGGGAGGCCGAGGTTCAAGAATGCTTTCCGAAGACCTTCAACACAGAATCGGTTGCAATGAGGCCGCGAAGTCGGGTGTTCCACATCGCTCGCAGGTCTTTGCACGTTGCCTCTTCCAGCGTGATGATGAACTGTTCTTCACCGTTCCACCGAACATCGCAATCGGTGGCAAGACACGCTGCTAGCGACTTCGTATCGGTGTTTGAGCGTGATTGGACGGAGAGTGACAACCGCCACATACAACCCATCCTCGCTGTACTCATTCTTCTTCGTCGAGCGAAGGGCGGTTGGCCAGTTCGCGCTCGTAATTCATGGCCGCTTCTTGGGCGATGAACGCCATGTCGGCGGTGGTAGCACCGTCAACGGATCGGCGGAGAATACGGTTGTTCGCATCTGAGGCGCGGGTGAACGGTTCCCAAGCACCGCCAGCAAAGGTGTGGCCGCACTTTTTGCAGCCCCAAATGCCCACGGATTGTCGCTCAACCTTCTGGTATTGACAAACCGGGCAGGTGTACTTTCGGGAACGCTTGGCCATGGCCGAGCCTGCATTTCGGCGGACTGAAACACCGTATCGTGCTCCAAAACGAGCTGTTGCACCTGCTTTTTGAGTTCGCTTAGCCAATCAGTTCCCCTCCTTTTCTGCTACGAGTTCACGAAGTTCCACGCATCGCTTTTGTGCCACATCAAAGATCTCGGCAAACTCGGCGGGAGTGAACACCCCTTTTAGCCCCTTCTGTAGGGAGTGGAGGTGCCCTTCATCACCCAAGGTGATGTGGATGCGCTCATCGCCACCAAGTTCTTCCTGCTCGTTGGCGTCGAGGACGAAGCGTCCACCGACACGTGTAAAGGAAGCCATGATGGGTGTACCGTTGACTTGGAGCGTGTGGTCTTCACCCACATCAAAGCGCTCGGCAGGTACGACTGCTGTGCGCAAAGCGGCGATGGCAGCCAAGCCACACGCATCGAAGATGTTTCCTTGGTCTGAAAGAACGTGAATGTCGATCATGACACCCCAAACTTTCTCTCCGGGAACGATGCAAAGGCTCTCCATATCAATACAACCGGATTCACGAATTCCACGGTCAACCACTCGACCCAACTCAATGGATTGCGGGGAGGGAGGACCTGGTTCGTATTTTCGGCCTGCGACAGGACGAAGTTCAGCCCCGCACATCAAGGAACCTTGGGTTGGGCGGTCGGGCCACGGTGTTCGAAGTTCAAACTTTACACCTGCGTAAACCACGGTACCGCCCATGACGACCTTGGCTGAGCCTTCGGCGTTGTACAGGCAATCGGTTTCGAGAGAAACATCACGGGTATCCCAACGGCCACGGCCGTCAATACGGCTGTCTTCATCAGCCAAACGGGCGAGTTCTTGTCGCAACAATGCAGGAACGAGTTCAACCATCAGGCCTCACCTCCATCGTATCGACGTTGAAGGGCTTCAACCATAATCTCGTGAATCTCCTTGGCCGCTTTGAAGTTGTACTCCATGGCCAAATCGAACTCTTCTGGCGATAGGTCGCCGTCCATCTGAAGGAAGGCGATTTCGCCCGTGTTGGGCAAAATGCCCACGGGAAGATCGGCTTGTCCGTAGTTGTCTTCTGCCTTGTCCAGGTCAAGGACCACCGTGTCCTCAATCTTACCCGAGGCCACGCCGACAATCATGTCGCGCATGGGGATGCCGGCGTCAGCCAAGGCAACGGCTGCAGCGGTGATTCCGACACATCGTGTTCCGGCTTCGGCTGCAAGGATTTCAATCTCGACTCGGATTTTTGACCGAGGGTAGCGTTCAACCAACACCACGGATTCAAGGGCCTCGGCGGTGACTTTGGAAATTTCACGGCTTCGACGGTTAAATCCAGGACGGATACGGTCCGATGTTGAGAACGGTGCCATGTTGTATCGAACATCGATCACGGCCCTGTCCTGTCGCTGAATCTTACGTGGATGCGCCTCCATGGGGCCGTAAACGGCGACCACGGCAACGTTGAGACCGTGGGTCACCTTCGCTGAACCGTCCGCCGCTGGCAGAACACCAGCTTCGATTGAAACCGGTCGCATTTCGTCCACTTTACGGCCGTCCAAGCGACTGCCGTCTTTGTTGAGCAATTGTACATCTCCGTATCCTCCCATCATGCATCACCTTTCGTTTTGTTTTCCATATTGTTAAGAATCGTTTCAAATCCTGTGGAGTGTCCTTCTCGAACCAGTTGTTGAAGAGCGCTTCGAGCCCATGCAATACCTTCAGAGGAGCCCTCAATCCAGGCACGACCGTTTTCGCCGATCATGATTCGACAATCGCAGGCGTCTCGCATGCGCTGCAGAAGAGCGTTGTTTTCTCCACGGACCCTGTCAACGTGCTGGACCGGTATGGACTCAACGGCACCGGCGTTCAATCGACGGAGACCGACACCTTTCATGGTCAAGACCACGTTGTGGCATTCGTCCACCTCTTGTACTCGAGCGAGCACCACATCCCCAACATCCATGTGTTGGCGTGCAGCACCGAACTCAACTTTCCAAGGAGCAAGCGACATGGGCAGCAGGCCCTGGAAGGACCCGTTGATGTTCATGAACCAAAGGTTATTTCGCACTTCAGCCACAATGCCGACCACCAAATCACCTGAGCGCGGCATGTAAGCCGCATTGATGGGGTCAACAGAAACGGTGTTGTTGCGTTCTCGAAGCCACCCGAGTTGGGTGGCGACAAAGGATTCTTCGGCAACGATGATTCCGCTGCCTGCTCTCTTCCCGGCGGATGACCCAATGGCCATTCCCGGGGTCACGAGGCGCTGCTCGGCGCCGGCTTGACCTTGGGACATTCTTTTCTCTCCGATTGCGGCCACTCGCCAACCCATGATAAAGGACACCCTACAGCCACGGGCTTCATGAACCGAGTTCTTTGACTTCGGCATCCGAGCTACGGCGCATCACCTGACCGATGAGTTCTCCCTTCATACCAGCCGGACATTCGACGACGCATGCCCACGATCCGTCCTCAAGCCAGCCCTCTTTTTGTTGATAGGACCGAAGGAATTGAGAAACAGACCCGTAGGCCGAACCGGGAACCTTGAAGGCCAAGCGAACCGATTCAAAAGAAAGAGGAATCAACGGTTTCAATTTGGCAATGGCATCCTTAACTTGCTCTTCGAGTCGCTTGAACGGGTCCACTGAATACCGAGACTCTTCCAAGGCGAGTTCAATTCTTGTTTTGGGATGTGGCGATTTGGTTTTTGGATCGACAGCCTGTGAATGAACATGATGAATGATTTGTTGCCGCATGTTTTCCACCATTTGTTTGCGTTGTGCAGTGGTCAACTGAATGGACCCTTTTTCCAAGATGGTGGTCGTTATGGCAACAATGTCCTGTGTTGCAAATGTTTTCTCAATGGCTTCCGCGGTTGGCCGCTCGCCTCCTCTCGCATCGTGAAACACCTCGTCCATGGCCAGAAAATCGTTGATGTCCACCGATTCGGGGGCTTCCTTGAACGTCTCGACCATGGTTGGGTCAACCAGAACTTCGTACCGTTTGCCGCCTTTTTCAAGGCGGGCGAGAACGGCATCATCAAGACTTACCATACCATCACTCAATTGACGCAAAGGTGAGGCACCGCTTCAATCTAACCCTCAATCATCGAGGGGTTTGAGGCGGTCAATTTGCTTGTTCACTTCGCCTCGGTCAAGCACTCGGTAACCGTTTGAGTCAACGACCGTCACCTCAACAGCTTCGCGGTTGAGTTCAGCGTCGTTCGCCGACCGGAGGGCTTCAAGGCCCAACTTCATGGCGGCGTTCAAGGTCATGTTTTCCTTCCAGTTGTCCTCAAAGAATTCAATGACGGTGTTCCGCCCGCTCCCGATGGCACCCGCATGGTAGGATTGGTACGCACCTGAAGGGTCCGTTTCGTAGAGATGAATGCCGTTGTCGTCAACACCGCCAATCAACAACGCAGTACCAAAGGGCCGAGAACCACCGTATTGGGTGAAGGACTGTTTGAAGTCACAGATTTTCTTCACGAGCACATCAACGGGAACGGTTGCACCGTAGGTAATGCGATTGATCTGAGCCTCGACGCGGGCACGGGCGACAAGTTGACGCGCATCGGCCACCAAGCCTGAAGTTGCGATGCCGACGTGACCGTCAATTTTGAACATCTTCTCGATGGATTCAGGGATAATCAGGCGGCTGATGATACGCTTATCGCAAACCAAGACAACGCCGTCCTTGAACTTCAGTGCAGCGGTTGTCGTCCCGCGCTTCACCGATTCTCGGGCGTATTCGACTTGGAACAGTCGTCCATCGGGGCTGAATGTTGTGATGCCGTGATCGTATCCTCTTCCACTGGGTTGCATGGTCTTACCTCAATTTGTTGGCTCGGTTGACACTTTATGAGGATGCGGGTCGTATGGTATGGGTGTCAGCGCCGATTCCATTTGATTGTCTCAGCCGACCCGTAAGAACCCTGCGAGGCGAACATCCTCATCAAGGGGGAAGATGTGGCGATACCATGCGAGTCGCTGTGCTTTCCTCGGGAGGAAAAGATTCCGCGGCTGCTTGGTGGTGGGCCGCATGCCAAGGATGGACGGTTGTTGGCTTGGTAACCGTGACCATCACTGGGGAAGATTCTCCCATGTTTCAAATCCCCAGCACACACATGGTTCGAGAACAAGCCAACTTGGCTGGACTGCCCTGGTATGAGGTGGAAACCTCTGGAGAAACTCCCCAGGACATTGCTGCCCTTGAAATGAAACTGCATACGTTGAACATCGATGGGTTTGTTTCGGGAGCGTTGCGTTCTGATTACCAAAAATCACGCCTTGAACGTATGGCTGAACGTCTTGGCGTCCGAAGCTGGACGCCCCTTTGGCACCAATCAGGAGAACACCATGTTCGAGACATGGTCGACCATGGTTTTGAAATCATGATCACCGGCGTATCCGCCGATGGATTGAGCGAGAAATGGCTTGGCCACATACTCACGCCAGCTTCCTTTGAGGAATTGAAGGATTTGGCACTGAAACATCGCTTCCACGTCGAAGGGGAAGGCGGTGAATACGAAACCCTGGTGGTTGCAGGACCCCACATGAACGGGCGGCTTGATGTTCACGGAGAGCCCCACTGGGACGGTGTTCGTGGCCACCTTGTCTTTCACTGAATGGCTTCCCGAGCAAGGACCACGCATTCATCCACAATCTCACCTGCGACGCCGACGTGATTGAGGGGGTCAAACATGGATTCCAACGCTTCCACGGAAAACGCTGCGGCGATGGCAGGCGTTCGGCTGCAAACGTCAATGAGTTCCTCACCGCTGGCCAAGGCCTCAAAGGAGGCTTCTCGCATGACTTCGTGTGCTTCGTCCCGAGCCACGCCGTGATCAACCAGTTCGATCATGACCTTTTCAGCCATGACCAAACCCTTCTGAGCGTGAATGTTTGCAAGGCAGCGCTCTCGGTCAACCCACATGTTGGTGAGCACGTTCGCCGTTTTCGCCATAACGTCCTCGAGAAGTGCAGAGGCATGCGACAGGGTAAACCGCTCACTGCTGGAATTGGCGAGGTCTCGCTCGTGCCAAAGCAAGGCGTTCTCGTACGTCGGGATGATGAAGGAGCGTACAATCCGGGCCAGTCCAGAGGCGTTTTCGGACTTGATGGGGTTCTTCTTGTGCGCCATTGTAGAGGAACCCACCTGTTTCTTGACGTCAAAGCCTTCTCCGGCTTCCGCCAATTCGGAACGCTGGAGGTTTCGAATCTCCTGCAACACCTTCTCACAGGTGGTGGCAACGTTGGCCAGCCAAGAGATGTATTCGACGTAGCGGTCGCGGCCAACCACCTGGGTGGTGGCCAAAGGTACACCAAGGCCAAGATGGGTCAAGATGAGACGCTGCAATTCTCTTGCATGCTCTCCTTGCGCTGCTCCCGTTCCTACGGCGCCGAGGAATTTCCCGACCGCAATACGTGGTGAGGCTTCGTCAAGCCGAATGAGTTGCCGACGAAGTTCGTCCAGCCACACGGCTGCTTTCAATCCAAAGGTGATGGGAACCGCAGCTTGACCGTGCGTGCGCCCGAGCATGACCGTATCCCGCTCGCGCTCGGCGACGTCGGCACACACACCGATGAGGTTGCACAACTGCTCGCGAAGGAGGACCATACTGTCCCTCAATTGCAGGGCGACAGCGGTGTCTACAATGTCGTTGGATGTTGCGCCCAGGTGGATGCACCATCCCGCATCGCCCGCAGCTTCGGCCATTGCCTTGGTGAGGGCCATGATGTCGTGGCGGGTTTCAGCCTCAATTTCACTCACCCGTTCTTTGGTGACTGAATGTGGGTTGGCGATGGCGGCAACGGCGTTGTAGTCGTCTTCAGTGACTCTTCCGAGTTGCCAGTGGGCCCAAATCAACGCTCGTTCGACCTCAAGTTGGCGTTCATGGCGACCGAGTTCGGACCAGATGTGCTTGAAATCTTGGCAGCCGTATCGGTAATCAAGCGGGCAGAAGGCCATGCTTCAAGGCATACGACTCGCTTCATCAACATTACCACACGGCTCAATGGAGGGATTTATGCTGTCTTTACTGGACCGTCATTGCTCACTTCAACCGGCGCCATGACGTTGCGAATGAGAAGGATGGCGAGGAAGGAGGAGGCGGTAAACGAAATGCCAACCCATGAGGAAAGGTTGTACCACATCATGGCAACACCGACCAAGGATGCGTAAGAAACGACTTGACACACAGCTGAAGCCAATTCTAATTTCCTCAGTCGCTCAGTGGGTAGGCGCTGCTCGTGTTCCAACACAAAGGTGTAGACCAGAAAATAAATCGCTTGAAATGGAAGAGCCGCAGCGATGATGGCCAAGGCCACTTCTCGAATGAGAACGGGGTCTCTGGCTTGCTCAATACCCTGAAACAGCAAGAGCGCCGTGTTGGTGCCAAGCAAGGCAGCCATGATGGTCCAGCGTTTGTCTTGGGAGGAAGTTCTGCTTTCGACGTTGACAGATTCTTCACTCATGCTTCAGCATTGAGCAAACGAGGCTTTGAGGTTTGCCTCCTTGATGATGGCGATACGCCGAATTTAGCCGAGCAGGCGGATGACCGTTCCCGTTATTGCAGCCACAATAAGCAACAACACCATCATGGCCACGGGGCCGTACTGATTCTTGTCGTCAAGGGCCGTTCCGAGAAAACCATCCCGGCGGAGCGCCTCTGCAAAACTGCCGGCTTCCTCAAACTGAGGAGGGTCTCGTCGTGGAATGCGCTCACCCTTGCGAACCTCACCAGCCATGATGGTTCTGAAACGGATGAAGGTCATAGCCCTTACGAATCAAACCAACGCCGCAAGCCTCATTCACCGATGGCAACCTCTTTCCCGTATGGACCGATACGATTTCGGCGTGCATGGGGAGCGAATCCATCTCGCTGTTGAAGGGAGTACGGGCGGTACGACCCTCGGCCTCCATCTCGCTGCTGACGTGATCAACAGCGGAAAACGGGTGCTATGGGCTTCGGTAGAAATGCCAGACCCCGCTCGATTTTCACAACTCTTCCAGCACCTCTCACTGGTTGAGAGTTCACGGTTTCACGCCATGAACTTTGGAGGAAAATTCGACAGAGCCATCGACGCTTTGTTGGAGGCTGCTTGCTCCCTTCCCAGCGTCGGTTTGGTGGTGATGGACGATTGGTGTCCGTCCTCGGGTCGAATTCCTGCGGAGCGGCTTGAACACATTGAACGTGTTGCCGATGAATGTCCGAAAACGGCAACCATCCTTCTGATTTCCAAAGGAAGTGTCGATGCAAGCGGTGCATCCGACGACCCCATCGTCGCACGGTCTGCAGAGGCCATGAAAAAGAAAGGATACGAGATATGGCGCCTTTGGCGTGGAACATCCAACTCCTTACGTACCCTCGTTCGAGGTGAAACCACTCAGGAACTTCGCATCGAAGATTCAGGCTTCGTTGTCTGAGTCCTCATCTTCGCCGAGGAGTTTTGCCATTTCCTCGAGAGCGTCCTCGTCGGGCTCATCAAATTGTTGAGGGTTTCTGGCGCCGCCGTCCATCTCATCCTGTCCAGCGATTTTTGGACCGCTGGATTCAAGCATGGAACTGCGGTTTTTCATCGCTCGTTGACTGATGAACCATACCATGAGCAACAGACTCAGCCCCATGACAGCGTAAGCGATGTTCTTGGTGGTCTCTGGCTCCATGGCGTCAACTGGACGGGGTTCCTTTTCATCGTTTTGTAGGACTTACCTGTCGTCGACTGGTTCTTCCCAAGCCAACGGGCGAGCAAGGTGTCGGCGAGCATCAACGGGGGGCTCCACCCATCCCAAAAAAGGAGGTTCAAGGGGAACGTCCACCCAGGCATCATCGCTTCGCTCCCTGCACGAGGGACATCGCAGACCCTGCCCCGAACCCATGCTTTTCAGTCGGACATGACACACCGGGCAAAGGGGCCGTGTTTGCGCCCTTCCCTCCCATGACTCCACCTTCATGCGTTCGGCATGCAGGCTGCCATCGGGATGCAAGAGGCCGGCCACAGAAATGACATCTCCTGGTCGCAACCATCGTGCCAGTGCGTTCACCGGCCCTCCCTCTGCGTAGACATGGATAACCTGTCCATCAACATGGACGTGGGCATGCTTTCGAACAGGGTGCGTCTCAACCCGCACCACTTCAAAAGTGGAGGGAGGAGGAAGATGATCTCCGCTCGCCTGATTCGTCTCAAAAATTCGCCAACCCGAGACATCTTCCGTGTTTTGAGCCTCCACCACCCGAATGCACGCTCGTTCGGCTGCTGTAAAACTCGTTGCTCGAATTCCAAACAACACGGGTGAACGACCTCTTGGCGCAATGAGGCTCGTGCCTCTGCGTGGGTCTCGGGAAAAGAGAATTTCATGCCAACCATCGACCTCAACGACAGCGTCGTGGTCCACGCAGCGAGGGGCGTTCACGTCCAAACTGGCCCGCCAGGCAATGGCCTCCCATGTCGTTGGGCTGGCGGGCCAAGCCACAGCGGCGGCGGCTCCAATTTTCCCATGCCCACCCCATTCCCTATCGGGTGTCGGCACCTCATGGTTGCGAACTTCTCTACGGACTGCGTTCCAATAAAATTCGGGTTCAATCGGCGCTCGATAGTAGACCATACCGGGACTTGCTGGAGTTTGTTGACGGTCGGACACGGTTGAATGTTCAACTTGACCTCCCAGCGGTTTGAGGTGTTGCTCCCACCATCCATCGAGGTGGTCAAAAAGCACGGATTCATCCGCAACGCGCAACTCAACCGCCAAGGCTGCATTCCCCCTCGTTCGCCGTTGGGCAAACGGCCAGAGTCGGACCAGTCGAGGGACGCCGTAGGTGATGCCTTCGGGTAGGCCATCAAGGAGTGCGTGAAATGCGGCGGTTGTGCATCCACCGAGGAGGGAATCGGTGTCGTCCAATCCAAGCCACCCCATGCACTCACCTACGGCTGAAATCCATCACCAGGGTCGTCACCACGACCCAATCGGTCCCCTACCAAAGGCAACCCAATGGTTTTGGACACTCGAAAAAGGCGCGCTCCAAAAGCCCATCCTGCACCCATATCAGAACGGCGATCACCCACCATCAAATCACGGGCATGAGGCGGTGTTGGTTTTTCCCCCCACCAGTTTACCAAAGGACGTTCGATGAAATGTTGTTGGGGAACAAGGGAATGACCCTCGGCATCGGCTGCGCGAAGAAGTTGGTGCCCCAAAACAAGCATGCCAGGGGAAGGTTTTCTGCACGCACATCGGTCTTCAAATCGGTGGGGACATGTCACATAAGCATCGATATGAGCCCCCTCATCCTCTGCATAAAGTTGGGTTTGAATTTCTTCATGGATGGCTTGCAGTGCCTCTGGGCCCCACAATCCTCGAGCGATGGGCGACTGGTTGGTGACGACACAAATCAAGTAGCCTTGGCTTCGTAAATCTGCAATCACACTCGCCGCTCCTTTCAGCAATTTGACCTCGGCAGGTGTGTTGACATAGCCCGGTTTGCCGAGGTTGATGACCCCGTCACGGTCAAGAAACGCAATGGGGGCCTCTGCCCTGTTTTGGAACGGAGCCAACGGGGCCATTTGAACAAAGGGACCGTCCATGAAGGTCGGTCGGGCAGGAGACTCATGGGCTTTGTTCTGTGTTGGAGACCTTGATAGCCCATCACCTCCTCGGTAGGCTTGTGCTCATTGAACGGGAAACCGCCACGCTCATTGGGGCACTTGGGATGGTGATGCTGGGCCTTTCATGGTGGAAACGTCAGCACGACATTCTCCGACTCTCCCAGTTGGGGTGGCTGATGGTTGGATTCTACTTCTTCAGTCAGGCTTGGACCTACCACGCCCATGATGATCCGATTCTCACCGTCTTATCCGCACTCACGCTTCCGTTGAGTTGTCTTGCCGCATGGTGGGAACAAGAAGCCACAGAAGACCGAAAAGAAGCCATTGTCTGGGCACGGGGAACCATCGCTTTCGCCGGTGGCCCTTACCTTCTGATCTCCTATGTCCCCTACCTCAGCGTTCTTGCCATCTGGTTTGTTGCCTCCCAATCCGCATGGTTCCTGGGTTTTGCCACAGGGCAGCACATCGAAATTGGCACCACGTGGGTCAACGACTCCTCGGGACGGGTTGCGTGGGAAGATTGGGACGGAAACCGGTGGTTTGCGACTGATTTTTCTGGAGAATACGCCTTCCAATCAGAGCTTCTTCTCGCTGATGGCGGCATGATTGGAATCAACTTCGTCCTCGCCTGCACTGCCATCCAATCCATGGTGCTGTTTATCGGCGCAATCGCAGTATTGAACATGTCGTGGAAAAAACGGGTCAGAGCCCTCCTCCTCGTCATACCAACCATTCACGCCCTCAATGTGTTTCGAAACGCTGGACTCATTTGGATGCACATGAATTACACGCAGTGGAACCTATGGGGACTGAGTGTTTTTGAGTTTGGCCACAGCTACATCGCGCGCTTCGTGAGTCTGTTTGCGATGTTCCTTTTGGCCCTCATCATGTTTGAGATGCTTCCAAAGATGCATCGAAACATTCTCGCCCTGACCGGCTCAACCCGTTGACCCTGGACAGGAAGAGTGCAGACACCGGGAGTCGAACCCGGGTTGAGAGGTTGGGAACCTCCCATCATAACCACTAGATCATGCCTGCCTGTTGGCGAGGAACCTCCGTGGATTCATGAGGCCTGTGGTTGGAAAGAATGATGATGGCGGGTGCGATGGAAGTGCATGCATCCAGCGTTGGACACGTACGTGTTTACTCGTGGGTCCCTCAGCGTTCGCAACCGAACCGTATTGGCGGCGATGACCAACAAGCAAAGCCACGACGATGGGCGACTTTCCGACGATGAAATTCAATGGCTTGAAGCCAGAAGCGAAGGGGGGTTTGGCATCATCACCACCGCTGCCACCAACGTGGAGGAGGACGGCAAAGGGTGGGAGGGTGAATTTGGCACCTGGTCGGACGGCCATCTCGAGGGTCTCACGTCTCTTGCACAGGCCATCAAAGCACACGGCGGCATTGGCCTCGTCCAACTTTTCCACGGGGGCATGCGAGCACCCGAATCGTTGACAGGATTGCAACCAAAATCGGCGTCAAACAACGAACTGGGCGGAGGACTTGGCGAAAGCAGGGCGATGCGAAATGACGAGATTGAGACCACCATCAAAGCCTTTGGCCAGGCAGCCAAGCGGTGCGAATCTGCGGGTTTCCACGGCGTTGAATTGCACGGGGCTCACGGCTATCTCATCGCACAATTTCTGGGATCATCAACCAACAGACGGGAAGACCGTTGGGGGGGTACTCAAGCCAAACGAACGCGGTTTTTGGATGAACTTGTGCGTGAAGTCAGAAGATGCACGGGACCTGGGTTTTTGGTTGGTGTTCGCCTTTCACCCGTGCTGCCTTCGTGCGGAATGGATTTGAGCAATGCCTTGGAAACACTGCACCTTTGTAACGAAATGGAACTTGATTTCGTCCATGTTTCCTGTTGGAACATTGCGGAAGAAGGTACGCACAACGGTGAAACCTTGCCTTACACCTCACATTTCCGGAGAGTCCTGAAGGACGATGTCCCGCTCATCACGACGGGAGCCGTATGGGACGCCGATGACGCTCGTCTCGCCATGGCTCAGGGTGGAGACCTTGTGGGTGTTGCTCGTGCCGGCATCGCTCACCCAGACTGGGCTTCTTACCTCGTAGAACACGCCGAAGGGCCTGCGAAACCACCCTTCACCCCGAAACAGTTGGCAAAAGCACGGTTGAATCCGACCTTCATCGATTACATGAGAAGATGGGATGGATTCGTGACGGATTAGGCGCCCCTGCCGCGATTCGAACGCGGGTTCCTGGCTCCGGAGGCCGGGGTGATATCCACTACACTACAGGGGCAAGGTCGCCTCTGCATCCATCGTATATGCCTTATCCGCTCAATTCTTGGCCGACCACGTCTCGTCGGGCGAGGGGCGAACCCAAACGTTCCCACTTCCAGTGGGATATTCGATGGTCTCAATGCCGTCCAGCATCATGCCCATCAGGTCGGGGTGAGGTGCTTCTATGGTTGGAGTGTCGATTTCGGGCGCAGCGGAATTGCTCGGAACTTCATCGGTGGCCGTTGGTGCAGCCATCATGGCGGATTCGAAATCAAGCGGCTCTTTTCCATACTCCATAGCGGGTGAATCGGCGAAGGCTGCCTCGCTCATTCGGTCGCCATCAGACCACAACGGGTTGTCGTTTTTCTTGGTTCGTCCACTGCGGAGGAAACCAAGCATGAGCGCAGCTAAGACGAAGAATAAGGCACCCGCAGATGCATAGATGATGTCGTTTGAGACACTTGCAACAATGTCGGCATTGTCGCCAACACCGTCTCCGTCCGTGTCTTTGGTTTCAGACGGGTCGTTGGGGAAGGCATCGATCTTGTCGGGCACGCCATCACCGTCACCATCAAAGGCGTCATAGACCGTTTCACAGACCACGATGAGCAGATCCAATTCATCCCTGTCAATGTACGCATCATCGTTGACGTTCACCAGGTCAAAGTCATACGTGTTCTCCCACTGATGTCCTTCCAAGGCCGCCAATGTCACCCTGCTTCGACCGACTGAAAACGCATCAAAGACCGTCGCCAATTCGTTGGAGCACGTGCATGCGAACTGAAGCACCTCTCGATACTCGTACAATCCATCACCGTTCACATCGATCGACTTAGCGTCTTCCGTAAGCAGGTCGCTTGATTTGATCTCTCGTTCGTCAAGAAGACCGTCTCCGTTAACGTCAACTTGCTCAAAGAGATTCGTCGCTTCCTCAGCACATGTGTTCACGCTCTCGGGTTCCTCATCATCACTGGGCTCAATGGGATCCACAGGAAAATCGCTGACGTCCCAGCGGGCAACGATGGTGATTTCTTCTGAATCAGACAATCCCAGGACGGTGATGTCCATGCGTCCGTTCATTGGGAACTCAACCGTCATTTTGTGATTCGTTCCTTCTTTTCCACTGCTCATGTCGACTTCTGAGGTGGTGGTTTCCATACCAAACCCAGGACCGGGACGGCCACCGCCATCGGTGAATTCCATTTCGTATCGGACACCCTCAAGGGAGAGCATGATGTCGCCCGAGCCTCCGTAAGCCTCAATGGTAAACACGTTGCCTGGTTCTTCAAGTGTCGCAAAAAAGAACACTTCGCCACCTTTTGCGACGCTGATTCCTTCAAGCGGTTCATCTTGATAAAGTTCAATGGGTGTTCCATCGTATTCCCAAACGTACCGATCGGCAAATTCCGCAACGATGTTCACTCCTGTGAAGGCTGATTCAGAGGTGAGAAGAATGTACCACCAACCGGGAGTTGGGTCGTTGAAGGCGATTCGGTCGCCAGCACCTTCTGTCGTTGAATGGTGGTCGTAGGTGGACGTCGTCGGGGCTTGGTCAAGACGCATGTACAGCGAGGCCTCACCAGCACCGTCGCTCAAATCAACCACCAAACGTTCTGTCCCCTGGGGGACTTCGACCTTGAAGTATTGAGAAAGGCCACGGTATCCGCTCAGCAGACCGTATTCTACGCCCGGAGTCAACGTGATGGCATCTTCGGGCTCAACGTTTTCGGGTGGATAAACGAAATCAGCGACGATGGTAAATTCTCGCGCATTGCGGAACGAATAGGCCGTGATGTAGTAGAGGCCCGGTTCGAGGTCGAACAAGTGAACTTCCTCTTCATTCCCCGGGCCAGTCGACCAAGCTTCCATGACGGCAACGGGTTCTTCGGAGTCGCCCGTTTTACCCTCTTCATCAACATCCGGGTCTTCCTCCCACCACATCGTCGGCTCCGGTGGACTGTAGTAGGAAATGCCGATGTCGACGTTGCCTTGTCCTGCGTAGGTGCGAATGCGAAGGTCAGCAAGCGGTTCGGTGACGTTCACGTAGTAGAAATTCATGTTGACATCGCCGTTATTGTACGAATCCCAGTTCACAACTTGGTTGGTGACGGGGATGCTCTCCTTCAATTCCGTCATCTCGTCAAGTGTGGGCGGCGGGTCTGCAACATCAGCATCAATCTCGATGTAGAGGTCTTCCACGTCGGTGTCAAGAATCATTGTGAACCACATCACGCCTTCGGCAGGCCACGACCATTCATCGTAGAGGAAGCCCCACTCGCCGAAAGAAGCCGTGTCGTGATTCCACTCGTCTGGGATTTCGTTTGATTGGGCATAAACGGTGTATTCAACGGCTTCTTCAAAATCATCAAATTTGAACGAATAGGAGTACCAGAAGAGGTCCCTGGTGTATGCTTCAACTTCAACGAAGAAGAGAAGTGTATCGCCTTCAGCAGCAAAATCAATTTCGTGGCCTTCACCGATGAACAATTCAACCGCCTGAGCGACGATGCTTCCATCAGGCATGACCCAATCCGCACCTTCGATGCTGGCCATGCGCTCGCCCGTCGCATCCCATGTTTCGACGCCCTCACCCTCGGGGAAATCAAATTGAATGCGCTCTTCAACCGACGTTTCATCAAGCCCTGAACGCACGGAGATGTTGTCGAGAACTCCAGCAAAATGCGAGCAGTCACAGCCTGCACCCATCCTCGCAATGTAGAGTTCGTCGCAACTCAAGCCACCCTCATAACAGTCGTTCGAACCAAAATCCCCGAGCGGTATGGAGGCGTCCACATCGAGGACCACACCGGCTTCTTCACCGTTGATGTAGAAGGTGTATCCTTGGCCAACCACGACATGAACTTCGACATGCGACCAGGTGTCAACCTCAACCGTCCCGTTGGAAACAGGATGGCGAGAAAGGCTGTATTCTGAGGAAAAAGCAACGCGGTCATCGGACAAATACATGCCCCATCCATAATCTCCCTTCATGAGGATGAACTGATTGCCTTCGACCTCGTAGGGATAGATCCATGCTGAAAGTTCGAGGTGGGTCATGTTGCTCATGTCCAATCCATCATCATGGTCGAGCAGAATGTGATCGGAACCGCCATCGAAGCGAAGAGCGTAATCGGCGCCAGGGCCGATTTCAACAACACCGTAGACGGGGAAGTATTGGGGGTTGTTTTCCAAATCGTTCCAGCTACCTGGCTCAATGTTACCCATGTTGGTGCTTGCGATGTGGACATGGTGTTCATCCCCACCCGCAGAAGGTTGAGCCTCTCCCCAGTTTCTGTAAAGGAACGGGGTGCCGTCGTGCCAGCGATAGTGACCCTCGCTTGCCGCATCCGACAGACCTGTCCACAGATGGCGTGATTGATTGTCCCAAGAGGCAAAGGTATCAAACAACCAGGTGTTCTCTTCCTCGTCGTCAACCGTGACCAAAAATCCATCCAACGAACGTGCATAGGAGGCCGCGTCTTCCCAAGAAGAGGCAGTGAGAAGGTGGTACGTGTTGTTGTTTGCTGGATTCACGGCCGTGTGAAGAACGCTCATCCCCTCGTCCTCGTGGGTGTCAGCAGCGACGTTCCCCATCACCGGCGAGGCGAGGCTGAACAGGAAGAGAGATACGAGCAGGAGAGCCTTCTTCATGGTGGATACCATGATGAGTTCCTATATCAACGGCATGGTGCCATGATACACGGATGGTTCCCCGCATGATGGACATCAAGGTTTCAAATACAACTGTTTCCGGTTTTACTTCATGCACCAAGAAGTCAGCCTGCGAATCAAAGGATTGCTCGAAGACGAAACCGACTGGGTGGCGGCCATGGCCACCGTTGCGTGTGAACTTCACCACGCTTTTGAGCACTTTCACTGGACGGGATTTTATCGCACCACCGAGCCCAATGTGCTCAAAATTGGCCCCTATCAGGGCGGCCACGGTTGTCTCTACATTCCTTTTGACAAAGGCATTTGCGGGGCTGCTGCCCGAACTGGAGAAACACAAGACGTCCCCGACGTGCATGTTCGTCCAGAACACATCGCGTGCAGTTCAACCACGAACAGCGAAGTTGTGGTTCCCGTCAAAGACAGCACCGGCGCCGTCGTGGCCGTTCTCGATGTTGACTCCGATGCACCTGCGGCGTTTTCTTCCGAAGATGTCATCTTCCTCGAAGAGGTTTGCACCTACCTTGGCGAGAAGTTCCACTTGTGAGTCTTCACTGCAATTTCTTCCCGCCAATGCGCAGATCGGTTTGTAGCGGCATTTGGTGCTCCCAGGCAAATTCTTTGACGATGCGCCACGCTTTTTCTGACCCTTCGTAATCCTTCACGTCGATGATTTTGTTCCGAGTGTTGGCCTTGAAGGCGGCGACAGGTTCTGCGTTTCGAAACACCAAATACGCCGAACCAAAGCCAAACCGTTCTTTCATGATGTCAGTAAAATAAGGTGCAATGGGGTCAGACGGGGGCAGAACAAAGTCTCGAATTGATGGAATGGAACGAGCCTCCTCCAAGAGTTCTTTTCTTCCCCAACACACCTGGTGGAAGTCTTCGATGAGGAAACCTTTGATCAGCGTACCGTCTTCCTCAAACGTGTTGAGGACCGCCTTGAGTTCTTCAGGTTTGAAGGAGGGGCCAGCTAATTGTGTCATTTGTCGCAAGGTGATGACGGGGAATTTCTCGACCAAATTTCGAATGTATTCTTTACGCAACTTTGCCCTATCAATGTCTTCAGGAACGAAGACGCTTCGGAATCCACCCCTAAAGTCCTGTACGATGTGGCCCGTCTTGACGAGAGGTTGAATCAACTTGCGGAACTCGGATTGAGAGAGTGCATGCCGTTCTTTGAACAGGTTGGGGTCAGAGTGGCTGCTGAAGAATTCAACAATATCCCACAACTCCTCATCTGCTGGTATGTTTCGGATGGCGAGAATGTTTTGGAAGTGTTCATACGACGCCCAAACTTGATGCCCCCTCAGGTTGATACCTTGATGCAACCGATGGGCGCTGGCCATGCTCTTCAGGTCAACCCTGTAGAGTTCACTGCGTCCTCGCAAAGCGAAATCATCTCGGATTTCGTCGACTTTCTTGAGGGCCATAATCTCATTTTCATGTCGCGTTGACTGGTGAAGATGGTGCTTGTGGAAAAGGGCTCGCTCCGCAATTTCTCGAGGTTGAGGGTCGACGACAGCACCGCGAATCATGCGTTCCCCCGTCATCTTGAAACCGATGCCTTCGAGGGCGTTGCGTGTCGTTTCGTCGAGAGAGGTGATGGGTTCGCTGTTAAAATTCGACAGGACGGAGACGTCCACCAATTGTGCTGCATGGTTTTCCAGAAGCACCTCAAAGGCTTCACAAAATTCATCAAGATAGGCGGTCGGGACGTGGAGGTCTTTGATTTCGAGATAGTCGTTGACTTTGAACATCAACACCTTACCGATGGGGTCAACGCCTTTGAAAATCGGCAGATACCATCCACGGTCCAATACGCTGCGCACTTCCCAAATGAACCGAGAAACATAAGGATCAGATTGCGTCAAAATACGAACCTTGCGGTCCTCACGACGCGGTCGCATCAAATCGTCGACTTCATCCGGCGCACAGAAGAAGGCCTCGGGTTCGGGTACAAGTGCCATCACTTTGGCAATGCGTCCCGACTTTTCCAAATTCATGAGGGCCACCGTCAGATCTTCGAAACTGCGAGAAACGTAGAATCGAAGCGTGCTGGCTTTGACGGGTCCCATTCGACGAACGACCTCTTCCAACGCATCTTCGAAAGATAACGTTGGATAAACATCCTGTACCCGATGGAACAGTGAGAGTCTGCGTCGTCGTCCTGCGACCTCCTCGAACTGCTTGACCACCAACATTTGCCGCTCCAAATTGGAGAGCGCGTTCTTGAGGTCTCGCTGGAGGGATTTGTGCTCATCTCCTTTTGGATATCCCTGCATGATCTCTTGCCGAGTGACGTTTTCTCCAGGGGGGATTTTCGTGAGAATCTCCTCCTCCATCGGGCCGATCCATGGCTCGGGTTTGAGCCCGAGAAGCATCGGTATGTTCCTTTTTGTGGTGTAGCCAATTCGGTTGTGAAGCAAACGACCCATGATCACGTCCGAGTCCAGTTGGACATCGGTCCAGTCGTTGAACGCAAATTCGTCAACACGGTAAAGCAATTCTTGTTGCTTTTGGAACAAGACGTGCTCGTTGAACGCCGTGAAACTATCGCCGTACTGGTGGAATGATTTGTCGAGCACCATGTTCTGAATCCAGCGGTATTCAACGACTTCCTCTTCTCCGCCTGTGAGGCGGTGCTCGTCAATTTTCAGAATGTATTCTGCATCGTTTGTTTGGAGGAAGAAGCCAACAGAAATGACATTGCGTCCTTCAAGCTGGTGAAGATTTCGCTCAATAAGCGATTGTGGGAAAGGGAGACGTTCGACCATTTCATCCGAAGTCTTCGGGCCTTCTGAGCCCAACATCTCAATGATTTTGACCCGCAGTGCTTCTTGGGGGTCGCCCAGGGAACGCTCCTCCCATGCGGTTGGTTTGGTGCCGTCAAAGGCCGTGGCGACCTTGTAGGTCAGACCTTTGGTGTGGAGTTCAAGGAGGTTTTCGACGTCCTTGCCGCCAGCCACGGCAAGGCAGCCAAGGGTGCCGTGGATTTCCGCCATGTAGGGTGCAAACCATTTCCCGTCCAATTCAGCTTGGCCGGTCCCGTCAATCTTTGTGATTTGGCCTGACTGACAAAGTTCCTCAACCCAACCACGGACCGTTTCCAGCGGGATGTTGGCCAGTTTCTCTTTGTAAAGGGGGTTGTGGAATTCACGGTCAAGTCCTCCACCGTGGCTCATCAATCTGAAGAGTTCCTTGGCGCTGGTAGGGACCGGAGCCTTGTCAGCATAGTAGGTTGAGAGTTGTTCGCTCGAGAGTTCTGTGGCCAACGAACGCGTGCCCAGCAAACGCTGGAGGATGCTCGGGTCGATGTCTTTGACGAGGAAGGCCCGAGTTTTCATTGACATTAAATCTTCAAAGGCCGACATGAACAACGACATGCCCAGCCTTGAAGGAACGACGACTTTGGTGTGGACGATTCGAGCATCGCCAGAAACACATGCACTCAGGAAGTGTTCGAGACCGATGAGGTCAATGTCACCAAACATGATCTCGTTCTTGGCCTCTCGCATCAACAGGCTGCTGTCCATCGTGCGGTGCTTTTGCAACAAAGCCTCCGCCCGTTGCTGGAACTGTTGGGGGCTGATTTCTTCTGCACCCATTCGCTTTGGAATGATGAGGGAACGACCGGAGACTTCTCGGAATCGTTTAGCAAAAATTTGTGTGTTGATGATGTACCGTTCAATGACCTCAAGGTGGTTGTTTTCCCTAAAGGCCGTGTACATCGCACCCGGGTCAACCTCCTGTGAAGTTTTGAGCAACAAGCCGTTCTCGTCAAATGACATCTCGATGACGGCGATGTTGTTGGCCTCAGCCAATCCAGCCATGAAATAGCCGAGAGCGGTGTTGAAACCCCGTCCACGACAGGTCGTGATCATGTAGGTGGGAAAGGCACCGCTGATGACTTGTTCGACCAAAATACGTCGGGAGTCAGGCACCTGGAAAGAGTCTATAGAATGCTCTTCAAGATGGCGTGCAATGGCATTGGAGACCTCGTTGGACAGACCGTAGACATCACGAAGGAGCATCCTTGGGTCGTGCTCTCGACGAAGCGAAACAATGCAGTGTCCAATCAAATCCAGCAGCGCCTGTGAAAGTTCTCGACTTCGGCTTCTGGCTTCCCCTGACCACGAGGGAATGGTGGGCCGATGTCCGGTGACGCTGGTTACGTTGACCCGCGTACCCTGAATGTTGGTTACTCTGTAGGTTGAGCCTCCGAGAAGGATGACGTCTCCCGTTCGCAAATTGGAGACAAAGGACCCCGATAATTTTCCGAGAATGCTTCCTTCAGCATTGAACACAAGGTAGGAATTGTCGGGTGCAATGGTACCAATATTGGTGTAGTAGATCATCCGTGAATAGCCTCGTTTTCCGAAGATGTTCTCTTCCCAGTCGATCCAAATACGACGCTCTTCCTCGAGCATGTCCAGCACTTCGATGAAATCGTCGTATTCGAAATTCCGATACGACCAGGAATTGACAATGATTTCGAAGGCTTCGTCGATGTCAAGTTCGTTGATGATCACCAGTCCGATGATGAATTGCGCAACGACGTCAAGGCAGTTTTGTGGGAAGTCCAATCGGTCCATATCTCCCGTTTGAATGGCCGCTTGCAACGCCGCCAATTCAATGAGGTCGTCAACACCGGTCGGAAGGAATCGGGCCCGAGGAATACCGCCAACATGGTGGCCAGCACGTCCGATACGCTGGAGTGCCGTGGCGATATCACCTGGACTGCCAACCTGCAACACGAGGTCCACCGACCCGATGTCAATACCCATTTCCAGAGACGACGAAGTGACAACGGCACGCAAGTGGCCGTACTTGAGTCGTTTCTCAACATCCAATCGGATGTTTTTATCCATCGAACCGTGATGCCCTGCAACCAAGTCGCCGAGGAACGGACGAAGTTTTTGCACGATGGTTTCCGTCATTTTTCTCGTGTTGGCGAACACCAGCGTGGTCGTGTGCGCACTGATGAGGTCTGCGATGGCCTCAATGTTGTACTCCAGTAACTTCGCCATGGAGAGGTCGCTGAATTTCGGATGCGTGATGAGAATGTCCAAATCGAGTTCTCGCGAACCTGAAATTTTTGCAATGGACACCGAGGTCGGTTTCCCACGAGCCTCCCTGTCATCGCTGCTCACCAGGTATTCCGCGACGGTTTCGAGGGGCTCCATGGTGGCGGAAATTCCAATCCTCTGGACGGGGTTCATCAACAGGGAATCCAACAACGAAAGGGTAAGCGAGAGGTGGACGCCACGTTTGGTTGACACCATGGAGTGCAACTCGTCGATGATCATGTACTCGACTTCACTTACGATGGGTTGGAAGCGGGGCGAAGTGATCGCAATGGCGAGGCTCTCTGGAGTTGTGATGAGGATGTGGGGTGGTTTTCGCAACATTTTCTGTCGGTCGGATTGCGATGTATCACCCGTTCGGAGACCGACTCGAATCTCTTGAGCTCGGTCGGGAAGATAATGTTCGGTGATTTCGTTCAACGGCCCGATGAGGTTTCGCTGAATGTCGTTTGCCAGCGCTTTGATGGGGGAGATGTAAATGGCGTGAACTTTCTTTTCCAACTTGTTCTCAAGAGCGAGACGGACCAGTTGGTCGATGACCGTGAGAAAAGCAGTGAGTGTTTTTCCCGAACCCGTTGGCGAACAAAGGAGCAGGTGATCTTTGTCCATGATCGCGGGGATGGCGAGTTTTTGGGGGCGTGTAAAATCAGGAAATTTATCCCTAAACCACTGACGAACAGGCGGACATAGCCGCTCGTAAAGTGCCTCAGATTCCATTGGAGAATCCAAGTAAACGATTTCTGCCATTTGTTTTTTCAACCCTATTGGGTTGGAGCGTACTGAATATATAAAAAAAGATTACGCTCAACTGACAAAACATCATGGCCAGCGCGTGGACCTTTTTTTCCAGCGAACAACGGGTAGTGTAGCAGGTCCATCGCCGTGAAAGACGAGGGGAGAAACCGCAGCATGGGGAGGTACAGCAATTTCGTGAAGGGCATCGGTTGGACAGGACCCGATGCAAGAAAGGCACCCCACGCAGCGTTGTTCGAGAACGACGACAGGCCGTTTTGGATGGGTTCGACCGGGAGGATTCGATTTCAATGGAAGCAGTGCCTCAAACGGACAGTGCATGATGCACAAGTCACACCCCGTGCAATCGTCTTCGACGATGGCCACCATGGCTTGACCCATGAGTCGATGGAGCGGGCCACGGCTATAATCCTGTGTCTGCAGAATTCGTGGCAAATTCTCCCCCGTGCGGTGAAGTTCATAGGTTCGTCTCCACAGCCGAGGTACAGAGGCGAGAGGGATGAGTGAGGACGGCCGACTTGAACGTCTGAGTGGAATGCTCAAACGCCGAGGTTTTCTTCTGCCTGCGTTTGAGATCCACGGTGGCGCCAAGGGCCTGTATGATTTTGGTCCCGTCGGCGGACGAATGCGCTCCCGTATCAACCAGCGCTGGTTGGACCATTGGCTCACCTTGGGCAATGTGGTGGAATTGTCCTGTCCGACGGTCACCCCGTATGCCGTGCTGGAGGCCAGCGGCCATGTTGGTGAATTTTCAGATTTCATGACGCAGTGTCTTGGCTGTGATGAAGCAAGCCGAGCAGATTCCCTGCTCGAGGGCCACCACCCCAATCCCGATGCGCTCAAGCGCGACGAACTTCAGACCCTTTTGAGCGAAAAACGACCGGCTTGTCCCGCCTGTGGGGGACAGGAATGGAGCGAAATTTCAGCTCAGAACCTCATGTTCAACACCACCATTGGCGCAGGGGCATCTGGAAGGGACGGCTTCCTTCGCCCAGAGACCGCTCAAGGAATGTTCACGTCCTACAATGCTCTCTACAGGCATTTCAGAGAACGTTTGCCTTTTGGTGCCATGCAGGTTGGCAAGGGGTATCGAAACGAAATCGCTCCACGCCAAGGCATGATTCGTCTTCGTGAATTCAACATGGCTGAATTGGAGTACTTCATTGACCCTGAAGCCGAATTAACCGATGACCTCTCCCCTTGGGACGACCAACCCATGGACCTTATTCCCGACGGTGGAGAAACCATCAACATGACCCTCAGCGATGCATGTAAGCAGGGACTCATTCGCCATCCCACCGTGGCTCGATTCATGGGCATGACGTGGGACTTTCTCACCGATGTTGGCATCGATTCCAAACGCCTTCGTTTCCGCCAACATGAACAGAATGAAATGGCTCACTATGCTGTTGATTGCTGGGATGCCGAAATTGAGGGAAGTTACGGATGGGTGGAGTGCGTGGGCATCGCACACCGCGGTTGTTATGACCTTGAGAGTCACGAGGAAGCCACGGGAAAGACACTTCGTGCGCGACGAGAATTTGACGAACCACGCACCACCGAGATCGACGGATGGACCATTGATGGAGCCAAGGCAGGGCCTGCCTTCAAAGCCCTCGCAGGCACGGTCAAAACGGCTCTGGAAGCGCTACCCAAAACGACGACGTTTCCTCTTGAGCTCGACCTACCCAACGGTGAACGCGTCACCGTCGAACAGGAACATGTCAAGGCCAATCAAAAAACCATCAGAGAAACGGGAGAGTGGTACATACCGCACGTGATTGAACCCGCCTTTGGTATCGATCGAATCATTTGGCATGTGATTGACCACGCCTACCATGAAACGGTCAAAAATGACGAACCCTACACGCTGATGAAATTGGCAAAAGGGGTCGCACCCGTTGACTTTGCGGTTTTACCACTCTTCGAAAAGGACGGCATGGGTGAAATGGCATGGGACATTCACCAGCGCATATGCCGTGCACCGGGTCTGGTCTCGATGTTTGATGCGACCGGTTCAATTGGCCGAAGGTATGCACGAGCAGATGAAATTGGCGTCCCATCATGCATCACCGTCGACCATCAATCGCTTGAAGACGGAACCGTCACGCTTCGGCAACGAGACACAGGTGAACAGCATCGCGTGGCCATCACGGACTTGGTTTAATCGCCCGTTGTGAAGCAACACGATGCTGCCGCCAAAGCCATGGTGAAGGTTGATGAACCCTCCCCGAGATGTTCAAGCATGAGTCAGCCAAGCGATTGGACCGAGCGGCATCGTCCTCGCTCAGAACAATTGTTGGAGGGCAACGAAGTCCAACGGCGGAAAATACGTGCCTGGCTTGACGAATGGCAAAACGGGACGCCGAAGAAGAAGGCCGTCCTCCTTATCGGTCCGCCCGGTGTAGGAAAAACAACCGTTGCTCGTGCCATTGCTGAAGACATGGGTTGGAACGTCATTGAACTCAACGCCAGCGATGCAAGAAATGCAGCAGCGATACGGAAGGCGGCCACCAGTGGAGCAACGCACCGTTCACTTTTCCACGACCCAAACGCAGCTCCGTCGAGAACCCTCGTTCTCTTGGATGAAGTGGACCATCTGTCAGGCGGATTGCGTCAGGTAAGTCAAGAACGCATTGAACGTGCCATGGCCGGTGATGATGAGCGCCCTGGTTCAACGCTGTCGGGAGATTCAGGAGGGAAGGCCGAACTGCTTCGACTTCTCGAGCAAACCAAACAACCCGTGATCCTCGCCTGCAACGAAGAGATGGGTTTGTGGGGGCGGAATTCGTCCTGGCGCAGCACGCGTGACCGCTTCACCAAACACCTGCTGAAGATCAATTTCGTCAGGGCCAACGATGAGGCGCTTCGTCGCATCGCACGAAGAGTGTTGCGAGAGGAAGGTGTTGGGTTTGAAGATGCGGCCATCGATGCGCTTGCTCGAACCAACCACGGCGACCTGAGGGCGCTGGTCCGAGATCTGCAGGTCATGGCGTCGGGACTCAACGGAGAGTCCCTCACAGCCGACATGGTGGTGACCCACGCAGAGGCCAGTCAACGGGACGTCACCGTTGAGATATTTCCAGGATTGGATGCGCTCTATAGAGAGCGAAACAGCACGGCTGCAGCCACCCTCATTCGAACCATCGATAAAGACCCCTCGGACTTCCTCAACTGGGTCCATTGGAACAACGCCTCCCTGTTCACCCATGCGGGAAGTGTTCGACGAGGCTCACGGACTCTGCTTCAAGCAGACAGAGCGATGATGGGACGGTTCCTGAACACCGCACATCGCTCGACTTACTGGACACAACACCTGACGGCACTGGCCGCTTCTACAGCCAATACCGTTCCTCTTGAGGGGCGTATCTTCCCATCGTATCCGAACTACCTCCGGCGCAGCGCACCGGCAGGGCGGACAAGCATCGTCGAAAAACTCGCAGATGTCTGTGGAACCAACAAATCCACCACGCGGGAAGAGTTTCTCCAGCCCTTGTTTGCGTTGATGCAGGACGAATCACCTCTCGGCGATTCCACTGAGTTCTCCATCTCCCTTGGTCTTGGTCTTTCAGGTGAAGAGCACCTTTCCCTGGCAGGTCTGGCAAAGTCGCGACGTTCATCAAAAGCCCTTCTCAAATCGTATGAAGCGGCCGAAGAGGAACGGGCAGCGTTGATTCAGGCTACCGTTGAGCCGCCTGCACCGGTTGCCACCAAGCAAGCACCCGTTGCTGAGGTCGCATCGGTTGATGACAACGTCCCAGAGGATGACGATGAAGGGAACGAAGATGCTGGTCCAGGACCCGGTCAGATGACCTTGTTCTGATCGTTCTCCCCGTCGCGGTCGAGGATGCGCTTCACCATGGCCATGCCCTGTCGCTCCCCTTCAGACTTCTCTTCACGTCGCCAACTGTGCGGGTGCAAGACGATGATGGCCGTCAGCAATTCAAGACGGCCAAACCACATCAAGAGGGAAGAGAACAACAAGGAACCCGAATTCATTGAAGCCCATGTCTCTGTGGGGCCGTACGCCCCCAACGCAGGGCCTGTGTTGCCAAGACCAGAGGCTGCGACGGAGAGAATGGTCTCGAAGGATGCATCGGGCATCATCATCGCCAAAACAATGCAAGAAAATCCAAACAGAATCACCCAAATAAACAGCATACCAACCACGAGGCTTACTTGCTTCTGCTCAACCACTTGGTTGTTCATACGAATCATGTGAATTTTTCGTGGTTGAGCGATGCGTGCCAACTCCCTGAAGGCCACCTTGAGACCGATTCGAATTCTCATCAATTTCAGCCCACCGCTGGTTGAACCAGCGCAGGCTCCGACGATCATGAGCAAGAACAGAATGATTCGAGCCACCCCTGGCCACTGCCCGTAATCGGCAGAGGCGTAGCCGGTTGACGTACCAATGGACAACACGTGGAAGAGGGTGTCCAGCAGAGCGTTATCGAGAGCCGTCCCCACCAAAATGAGCGAGACCGTGATGATGGTGACGGCACCGAAAATATAGAACAGGTACGTTCGGAATTCCTCATCTGCAAGAGCTGCTCGGTAATCTCCCGAACCCATCAACCACATCAGGGTGAAGTTGACGCCAGCGAGGAACATGAACACGATGATGATGAGTTCAACGGTCGCAGAATCATAGTACGCAATGCTGGCATCCCTCGTCGAAAATCCACCGCTCGGCATGGTCGTAAACGCGTGGTTCACGGCGTCAAACATCGACATGCCGCCAATAAATTTCAGAGCAAGCATCTCGGTCAGCGTCAACAACAGATACAATCCCCAGAGGGCCATGGCGGTCTGGCGAAGTTTTGGACGCAGTCGCGAGAGCGAGGGACCCGTCAATTCCGCACGAGCCAGAGCCATGCCGCCACCGATGATGCGAGAGAGAACCAGCATGCCGAGCATCACGACCCCCATGCCGCCCAACCACTGCGTAAGCGAACGCCAGAGCAGTAACCCTCTGGGTTGTGCGTTGATGCAATCTGCCGTTGTGCCAGGTATGCAATTTGGACTCATGTTGTGCGAGAGAACGGTCGCTCCGGAGGTGGTGAACCCGGACATCGACTCAAACCACGAGTTGACAAAACCTCTGAGGATATCGATCAGCAGCGCATCATCAACAAACGGTCCAACAAACACGCCACCAAACCAGTAGGGCAAGGCCCCGATAAGGACGGTCAACGGCCACACCAGCCCGACGCCCACGAAGGCTTCCAAATCACGCAGTCGCTGGGCAGAATCCGTGCGGGTGAACAAGCCGAGCATGGCTGCACCCAATCCACCGCTGATGAGCATGGCAGGAAGGAACGCTTGCAAGGCAAGTTGCCAGCTGTCGAGCCATGCTGTCACCAAACCGCACACAAAGAGGGGAAGCAAAAGGGCGAGCAAGGTCCACCCGAGAATGAGGTTCAGCACATCATAGCGCATGATTACACCTTGAATCGTTTCTGAGCGTCAGCGACCTTTTCCTTCAAACAAAACAAGACGATTCGGTCGTTTTCCAGAAGAAGTTCATCGGGTTGGGGGTCGATGGATTCCCAAGAACCGCCGATGTTTCGACGCTTGATGAAAGCCGGCCTCATCCAGTCGGGGAAGTTCGCATCCGACACCTTCTTGCCTGCAAATTTCGCCCGTTCCGTCACCTTGAGCGTGATTCCAACGACGTTTGGAAGTTCAGCAAGCAGAGCATAGTGACCGGAAAGACTTCGGTGGACGTGACTCAAAATGTTGTTCACAGCAACTCGGTGTCGGTCCACAGCGAACGAAATCCCCATGCGTTGGGTCACCTTCACAAGGTCGGCATCGTAGAGCATGAGTCCTGTATGGGGCACGCCAAGATCCGACATCATGAGAACAGCAGCGATGTTGGCGTGATCGTCGTGGAGGGCACTCAAGGCGACATCGTACTGCCCGATTGAAATCTCTTCGAGAACGCTTCGGTCAAGATGGTCGCCGTGGATGACCTCGATGTTCATGTTCCCGCCCGTCTTCGAACCCGCGAGTTTGTTGGCAAGATGCAACTCACGCTCGAGCACGGTGACGGACGCACCGTGGTCCAGCCAATCCTTGGCCATCTTTGTCCCAATCGATGAAGCTCCCACGATGACGACACGGGGCGATTCAGGAAAGTAGGAAATCTCGTGTCCAAAGGTGATGAGCGCAGGATTGAATCCATCCAAACCAATAACCGCAACCGCCAGGCGGTCCCCAACTTCCAAAATGCTGTCGTCGTTGGGGATGAAACTGCGCTGACCGTCTCGTTTGACCCCTACAATGTTGGGAAAGGCATGGACAAAGTCTTCTTTCACGTCCCGAAGCGGCCGCCCAACGACGTTGAGAGCCGTTTCGCCAATGTCGAATTCAATCACGTAAGCCTCTTCTCCAAACGGAATGACCTCTTCAATATCGGTTGAACGCAATCCTGCGTTAAGGCGTTGAATGGCTCCGTGCAGGGGATTGACGACGTGGTCGACTTTAGCCCATTCAAGCAGATTACCACTGTTGAATTCCTCGATGTAGGATGCGGTTCGGAGACGACAGATGCTCGTCAACTTGTCTTCGCCTTCCATGGATTCGTGGGCATGTTCGGCAATGGAGCACGCAATGAGGTTCGTTTCATCCGAAGGCGTTGCGGCGATGAACACGCTGGCAGAGGCCACTCCTGCTTCCATGAGCGTTTCTCTGGAGGTGATGTTTCCATTGACCACAAGACAGTCCAAGGACTGTGCATTCGCAACAGCCCTGGAGTCGTTGTCAACGATAACGAGATCGTACTTTTCGTTGGCCAGTGCCTTGGCAAGGGCAATTCCAACACGACCTGCACCTCCAATGATCACGCGCATGTTTTCAACACCTCACAATGCTTCTGCATATTTCTTGACCTTGTAGGTCCCACCGTTCAATTCAACGGTACCTTTCGTCTCAAAACTTCTGTCTCGGTCGAAGTCGCAGCGAGACGTGCAGGAATCAAACGGATAGTAGTAGCCGTGAACCAACTCACCCGAAGGGTCGGGTTGCTCAATCCAATCAACATAGGCCGTCGGTGTGGAAAGCAGCCATTTGTTGTTCACAACGTCAACCTGAGCTTCCACGAAACACGTCTGAAGAACGATGTTGCGCTCTTCGCACCAACTGTCCTTCATCGGCAATTGGATGTAGCCCCAAGCGTGGGCTTCCCAACCCTCGTTCGAGAAAAACGGATCGCCAAGCACGCCAAACGCATACCATCCAGGAACCCCCCGTGTTCTCAAGATGCTAAAGAAGGCGTTCGTTTGTTCGTCACAATCGCCCGTTCCCGCCGCAAGGCACGCTGGACCTGAGCGAGCAGGACTCGGCGCTTCCCTGTCGTACGACACGTAGGCGTGGAGGTAATCGAACGTTGCCCGTGAGAAGGCGTATGCGTTGTCCGAGTTGCCTTCGGGAAGACTCGAAGCGATGGTATCTGCGGTCGCCAAAACAATGGCGTCTTGGGCGTTGATGGCAAAACCAGCACCAGGGCCACGGTCGTACCACAGAGCATTTCCGAACTGACCCTGACGGACCCCGTTTCCTCGCTGTGTGAGGTCATCAAAGGTGCCGGAATTTTCTGCGTTGATGCCGATGTCCTTTCCAGCAACGCGAGCGTCAACCCTGCCATCATCCCACCAGGCGTAGGATGTCGATTGCATGAGCAAATTGACCTCGTAACGTGCCGTACCACCGTTTTGGAAACTTGTGCGGACCTTGATGCATTTCGCAATCGGGCATTGCGTGGCCCCCTCACCGACAGACGGCCACCAAACCTCGTGTCCGCTGGGTGTTGAGATGGCGTTGCTGTACGGGCGGTCGGGCATGCCATCAATGGGCACGTTGATGTCCTGGCCGTCGATGTTGAGGGTGATTTGCAGCGTTTGTTGCAACGAGGAAGGGGTTAGATCGTCGCTTCCGTCCGTGTAGGCGAACTGTGCAGCCCCGAGAAGAGAGGACTGGACGACAGGTGGGATGAGGATGTTCTCGGTCTGGGTGGATTCACCGTTTGCTATGACCTCAGAGATTTTTGAAAGCGTGTAGGTCGCTTCGTTCGGATAGACGTGATAGGGAGCGAGTTGAGATTGTAGAAATTCTTCTACGCCTCCAAATTCGCCAAAAACCGCTTCCTGGGCTTGAGGAGAGAGCATGATGAACGCCACCAAACCGAGCATCGCAACGCTTCGGAAGCGATTTTTCCGTCGCTTCATGATGTTTCGTTGGCGACCTGTATGCGTCTGAACAACACCGCGCTGTGAGGGCTTCGCAGCCATCCTGTAGGTTGTTTCCTTCTTTCCCTTCGTCTTGCTGAATTGCTGTTCGAGGCGATAACTTCCCCGATCGCCCTTCGGCAGGACCCTGCCGCACGAATAGCAAATCGTGTCGCCTGGCAGCGAAGTACTGCGGCAATAAGGGCAAGCACCCATGGTATTAGGCTCGGCTGGCGTCGTATAACAATTGTCCAAGATAACCCGACTGGAAATCAGGATTTACAGCCTTGAAATATCAAAGGAAAAAAGAGGTATGCGCTGAAGTAAACACCAACTTACTCTTCTTCTTGAGCCAAAACGACAGCATGTTCGCCGTTGGGCGTGGAGGAGGCATCTCTGGCTTGCTCTGCCCACAACCGCCGAAGTCGACGACGACCTTCCTTGGGCACGGATTCCCAAATCCACGTTTCCCCGTAGGGATTGGCGAGGATGACGAAGGGGAGAATGAAGACCCACCCCTCGGGATTGAACACAACAAAGTACAGTCCCACGAGCAAGGCAGCCCTCCAGAAGGCTGAACGCAGTACGGCACTCCATCTTCGGTCGTTGAGCATCATGTACCCGTGGCGGGCCGTAATGAGGGCTTCAGCCCGAGGTGCCACGATGGAGATCAGGGCCACGTTGGCAAGACCCAAGGGCGTAAAGATGTCCTCGAATTCAAACATCCTGAACATCATCACCATCGCCGTCATGCCTCCGATGGCCAGCCCAAGGGCCCAACCACTGGAAGGTTGCGACCCGCCTTTTCGGACCCTCTTTCGTCGCAACAGGAGATGCGAAAAGACGGAGGCAAACATGA
This sequence comes from Candidatus Poseidoniales archaeon, assembly GCA_038116375.1. Lineage (GTDB taxonomy): Archaea > Thermoplasmatota > Poseidoniia > Poseidoniales > Poseidoniaceae > Poseidonia. Next base: position 3,030 of record JAYNUQ010000014.1, on the reverse strand, counting down.
CAACGATCATGAGCGAGAAAATGTTCAACCCTGTGTAAACGCCGTCGTTGCTGGTCACCGTCGTGTAATAGGGACGAAACAGGAGGCCGTCGGCCATGACCGCATAGATTCCACCGAGAACAATGCCCCAGAACACTTGACTCCATGCCGTGGGAAGGTCATAGAACCCTGCAAACTTGGTCATGACCCCCCGCCAGCCAAGCGTCATCCCGATGAGGGCACAGAAACTCGAGAGCTGAAAGAGCACGAGTTCTGAAACCATGAACAACCGTGTGTGCTTCCCTTCATCAAAGCGTTGGCTTCTAGGAGGCCAAGGGTGGGATTCAAACACCTCCACCACCTGCGCCATCCATGGCAAGGCTCCTGCTCTTTGGGGGAAAGGGAGGGGTTGGCAAAACCACCACTTCCTCAGCGACGGCCGTGTGGCTTGCCGACGCTGGTCTGAAGGTCCTGCTCGTTTCGAGCGACCCCGCACATTCAACTTCGGATTCCCTCGATGTCAAGCTTGGACCGGTGCCTGTTGAGGTGGAAGGCGTTCCGGGACTTTACGGACTTGAAATGGACCCCGAAGCCAAACTTTCCAACCTCCTTCCAAAGGTTGGTGAGGCCATGAACAGCATGGGCTCTGGAGGCATGGGTGGCCTTGGAGGCCTCGGCATGATGCTTGACCCCTCGGCAAAAGATGAACTCGACGACATGAAATCCGACATCAAGACCGCCGACATGATTCTGCCTGGCCTCGATGAAGCGCTTGCGTTTGACGAACTGCTCAAACATATGGAAAACCCGACATGGGACGTCGTGGTGTTCGACACGGCCCCAACCGGACACACCCTTCGGTTTCTCTCGCTCCCTGAACTCATCGAAGCTTGGTCCGGGCGACTGCTTCGCTTGATGCGTGTCTCGGGTGGCATACGTTCCATGCTCTTCGGTCGAAAGGAAAGCGACGCCATGAAGGAAGAACTGGAACGGTTCCGACGCCGTGTTCTCCATGTTCGAAGGGTCCTCAGCGACCCTGCGACGTCCTCCTTCACCCTCGTCACCATTCCCGAACGCATGGGAATCAACGAAACGCTGCGAGCCCATTCATCGCTTTTGGAATACAACCTTCCCATCGGCGGTTGCCTTGTCAACAGGATCACCCCTGAGTTTGATCATCCCTTCCTGCAAAAGCGGCGCCAGCAAGAACTGGAACGAATCGAAGAACTCGAAGAACGGCTGGACGGGGTCAATGTGGGTCAACTTGAACTCGCCGACGGAGAAATCGTGGGTGTGGCTGCGCTGCGCGAGGTCGGAGGCATGCTGTACGGTGAGCCGCTGGCGTTGCCCGAAACCATCGGTCCACATGCGGTCGGTCAAGTCCTCCATCACGAAGTTCATCGCGGCATGGTCAACACGGTCGAAAAAGAGCATGAACGGGTCCTGTTGCATTTTCCTGGCTTGGAGCGAGCGGACCTTACGCTTCGGAGCGAAGACGGGGTGCTCTTTGTGGGCGTGAACGGACGGGAACAAGCCATTCCAACCGAGACCCACGTCAAATCCAGTTTGGTCAAAGCATCGCTTGAGGCCGATGTCCTCACCCTCTTGATTCCCCGGACTTCCTCCTGATGTACGGCACACCGATGAGGGCATGGTTTGAAATGGGTCAACCATAACGCCCTTCCATGGCACTTGAGGGCTTATCAAGGGGCATCTTCCGCTCGCTTGGGTTGCTCAAGAACAAGCGCAAACTCGACGAAGAAGAACTTCGTGAAATGACCCGCAGTCTCCGAAGAGCC
>JAYNUQ010000014.1:0-1152 GCA_038116375.1 Candidatus Poseidoniales archaeon | reverse complement strand
CACGGATTGCGCGTTGCCGTCATCGAAGCCGACGTTCACCGACCCGGTGCGTATGCCCAACTTTCGCAACTCCTAGAAGATACGAGCGTTCAAGTGTACGGTGAACCCGAGAACAACGACGCAGTATCCATTGTAAGAAACGGCTTACAAGCATGTTCATCCGCTGATTTGGTCATCGTTGACACCGCAGGTCGCCACCAACTTGACGAGGAACTCGTGGAAGAACTGGAGCGCATTGCGGGGCTCACCCGAGCCACGGACCGCTGGTTGGTCATCGACGCACAAGTCGGTCAGGCTGCCGGGCCCGTCGCCGCTTCCTTCCACTCGCTGGCCGGCGTCACGGGCATCGTCATCACCAAACTCGACGGTACGGCCCGAGGCGGCGGGGCGCTTTCGGCCGTTGCCGCCACCGGTGCACCCATCGTCCACATCGGTGTGGGGGAACGCATCCAAGACCTCGAGAAATTCGAGTCCGACCGCTTCATCTCTCGTCTGCTCGGCATGGGCGACATTCAGGGTCTCATTGATTTGGCGCCCGAAGACATGGACCAGGAAGAGGCCATGCGCTTGACGCAGCGTCTGATGAGCGGGCGCTTCACCCTCAACGACATGTACAAACAAATGGAGATGATGTCCAAAGTCGGCACCATTGACAAGCTGATGTCCTTCCTTCCTGGCAGCATGCTGGGCGGTATGGGCGCCATGTCAAAAGGCCAGAAAGAAGCCATGCAGGCCAACCTCGACCGCTACCGAACCATCATGGATTCGATGACGGCATGGGAAAAGAACGAGCCAGCGAAGATCAAAGCCGACCGCATCAAACGAATCGCCAGAGGCTCAGGCGTGCGTGAAAAGGACGTTAGAGAACTCATCGGTCAATGGAACCGCTCACGCAAGATGATGAAAGGCATGGGCGGCAACCGCAAGTTGAACAAGCAGATGCGGAAGATGATGAAGGACGGGGACATGGACATCGACCCCTCTTCCTTTGGAATGTGAGTGAGGGCGTGAAAACGTGCGACTCGAATGGCCCGTCTATGTCTTCACGGCCTGCGTCTTCCTCGCCTTCGCCCTCGGCGTCCAATTCCTGAACCTCGGCAACGGCGCCGTCGTGGGGCTCTTTCTGTTGCTCACCGTCGCCTATGCGTGGGT
>JAYNUQ010000013.1:0-47814 GCA_038116375.1 Candidatus Poseidoniales archaeon | reverse complement strand
TGACGTTGCCTTGACATGGCAAAGATCGAGAGTTCGATTCTCTCCGAGCCCACCACATTCCAATCCCGCCGGCGGATTGAATTGTGATGTTCTTATTTTCACATCATGTTGAAATTAATTGCTGACCAGATAAAGAATAATTAATCTTCATCCGAAACGACATCTTCAGGTTCTGGCAGTGCGATCTTCGCCACTGGCGTGTCATCGTCTTCATTGAACGTGAAATCAGTCGAACCGCCCTCCCATGACCGAACGTCTTCTGCTTCATCAAAGGATTCTTCTGGAATTGTCGCGTTCGGACCAACGGAGTAAATACTTGGATCAAGCGGTTGTTGACTGAGCATCTCACGCTGCTCACCCGGACTTGGAGCATCGCGTTCCTCCATGATGCCACCGGCGTGAAACGTCCCACATTCTGAACAACGATACATGCCTTTACGGTCAAAGCAACCGCAAACAGGACAAACGGCATAGCCGTTGAAGTGCTCCAGAGGGTCCTTATCAGTCATGGACTCACTCAATGAACATGTCTTCCTGGTATCCGGTCACGAGGTCGCCCGTTCCGTCTTCTTCAATGGTGACGGTCTCTTCTTCATCGTCGAATTCAACAATCGTACCAAACACTTCCTCATCGTCAAAGACCAATCCAATGTGTGAGCCAATATCGATGGCATCTTCCTCTTCATCCTCGTCTTCTTCACCCACATCTTCTGCCTCATCATCCGCCTCAATATCCTCGTCAAGTTCTTCATCGTCGTCTTGGATTTCATCCGAGTCTTCGGAAAACTGTTCGTCATCGTCATCATCGGATTCAACGGAATCTGCCGCTTCTGCTTTGTCTTCATCGAATTCTTTCATGGCCTTGACCCGTGCGCGCCACCCAGGTACTCGAACGAGGTGCAAGAAGAGAGATGCGCCAAGTCCGACGGTTGACAAGACCATGAGCAGGATACCATCCCAATAGAAACCCATGGGCATTGAAAGGGATCCGTTCGACCCAGCGAAGGGCGTTAATGAGTTTCGACATCCGTCGTTTTGATACTTTTCGTCGCACGGGTAGATGTCACCTGCTTCAATGTCGCCGCTCGGGATGAGCCCTGAGTCGTTTGGTTCATACGCAATGTTTCCTCCTGAACCGTCCACAATGCCAAACATTGCATTGGCCAGGAACACTGCAATGAGCAATCCAAATCCTACATGGAGGATAGGCCAAACGCTGTCGTTCCATGATTTTGACATCATCCTTTTCTGCCAAACGGTTGGGAATTCTTTCACCGGCTCATGGGCCTCTACAGCCTCCTCATGATCGTCCAATTCTTCCATCGAGCCAATGAATTCGGTGATGTCAATGAGGCCGTCACCGTCATCATCAACACCCGCCATGATGGCCGCGACGTCTTCAACATCGAGCACGTCCCCGTACTTTTCGCTGAGCATTGAAGTGAGTTCAGTCATCGAAATTTGTCCGTTTCCGTCTGCATCGAGCTCATTGAACATGCGCTGAGCTGAGATGTCATGTTCATCCATCATTTCTGCGAGTGCAAAGAGCGGATGGGGCTTGTCTTCTTCTGCATCTTCATGCCCGTCGTAGACCTCTTCGTTGGTTTCTTCGTCTTCGAGGTCAAAGTCCTCGTCGTCAATTCCAACCTCATCATCTCCAGACTCAGCCTCTTCTTCAGATGCCCGATCGTCATCTACGGATTCTGTTTCAGCAGATTCCTCTTCCTCATCGTTAGGTGTTTCGTCGTCGACATCATCTTCTGTGCCATCTTCGGCAGCCGACGAATCTTCATCGGTCTCATCTTCTTCTGCTGAGGATTCCTCTTCCGACGTCACCTCTTCTGCTGGAGCCTCAACGACTTCTGATGCGGACTCAGAGGGCGATTCATCGGTGCCGCCCATCAGTATCTGGTCAAACTCGTCGAGGTCGATGACGCCGTTTCCGTCTGCGTCGATTTCAGCAACCAATCGATCGACTTGGGAGGGCGGTAGGTCTGCAAGATTGAGACTCAATAAACCGGCCTTGAGTTCTTCAGAATCAATCGTTCCGTCAGAATTCTCATCGAATTTGTCAAACAGTTTTCGAATGTTGATGCCGGTATCGGCGATCCACTGGCGTAGGATGTCGATGACCTTGTCGGCAACAAACAGGACGCCACATTCGGGGCATTGCGTGGAATCCAACGGCACAAGAGCGTGACAAGCCCCACATTCGCCCAGGGCTTCTTCGGAAACGCCTGTAAAGTTCGTCCCACACTCTGGACATTCACTGGAATCGAGTGGGATGACAGCCCGGCATGCGCCACATTCGGCCATGGCCACCTGTTCGTTTTCTTCATCTGTCATGTTTCCACCGGTTAATACCACGACGACGGGCAATATAATGATTGATGGCTTAGCCGATGTCTGAACAGTAATTCCTTAGAGCGTCCAGCCACGGGTAAGAGCAAAGAGGTCGAGTCAATGTCAGGTTTGCAGATGTTTGATTCGAAATCTCCAACTGACACCTATCGTGCCATGGACGATCGTATCGAGAGGGCCATCGCTGGCGTTCACTGCTACAGTCGCCTCCCCATGCGACAATTGCTACGCCACGTATCATCAAACAAGGCCGAAATGTGGTGGTTGTCTGAACAAGAATCGCCCAGGTCAGTTCCACCGATTGGCAACGAACTTCTCGATCATGTGCGCCAGCAAACATCACAACCGACGAGCCTTGTCATCGTGGAAGGAGTGGATTGGCTTGTCTCCAAAACCGATGAACGCGCCGTCATGAAACTCATGCAGGAATTCGACGAACTTGCGCGTACGCGAGAATTCACCATGATATTCCCCGTTGATTCACTCTCATTGAATGCGACATTTTGGGCCAGGATGTGCAGTCTGGCACCGAAGATCCAATTTGAGCATGACGCCGAAGTTTCCAACCAGCCTCCCGTTGAATCCATGGTGGATGCCTCCCCAAGCATTGAGTCGGCATCTCCGGATACAATTGATGACGTATCACCCGACATCGTCCATTTGGTGAACCTGCCTTCGTCGGGTTTTACGCACACGATTCTTGCCAGACGGATGCTCCAATGGAAGCGTATGGGTTTTGACTTGTCCGCTCTTGAACCCGCACTCAGTATCAATGACATGCACGCAGCACATCTCATCTACGAAAAGGTTGAGCGCACCATCCAAACGGCAATCGACACACTGCGCCGTTTGGAGCACGAGCGCAAACGGTTGACGGTGACCGAGCGAGAATTGTTCAATTATCGCCTCATGGCGTTGAACGATGTTGACGATACGGCCGAGGAACTCGAGACGTTGCTTTCATCTCGGTAAGCGACCATGTTCGGCTTCAAGACGTGCAAGCCAACTGCCGTTTCTCAAAAGCGATGCGAGTTGCTTGAGTTCGGTTGAGGTGGAACGGTCTCCTGAGAGTGGTTCCGAAACCGTTCGCACACAGTGAACGAGTCCTTTGACATGCGCCGACGATGTGTGTGTGGCATGTTCAAGCGCTTCGGATGCAATCAACAACTCGCAAGCCAACACTTCGGACAATCGTTTGACACCCGTTCGGAGGTTAAAAGCGGCCGTTGCCCCCATGCTCACATGGTCTTCTTGCCCCGCCGATGTGCTCGTTGAGAAGGCCGAGCGCGGACTTGAATGACCGTGAAGTTCAGCGAGTGCCGAACCTGCAACGTACTGAACAATCATCAATCCTGACTCCAAGCCCGAGTCTTTGGCGAGGAAGGGCGGTAAGTTGCTGCGCGCTGGGTCGAGCATCTGGTCCATCCGCCGTTCTGAGATTGAACCGAGTTCAAACAATGCGAGGCTCATGGCATCGCAGGTCAGTGCAACAATTTCTCCATGAAAGTTCCCCTGAGACACGACTTCATGAGGCCCTGGATTGCTGGGGTCAGGAAAAATGAGAGGGTTGTCTGTTGCGCTGTTGAGTTCAATCCGAAGCATGCCGTCCAATCGGGCATACGATTCGTAGACTGCTCCATGAACTTGCGGCGCACAACGGAACGAATACGGGTCCTGAACACGGTCACAACTCTCGTGATTTTTGAGAATCTGGGAATCGTTGAGTGCCAACCTTAAGCGACCCGCAACAGCAGATTGGCCCGGATGGGGTCGAGCTTCATGTACCTCGTTTCGAAACGGGGTCAAACTGCACTGTCGGGCATCCATCGACGTGGCGAGAATCAAGTCTGCCAGAATTAACATTTCACTGAGTTCCTGTTGAGCGATGATGGCATAGGCCGTCATCTGACTCGTCCCGTTGATGAGCGATAGGCCGTCTTTTGCGGTGAGTTCAACAGGCACCAAACCCTTCTCAAAGAGCACCTGCTCTGTGGATATGGCTTGATTGTTCACCAAGACTTCGCCCTCTCCAATCAGCGAAAGGGCAAGGTGAGACAGTGGCGCAAGGTCGCCACTCGCCCCTAAACTTCCGATGCGTGGGATGACGGGGTGAATGTCGTGGTTGAGGTAAAGAACGAGTTGACGTATACAGTCTGGATGAATACCAGAATGGCCTTTGCACAAGGAATTCAATCGGACCATCATCATCGCTCGTACGGCTTCCACGCTCATGTTGTCGCCAAGTGCCGTTGCATGAGAGCGAATCAAATTCACCTGCAAAGATGCTAGATCATCTGACGAGATGCGTTCATGAACCAACGCACCAAATCCTGTGTTGATGCCGTAAACGGTCTCTCCAGTTGCAACGATGCGTTCGACCACTGAACGTGCAGCATGAATGCCCGGCCACGCATCTTCAGAAACGGCAACGATGGCGCGTTGTTGGGCGACCATCATCACTTCTTGCGGAGAAAGGGTGGAACCATCCGCATAGACAACCGGCTTGTCGGACATCAGATTCCCTCCAATTGGTCGATGATGTCGTTATCAACGAGGTGAGGGACGGTAATGCTGAGCAGCGGTTCCCGTTCCATAGCGCGCTCAATAGCGGAGAGCGCCCCTGTATTTCTCGCCCATGCCCTCCGTGCTACGCCGTTGTTCACATCCCAGTGAAGCATGTTGTTGAGCCGCCTTGCAGCTTCCTCTGAACCGTCCAGGAGCATACCAAATCCACCGTTGATCACTTCGCCCCAACCGACGCCACCTCCGTTGTGGAGGCTGACCCAAGTTGCTCCCCGAAACGCATCGCCAATAGCGTTCTGAACGGCCATATCAGCCGTGAACATTGAACCGTCTCGGATGTTAGCGGTTTCCCTGTAGGGGCTGTCCGTGCCTGATACATCATGATGGTCGCGGCCGAGAACAACCGGTGCGGTGATTTCACCTGAGGCGATGGCATCGTTCATGGCCAAGGCAATATTCCGCCTGCCAACATCGTCGGCATAGAGAATACGCGCTTGACTACCAACGACCAAATTGTTCTCTCCAGCGTGTTTGATCCAATGCAGGTTATCGCTGATTTGCTGCCGTATGTCCTTCGGGGCGGTCTCAAGCATCTCGGCGAGAACATTGGCAGCAATGGCATCGGTTGCCTCAAGATCGCTGGGTTCACCGCTGGTGCAGACCCATCTGTACGGGCCGAATCCGTAATCAAAACACAATGGCCCCATGATGTCTTCGACATAGGAAGGGTATCGGAACGAACCGTCTTCATTGACCACATCTGCACCAACCCGCGATGCTTCCAACAGGAAAGCGTTACCATAGTCCCAGAAATACATGCCGCGCTCGGCCATGGTATTGATGGCGGTTGCATGCCTTCGCAAGGTCGCTTGTACTTCCTTCTTGAATTGCTCTGGCTGCTCTGAGAGCATGAGAGCACTCTCTTCGTACGTGCGGTCGGCTGGAAAATAACCACCCTGGTAGGGATTGTGGAGACTTGTTTGATCGCTTCCAAGGTCAACATGAATGCCTCTCTCCACACATCGCTCCCACAATTCAACGATGTTTCCAATGAGGCCGATGGAGATGCTTTGTTTTGATGCGGCTGATTCAACCATGCGGTCAATGGCAACGTCAATCGAATCGGTGACATCTGTCAACCAACCCTGTTCGTGACGTTTGTGGGCTGCATGCGCATTTGTTTCTGCGATGATGCATGATGCGCCAGCGATGGTCGCTGCTTTTGCTTGTGCGCCAGACATGCCTCCAAGACCGCTGGTGATGAAGGTAATACCGGCCAAATCGGACGTTTCATCCAACCCAAGATGGAGTCTCGCTGCGTTGAGCAATGTAATGGTGGTCCCGTGGACAATTCCCTGAGGTCCGATGTACATGTAAGAGCCAGCGGTCATTTGTCCGTACTGAGAGACTCCCAGAGCGTTCATTCGTTCATAATCTTCGGGACTGGAATGGTTTGGAATAACCATGCCGTTGGTCACGACCACCCGTGGTGCTTCCTTGCTCGAGGGAAACAGACCGAGTGGGTGGCCGGAATACATGACCAGGGTCTGTTCATCGTTCATCTCGCACAGATATTTCATGACCAAGCGATATTGCGCCCAATTCTGAAACACCGATCCGTTTCCACCGTAGGTGATGAGTTCGTGGGGAAATTGAGCGACGGCTGGGTCAAGATTGTTGTGAATCATCAACATGATGGAAGCGGCTTGTTTGCTCTTTGCGGGATAGGCATCGATTGGATAGGCCTTGATGGGATGGGATGTCGGCCGAAAACGTCTCATGAGAATTCGTCCATAGGTGTTTAATTCATCCAACAATTCAGGAGCGAGTTCTCGGTGGAATGTGGATGGAATGTATCGTAGAGCATTACGGAGGGCGAGTTTCTTTTCATGTTCGCTCAATATTTGACGCCGATTTGGAGCGTGGTCAACGGACTCGTCAAGTCCGGGATGCTCTGGAAGATGATCGGGGATGCCCTCGAGCACCGACGCCTGCATTGCATGTACGTCTGCTTCCATGTTCCTCTCACCTTCAAGGATGTCTTTGAGGATTGTTCTCCACACTGGCTTTGAACGCTTTGTGCATAACATCAAAAACAGGCACCTGTCAACAGAAATTGCAGGCGATTCTACAGCCTTGAGGCGAGTCCGATGGATGAAGAACACACCGCTACGTCCACCGTCACGCGTGAGTTCAACCTTGTATTTGGTGCCACACTCGCTGTTTCACTCGTCTTCTTGTTTATCTCAGCGGTATTTGGAGAGGCCTTTGTGAATTTGGTTGTGGACAACGAACAGGAGAGCGGTGTGCGCGTACCCGTGTGGGAGCGATACAAACTGCCGTACGAAACGGGAGGTGACTTTGGTGTGGCCCTCGAAGTCGGCCCGTACGATGTGTTACCAACCGAAAACGAATGGAATTCGACCCATCACTTCGTCGAGTACACGCTTCCCCTCGAGGAAGGCGGTGCAGCACCAAACGGACTCATCAGCCTCGCTGTTTGGCGGCCAAACGTCCCTGAAGGCGTGACCGTGCCCGTTATCGCAGAGAGCGGTCCTTATTTCCAAGAAGCTAGTGTTGAAACCCCGTCCATTGAGGTGCCAGGAAGTTGGTTGGGTCAGATGTTCATCGACCAGATCTTACCTCACGGCTATGCTTTTGCCCAAATTTCAGTATCAGGTACAGGAAGGAGCAACCATTGCATGGACCTCATGGGCAATGCGGAACAACTTGGCAATGACGCTGCTGTTCGTTGGCTCGGTGAGCAAGCATGGTCCAATGGAGCGGTCGCTCTCATCGGTAAATCCTACGACGGCAGTACGCCATGGCAGGCAGCCATGTTTGGTTCTGAGCATGATTACCTCAAAACAATCGTACCCATCTCTGGTCTCATCGGCGTAAAAGAACTCATGTGGAAGAACGGCTCATCGGAGGCCCGCGCACCCATCATGCACAACGGAGTGTACGGTTCGTACGGTCTTGATGGAGATGAAGAGGACTATCAGAACCTCTGCCCCGATTACATCATCGGTCCTGGAACGGGAGTGAGCGCTTACGTCTTTGGCTCAGAAGTTGCGGGCACGTACTGGGAGGAACGCTATTTCCTTGACCGAGTGCTCGAAAACTACCAAGGCAGTGTGTACCTGATTCAAGGCATGCACGATTGGAACGTTGACCCTCACATGGCCGTGCCGACCATCAATCGACTGATTGATGCCGGCATAGAAGCCCGAGGTTTGTTTGGACAGTGGGATCATGACTACCCCGACCGTCCCGTCCAGCTTGATGACCGTTCTGAATTGGGTGGCCGGGGTGGTGAGGCATTCCCAGAAATGATTCGATTTGATTGGATGCAAGACATGCTTGAGTGGTTCGATTACTACCTCAAGGGCATGGGTGAACAACCGGGCCAGTGGATTGAAATTCAATCCAATCAGGGTTCATGGCGCATCGAAGACCGTTATCCTCCATCGGATTCTACGGAAGTTCTCTTTGAATTGGGAACCGACATGACCAACATTGGTGGAACCACAACGGTTCTCCCCGATGCATCGTCTGGGCCCGTATGGGAAACGGCCCCCTTGGAAAACGATCTCTACATTGCAGGCATGCCCCGTGTTCATGTCGATGTGACCACGGCCACGCTTGGCGGTCAACTCTATGCACTCTTGGAAGACTGTGATAACCAAAGCAATTGCATACATCTCGGCCACGCCATCATGGACCTCCGGTACCATGCAGGTGGAGAATCGATACAGACGTGGACGCCCGTTGTGGAAACCATCAACGCCAAAATGGAATTCTTCGCCATGGACGCAGAGGTTGAGGCCGGGCATGTGCTACGATTGTCTCTGCGGTCAACGGGAGAAGACTACCTCCCCGCCAGCACCTCGTCGGTTGTCTTCGTTCAGGAAGGAGCAACCTCTACCCTTCAGTTGGATACCTTCGAACCAAACGACCGTCGGTATTTCACGCCGCCGGTGTGTACTCATGAACGATGTCTTCAGGATGCTTGAGGAATCAGTTCAGGATGTTCGGGTTTCCACATGGAAAATACAATTCCAGACAGTACCATCACGCTCGAGAACAGCATGATACCACGTTGGATACCAAGGTCGGTGTGCTCCATAAGGTAGCCGGCAATGCTGGTTGAAGTTGAGAAAGCAACGGAAAGAATGAGCATATCAACCGAAAACACACGGCCTCGGACTTCGTCCTCCACCCATTGCTGAACCATGACCGTTGACAGCACCCAATTGGCTCCGCTTGCGCTGTGAGCCAGGATTACCAAAATCACGGTGGTCCACAAAGCATAGGAAACGCTCACACCGACGCAGAAATACAAACATCCTGAAAGAACGATAAGATAACCCACGAGCGATGGCCACATCTCTTCATTTGTAAAATAAGCACGGGCAAGGATAGGGCCCAAACCCGTGCCAACACCCCTTGCAAAAAAGAACAATCCAAAGCCAAATGCTGCCCCGTAACCGTCAACATCCGCCCCCATCAGCACCAGATAAACACCAGCCAATCCCCCACCTGCAATGTTCCACGACGCCTTTGCAAAAACGATTCTGAACAGCGGAGGCTGGCTCCTGATGCGAATCCAACCGCGTTTGATGTTAAGAAATGCAGTAGAGAACAAGGGGCCCTTCACCGACTCATCAATCGTCTGCGGCAAGGTGAGGTTGATCAAAAACAGCGTGCTGATGAGGAATGTGAACGAATCGATGATGAAAGCGGCATCCGTGCCCCAGATGGAGACGACAATACCCCCCAGCATGGCACCGATGCAAAGCGCCGTCGACCACGAAGCAGCGTCCAAAGCATTGGCCGTCGCCAAATCTTCTTCAGAGACAATGTTCGGCAGCGATGCCCTCTCAGCCGTCATGTAGATGCCGTGGAGAATCATCATTACGCCTGAAAGACCGATCATCCATACGATGTCGTCGGCATCGTTGACCAACAAGAAGCACAGCGCAAATCCTGCCTGAAAGATGTTGGAGATGACCATCAACCGCTTACGATTGTACCGGTCTGCAAACAACCCGATGAGCGGCTGTAAAACGGCGAAACCGGCCATGCGAACCGTGAACAACAATCCCAGAAGAAACTCGCTTCCCGTGTATTCGAGGATAAGCAAGAACAGCGCGATGGTGTTGAACCACTGCCCAAGCATCGAGATGACGGCAGCGGTCCATAGCCGACGAAACTCTTTGTTCTCGCGGATGAGTGAGCGATAAGAGCGTTGGGTCATTCTTCTTCCGCTCCGTTGGATGTTTGAGACGAGGAGAGCGTGCAAACAATCCATTTCGAAGTGGGCGTGTTTGAAACCGCTGCGGTTGAGTGCAGCGGAACGAGGCTGTTGGCTTCTGGGAAATAGGCTGCCAGGTTTCCTCTTGGAAGTTCATAGGGGACAAGATACCAATCGTCAGCATGGCGTTCTTCACCTTCGAAATGACTTGTGATGGAGACTTTTTGACGTGATTTCCAACCCCGTTCAACCATGTCATCAGCATTCATGAACAAAACCCTACGATTGCCTTTAACGCCTCGATATCGGTCGTCCAAGCCATAGATGGTGGTGTTGTATTGGTCGTGGCTGCGCAACGTCATCAGCACAAATTGGTCATTTTCCACGCCAACGTCCGGGAGCGAATGTGCGATGAATTGGGCTTTCCCTGAGGGTGTGGAAAAGGCTTGGTGATCTCTGGGAGGGTTTGGGAGTGCAAATCCTGCAGGTTGACGAACACGTGCGTTGTAATCATCAAAACCTGTCAGAGATTGTTCCATGAGGTCGCGGATTTCGTCGTAGTTCCCTGCGAGACGCTCCCACTCGAGATGTTGATTTCCAAGTGTTGCTCGTGCAAGTTCGGAAACAATCCACGGCTCACTTCGAAGATCGGGGGATGCAGGAGACAAACCTCCCGTTGACCGATGGACGATTCCCATTGAGTTTTCAACCGTGACAAATTGTGCCCCCGAGGCCTGGATGTCCATCTCCGTACGACCCAGACAGGGGAGAATAATCGCTTCCTTTCCCGTGATGAGATGGGACCGATTCAACTTTGTTGATACTTGGACGGTGAGTCCAACCTTGCGTAGTGCTTTGGCCGTGACGTCCGTATCAGGTGCTGCTGAAAGGAAATTACCGCCCATGCAGAAGAACACATCAACCAGCCCTTGGTTCATGGCGTCTATGGCGTGAACAACATCGTAGCCATGCGCTCTCGGCAAATCGTATCCCAAACCTTGCTCTAAGCGGTTCAAAAATTGTTCCGAGGGCGCTTCCCAAATTCCAACGGTGCGGTCACCTTGTACGTTGGAATGGCCACGCACAGGGCACACACCAGCACCCTTTCTCCCAATGTGCCCGTTCATGAGCAAGAGGTTAACGACTTCCTGGATGACCGCTACACCGTTTCGGTGTTGCGTGAGACCCATAGCCCAACAGGCGATGGTTGCTGTTGATTTTGCCAGAAGGAGGCCTGTCTGTACGATCTCTTCTTTTGATAGACCTGAGTCTCGCTCAATTTCAGACCATGAAACCGTTTGAGTGGCTTCAATCATTTCGCTGTATCCTTCTGTTTTGGTGGAAATGAACGTGGGGTCGACTGCCTCCTCCTGAATTTGAACTTTAATCAAACCCTTCAGCAACGCTGCATCCCCACCAATACGCACAGGGAGGTGGATGTCTGCAAGGGTGGTGGTCTTGAAATTCCCTTTCATGTAGTCTTGGGGGTGTTTGAAGCGTGTGAGTCCTGCTTCGGGTAATGGGTTGACATGGATGATTTTTGCTCCGTTTTCTTTCGCGTCCCTCAACGCAGTAAGCATTCTTGGGTGGTTCGTTCCGGGGTTTTGTCCGATGACCATAATGACATCAGCGTGGTTGAAATCATCAAGTGTGACGGTGCCTTTTCCAATTCCAATCGTCTCAACCAAACCCTTGCCGCTCGACTCGTGGCACATGTTCGAGCAATCAGGAAGGTTATTGGTTCCGTAAGCACGTACGAATGCCTGGTAGAGAAAGGCTGCCTCATTGCTTGTCCTTCCAGATGTGTAAAAGACCGAACGCTCGGGGTTCGCTGTGGCCTTGAGGGCACGAGCTATCTTCGCGAATGCATCTTCCCAGGAAATGGAACGGTAATGGGAAGCATCGGCCGCAAGGAAAACTGGATGAGATAGACGGCCGAGACGGTTCAACTCATAATCGCTCATGGTGCTGAGGTGTTGAACGCTATTATGACCAAAAAATTGCGGGGAGACCTTTGCCTTCATGGCTTCATCAGCAACGGCTTTGGCCCCGTTTTCACAAAATTCAAAACTCGTTCGATGTTCAGGGTCGGGCCAAGCACAACCAGGGCAATCAAATCCGTTTTTTTGATTGACCAACCGCAAGGTTTTGACGGTTTTGACCGGCCCCATCTTTGTCAACCCGTGTACGAGTGAGGAAGTTACTGCGGGGAGACCTGCAGCCTTGGATTTGGGTTTTTTTAGCCTTAACGAGACCGTATCTGGAGGCGTTCGTGCCTGAGGGGGTTCGCGCATCAGAAGGCCTCTGTTCTGCGGGTGCGCCCGTCCCTTCTCAATGGTTCCGCTGAAATCGACCTTCAACAGGTCCAATCACCACGGCTTTGTCGAGTTTCGCGAAGGAAATCAACGTCATGTTCGATGCCCTTGCAGCCTCCACGGCAAGGCTTGAGGCTGCCCCAATTGATGCAATCACGGGGATGTTCATGTGAGCGGCCTTGGAAACAATGTCCCATCCGCAGCGCCCAGAAAGCAAGAGCGCCAACGGTTTGTCAATTGGCCTGGTCGTCAGTTTATGGCCAAGGACCTTGTCAACAGCGTTGTGACGGCCGATGTCTTCACGGACAATTGAGGGCGACTCTGGCCCAAAGTAGAGTCCTGCAGCATGCATTCCACCCGTTTCCTGAAAACCAGGTTGTTGCATACGCAGGTCATGAAGGGCCTGAATGATGGTTTGGAGTGAAACAGGGAGTTCATGGTCGTCCACGGCTGGAGTGCGCTTCACGAGATCGTCCAAGTTCTGATGATCACACGCACCGCATGAGGAGGTGACGATGGTGGGTCGAGATGTTAATTCAATGGAGGTCTCTGCCCGAATGATGACCGTGTATTCCTCGTTATCCGCAGTAAGGCTGGCGTCGATGTCAGAGGGATCTGGTCTGCATCCATGCTCAACGGCGAGGTGGCCCAGAGCAAGGTCAATGAGGTCCTCGGGAGAGGCCAGAAGACTGCTTACTCGTTTGTCATTCATTTGAATGTGGACCAAGCACTCTTTGGCGACCACTTCATTGATGAGTTTCAATCCATCTTGGCCGAAGCGTTGAACGGCGATCTTTTCCACGTTGGTCATTGCTTATCTTCCTCCAAGAGGTGGCCGAGGTCAAAGAATTCAAACTGCAGTTGAACCAATTCAGCACTCGTGGTTGCAGCTGCATAGGCGTCAAGTGGTTCACGGTTCAATTCAAAAAAACGTTCGCCCCAGCGAAACGCTCCAAGAACTTCGCTGGCTTGTTCACGCCGCCCAAGAAGATAGAGGATGGCTGCAAGGGCTTCTGCTGTTGTTAATTTGCCTGGTTTCCCCCAATTGACGGGGTTCGCAGCAAGGAGAAGAGGCAACATCCGAGGCTGCAAGCGTGTGTGTTTCATGACCGAAGCAACGGAAGGCTCAATGTTGGCCCAGCTGCAATCCAGCCCGACCAAAGAACCGCTCTGTTGTGTGAGGAGTGCGTGGTCCTCAGGGCCGAAGACCTTGCCGCAGAGCGGTTCCAGAATGATGCCCTTCTTTGGCAACGTCCTCGTGGACTTGTGAAGTCTCATGTTGCCGCGTTTCGAAGCGAGCACTGCGGTGTTTTTTTTGGGGTCATCCTGTGCAAGCCACAGTGCATGAACCGAAACCGGTTGCAAAGCATCACCTCAAATCGTTGAGATAATCCCCAAACGTCATGCCGCGAGACGGCCCTGCGTTGACGTGACGGGATTCTTCAGCTGAGCGTTCCTCCATCAGTTTGATATTGAGCACGCGCTCAAATTTCAGGATAACTGAATCCGTAGGGCGTTTGCCGGATTCCGCTGCCTTGACGATGTTCACCGTCTCTGCCATGCGTTTAGCCAATTGCTGCTGACTCCATTGCCGGTTGCTTCTTGCAGTCGAGATGCGCTTGCTGAAATCATCAACCAGTTCTTTCGTGGAGCGCGTCATGATGTCGTTCTTTTTGCGACGAGGCTTGGGTGCGGAGAACGAACGCGACCGTTGTAGACCGGGCGCTTCTGACTTGGGGGCGAGATTCATTTTCTCTACGCAACGAGAGCAGGCAGCAACCTCAGTTTTTCCCGTTCGAACGCGTTGGACGCCTACCTTTACCGCACCACAAAGTTCACACTCGCCCATGAACAATGTTTCTTGGTTACGCTCTTTGAACCCTTTGATACGTAGGTTCACAGACGGATGACGCACATATCTTATGAATGGTCGCCAACTCAGAAGAGATGAGAGTCATGGGTACCGAAGTAGAGCGAACGGAAGGGAACTTGCCAACCACCGCCGAAGACGACCTCCGGGCCTTGGAGGAAGATTACGCTTCTTTGAGAGACGAAACGCAACAACTCATCAACGAACGAACGACGCTTGAAGCGGAAATGCGGACCCTCAGAAAGCGGATAGAGCGGCTTGATGAAAACGTAAATTTACTCAAAATGCCGCCCCTGATCGTTGGCCACATTCAAGATATTCTTGACCACGAACGAGCCATTGTGCGTTCTTCGAACGGGACCGTATTCCAAGTCTCGCTCAATCAGCGGCTCGATCCTGAAAAACTCAAGCCCGGCACGCGGGTTGCACTCAATCAAGACAGCCTTTCAGTTGTTGAAGTGCTCCACGAAGCATGGGACCCCATGGTCAGCGGGGCAGAAATGGTTGAAAAGCCAACGATCACCTACGACGATGTTGCAGGTCTTGATGAGCAAGTGGAATCCGTCAGGGAAGCCATTGAATTGCCGTTGGTCAAACCAGAACTGTTCGAAAAAGTGGGAATCGTTCCACCGAAAGGTGTTCTTTTGGTCGGCCCCCCAGGTTGCGGTAAAACATTGCTTGCAAAGGCCGTGGCCAATCACACCGAGGCGACGTTCATACGAATGGTCGGGAGTGAGCTTGCACAGAAGTACATTGGTGAAGGTGGGCGGATGGTTCGCGAATTGTTTTCCCTCGCCAAAGAAAAAGCTCCGAGTGTGATTTTCCTCGATGAAATCGATGCCATTGGCGCGAAGCGTTTGGACGGCTCAACCAGCGGCGATCGTGAAGTACAACGTACGCTCATGCAACTCTTGGCAGAACTCGACGGTTTTGATGCGTTGCACGATGTCAAAATCATCGCTGCAACAAATCGACCTGACATATTGGATGATGCGCTTCTTCGTCCAGGTCGCTTTGACCGCGTGATTGAAATCCCCATTCCAGATGATGCATCGCGCAAAGCGATTCTTGCGGTTCATCTCGAGAGCATCAACACCAAGAAGGTCAACATCGCAAGGGTGGTCGAACGAACCAAGGGGTATTCAGGAGCCGAACTCAAGGCGACCTGCGTAGAAGCGGGTATGATCGCCATTCGCGACGGCCGTTCTTCAGTGTCCCAACACGACGTCATGACGGCCATTACTCGGTTGGACAAGAAACGCGCCCAGGGAACCAGCGTTCGTTCACCTGAAGCACTTTATTCGTGAGAAGGGCGAAGAACATTCAAAGACCCAATGCTGAGCCATGTGTCATGGTTTCAAAATTGGTCGAGTGCGTTCCGAACATTTCGGAAGGACGGGACATCGAAACGATCGAGAAGATTGTTGATGCCGTGCGGGCCGTTCCCGGCTGCACGGTGCTGGGCGTTGAACCGGACCATGACTACCACCGAACCGTGATTACGTTTGCAGGACCGCCCAGCTGCGTTGTGAAAGGTGCCGTCGCACTCATTCATGCAAGCATTGAGCATTTGGACATGAGAAATCACCAGGGGGAGCACCCCCGTTTGGGGGTCGTGGATGTTTGTCCCTTTGTCCCCCTTCAAGGCGTGAGCATGGAAGAGTGTGCGGACCTCGCCCGTCAGGTTGTGACCGAAGTCGCCCTCAAAGAAAATGTTCCACTCTTCCTCTACGGCGCAGCGGCTACCGGACCTGCCCGAACCGTGTTGTCCGACCTTCGACGAGGTGAATATGAAGGATTGGAAGCCCGACTTACGGGAGGGCAAACCGCACATAGCGACGCTACACGATTCCCAGATGCTGGGACGCAAGAATGGTCTGAGGCCGTTGCTCGTTCAGGGGGCATCACCGTTGGCGCCCGCAACATCTTGGTCGCTTACAACGTGAACGTTGAGGAAAAAGACGCTCGCGTCGCCAAGATGATCGGTTCAATCGTTCGCAGCAGTGGACGCTTACTCAAGTCGGATACGGGCAGTCGGATTCGTTCCCGAGGAATGCTGAACAAGGTTCAGGGGATGGGTGTTCCTGTTGAAGAACTTGGCATTTCACAAGTTTCGATGAATCTCTTGGATGTCGGCGAATGCCCCCTCCATTTGGCATTCCGAACATGTGAAAGCCTTGCTTCGGACCACGGTGTATCCTTGTGCGGCAGTGAAGTTGTTGGGCTTGTGCCGCTTGACGCCATGCTTGAAGCCGGTCGATATTTCATGCCCGAGGCAGAACGAGAGGAAGACCTGGTCAAGGCTGCCGTGTCATCATTGGGCCTGAATCGGCATCACCGTTTTGACCCGCATCAACACATCATCGAGTGGGCACTCCAAAAGGAGGTGGTTGAGTGAAGTGGATGGACATGAGCGTCCGTGAATTTCAGGCTGCACTCGCCTCATCCTCACCCACACCAGGCGGAGGTACGGCCGCTGCTGTTTCCTTAGGCCAAGCTGCGGCTTTGGCGGTTATGGTTTGTGACTTGACCCTTGGAAAGGAAAAATGGGGGGCGGGTTGGTCAACCGCAGAAGAGGTGCAGGCAATGTGCATTCCATTATTGAACAGAGCCGGCGACCTCGCAACTGAAGACAGCGATGCATTTGATGCGGTGATGGCGTCGTTTGGTCTGCCCAAATCCACGGACGAGGAAAAAGGCACACGTAGGACGGCTATTCGCGAGGCGATGATGCTCGCTGCATCTGTGCCGTTTGAAACAGCGACGCATGCCATGAATCTCCTCCAGCAACTCCCGCATCTTGCACGGCTGGGAAACGCCAATGCCGTGACGGATGTTGGTGTAGCGGGTTTGCTCGCAAGTGCTGCAGCTAAAGGAGCGGTGTTCAACGTGGAAATCAATCTGCAAAGTTTACCCGAGACCTATGGGACCAGCATGCGAACGTCATTGCCTGCCATGAAAGAGGCCATCAGGGTCGCATCACGTGAAGTGATGGATGCTGTACGTGATCGTATGAACGAATGATTCAGCGGACTTGGCTGCCCGGTTCAATGGACCCGTCAACGGTAATGAGGCGTACACCTCCCTTACCGTTGTCTGCGGCAAGCATCATGCCTTCAGAGACAACGCCGCGCAGCGGGCGTGGCTTGAGATTCTCGACAAAGACCACCTGCTTCCCTTCCATCTCTTCGGGAGTGTAAAACGCCTTCAGTCCAGCACAAATGGTTCGGCCTTCATCGCTACCATCGTTGAGATGAACGACATACAATTTATCCGCATTCGGGTGGTCTTCCACACGCTCAATCGTTCCAACACGCAAATTTACTTGCATGAAGGTCTCGAAATCAAGATATGTGATTCCTTCTGTTTCTTCAGTCACAGGTTTTCCTCCTTTTTTCTTCCCACCTTTGACGCCGTGGACAGCGTTGTCTTCTGCGCCTTCTTCGACAAGGTTTTGTTCCGCAGCAAGAATTTCATCGAGATCCAATCGTTCAAACAATGGCGTTGGCGTTTCGGCGTTCCAAAACAATGCAGCATGCCAATCCACTGAATCCCACCATCTCGTCTCGGCAACCTCGCCTTCATGACCCAAGGCCAACCACAGGCGCTGTGCACTCGTTGGCAAAAACGGCTGGGTCGTGATGGACAGGAAACGAGAAATCCGCCAACAAAAGGCCAGCGTGGCTAAACTTTCTTCATGGCCTTCCTGAAGTTCTTTCAGATGCTTCCACGGTGCGGCTGCTTGCAGAATTTGATTCCCATACTGTGCGACGTTCATGATGCCGCGAAGGGCTTCCTTGTATCTGTGCCTCTGCAACGAGGTGGTAATCTCCTTCAGGCAAGCCTCTACATGGCGCTGATGGTGTTCGGTCGAAGGGTGCTGGTCATAGGGTTCGAAGGGAGACTTTCCTGAGTTGGATGGTAACCGCGCGCCTAAGGTCAGCACGCGGTGAACAAAATTACCGTAGGCAGCAATCAATTCACTGTTCACCTTCTCAACAAAATCGGGCCAGTTAAAGTCGGTATCATGATTTTCTGGCATGTTTATGCTGAGATAATAGCGAAGCGTATCGGGGTCGTATCGTTCGAGGAAAGAAGGGAGCCAAACTGCGTGTTTTCTTGATTTGGAAAACTGACCTCCTGCAAGCATCAGATATTCCATTGCTGGTACGTTCGATTCGAGTGCGAAATCACCAGGGCCTGGAAGTGCAACAGGTTGGTCAGCAGTCAGGCCTTTGTGGACATGATTGAGGCCTAAAATCAAGGCAGGCCAGATGACGGTGTGGAATGGAATGTTGTCTTTTCCGAGGAAATAAAGGTGGCGTGGCACGGTACCGTCTTGAGCCACCGTCCACCAACGCTTCCATGTATCATCTCCGTCCGGTAGGTGCTGAGCGTTCCTCTGCGACCAAATTCGGGCACAGGTCGAATAGCCCTGCACCGCTTCAAACCACACATATACGCATTTTCCGCCCCATGTGTCGCCGTCCAAAGGAACGGGGATCCCCCATTCAAGGTCCCGTGTGACGGCGCGAGGGCGCAGTCCCATGTCGAGCCATTGCTTGGTCATCGCCCTCACGTTGGATTTCCATGATTTCTGTTGTGAGGTTGCGTGTTGTTCTAACGCAGATTGGAACAGGTCGAGTCGATAGAAGAGATGGTCCGTCTCTCGAATTTCAATTTTTGCTGAGGGGTTCATCTTGGATACAGGATTCTTCAATTCAACCGCTTCATAGGTGGCTCCACAAGCATCGCATTGGTCGCCACGTGCGCCATCTTCGCCGCATGAAGGACACGTGCCTTCGACGTACCGGTCAGGTAGGAAACGGCCCGTCCCCTCCTCGTGGAGTTCATAGTACTGCTCCATGGTTTTGCGCTCAAAAAATCCACCAGATTCAAGGGCCCTGAAGTTTTCTTGGACCATTCGACGGTGTTCATCATCGCTGGTCCGATTGAAGAGTGCTCCACCAAATTCAGCGCCCCGAGGATCGAGGTTCATCGACCAACTGCAACCGAGGTCGAGAAGTGCCTTGAGATTAACAGCATGGTATTCGTCAACCACCTGTTGTGGAGATATGCCTTTTGTTTCAGCAGTTACCGTGATGGGCGTCCCGTGTTCATCAGACCCTGATACCATCAGAACCTTGTTCCCCAAAGCTCGCTCAAAACGGAATTGGATGTCCGGTGGCAAGTAACAACCAGCAACATGCCCGAGGTGTAACGGGCCGTTGGCATACGGCCAGGCAACGCAGATGAGAACATGTTCACCCGACATGGCCATCCACCCAAATCAACCCAGCCGTCAATGCTTCTTGAGGTTCACCCATTGAAATTGATATTCTTCTTCAATCTCGTTAATCATGCGTCATTTTGAAGAACCCACCGCTCGTCGCTTAAACCACGCCCAATCGGGTAGGGGTCTGCGAGACAACATGGCAAGTGACCTATTTGCAACAGTAACAACCACTGTAAATGCTACTGGCGAGGGCGATATGACCCTTCTCATTTTTTACATCACCTTGGCGTTAGGCGTCTCATTTCTGTGTTCTATTTTGGAAGCCGTTGTTCTTTCAACACCGCAAACCTACGTTAACATTCTCCAGAACGAAGGTAAGCGAACCGCAGAGATGTGGGCGCATCTCAAAGGAGATGATTCTGTTCGACCGCTCACGGCCATCCTCACGCTCAATACCATCGCCCATACAATGGGCGCAGCAGGAGTGGGTTCACAAGTTCAGCAAATCTGGGGTGTGGAAGTTCTTACTGCGGCGTCAGCGATTCTGACCCTCGCTGTCTTGTTTCTTTCAGAGATCATCCCGAAAACGCTGGGTGCTGCGTACTGGAAGCGGTTATCAACGCCCTCGGCTTACCTTCTTACGTGGTTTACCAAATCCATGTTTTGGCTTATCGGGCCCATCCAATACATCAAATCGATTCTTCCAAAGTCAAAGAACGCCATGGTGACACGAGACGATGTCGCTGCAATGGCAGATTTGGGTGAAATCGAAGGTACGCTTGACCAGACAGAAGAAGCCATCATTCACAACCTGCTTGAACTGCGGAACGTGATGGTCGAAGACGAGATGACGCCCCGTACCGTTGTCGCAGCCTTCGATATGAATCAAACCATCAAGCAAGTCCTTGATGAAAACACCATTCTTCGGTTTTCACGAATACCTGTTTACGAAGAAAGCATAGATTCTGTCCGCGGGCTGGTGATTCGTTCTGAAATCTTGATGGCCGCCAGTCGGGACGAGTGGGATGTCAAACTCAAGGACATCATGAAGCCAATTCTCAAACTTGAACTTGGCTCAACCATTGACAAAGCCCTCGAAGTCTTCCTCAGCAACCGCCAACAATTTGCTCTTGTGCGTGATGAATTCGGTGGGACATCGGGCATTCTTACCATGGAAGACGTGATGGAGAATTTACTGGGCAAGGAAATTGTTGACGAACTCGACCCGGTGGAAGACATGCGTGAACTGGCGAGAGAGCAAGCTGCTCAAGCCGATGAGTGACGCTCGAGCATGCTCAACCACCGCTCGATGGCAGCATCCCGTACTGCTGATTCATGCGAACCAGAGTGGGTTAAATCCCCGAGCAATTCCACCGTGAGGTGACTGTCCTTGGCTTGCCCCATTAGGGCAATAAGGCGTTCATAATGTGATGAACCCAACCGTTCATCGGGGTAGGCCTGAACCAAGAGCGTCGGTTCGTGGGTCATGCCCCATAGGGGAACATCAGCCTCGTAGAGACGGTGAAGGTCGGGAGTTTCCTTATTGGCCGCGTTAACATGCCGAATGGTTTTCCTCAGCACCCAAGGTCGTAAAACGTGAGGTATACGCAAGAGCCTACAGGTTTCATGGAAAATTTCTGTGTATCCCGTCATTGGTGATTCGAAGATCCAGCCACGGAAGTCGGCAGACAATCGCAGTTCATTACGCCGTTTGCTGATCCGAAGTCCGATGAAACTCCCAATACTGTGTCCATAAAAGTACAGGTCGTTTTCAAAATATTGAGGATGTGAGTCCTGAAGCATGTTGTTGGTATCGATGATGAGTGTGGTGGATTTTTCAGCCGTCCATTTGACCAAATCTCCCGAAGACCCGTGGTTGGGAAGATCAATGAGAATCACTGACCACCCTCGTTTTAAGAACAATTGAGCCCTTGGAACCAACCGTATTGATCCAGCAGTCCAACCATGGCACATCATCAGGGTTGGTGCTGATGGCAGTCCTTGGTGAAGGTACACGCGCATACGTATGCCATCGGATTCAATATCGTGCACCGTCCAATCATCATCATCCACGGGTTCCTTTCGGCGGGTCGGCGTCCTGAACGCCATTTGCGTGACCAGTTCGAGATAGGTGAAGAATGCCGTGAGGACCATACCCATGATGAAAAGTCCAGGGTGGATGGGGTAGAGGGGGATGCAAGCCAACAGGCCTCCTGTACAGACCAAGAACGGAAGGAGATTGTTTCGCTTGCGCAAGGCATCCAACATACGCCGGTCTCACCTTTTGTAGGAAGGTCAGTCTTCTTGGGATGGCGTCTCTTCTTCAGCATCCGACTCGGATTGCTTTTGTTCTTTCTTGGCTTTGCGCTCTTCTTGCTTCTTTAGCAATTGATCTCCAAAGTTCCCCATGTTCTCAAGACGTGCCCAAATGCCCGTAGCCTTTTCGTCCTCGGGCGGGATGTACTTCACCAAGTAGGAGCCAAACACGAGGTCGTAAAGTCCCTGTCCCATCTCGCTGCCGTTGCGAAGGAATCGATCGACAAACCAGAGGATGATGAAGAGCGTACCAAGCGAGAAGAACACAATGGCCGTCGTGTTATCGGCCTCGGTCAATTTCTGAAATTGAGTGGCGACGGAAATCAGACCAATCAGTGCAAAAAGACCCTTTGTGTTCTCCATAATGCCATGGAGGAACAGCGGATTTGAACCGTCCCCGCGAATGAATTTTGTGCGGGAAACAAATTGCCCCAAATTTCGGCTGAATTTCATCGGAATAAAAACGGCGTTGAGGATGATGATTCCTCCGCTCGTGGCGAAAAGAATCGTCGTGATGATTCCCGTGTCCGAGGAGGCAATAAACAAAGCCGCAAACAGAACGCCGAAATTGATGAGGAAATTGACCAACCAGGAAATTCTGCGGTTCATGTTCGATGCCAATTCGTAATCTTCAGCAAGGCCCATCGGGCGTGCTTTTGGTGCACGCGCTTTCTTTGTCTTCGCAGCTTTTGCCGCCTTGACCGGTTTGGCCTTGGCCGCCTTTGCGACAGGCTTGGCCTTTGCAACTGCTTTGGCCTTTGGTTTTGATTCTTCACTGCTTGATGCAGCCGCTTTGTCAAGTAGTCCCATGTTGTTCACGCTTCCTTGTAAAGTTCGCCAATTTGACGGTAGACATCAAAGTCCGGTGAGGCCACAAAGGCCTCAATGGATTCTGGAGACATGTTTCCGAGTTGGTCGTCAACCATCGCATAAAACACCGAACGGGTTTCTTCGTCGGTTGTCGCAGGTGATTCCAGCACGGATCTGTAGATTTCAAAGTCAGCACTCTCGACGAAGTCATTGACGATGGTTGCTGGAAGGTGTTCTCCCAAGAGGTCGTCAACAATGGAGACGAACGTTGCGAAAATACCGTCTTCTGCCTCGTCGGATGCCTCGGCGGTTGCAGGCGCTTCCTGGGTGATGACGTCGCCTTGCTTGAGGGCTTTGCGCCGAGCCATCAAAGCCTGCAATACGGGGGTGATTTCGGAAAGAACGTCCTTATCACCGGCTGCTTTGGCCTCCTGATACATTGGCTTGAGCTCCCTAAGTTCGTTCTCGACCTGAGTCAGTTCGTCTGCAGGGGACGCTGGCTCGTCTTCGATCAACTCAACGACGGGAGCATCGCGAATCTCTGCAACTTTCTCGTCAACGGCTGCTTTGCGCATCACGATGATTTCACGGTCCAACGAATGCCCGAAACGATCGGCATAACGATCCAACAGGGAACCAGCCTCCTTGTTGCTGATTCGATCAATGTGACCGTAGATTTGCTGAAGCGGTTTTTCTGAACGCTTCGCCCAGAGGTCGCTGTATCCTTTCTCTTCCGCAATACCAGAAAGTGTGGTGCCAGGGTCGTTCACAGGTTCGGGAAGAGGTGCGGATGGGATGGGGATTGATGTTGGAGCGGGGGCAGGGTTTGCTGCAGGTGCTGGAACAGGTGCAGGAAGCGGCGCAGGCATACCGGGCAAAGGCGGAAGTTCTCCACCAGGAGGCAGCGGAAGAGGTGCAGGTAGGCCAGCAGGAGGTGGCAAGTCTGGCGTGGGCAAGGGGGCTCCCTTGTTCTTGGATTTCTTCCCTCTGCGCAGACCCAACGGACTCACCTCGTCCCAAGGGATGGGAAACCACCCTTGAACCTTACCGCATGTTGAACCTCGTTAACGAAGGTTCTCAACGAACCGAGAATGGCCTCAAACGAGTTTAGCCCAGCCTTTGAGTACCAGAAATGTCGCACCCGATTCATGAATTTGAAACCGTTCTCCAAGGGTGCTTTCGAGACGTCGGTCGCCGAACTGGGCCACAGCGTCGTCAACCACCCATTCCACTTCATGCGCCTCATCCATACCCAAAACGAAAGCTTCGTTCAATGGATTGTACGACTGACTGGAATCAGGATCCAAGCGGGCGAGAGGAAATTCGGTCACTCGCATCCCTGATTTTCCATGGAGGGAGGTCGGCCAGCGAATCTGGCGACGCACATCAATGGTGACCACCTCATCGGTCTCTCCAGCAGACCCAAGCACGACGGAGGCGTCAGCCTTGAGGAGATTCAAAAAGAGCGTTTGATAGTTGCCCAGTAGTTCAAATTTCCCTTCTTTCAGGCGGCGAACTCTGTTGTCATGGTCCATCAATTCCGCCAACCGTTTGATGGCCGTCGCCGAGCGTTGGGAGGTGTTCCCCTCCCGGTCCTGCAACGATTGGAGGGCAGCCTCAAGACGGCGTAATTCCCTACTGCTGCCCTCATCACCTCGGTTGATTGCACGGAGGGTGGCAATCATGGCATCCATACCGTCTCGAATTCGTTGCGTCCACCCCTTGGCGTTGCGGTCATGGTAACGAGCGAGTCCCCCTTGAACGTCGACGCCCTCGCCGCGTATGTGCGAAACAAGTTCACGCCTCGCCTCAGAATCCAAATGGAAGAGTCGCGGGTCTCTGTAATGCAAATGGAATCCACGATGCCCCGAAAAGGTGACTTGCAAGTAATCCTCCGAAAAACCAAATTCGGGTTCCAAAAAATCATTCCACAGCGCCCAAGCTTGGTCTTGAATCACTTCGAGCATCCCAGGGAAATCTCGGTCGGTGACGCCTGGTAAATGGTCCCCGTCCAGATCAAAAATCAGGTCAGCACCTTGCCACAACTTATCGGACATTTTCAATTCGTAAGGCCGCTTCCAATAGGCGGTCGAATAGAAACATGAATGCATGGCTCGTTGGGAGAGAAAGGACTTGACTTGGCCCACATCGGAGAAGGATTTGTGCCGCAGCGGTGGCGCCCCTCCGAACGGAATGAACATCCACTCTCTGGTTTTCACCCTTGGAGGCGACCACAACGACGCATTTTGGTAGTACTGACCAAAACGATGCGCAAACCTGGCCCAACCGTCAGACAATGGGTTCCCTCAAGGGGAACGAAAGGATGAGGGTTCTTGAAGAAAGCCGTATTAATCCTGCTTCATCCAGAACCGTTCATCGGCATCGCTGACTTCGGTTGCTGTATCGGCGCCTGTGGCCTCTACGTAATGCTCCCAACACATGTAGTACTTGTCAACAACCATCGCGTTTCCAAAGGTAAGGCGCATACCGCACGAATGACACCGAGGGCCGAGCTCACCGTTGGGTGCTTGCGCAAGTTGAACATGTTCGTGGGGCACGTGTATCCTTCCTGTTGGTGGGTAGGCGGTCTAGTCTTTGAACTTGAGGGAGCCTAACATTCGGTTTCCTCGAACTCGGACCCTTCAACCCATGCGAGGAGGTCCAACGCGACCACACACGACTCTGCGACTTCTGGTAGTGGGTCATCGGCAAAAGCCTCCAGCGATGGAATGATGCTACGGTCACCGATGGCGCCCATCGCTTCGGCTGCTTCATGGCGAACCATGACGTGCTCGTCGTGGTCGGATAAACGGCCAACCAAAGTTGGAAGGGCCACAGGATTTTGCATTTGTCCGAGAACGTAGGCAATCTCGTGGCGCAACAACGCACTTTCGCTTTCAAAACCAGCACAAAGGGCCAAACAGGCCGCATCGGTCCGTTGATTTCGAAGGGCGAACACCGCTCTCATTCGTTGAAACATCGGCGCATCTTCGTCGCAGAGTTGACGCGTGAGTTGTTCAATCTCTGGAGTAGGCGATGGGGGTGCTGGATCAACCGAGCCGTATTGGCTCACCTTGGGCTTTCGCCGCTCTCCTGACATACAGTGACTCCCTCAGGGCGCTCCGATGAACACGATGGCCTCTGCATCAAAGTCATCACGAATCATACCGATGCTTTGGCCTTCAGCAATGAATTGACGAATGGATTGACGACCCTCTTCACGATAGTCGATGGTTCGGTCGTTGACGTACATGCCGACAAACTCTTTGTTGGTATCATCGTCAATTCCCCGGCCCCATGCCTTGGCAAATTCAAGTGCTTCATCGGGTGAACTCAACGCATATTCGATGCTCATTTTTGTGTACTTCGTGATGTCCTTCATGACCTGCTCGCCGAGGTCTCGGCGCACCACGTTGCCACCGAGAGGCATGGGCCAATTGGGCGTTCGGGCGTTCCACCACTTACCGAGGTCAATGAGCACGTTCAGGTCGTGGTCAACGTAGGTCAATTGGCCTTCGTGAATGATCAATCCGCTGAGGTAGGTCCCGTCCAGGATGCGTGGAATGATTTCGTCGAAGGGTACGACGGCGACTTCACAATCTCCCCAAGCAAGGCGCAAGCCGAGGTAGGCACTGGTTTTGAGGCCGGGCACCGCAATGACATTGTTTCTGGCCTGTTCTTCTGAGACACCTTGTTTGCAGACGATCATGGGGCCGTATCCCTCGCCCATCGAGGCACCGCAATTCATCAACGCGTAATGGTCAGCTATGTCGGGATAGGCGTGAATCGAGACAGCAGAAACTTCGAGGTCCTGATTCATTGCCCGATGATTCAAGGTTTCGATGTCTTGGAGTTCATGGACAAAATTGTAGCCGGGTGTTGGGAAGGCACCCGTGGTCATGGCATGGAACATGAAGGCATCATCTGGGTCAGGGCTGTGTCCGATTCGCACTATCTTGTTGCCCAAATCGTCGAGAGGAAGTTCAACCACCATGGCCATTCCATCCGCATTCCCTTCATGAACATTCGTTTGAGCGATTGTACGAACTCGGCCTCATTTCCAAGAAAATTCGGGCTCACGTTCCATGTTGCATGCGAATTCAAGGAAGCGGAACAGACCCGCGAGATGGTGGTCGTTCAGCCGATTGAACACCTCACCGTAATATTGGTCCAATCGCTCGTACGGAAGGTCTGATTTTTCCATGGACCAACGTATCACAGCCTCTCGTTTATCGGTGTTTGATTCAAATCTTTCAAGATTAGCGATGAGGGCAGCATGCGCCTCCTTCAACAAGGATTGTGGCGTATCTCGACGTGCGACGAAGACGCCGAAGATCATCGGTAGACCCTCCTCCTCCATCCATGCCGTCCCCAAATCCATCTGAACCATTTCTGGGAATTCTCTTGCAGCGTCCAGTGCACGGTCGCCTATGAGAAGAGCTCCATCGGCCATGGCCATCATTGAGTCATAATCAGGCCCTGTGGAAATGTACTTCATCGGGCGTTCCTGCTTGGAAATAAGATGTTTCAGCAATGCGACTGAGGTAGCTGAATCGCTTGGTAGAGCGATGGTTTTCATGGATGACAGCGGAACCGCCCCAAAGAGCAGGACGCTGCCAACCTCGCCTTGACTTCCAATACCGATGTCCGGGACCAAGACCAATTCGTCGGCATGCTTTGCATAGTCGGCGGCGGGTATGGGTGCCAAAATGCAGTCCCTGCGAAGAACATGCCCGGTTAGCCATGAGGGGGGTGCGGAGAGGACATTCCAGGACGAATCCAATTCATGGTAGAGTGGGTCGCAATTGATGAAAGCAACTCTACCCAGCGTCTTCGTCCACGTTTCTTCCATGAAATCATCTCATCATCGGGCCATCGGAAGGGCACGCCTCGGTTTGATTTCAGGGGGCGTATATTCTTCAAAGGTGCTGTAGACGGTGTTTCTCTGAATCGGTACACACCCAGCGTCATGGATGAGACGGGCGAGACGAGCGCGGTCATGGTCAAGAGGTGCAGTGGACCCTGCCAGGTGCATAATCGACTCTTTTTGAACGGTTCCGTCAATGTCGTCAGCACCGTACTGGAGGCCCAATTCAGCCAGGTGATCGCCAATGTTCATTCGGTAGGCTTTGATGTGGGGTATGTTGTTGAGCATCAGCCTCGACACGGCAATGGTACGCAGAATCTCTGAACCGGTAGCCAATTGGGCCTCAGGCAAACGGGTGTGATCGGGTAAAAACGGGTAGGGGACGAAGCATTGGAACCCGCGTGTCTCTTCGTTTAATTCCCGGAGAGAAATCATGTGCTGAAGGCGTTGTTCAAGTCGCTCAATCGTTCCAAACAGCATCGTGCAATTTGATGGAAGACCGACTTCATGAGCTTCCCTGTGTATCTGCAAATATTCGTCTGAACTCTCTTTACCGTTGCAAATGATGGCTCGAACATCATCATCAAGAATTTCTGCACCACCGCCAGGAAGTGAGGTCAAACCAGCTGATTTTAGACGGCTGAGAACTGATTTTGTAGAGATGGATGACTTCTGCCCAAGATGTTTAATCTCAACGGCGGTTAACGCCTTAATCGATACGTGCGGGTGCCGTTCTTTTGCTGCTTGAAACATTGACTCGTAGTGTTCAACGCCCCAGTCTGGATGCAGTCCACCAACGGAATGAACTTCATCAATTGCATGGGCGTAGGTGTCCAAGTCATTCAGGTAATCGTCAATCGACATGGCGTAAGCATCGTTGGCTTTGGGTCCTCGTCGGAAAGCGCAGAATTTGCAGGCCAACACACAAATGTTGGTTTGGTTGATATGAACGTTTGAATTGAAGAATGCTTGGTCTCCAAACCTTGCCCTGCGAACCGCATGCGCAAGCGCACCGACCTCCGAAAGGTCCTGGTGCGTGTAGAGAAGCATACCATCGTCAATATTCAGCGGTTCGTTTTTTCCCAATTTTTCAACAACGGCGGTAAGATTTGACGACCATTCTCTGTCGTTGAGTTCTCTTCCAAGTCTGAACAACCAATCTGCGTGTTCACCTGCTAACGGTGATGGCTGGATGGCAGAGACCATGGCCTTTCCTCGAGTGTTTCATTGATGAAGATGTGCTTTGAACCATCAGCCATGACGAACAGCAAAGATGCCGGATTTGACGATCAATTTTCTAAACTCTTCAACGATAAAAACGCTGGATGCAATGAGGACAACCACCATCCAGTCATTTTGAGTGATTGGATTCGTCCTCAACAGGGAACCAACCTCAATCCCAAGTATTGGGATGGACATGTTGGCCATCTGTACGAAGAACAGAAGCAAACCAGATGAAATCAGCAAAGCATAATTGATGGCGCGGTTTGAGAAAATCCCCAGTTCAAACACGCTCTCTTCGTTTGACCTGCAGTTCATGACGTTGAACAGTTGGTAAACAATGAACACTGAGAATGTCATGGTTTGAGCGTGATTGAAATGATCGTCAGCGTAAGTTTGCCAGTCATCAACGGCCCCTTGTTCCCCAGCTAAACAGGCCTCCATATCGAAGGCTGTGGTGCTCAGTTCAGTGGGTCGTAGCGTGCACGGGTCAGCGTCTGCCAACCCCCCGCCAGCGAGCCAGAACACCAAAAGCGAACCAATCACCATGATCCCTCCAAGATAAAAAATCAGCGAAATATCTCGTCCGTTGGGCAAGCCTTCGTCAACGGGACGCGGCGGTCGCTCCATCACGTTACCATGCTTCTTTTCAACACCCAGAGCAACGGCCGGTGGACCGTCCATCAGGATGTTAATGACCAGAATCTGTGTTGCCGTCAACGGCAACGCTTTGGGGCCAAAGAACAGCGTCGCAAGGACCAAGAGGGACACTGCTGCAACGTTGGTTGAAACTTGATATCGAACGAAATTGCGAATGTTTTGGTAAATCTTACGGCCTTCTTCAACTGCATGGACGATGTTGGCGAAATTGTCATCCTGAAGCACCATGTCCGCTGCATCCTTGGCCACATCCGTTCCAGCAACGCCCATGGCAATCCCAATGTTTGCACCGGAAAGCGCTGGTGCATCGTTCACGCCATCACCGGTCATCGCCACAATTTCCCCTTGTTCTTGGAGTGATGACACGATTCGCATTTTCTGGTCGGGGGTGACACGAGAATAAATGGCCACATCGCCTGATACTTCACGGAGTTCATCGTCGCTCAACTGGGCGAGATTTTTTCCATCGAGTGGGCCTGTAGCCGAGGAGGTGATGTCCAATTCACGACCAATGGCAGCAGCCGTCATCTGATGGTCACCGGTGATCATCTTGACCTTGATGCCCGCTCGTTGGCAGGTTTCAATGGCATTCCTTACCTCGGGGCGAGGCGGGTCCATGATGCCGATGAGGCCAAGGAAAATCATGTTTGACTCAACCGTTGCAATCGCTTCAATATCGTCGCCGTCCATCAGGGGGCGGGCAAATAAGCCAATCACTCGCATGGCTTGGGAACCCATCTCGTTGTTGATTTCGGAGATACGTTCACGGTCTTCATCGGTCAGGTCGACGATCGCATTGTCAACAATTTTTGATGTTGCCAAGTCACCATAGCCCCCAGCACTTCCTTTCGAGAACACCCATTTTTCACCCTCGTACTCATGAACAACACTCATCCGCTTCCGAACAGCATCAAAGAAGAATTCGTTCAATCGAGGATGGCGGTGAGAGAATTTCTTGACGTCCCCGTTGATTTTCCACCCCGCTACAGCACAGGCTGAATCCGTCGGGTCGCCAATGGCCTGCCAGTGGCCGTCTGCTTTCACAATGTGAGAATTGTGGCAAAGGGCAAGACAGGCGCCCAGCAAACGGAATCCCAAGTCTGATTGACGTGATTGAAGATCAGTATCGGAAAGCTCAACGCCGTTCCGGACAAGATATCCGTTCGGTTCAAAGCCTTCACCAGTGACACCGAAATCTCGGTCAAGGGTGTGTATTTGTCGCACCGTCATCTGATTTTTTGTCAACGTACCGGTTTTGTCCGAACAAATAACGGTCGTTGAACCCAGGGTTTCCACGGCTTTCATTCTGCGGATGATGGCTTTATGACGGGCCATGTTCCTCATGCCAAGCGATAGGGTGATGACCAAGATGATGGGGAGTCCTTCGGGTACGATGGCGACAAAGATGGCAATGGCGACGATGAATTGTTCAACAACCACCTCCTTCAAATCGACGTTTGGCTTCCCGTATGAAACCAGCAAATTCAACGAGACGAGCAAAACAGCTACGATGAGGGCGATGAATCCAAGAAATTTTCCAAGGCTTTCCAGCTTGAGTTCAAGCGGGGTTTTCGGTGTTTGGGCCTCGGCAATGTTACTGGCAATCTTGCCAAGTTCGGTTTTCATACCCGTCGCCACGACCAACCCCAATCCGCGGCCTGAGGACACGGTGGTTCCCATGAACGCCATGTTTCTTCGGTCAGCAAGGACGGTATCTACTGGCAAGGCATCAATGCTCTTTCCGATGGTCAAGGACTCACCCGTTAGTGCAGATTCATCCACCTTGCACTGTTGCGACCATAGAAGTCGCACATCGGCTGGAACGTTGAGGCCTTGTTCAAGGCGAACCACGTCGCCGGGCACCAATTCCGATGTCGGTACCTCACTCTCGTAATCACCTCGAACAACAACGCAATTCGAGATGGACATTTGTTTCAACGAGTCCATGGCCTGTTCTGCTTGATTTTCTTGCCAAAAACCGAAGAACGCATTGGCCGTGAGAACGATGAAGATGAAAATGGCGTCGCCTGGGTGGTTTGGATTGATGGCTAATGCAACCAATGCTGCACCCATCAAGAGGTAATTCAGTGGATCGTTGTACTGAGAAATAAATCTTAGAAAAGCCGAGGTTTTCTCGGCTTCTGCGAGTTTGTTGAGACCGTACCGCTGCTGGCGGCGAATGACATCATCAACGGATATGCCGCTCTCGGAACTCTCTTGCACTGCAAGGCTTTCCTCGACTGAAAGGTTGTGCCAGTGTTCTTCCACGAAAATACACTTCCTCACAAGGCAGTTACCTTGTTGACACCATATGCTCAATAGTTTGACTCTTAATGTTGATGATAGAACCCCCACAAACATCAGAGGGCATCAATCACAGGTACCGCCAGCGCAGGCTATACTTACCCCAAACCGCTGGAAGGCACATGAGCGGGGTGAATGAACCTTACATTCCAGCCCATGAATCACCCCTCGAACTGACGACACGGGTGGTTCTTGTCGGTATCGTCCTGGGGGTCTTGATGACCGCGGCCAACGCTTACCTCGGCTTGTATGCGGGAATGACCGTCTCTGCGAGTATCCCCGCAGCCGTCATGTCAATGATCATCCTCCGGACCATGTTCAAAGACGTGTCAATCCTCGAAAACAACGCCGTCCAAACCATGGCCTCCGCCGGTGAATCGTTGGCTGCAGGTGTCATCTTTACCGTACCTGCATTGCTGGTGATGAACATCTGGACGTCCATTCAGTGGATGGAGACCCTCATCATTGCCACGCTTGGTGGTTTGTTAGGCACGATGTTTACCATCGCCCTGCGCCGTCTTTTCATCGTCGAAGAGGCTCTTCCGTATCCTGAAGGTGTGGCCTGCCGTGAAGTGTTGGTAGCTGGTGAAGAGGGTGGCGATGGTGCGCTTGCCATTCTCTATGCGTTGGCCATCGGTGGCATCTACGGCCTGATGGTGAAAGGGTTTGAAGTGACCCACCATACCGTAGAAGGGGCAGCATCCTTCATCTCCACTCGATTGTATGCTGGCATGGACTTGTCGATTGCTTTGCTTTCCGTAGGATACATTGTCGGCATACGTATTGCATCCTTCATCTTCTTTGGTGGGGTGTTGGGATTCGGTTTACTCGTTCCCATGTACGGTTTAATTTACGGATGGCCTGCCACCGATTCGCTCGTTGATGGATTCTACAGCATTTGGTCGACGCAAGTTCGCTATGTTGGCGTTGGTGCCATGGTCGTTGGTGGCGTTTACACGCTTTGGTCCATGCGAAAAACCATCATTACGGGCCTCTCAAAAGCCTTCGTGAAATCCGATGAAGGCGCAGACCTTCTTCCACGAACCGAACAAGACATTCCCATGAATCGGGTCTTCATGGTGTGTGGCGTCCTCGTGGTACTGACCTTTTTCTTCTATTGGTGGGCCACAGAATCCTTCGTTCTTGCCCTTGCAGGTGCACTTTTCTTGGCGTTTGTCGCCTTTTTCTTTGCCGCTGTCGCAGGCTACATTGCGGGTGTTGTAGGTTCGTCAAACTCACCCGTTTCTGGTATGACGATTGCGACCCTTCTTTTCACGGTCGGACTCGTCTACATCGTCGGTGATGTGTTCCTTGGAATGGCCAAGCAAGACCTGATGTTTGCAACCCTTCTCATCGCAGCCATCGTCGCATCGTCCGCTGCCATCGCTGGCGACGTCATGCAGGACCTGAAAACCGGTCACATGCTCGGTGCGACACCAAAACGACAACAAGTGGCAGAAATCATCGGCGTGCTCACCGGTGCCGTTGTCATCGGGCCGGTGCTCTCGTTGCTGCATGATGCGTTTCGAATCTCTCAAACGGCGTGCCAACTCAACCCGCTACCTGGCGACCCAACGTGTTCCAAGGCCTTGTTCGCCCCGCAAGCCGAATTGATCGGGGCCATCGTTCAGGGTGCATTTGGTGGAGATTTGAACATCCAAATGGTTGTTCTCGGTGCGGCCATCGCGGTTGCGCTCATCCGACTGCAAATGCCCGTGATGAGCGTCGCCATCGGAATTTACCTCCCGCTGGGCCTCTCCGTCCCCATTATGACCGGCGGAATCATTTCCCACATCCTTCTGCGAAGTGCGCATCTTCGAGTGGACGGGGTCCTTCGAGAGCATCCCTCCGAAAAGGCGCTTGAAGCGGCGAAAGAGGTTGAGAGCCGTGGTGTACTCATCGGAGCTGGATTCATCGCTGGCGAATCCATCATGGGCGTTCTCATCGCTGTGCTCATTGTTGCAAAGATCGACCTTCCAGAGTTGTTCGGCATCGGGACGTTGAACAATCTTCTCTCCTTGGTGTTCTTTGCATGGTTTGTTGGCGTTTTCATCTGGTTGGCAACACGGGCACTTCCCAAGGGCGGAAGTCTTGCTGGTGATGCGGTGATGGTGACCGCCGATGCCGTCCGCAATATGCTGGACGCCTTGCAACCCAAAAAGCGTTGACTGCGCTACAACCGCACAGAAAATCACGACACAACCATCAAAGGCCATCCATGCAGGCCTAGGTGTGTTGGTGAGCCAATGACAAGCATAGATGAATTGAAGGAACTCGCTCGAAACTGCAGGGTCCACATTGTTAACATGGTTCACCGTGCTCAAGCAGGCCATCCAGGTGGTTCACTTTCCGAAATTGACCTTCTGGCGGCACTGTACAAGACCACGCTCCGAGTCAAACCGGACGACCCTGATTGGGATGACAGGGACCGATTTATTCTTTCAAAGGGCCATGCCTCGCCTGGAATGTACGCCATCTTGGCCGAAATGGGATTCATCAGCGTTGAAGATCTTGAATCCTACCGGGTGCTTGGGGGTGTCTGTCAGGGCCACGTTGACATGAAATGGTGCCCAGGTGTTGACTTTTCCGCCGGTTCCTTGGGCATGGGGCTCTCCTTTGGCATGGGTTCGGCCATCGCAGGACGACTGGAAGGGAGCGAACGCCAAGTCTACGTCATGTTGGGCGACGGTGAAATCCAAGAAGGAAGTGTTTGGGAGGCGGCCATGGCAGCGACCCATCATGAACTCGGAAACCTCAACGTTATTCTTGACCGAAACCGCATCCAGAACGACGATTTTTGCGAAGCTCAAATGCGCATGTTTGACATTCCAGCCAAGTGGAAGGCGTTCGGATGGAACGTGAAAGAAATCGACGGCCACAACATGGAGGAAATCGTCGGCGGCCTCAACTTCCTGAAATCATCAAATGACGGCCCCTCCATTCTCATCGCCCACACGGTGAAAGGACACGGTGTCTCGTTCATGGCCGATAATCCAGCCTTCCATGGTGCTGCGCCAAACGATGAGCAATACGCACAAGCCATGGCTGAACTCGGCGAGGTGGTTGCATGACCAAAATGGCCGCTACACGAGACGGATACGGTGAGGCGCTCCTCGAACTTGCGGCGAACCCCAAAGTGGTCGTACTTGAAGCCGACTTGGGCAAATCAACCAAATCCCTCCACTTCCGTAAGGCTCACCCAGAACGTACCGTGTCGTGCGGCATTGGAGAACAGAACATGCTCCTTGTTGGTGCAGGTTTGGCCGCATCCGGATACATACCCTTTGCCAGCACCTTTGCTATCTTCACCGAACGAGCCTTTGAGCAGATGCGAAACGGGGTTGCACGACCGAACCTCGCCGTCCATGTTTGCGGCAGCCACGGGGGCACGCACACGGGAACCGACGGTTCATCGGCCCAATCCATTGAGGACCTGGCCATCTACCGCACCCTACCCAACGTTATCGTCATGCATCCAAGCGACGTTGTGTCGACCAAGGTGTTGACCATGCAATTGGCCGACAGCGGTTCACCTTCCTACACCCGAACGGCACGAAACAAAACGCCAGTGTTGTACGAAGGGCGAGAAAACGAAATTGAAATCGGTAAAGGCATTGTTCTTCGGGACGGGACGGATGTGGCCATCATCGCATGCGGCGTCATGGTCTCGCAATCACTCGAAGCGGCTGATGCCCTGGCCGCCGACGGCATCAACGCCACCGTCGTGGACATGCACACGCTCAAACCTCTTGACGGCGCCCTCATCGACCGTTTGGTCTCCTCGTGCGGGGCCATTGTGACCGCAGAAGACCACAACGTCATCGGCGGACTTGGTGGAGCCGTGGCAGAGCATCTGACGTCGAACATCTTTGCGCCCCTTGAGCGCGTGGGCGTCCAAGACCGCTTTGGCGAATCGGGACAAGCCGATGAGATGCTCGAAGTGATGAAGATATCAGCGCCTTACATCGCTCAGGCAGCCAAGCGTGCCGTGGAAAGAAAGGGATGAATTCGCCTCAAGGTTCGCAGGGGAGAGTTCATAGAACCTCTTGGACGAACAGAGGACATGGAGTTCTTCCTCGACACCGCTGACGTTGACGAAATTAGAGAAATCGCTGCATGGGGTATCCTTGACGGCGTCACCACAAATCCTTCGCTCATCAAGAAATCTGGACGTGATTTCAAAGAGGTCGTTCGAGAAATTGCCGGTATTTGTTCGGGTCCAATTTCTGCTGAGGTGACCGCCATGGACACGGCAGGCATGGTCGAACAGGGCAGGGCTCTCAAGGCTGAACTTCCTGACAACGTCATCATCAAGATTCCATGCACGCCTGAAGGACTTGCAGCGACGAAAATTCTTACTGAAGAGGGTATTGACACCAACGTGACCCTCATTTTCTCAGCATCACAAGCCCTCATGGCCGCCAAAGCAGGGGCGACGTACGTTTCCCCGTTCATCGGTCGCATTGACGACACCGGTCATGACGGCATGGAACTCATCGCAGAGATCATGAACACGTGGGCCAACTACAAGCTCGACACCAAGGTCCTCGCTGCCTCGGTGCGCCACCCAACTCATGTGCTCCAGTGCATCCAACTGGGCGCTCACACGGCCACCATGCCGGCCAAAACCTTCCGTCAGCTCATGAGCCACCCGCTGACCGACCGTGGGCTGGAGGGTTTCATGCGCGACTGGGCTGAAGTTGAGAAAGCCGGAAAGGCTTGAGCAACGGGCAAACTCTGTTCGTTTGAGTCCACATCAATTTCCGTGAGAGAACGCCACCAAATCATCAATGCTGAGGTGGCCAGCTGTATCTTTGCAGTAGTGTGCTTTGACAACGGTTCCAGATTCGTCGATCAAAATGTCCGCAGGGATGGTCGACAACTTCGAAACCGAGAGCGTCAGGGGAACATATCCGCGAAGTGTTGCTTGAAGCAGGGTCAGTGGAGATTTCGCAGCGCCTAGAATGAATTTTCCGAAGGATTTCTGAACGCCATTGTTGAGAAAGTGCTCGTAGGTTTCATCAGCGACGATGGTGAAGGGAGGATTGTGTTTCTTCATACGCTTGGTCAAATCTTTAACACTCGCATCAAATACACCAACCATCACGGTATCTTCGCTGAATTCCCCCCATCGTTGAACGATTCTACGGATTCTCATGTTGCATAATGGACACGATGAGAAACGAAAGAACGTGAGAATGACGCGCTTTCCTTTCACCTTTGACAAGTCAAAAACGGACCCGTCGATGGCAGGTAAAACGAGGTTTGGAGCGGGCACGCCTGATGTTAATTGGGTCATGCACTGAGGTCTCAATGAAGGTCTAATCACCTTTTCCTATCGACGGGCATTGACCGCATCACAGGTGCGCCTGGAGGAGGCGCATGAGCTTCAGCGGGAGGCCAGGGTGAGGTTCTTCCACATCTCTTCTGGGACTTCCATGGCGAGTCGAAGACCGCCCATGGCACCCAAGCGAACAGGATCGTCAACCACATGGACGTTCACGTCGCCCATGTCGGAAAGACGTCGCTCAATGAGAGCGCCGAGTCCCTTGATGGAGGAGCCGCCACCAGCGAGCACCATGTTTTGACGGAACTCGTCATGGTATTCGGGGTTGGAACCTGCAATCAATTTCTTGACGTTCTCAACAATGGGGTCCACAATGGATTCGCATGCCGCTTGCATGCAGTCCGTGATGTCGAGGGTCATGGCCTTACCGTCGATGGAAAAGTCCACGAGAATGGGTTCATCAGGCGCCGAGGTCGAAACGAAGGAGAATTGTTCCTTCCATCGGCGAGCCATGTCTTTGGTGATCTGAGCACCGTTGTATTTGGACATGATTTCCTTGATGAGTTGGTTGTCGACGTAGTCTCCAGCGTATCCCGTGTGCATCTGGTCGCCTGGACCAGGGATGGTTCCGTAGACGCGGCAAAGGTCCGTGGTACCTGCGCCGATGTCGATCACAAGGGTGTGGTGAATCATATCAAGGGCGTAAGCAACGGCAAAGGGTTCAGAAATAATCATGGCGGAATTCACGGACCCAGCAGCAGCGTCAAAGATGGCGGTCTTGTCAACGTGACTGGCTTCAGCTGGAGCACCGATGACGGCGACCACACGGTCATAGTCTTCCGGGTCGGAAAGGCCAATGAGGTGCGTAATGAAGTGCGCAATGTACTCTCGGTCTTCTGGCGTGTCTTTAATCACACCAAGTTCGAGCGGTCGGAAGAGGTTCAGGGCGAGGCGGTTCTTGAGGGCCTCGTGTCCAAAGAGAACGTCTCGCTTCAGGAAGTTTCGTGCGATGGGGTCTTTGGGAGTTCCAATGACCGTCAATTCTTCCACTTCGTGGCTGTCGGAGGAGACCATCACAGAGCGGAAGGTTCCCAAGTCAATTCCAATGTACAACACGTCTTTTGCCATAGGCTCACTGGCTTTCGGATACCGCTTCACTTTATGAAGAGTCCCCATATTCATGATAGGGTTCATTCCGCAGATTTGGAAAATTCGATTCTATAGAACAGTAGACAAAGACGAGAAATAAATCAACACCAAGCCTCACACGCATGGCAATACCACGCCGCATGTTCAGGGTACAATTCTGCCATTCCACCGCAACTTGTGCATTCTTTCAACGTGTTCTCTCCACAGATGTCCATCACCATCTGCACGTGATAGGCCTCGTCGATGTTCAGTTGTTCCCGCATGGCCCAAAGCAATTGGTCCTCACTTGGTGAAATGATGCCGTCTTCAAGGACCATTTCCACAACGTTTCGGTAATCTTGGATGGTAGAGAAATCCCGGTGATCAAGCACAACACCGCCCTTTTCCGCTACGATGTCGGTTCCACCAGGGTCGTCAACAAAGATGACAAATGAGGCCGCATTCAACGTCTCATCACGAAGCTCAAAGGAAATACGTACACCATCCAAATTTGCATACACCAATTTTGACGAACGGTTGATGACGTTGGCAATGGACCGGGCCGTCGTTTCGGCATTTGGTCCACGCTTCCATCCCGTTGGGCTGCGCTCGTTGTATGCGTAGAATTCTGTTCCACGGCCGGGATACTCAAGACGAATTTCTTCTCCACCGTCAAAGCCGTTTGACACGATGGTGATTGCTGCAACCTCCGTTGAAAGGATGTTGTCGTCGTCGTCAAAGCTGATCATGAGGGGTTTGCGTTCCTCAGCAGCCGCGTTGTAGTGGCCCTGCATCCCGCTCATCCACTTGTCCTCCAGGCGCTGAAGGGATTGTTCTTGCTCCCCGGTGAGGTTCTTGTTAATGCCAAGAACGCTTGCCAGTTCTCCCGAAGCCATTTCTTGTTTGAACTGTTCAATCTTCTCTGCGTCACGGCGATGGGTAGGAGGTTGGGGGCGCTTTCGTTCCTCTTTGTAATTCGGGTCCGCCCACTCATGGCCGCATGAAGCGCATTGCAAGTAACCTTTCATCGTGGAGTCTTGGGCGTTGCCGCCGCAGCGAGGACAATCACCACCCTCGGTAAATCCAAGGTTGTCTTTGGCTTCCTCTCTACCTTTCCTCAATCCACCGAACCCCGCCATGCTTGGGTGGTGTCCATCGTTTTCTATGAATGCTTTGTTATTCGTGAATGGTTCGTGCTTTCAAGCCGTACCGGATGAATCCTTCTTGGGCATACAGACGCCGCACGACGAGTTCCATTCTGGCGTCCATTTCAAGAACAGCGTCCTCGTCATCGACGGTCAAAAACACGCCGTTAGGGCCGTCATCAAGATTGAGGAGCACCGTGCTGATGCCTCCGAGCAAGGGAGCACGCAGTGAAAATTCAGAGGGTGCTCCTGCTGCGGAGAGCGTGGTCCACGTTTGAACGGCACCTGTCCGTCGGAGCGGCTGTTGTGTGGCGTGTGCGCCGTCCACGAGGTGTGAAAATCTTGGTGGCCACATCACGCTGTTGTGACCGGCCTGCCCCACCAACAACAAGCGCGAAGCGGCTGCTTCCTCGTATTGAGCCCTTGAAACATAGGCGCCTTGACTGACATGTGCGTGTGACAATTCCTGCAACCATGCCTCCTCCATCGCTTGGTAAAAGGCTCCATCAACCTCAATTTCGACGTCAAGTGAAGACAATTCAACCTCAGCATTGTGACGAGAAAGCACAACGGTGGCTTCGTCACTCAACAACAACTCCCACGGGGCATTCTCCCCGTCTGGGTCGTGCAGGGGAACATTGGTTGCAGCGGTGAGACTCTCACCATCAACACCATCTGGAAGACTGAGCGATTGTATTTCGTCGTGCTGCAGTCGGTGCAAGACACCCGCAATCGCGAGCGTGGTTGCATCGCTGTCGGCACCAAAGACGCGAACGCCGTTGAGCACGAAGGGTGACTGCACGACGGTGAAGTCATCGGCATG
Organism: Candidatus Poseidoniales archaeon; assembly: GCA_038116375.1. GTDB lineage: Archaea > Thermoplasmatota > Poseidoniia > Poseidoniales > Poseidoniaceae > Poseidonia. Next base: position 7,691 of record JAYNUQ010000013.1, on the reverse strand, counting down.
CTCAACGAGATAACCCATCCATACCACAGCAGACATCAGCGTTCCCTCCCAAATACATGCACGGCGCATGTCGCTCCGGAACCGCCGACATTGTGCGTGAGCGCTGTTTCAGCATCTCGAACTTGTCGACCGTCATCCGCTTGATGTCGCAGTTGCTTAAACACCTCAACAACCTGACCTGTCCCCGTTGCTCCCAATGGATGACCTTTCGATTTCAGCCCCCCGCTGGGGTTCACCGTGGTGGAGCCCTGGTTGAGTTGCCCTTGATGTTCTCGGGCAAAACGACCGCCGCCGCCACGGTCTGTGAATCCAAGGTCCTCGGTAGCGAGAACTTCGGCGATTGTGAAGCAGTCGTGAACCTCCGCCAGGTCAATTTGACTGGCCGTGAGGTTCGCCATCCCATAAGCCCGCTGAGCGGCCGTTTGGGTCGCCTTGAGTTGCGTAATGCTGGGCCGGTCGTGAAGGGCAAGATGATCTGAAGCAGCACCTGAACCACGAACCCAGACAGGGGTGTCCGTCAGTTGGCGAGCAACATGGTCGGCGGCAAGAACCACACATGACGCACCGTCCGAAGTTGGACAGCAATCGTAGAGCGTGAGCGGGTCGGCTACCATGAACCCGCCAGCGGCCTTTTCAAAACTCACTTCCTTCTGTATGTGTGCGAGTGGATTGCGAGAACCGTGAAGGTGATTTTTGACGCTCACATGGACGAGGTCATCGTGGGTTGAATCAAATTCGTGGAAGTAGCGTCGAGCCATCAATGCGTAGGTGCCTGGAAAGGTCAACCCTGCAAGACGTTCCCATTCCGTATCACCCGACACGCCCAGCCAGTATCGTTTTCGTTCCGGCGTGAGGTCGTTCATCTTCTCGATGCCACCTGCAACAACGATGTCCGCTTGTCCGCTTTTGATGGCCATCCACGCATCTCGGAAGGCAAAACCAGAGGAGGCGCATGCGTTCTCAACACGGCGAACCGAGATGCCATCCATGCCCGAATGCTCGGTGAGCAGCGCAGCCGTGTTGCCCAACTGGGCGCCACCAAACGCCAGGCTTCCAATGAACGCCTCGTCAATGACGGCGGGGTCGAAATCGTGGTCAATGCTTGAAAACGCTCTCGAGGCTGCTTCCGCCCACATTCCCTTCAAGCCCAACGCATGATTCCCATACTTTGTTTGGCCAGCACCGACGACGGCGACGTCCACCATGTTCCTCTGCAGGAGGACGAAGCATTTCATACCCGCGTTCCCTTTCGCTGTTAGATTCCCGTTCTCTCGATGTTGGCCCCGTAGGGTTCTTGAACAGGTCGCACCCGCATGGACATCATGCTACGCCAATGCAGAACCCATGGACACTACTCAGGCACCAACTGTCCCGTGTGCAACGACGAAGGGAAATTCATCATGAGCGACCGTGAAGCAAACTCGCTTGGACGCATCCTCGCCCTTGTGCTCCGACACGCTCCAGAGAAATTCAATGTCGACATGGACATCAACGGTTGGGTCAACACTCGAGAACTTTCGGAGGCCATCGGAAACCAACGCCGGCACTACCATTGGCTTCGTGGATGGCACTTCGAGGCCATCGCTAACGCTGACGAAAAAGGACGCTATCAAGTCGAGAACGGTATGATTCGAGCCACCTACGGCCACTCCATTGAACTTGACCTTGACCTGCCTACCGATGACATCCCAGAAGCATTGTATTATCCCTGTGAAGCAGACGAAGTCGAAACCCTGCTCGAATTTGGACTGACCGCTGGCGACCGAAAGAACGTCCACCTGTCTCGCTCAATTCACAACGCTATGGAAGCGGGACACGTCCGAATTGACCGCCCCACGATTCTGGAAATTGATACCAACCGAGCGATTGCCGACGGACACACCATCTACCGAGCGGGTACCACCGTGTTCCTCACCGATGAGGTCCCTGGAGAATACCTCTACAAGGTCGATGAAGACGACCCGATGATTCAAGAAATCATTGAGCAATGGGAACGAGAAGAAGAAGAGTGAAGGCTCTACTTTTCGGCCCCGCAAGCTGGACAAAAGGCGAGATCGGGTTCGAACACCGCCTTGCAAACAGGGCAGTGATCATGGCCCGTCATCAGGGCTTCCACCTTCTTTGGAGCGGGTGCTGGTGAAATCCCCAGTTCGGACTCCACGAGTCGGACAGGATCGATGCCATGACGTTGCAACTCCTCAATTCTGTTCTTGTAAATGATGGCTTCCTGGAGCGCAGATTCCAGTTGCCACAAGCGCTCCTCCCGTTCTTTTGTGTCGGCAATCGTTCGTGCTTCTTCAACACAAACCTGCAAATGGCGCATGAATGCATCCACCGTGGGTTCCTCGGCCATGCTGTTGATGCATGGACGGTGCCTCATCAATCCTTGCCACCAACCCCTAGATTTTTCTCATCACGAGGGAACGAACATCTGAGCAGTTCCAATGGTAGTAAACGGTCCAAAAGTAAGCATCCATGGTGAAACTATCAACTTCATTAGAGACCTGTTCAACGTTGCAACATGAAGCCTACAGACGAACAAGCTGGAGCCTGGACGGAAGCGTTTGATGAAGGTAAATTCGTACGTAAAACGAGCGAATTTCGTGATTTCATCTCCAAGGATGGAACGTTTGATGTGGAGAGTGAGCGTTACCACCTCTACATCTCTCACGCCTGTCCGTGGGCACACCGAACTCTGCTTACACGAACCCTTCTCGGTCTTGAAGAACATATTTCGGTCGATGTGGTTGATTGGAGAATGAATCGAAACGGCTCTTGGTCGTTCAATCCAGAAGAAGAAGGCGCCACTGCAGATACAATCAATGGTGAAACCAGTTTGGAAAGTGTCTACAATAGAGCATTCCAAGGATGGAATGGAAGCCGTCGTATCGGTACTGTGCCCGTTCTTTGGGACAAAAAAAATGCTACGATTGTCAACAATGAAAGTCGTGAAATCATACGAATGTTTGATTCATTCCAGCGCAGTGGTTTCGGGAATGGTGTGTCGCTTTGTCCCGAAGACTTGCTGGATGAAATTGATTCCATGATCGATGCCAACTACGAGAGCGTGAACAACGGGGTGTACAAATCAGGATTCGCTCGGTCACAAGCCGCCTATGATGTTGCGGTCAATGCTCTTTTTGACCGCCTTGATGAACTTGATCAACATCTTGCGGACCGAACTTGGCTTGTTGGACCCGGAAAAGGCCAAATTACGGAGGCTGATGTTTGCTTATTCACCACGCTCATTCGTTTTGATTTGGTGTATGTTGTGCATTTCAAGTGTAATATTCGGAGAATTATCGACTACCCAAATTTAACCAAATTTTTACGCAGGATGATGGAACTTCCTGGCGTGAAGGAAACATGTAACTGGAACCACATCAAATCGCATTACTATTGGTCCCATCAAAACATCAACACGTTCCGCATCATTCCACAAGGTCCAGCCGAAGGCGCTCACACATTTTGAATCCAAGCGGTAGCCTCATCAAACGCTGCCCTGTGGAAGAATCATGCGTGAGCGGGTCGTCGTGAAATGGGGCGGCGGCCTCATCACGGTCAAAGACCAAATGAAAACCGTGCGCCATGACGTGCTTGATTCACTGGCAGAGCAATTGGAAGATTGCCTGCTTCAGGGTATTGATGTTGTTCTCGTTCACGGAGCGGGTTCTTTTGGACATCTAAAAGCGAAAGAATACCGTCTCAATGAGGGAAAGGTAGAGGATGGCAACGTTCCATCGGGCATGACACAAGAACAAGCGATTGATGACGTTCGCAGCGACATGCTGGAACTGAATGCCCATGTCATGGATTCTTTGACGCGTCGGGACGTTTCAGCCGTTTCACTTCCGCCCCACCAATGGGCACGCAACACGGGTGCTGATTTTGAGGGCGATCTCGCCATCTTCGAGTCCGCCCCGAAGGGCATTGTGATGGTGACACACGGTGATGTCGTGGAGTGCGATGGGCCCCGCCAATTCGGTATACTCTCGGGTGATGATTTGGTCTATCGTCTCGCCACGGAACTGTGCGACGTCAAACGCCTTGTCTTCGCCATGGGTGGTGTTGAAGGTGTCCTACGAGAACCCCCCAACGGTGAGGACGACGGAGAAAAACTCATCTCCGACCTCAGTGAATCTGACCTTTTTGAGGGCGAACACATGAGCAACATGGACGTGACCGGAGGCATTGGACTGAAGGTTCAACGCGGTTTCCAAGCCGCAAAACACGGCATCTCGGTTCTCTTGGTCAGCGGCGAGCATGGAGAACGCGTCAAACTGGCATGCGTTGGTAAAGACGTCAGAGGGACCACACTGCGGTCGTAATGGACCGGAGAACTCTTCATGTAGCCTCCGCGACTCCAACGGATTGGTGAAACCATGGCGGGGTATGGAATCGAAGATGTCCCGCACGTTGAATTGGACGAGGCCGATGCTGCCGTTCTGGACAAGGAAAACACCGAACAGGCAGCGTTGATGGCCGAGGCCGTCATCCAAGTTTCGGAGCGCGACCATGTCATCGGCCCCGTGTCAAAACTCGAAGCTCACCAGACTGCGGGTACCTTTCATCGTGCCTTTAGCGTCCTTTTGTTCAACACAAAAGGGGAAATGCTGCTCCAACAACGCTCAGCGGACAAGGTAACCTTCCCCAATGTGTGGGCCAATGCCTGTTGTTCCCACCCATTGCACAGCCCAGAAGAGTTGGACGAAAGCAACGCCATGGGTGTTAAGCGGGCCGCCGTGCGAAAACTGGAACAAGAATTGGGAATCGATCCCGCAACCATCTCGACCGACCAAATGACGTTCATGACAAAAATGAGATACGCCGCACGAATGAATCATGAATGGATTGAGCGGGAACTCGACCACATCATCATGATGTGCGCCGATGTTGAAGTAAATCCAAACCCCAACGAAGTGGCCAACACGATGTGGGTTAGCCATGAAGAAATGGAAGCCATGCTTTTGGAGGAGCGACCTGCAGAACAAGCGATTTCCCCTTGGTTCCGTTGCATCGCAGCCTTGGTCATGAACGAGTCGTGGTGGACGCATTACAACCGACCCGATAAACTGGCAGAATTGGCTGACACTGAAATTCACGACATGGGTGATGTCACCCACATGTTACCCAACGCCGAGGGTGCTGGCTTGCTCACGTCCATCATGGAGGTCAAACCCTTGATCGAGCAGCGTATTGAAAGCAGCCTGCGAGCCTCTCGTCATGAACGCCTCGGCGACGCCATGATGCACCTTGTTGAAGGAGGGGGAAAGCGAATGCGCGCAACGCTGCCGTGGCTGGTTGCCAAAGCGGTGGGCGAATCTCATTCGGGGTTGCTCGACATTGGAGCAGCGATTGAAACGGTGCACAACTTCACGCTGGTTCACGATGACATCATGGACAACGACGAAATTCGCCGTGGACGAAACGCCGTCCATGTCGAATACGGGATGCCAACTGCGATCAATGCAGGCGATGCCATGCTGGCCATTGCTTTCGAACGCCTGGTGCAGGCTGAGAATCTCGAACCGACGGATGTCGCACCCCTTGTCAACCGCATCGCGTGGATGGTACGAAGGGTCAGTGAAGGCCAACAACTTGACATTGAATTTGAAGACCGACTGGAAGTCTCCGAGGAAGATTATCTTGAGATGATTGAGGGGAAAACGGCCGTCATGTTCTGGATATGTGCTGAAATAGGGGCCCGAATTTCTGGAGCCGACGAGGAAACGATCCAACTCATGGCAGACTGGGGTAAAGCCCTTGGTTTGTGCTTCCAACTGATGGACGACGTCATTGATGTGCTGTCCGATTCTGCAACGCTCGGAAAGCCTGCAGGTTCGGACATTGCGCAAGGAAAGCGGACGCTGATGATCATCCATGCACTTCGCCAGCCGGATGGGCCCGTCAAAGACCGATTACTCAACGTCCTCGGCAAAGGGGAAGATGTTGAGCCAGACAATCTTGAAGACGGCCTGGCTGCGCTTGCCGAATTGGGTTCGGTGGATTATGCACGAACCATGGCAGAATCCTTCCACGCAAAAGCCCACGCTTGCTTGAACCGATTGGAGGACAATCCTGCACTGGTAGCCCTTCGTGAACTCACCGACTTTCAGTTGGCTCGCTTGAATTGACCTTGACCGAATCTCCCAGACGAATCGCCCCTGTGCGGTTCACTCGAGCGTACCATCGGGTTTGGCCGGGCGTGGCCCGATGACTGAGATTCTTGAAAGCCCCTCGTTCAAACGAGGCTTGGATGGTTTTGCATGGAGGAGCATCGCTGGTGATGGTCAACTCAACTTCGCCGATACGAAGATGGACGCCTACGTTCAGACGACCAGCATCAAGACCGTCGATGAGGAGATTTTCGCCGGTCGTCCCTGGTTCAATCGGGTGGCCTGCTTCTTGAAGGGCGGTCATGATGCGCCGTTCCATCAGACACACGGCTCGCTCTGGCCCTCCATGGTGACGCCTGTCGTTTTGTTTGTCTCCGACGCAGCCTGCAGAATGGACTTCCAATACCTCAACAGGATGCTTCGGCACGCCACCTTGTGGGTTCACGTGAAGGCCGCAAACGACGCCCGTCATGCGTGAGCCTCAATCTGCGTAGTAGGATTCGGGGTTTGGTTCTGGCTTGAGTCCCTTACGTTGTCGGATCTCTCCCACGACCTTGTCAAAGAGTTGAGGTGGCAGAATCTCAAAACCAAGATTCTCGGTGTTCCAGACGGCCCGGCCTTGAGATGCGGCACGGATGTCGTTCGAGAAACCGAAGGTCTCGGCGATGGGAATCACGCCTACAACGGTGGTGACAGCGCCTTCAGACGGCATGTCTTCAATGATACCGCGACGGGTGGTGACTTCACGAGTGACTTGACCCAACCAGTCGTTCGGCACGGAAATGAAGGCCTTCTGCATCGGTTCGAGAAGAACCGTCTTGGCTCGCATCATGGCACCTTTGATACCGTTTCGCACAGCGGGAATCGTTTGAGCAGGACCACGGTGAATGGCGTCTTCGTGGAGTTTTGCGTCCACCAATCGGACATACATGCCCTGCACGGGTTCATCAGCGACCGGGCCTTTCACACAAACTTCGTTGAAGGCTTCAATGATGAGTTCACGGGTTTCGTGGAGGTTCTGGATACCCTTTGTGTCGTTGACGAGGACGTTGGTTCCTTTGATGGCGTAAATCTTGCGCATGATGTCTTTGTCCATACCGTATTCGCCGAATTTGTTGCCAACTTCCTTAGCATCGCTGCTGCGAACAGGGCCGTCGCCGAGGTCGCCGGAGCGTAGAGCGGCGACAACTTCGGTTGGTAGGGCTTCAATCTCGAAGAAGAAACGGTTGTGTCGGTTGGGCGACTTGCCTTCAAAGGCATGTCCCCGGTTGGAGCCCTGAATACCTTCTCGATAAACAACGATAGGTGGGCTGACCTTGACCTTGATGTTCTGTTCTTCCTCGATGCGATAAACGGTGATTTCAAGGTGGAGTTCACCCATCCCCGCAAGCAAAGCCTCACCGGTTTCTTGGTTGGTTGTGACCTGCAACGAAGCGTCGGCCTTGGCCAACGAGCGAAGGGCGTCAATGAACTTGGGCAGATCCTTCATGCTCTTGGGTTCGACAGCAACGGTAACAACAGGGTCGGAGTAGTGGCGAATGGCTTCGAAGGGCGTGAAGTCCTTGTCGCGAGACA
>JAYNUQ010000012.1:0-49869 GCA_038116375.1 Candidatus Poseidoniales archaeon | reverse complement strand
AAGAGCGTCTGGTTTGCAACCAGAAGGCCGGGGGTTCAAATCCCCCAGCGTCCACTTCGAGCCTTCTTGCTGAGGGACGTGGCGGTCTTGCCACCCTCCTCACTCTTCTTCATTGCTGGATTCCAATTCAGGGACGTCTTTTTCCGTCTCATCGTTGAGTTCTTTCTCGACGAGATGGGTTTGGTCGACGCCCATTTCCATCTCGTTGTCCGCATTGAACAGCTCGGCTTCGAGCCGGTCGTCCAGTTCCGTTCGGATTCGCTCGAGTCGGATGCCTTGATGGGGACCGATGAGACGGAGCATCAGGGAGTACTCCCACTGATTGGCAATGCTCTCCAATTCCTCACGGGTGGTCGCCTCGGAAAGGAGTTGTTCAAACCGAGCGGTTCGCCCGTTTCGAGTTACCAGCCCAAACATGATCCAAATGAACAACGGTATGCCGCCAAACATGCCAATCAAATCCCATGCTCCCAAACTGACCTGGGTGCCGGGAATGATGACCTCGAAGCCCTCCACGGGCACGCTATCACTCGAAAAGGGGTCGGTTCCCTGTCGGGCCTCATCGGTGTCCGTCCAGCCGTCGTTGTCGTCGTCAAGGTCGGCGTTGTCGCCAACACCGTCGCCGTCTGAATCCAACCATTCCCTCGCGTCGCTGGGTGCCCAATCGTCCCCATCGCCCACCCCGTCGTTGTCCAAATCTCCAGGGCTCGCATATTTCGGCAAGGGGTCGATGGAATCGTTGTAGCCGTCATTGTCGAAGTCGAAAAGGAAAGGGTCGGGGTTGACGCCGCTTTGGTTATCACCAAGCCCGTCGCCGTCTTGGTCTTCCCATTGCGTGGCCTCGTTGACGAAGATATCGGCCAATCGTCCCGTTGGGTTGTCTCCGTAGCCGTCGTTGTCTGCATCCGACCATTGCGTCGGGTCGGCGATGAAGGCGTCAGGCTCGTTTCCCTCGGCGTTATCGCCATAGCCGTCTCCGTCGATGTCCGACCATTGCGTGGCGTCTTCAGGGAATTTATCGGCCCCACTCCCTCGTTGGTTGTCGCCGAAACCGTCTCCGTCGGTGTCAAGTTGTTGCGTAGGGTCAAAGGGGAAGGCGTCGGGTTGAAACGCGTTTGTTGATTGGTTGTCGCCGTACCCGTCGTTGTCTCGGTCGCTGTGTTGGGTCGCCTCGTTTGGAAAGGCGTCGCCATCATCTGACCACCCGTCTCCGTCCACGTCAAGGCATCCCCAACGGTCGATGGAACTGGTTCCAAATTCCTGTGGGCAAGCATCCCCGTACAACCCGATAACGGAATCACCGTAGCCGTCTCCGTCGGTGTCGTTCCACTGAGAAATTTCACCTGGATATGCATCCAACTGGTCCGGCCAACCATCGCCGTCACTGTCCTGGCAGCCCCAAATTCCTCGGCTGGACGTACCGTAATCGTAGATGCAACCGTCGGGACGGTTTCCTCCTGTGTTGTCCCCAAATCCGTCTCCGTCGGTGTCGTTCCATTGCGTATGGTCGTAGTCAAAGGCATCGCTTTCGTCCGACCATAGGTCGCCGTCAATATCTGGGCAGCCGTACCGATCGGAGATTGATCTCCCATGAACGGTAGGGCACGCATCGGGGTAGGCTGCATTTTCAACCCACCTCCCGTTTGGATTGTTCCCTTCCATGGTGTTGTTCCACAATGGGTCGCCCCAGTTGTCTCCGTAGCCATCGCGGTCTGTGTCTCGCCACTGCGTTGATTCGAAGGGAAATGCATCTTCGACATCAGCGAGCCAGTCGTCGTCTGAATTTTGGGAAAAAGCAGACCAATAATTCATTTCTTGAGTGCTCCAGGTTGGCGTCCACGAGGCGAGGTAGATCAGCGATTCATGATTGGCCACACAACGGCCCGTTTGGGGGTCGATGTAGTCCAACATTTCTGACATGTCCACATGATGGAACGGTCGAGATTGATTCCAAATGAAGGCATCCGTTGACCATGGAGACCCGTGGTACATGTAGGCCGTTTCATTTTGGCGCTCACAAACGAACGGATGGTTTGATGCAAGCGTCTTGATGCCGTCGCTGCTCACAAGGTGTTGGGCGTCGAACACTCCGCTTTGGTACACATACCCGTGCTGCCCCACGCCGACCTGCACCTTGCTGTTTGCAATCACACTGGTTAGGCCCGTGTTGTGAGCGTAATGGAATTCTCCTGCACTTGACACGCTGGCGAGGATTTCTCCCGCCGATGCGGTATGTTGACCAAAGGTGTGTGTGCCCGGCACCGTGCCGCAATCATAGGTCTGCGCTGGCGTTCCTATCGTTGAATAGAGGAACGTCCCGTCTATGGCCTCGCTCGTTGCGTGAGGCTGAGGCTCAAGGAAGGGGCTTTGGAACAGCCAGTCAAAGCGATTTGTTGTCCGATTGAAATACGTGAGGAACGAGGGATTGAAATCCATCTCGACCGAACACTCCGGTCCATGCCCAATCGTTGTCCAATCCAACGTTGTTATGGAACCATCAATTGAAATGAAGGGTGCTTCACCCTTTTCGCTCGCAACGCCTTGGATGAAAAGGTTCCCTTCGGCGTCAAAAGCGGTGCTGAACCGGTCATGTGTGAAGGTCAAGGCGCCGCCAACCGCACTCAATCCGCCCGTGTTGTCCATTTTACCAATCAAATGACTGTGACCGTCGTACATCGTCTCGTTGAAAATGCTCCGCAACGTGTTTGAGTAAGGGGTCTTGCTCAGGGAGAAAAGGTGCTCGCCGTTTCCGAGGTATGCCGCATCGTTGACGGTCCAACCGCTGATGTTCAGGAGGTCTCTATCTCCTTCCACTTCGTTGTAGAAGCCGGTGTCTTGGGCAAGGGACCGAAGAATCGTATGTTCAGGACATTGGAGCATGCTCATGAACGTGACGCCATCAATGCCGTAAACCTCGGTGTCGCATGTTGGGTATCCCATGACCATGTAACTAAGGTAACCTTCGTTGTTGGAAACATTGTTTGGTAGGGCCTTGGAGATGCTGATTTCGTGAAGCACGTTCTGCTGTTCATCCAAACGGGATTGCTCGACTCCAGAAATCACTGCGGTTGATGCGACGAACAAGACCACCAGCAGCCATGCTTTGAACGCTGTTGAATTCATGTTAACAGGAGGATTGTTTGACCCATGAAGTCTTCGCACGATGTCAAGTGAAACGTGCAATTTTCCAGATGGTTTTGGTTTACCCGTGCGCGCCCCGCTTCGTGCGTTTAGACGGCGATACCTCTCGGAAAGTTGGGCTGGGGCGATACCCTCCCGGGTGCATACCTCTTCACAGGTGTCAACCTTACATCCAAGGGAACGGGTTTGGAATCAGTCCAAGCAGATAAATCAGGGCTAAAATCCCAAGGATAAGCAGCCCAACAGCGGTTTCAATGGCGTTGAAAATGGTCTCAATGATGCGTGACATATCGGTGGTTTCAAGGCCAAAAAGGTCCATCAACGACATCAAGAGAAGACCGAGCATTCCTGCGCTTGCCATGAGCTAACATCAACGGACGATGGTATAACGGTTCACCCGACACGGGAAGACAAAGCCATGCGCCATGCATGAAACCAAGAATAACTTGACTGATGTTTAAGTAAAATCATTTTTTGGGTGGGAATATGTCACTTGCACCAACCGATTACGACTTTGGCGTAGCCTCAAACTATGAATTTGCTGAGAATGTAACTTGTGCCAACGATGAGGCTCGAAAAATGTTTATCGAGGCCTACGGCCACATGTTGAACTACAACCACGAACAGGCCATTGCCTGCTTCATGGCCACCACCGAACTTGACCCCAACTGCGCCATGGCCTGGTGGGGCATCGCCTACTGTGTTTCCTCAAACTACAACTGGTCCCCCGGCCTTGGCTCAGGCTACGACCCCATCCAGCAAGCGCTCAAGGTGATGGACCACTGCACCGAACTTGAGCAGGACCTGATTCGCGCCCTGTCCACCCGGCACTCTGCTGAGGCTCGAGACGCCGCCGACCCAACCGTGCTCAACATGGGCAACGACCCTGCATTGAACGTGGCGTTCGCTGAAGCCATGGCGCCTCTCTACGAGAAGTACGCCGGCAACTTGGACGTCACCGCCATCTACGTTGAAGCGCTGATGAACCTCAAGGCTTGGCAACTTTGGGACAAGAACACGGCGACGGGAGAAATCACGCCCGCTGATGACAACACGCTCTTGCTCGTGAAGATCATGGAAGAGGCCTTTGACAGCAGCGATGAAGCCAAGGTTCACCCTGCACTGTGCCACCTTTACTGTCACGCCCTCGAACTTTCACCCTTCCCAGAAAAGGCGCTTCCAGCCGCTGATGTGTTGCGCACCCGCATGCCCGGTCTGGGCCACCTTGTTCACATGCCCTCTCACATTGATGCTTGGGTCGGTCAGTGGAAGGAAGCCATCGAGTGCAACATCGCCGCTGTCGAAGCCGACGACCGCTATGTTGAGTTGACAGGAAACGAGTCGCAGTTCTACAAGTTCTATCGCATGCACAACCACCACTTCGTTGTGTGGTGTGCCATGTTTGACGGTCAATACGAGACGGCGCTCAAGTATGCTCGAAAGGCCGTTGACACGCTTCCAGCAGGTGACGCTGACCACGGTGCTCAGTTCATGCTCGCCGGCATCATCCCGATGGGCGCGATTTTCCTCGAGTCCTACGTGACCATGCCTTGGCACGTGATGATCCGCTTTGGGAAGTGGGACGACATCCTCGCCGAGCCAATGTACACCGACAAGGACGTCTTTCCCGCCACCATCGCCACTCAGCATTACGCCCGTGGCGTTGCTTACGCCTCCAAGGGCATGGTGCCCGAGGCCGAAGCCGAGCAGGAGTTGTTCAAGGAAGCCCTCGCTAACCCTGCTCTTGCCGGTCGTATGATGCATAACAACTTCATGTACCAAGACCCCGCTGAGGGCCCATCGATTCTGAACGTGAACGCTGCCATTTTGGAGGCTGAAATCGAATACCGCCGCCAATTCCTTGCCAAGGAAGCAGGCGACTCCCATGACTTCACCGCAGCCTTTGATGAGTTGCGCCGTGGTGTTGACCTCTCCCTCAACCTCGCCTACAACGAACCGTGGGGCCAGATGCAACCCGTCCGCCACATCTTGGGTGCGCTGTTGTTTGAACAGGGTCACATCGATGAAGCTGAGGAAGTCTACCGCGCTGACATCGAACTTTGGAAGGACAACATGTGGGGTCTGCTCGGATTGAAACTTTGCCTTGAGGCTCGCGGCGATGCACCCGAGGAACTTGCTGCCGTCACGGCCTTGTTCAACGAGCGAAGCGCTCGTGCGGACATCGTTCCGGCCAAGACCTGTTTCTGTGCCCAGGACGCTCTTGCCAAATCCTGCTGTGATTGAGCCGAAGCCGGTTTAACCGGTTTCGATGCGCCGTGTTGACGCCATAATCTACATGAGGACGGAAACGGTGGCTTTGACCAATGGACATTGAGACCGCAGCGAATGTTGGCGAGGCCGTCAGCGGTATCGCCATCCTGTTCACCCTCTTGTTCAGCCTTCGGCAGATGAAGCACTGGAACGAGAATCGCCGATATGAAATTGGGCGAGACCTCGCTGCTCACATGAACAACCCACTCGTCCACCGTGGCTTCTCCGTCAGTACGGTCAAACTTCACGATGAGTTGACTCCACAGGAATTGGCGGGTTTGACACGTGAAGAAAAAGATGCCATGAACGCCCTGATGATTGGGATGAACAACATCGGTGTTCTTGCCAAAAACGGTCACCTTTCACTCGATTTGGTCGAAGATTTCTGTGGCGTCTATGTGCGTATGTTTGCGAGTCGCTGGCGCCGCGTGATTCATATTTTCATGATGGTCAACGTCAACAAAACGGAAGAAGGCGAAGAGTCCATCTGGGGAGGCTTGTTTTGGTTGTTGGACCACTTGGAAAACAAAAAGGACGGAAACTACACCCTCAAATCCAACTGAGCGAACCCCAAGCAGAGTTTCATCCTCTCAACCTTTCCATTCCACGGCTCGCAAAGAGAGCCGCCTTTTTTTGCAGAAAACAGGGTTCGTGCTGAGATAAGTATTAGATTGAGATGCCAAAACCGGGCATCATGGCAGTGAACATGCAAGAGAGCAAGATAACACGATTTGGTACGGTTTGTGCGCTGTACTTTGCTCAAGGTGTTCCTTGGTTTTTCGTTGCTACCGTCCTTGTCACCTTCCTTGTTGACAACGGTTCTATGAACGACGACCAGAAACTTGCGCTCATCTCCGCAGGTATGATTCCATGGATTATTGGTAAACTTGTTCTCGGCCCCGTCATCGACCGCTATCGTTTCCCTCGCATGGGACAACGCCGTCCTTGGGTGCTCATTTCGCAACTGGGCATGATGCTCACGATGGCCGCCTTCCTTTTGGTTGACGACCCGGCTTCTGACTTGGAAACACTCGGATTATTCTTCCTGATCCACAACATCTTCGCCGCCCTTCAAGACGTCAGCTCGGACGCACTCGCCGTCGACATGCTGAGCGATGAGGAATTGCCCCTCGCTAACGGTTTGATGTTCGTGGCCAAGGGCTTCGGGGCCATGTTTGCTGTGCTTGGCCTCAGCCGTATCCTCAGCGATTCTGGCTTCCACGCCGCCCTTCAGGTCCAGATCGTGGTCTTGGCGGCCATCATGATGATTCCGCTTTTCGTGCGAGAACGACCGGGCGACCAATTGTTCCCGTGGAGTGAAGCCTCCTCTGAGGCATCCTCAACAGACGACGGCGACGTCATGACCTTTGGTGAAATCAAAACCGCATTCCAGTCGGCCGTTTCTGGCAGCGCTGCCAAGATGGCGCTCTTGCTCTGCACCATCATGTGGATTGGTGGTGGGATGGGTACCGGGATGGGTATCATTGACTTCCAGTGGGAATTCCTCTTCGTTGACGAATTGAATTGGGATGCACAAGATTTTCTTGACGCCAAGGGTTTGCCAGTCTTCCTCATGACGATGCTCGGTTTCCTCGTCGGTGGCTTGCTGGGTTCAAAGTTCGGCTCCAAGAAAACCCTGACCTACGCTGTAGCCGTTGGCACCGTCATGACGGTGGCGTGGTCGGCTATGCGTGGACAATGGTCCGATAGCAGCATGATGCTGCAAATCTGGCTGGTGTGGACCTTGGTGTGGGCCATCGTTGGCGCCAACCTGCTGGCTTTCCTCATGTCGGTCACCAGCAAAGAGGTCGCAGGAACTCAATTCTCAATTTACATGACGCTCATCAACGTCGGCGCCTTTACCGGCAACGCACTTTCGCCGCAAATCCTCGACCTTGCTGGGGGGAGTTTCCCCAACCTGTTCCTCTTCGGTGCTGCGTTCCAGGCTCTCGTGTTCTTGTTGCTCACACAAATTGATGATGACCCGGTGATGCCAGCGGCCCCAGCTGGCGCATCAGAAAGCGAGTGATTCGAACCACCGCACGCGTGGAGGTCTTGGATGAATCTCGAAACCGCCGCAAATTTGGGTGAGGCCCTGAGTGGCCTTGCCATCATGGCGACGCTGGTCTTCGGTCTTCGCCAAGTGATGGAAGTCAACCGGAATCGGCGCTATGAGATTTCACAGACCATTGCCAAATCACTGGAGAACCCGCTGGTTCAACGAGGGTTCGCCACCTTTGGAAGCGTGATCACGAGGGAAACCGGATTGGAAGAGATGATGGCCCTGACACGGGAACAAAAGGACGCCACAAATGCTGTTGTTGTTCTCATGGCCAACCACGCCGTCATGACTTACCATCGCAACCTCTCGTTTGATATCGTCTACTCGTTCTACAAACCCTACCTTTCCTTGATTGGCCCAAGCATGCGACGCATGATGATGATGATTGAGCAGGGTTACATCATGCATGACAAGAGCAGCGTCACTGAAGAGGAAGGCATGGGGACCTTCCATTGGGTGATTTGGTTGCTTGACCGACTCGAGCAGCACGACAAACCGGACGAATTCAAACCGCACCTCAATCAGAAGGATTGGCTTCCCTGATCACGCTTCGTCTTCAATCTCGGGGACGGATTTGCCTTCGACATCTCCCATCAGGACCGCTTCTTCAATCTCGTCTTCGGTCTGCAAGCGAACAGCATAACCGGCCGACCCTGCAACGCCAATCAGCATGAGCAGGGAGATGATGACGGCAAATGGATGGTCGGCGATGACGCCACCAAGACTCGAGAAGAAGCCTTGACTGTCGCTTTCTGCCTCGGTCGTTTTGGGTGTGATGAGGGAAACAACGGTCGCCTGGTCGTAGGCTTTACGAGTGAACGTGAGCATCCCGTCCATCGAATCTTCGTATTCCTCGGACGGCGTGGTTGGGTTCAAATCCGAATAGAAATCAGGCCGTTGCTCAAACTCGATGTTCACCGGTTGCGAGAGGTCCATCGTCAACATGACATCCACGGTGTAAGGGACCCTTGATTCAAAGAACTCGATGTCGCCGAGGAAGCCCCAGAGCGTTACGGCCGTCCCAGAAACATCGAAATGAGCCCACTGACCCCATGATGATTCGTCAACGGCAAGGTCGTAATACCAAGAATCAGCGAGGCGGTTGCCCTCACCTTGAGCGTCGTTGCTGCCGTCATCGCCGAGGTCAATCGCGAGTTGGAGGGCGCCAGCCTGTCCCGTGTCGAGGTCGACCTCGGTAGCGGTGAAGGTGGCTTCGAGTCGCGTGGTGCCGTTGGGAATCCAAACATAATGAGAGTCTTCTGTGTAGTAAAGTGCACCCGTCTGCCCGTTGTTGAAGTGGTTCCAGTCGCCTTTCCATGCATGACGTACGCGGTCGGTGTTGGCAGGGATGGTGGTTGTCGTCATCATGCTGTCATAGATTTCGTAAGCGTCCCAAACGTTGTACTCGGGGTGGTCGACAATCCCGTCGTTGTCCTGGTCTCGCATCAACTGAAGGGTGCGAGCGAGGGCGACCGCTGCGTCGACATCTGTAAGGCCGTGGCCGATGCGCCAGTCGTGGCACTGGCCGGTTGCACTGCGGTAGCATTCCTCTGGAATGTCGTTGCAGGAATCTTCGTCGTTCCCTCCCTCGCAGGCATTGGCCATGCCTTCGTATCGAGCCGTGAGCTCGAGAATCAGCTCGACTTCGTGAACTCGGCTGTTGTTGCGCTCGTTCCAGTCTTCGAATTGACCGTAGGCAGCCGTTCCATCTCCGCCCACCAAACTGTCGCCAAAGTCGTGGTCGTCTCGGTGGTAGTCCGCAGCACCAAGTGACGGTGCAACATCGAGAAGGATACCGGCCATGCCACCGACGTGAGGGGTGGCCATCGAGGTCCCTGAGATGGACATGTAGTACAGGTCGCCTTGGGTTCGGGTGGATGCGTCAATGGCCGTTCCACGAGGAGCCGTAGCCCAAATGTCTCTGCCAGGAGCGCCCACGTCGGGCCACGTGTGTTGTTGGTTCATGCATCCTCTGGATGAGAATGAGGTGACCGCCGTTCCGTCGTGCGTGAGTGCAGCGACGGAAATGGCCGAGGGGGTGTTGGCGTAGACGTTGGTGCGCAGGTCGCCCGAGCATTCACCACCGGACCCGCCGGAGTTTGAGGCGGCGAAGATGACGGCCACGCCGTTCTCGTAGGTCAAACGGTCCGTGAGTTGGGCGATGACGCCGTTGGGATCGTAATCGCCGTCGGTTCCCCACGAGTTGGAGACCACACGAATGTGGTAGGGGTTTTGCCCGGGAACGGAGTGGGCGTAGGTCCATTCCAAGCCCTGTTCAGCAGCGAAAATCGAAGCACCGTCTCCGGTTCCCAGCGCCACGAGTTGTCCGCCCTTCGCCACGCCAGCACGGCGGCCAGCCGAGGCATCGCCGTTACCGGCAATGGTGCCTCCAACGTGCGTTCCGTGGCCGGATGAGGTGTCGGAATTTCGTGTCTCCACCCAACCGCTTGGGCCGTACTTTGCGGAGTAGAGGGTCTTATCACCGGTCCAAGGTTCAAGGTAGTCGTAGTCAGGGTGACCGGCGTCCACGCCCGTATCGAGGTCGACGATGGCGGTACCGTCGCCGTCCCATTCGGTGAAGGCGAGGTCCGTCTCACGTAGGATTTCGCCGCTTGGAGAAACGATGACGCGGTCCCACGCATCGGTGGCGCGAACAACGTGTGTGGTCTCGTGCATCATGATGCCAGGGTTGGGTTGGCCGCCCCATTCGGATGGAAGGTAGAAGAAATTGAGAGGCTTATCCAGTTCCAAGTATTCCACGCGGTCCCACGTTGATAGACGGCGAACATCAACCGCTGCACCTTCGACCAAGCCCCCATCAACCAGCGGTGCATGACCCAGAAGTTCAAGACCAAGTTGGGCCATGAAGGCTTCGTCATGGGTCGTCATGGGTGAAGAAAGTTGGAAGATGACGGGGAGCACTGCACGGTCGTCCACTTCATCCAACCGTTCAATCAAGTCTGCGTTCATTTTTGACGCATCGCCAAGCGGGTTGGTTGAATCGGCCAACGGCGAGGCTGTTGCCCCGACCATGAGCAATTGGAGGACAAGAGCGCAGAGCACCGCTGCACGGCGTGTGGTTGCCATGGTGAAATTTCAAGGTCCTCGTGTTATAATGCTGATGGTTTATCGGGCAATAGCACTAAAGAGGACAAGAAGCAAAAGTAACACGGGTAGAACCATGCAAATGACAACATCTGGCTACATCTCTGCCTTTCAAGGGCTTCGGGCTCTTTGGGGGTGGTGGAGAAAACACGACGACGATGACACCGCTGAACACGAACAACGGATGCGAATTTTGACCGAAGAACGGGAAGCAGCGTTGGCCAAGGCGGAAACAATTCGACAGGTGGTCGAGGTTCGTGTCGAAACAGAGCGCATGACCGCTGCCGCTCGTACAGAGGCTCGCAAACAACGTCTTGAGCCCGTCATGGCGATGTACGGAACGATTCAGAAAAACAAACGAAATCGGCTTCGGACGCTTGATGATGATGCGTGAGCGAAATGAAACCGATGCCGACGCGTTGTACGAAACCATAAGGTGGTGAGGCGGACCGCCATTGACGAGGCCTGTGAAAGTTCGATTGCATCAATACCTTTCTCGAACAGGCCGATTTTCCTCTAAACGGGACGTCAAGGACGCTATTTGGGCCGGTGAGATTCGCGTGGCCGGATCGGTGGTGAAAGACATCGCATTCCAATTCAACGCGAACACAAAAACCGTTGAATGGAACGATGAATTGCTTCATCTCCCTGGCCTTCACCACACGTTCGTCCTCAACAAACCAGCGGGAGTGATTTGCTCTCGCCTCAACAAACAGGAACGTGCACTGGGAAAACGTTCGGTGTTTGAGGTCATGAAGGACAAACTGGATGACTCAACCTACGACCGCATGCTTACCGTGGGGCGGCTGGACGAAGCGACGACAGGACTCTTGATTTTGACCACGGACGGACACCTCGTTCATTCCATTGCATCACCGGAGGCGAAGGTGGAGAAAACCTACGCTGTGACCACGGATAACCCCGTCCAAGCAAGCGATATCGAACGCCTCAGGAGCGGCGTTCAAATTGAACTTGAGGTGGACGGCACCGTGCACCACTACGAGACCCTTCCAGCCCACGTCCATGTGGAAGATGAGGTCGTGGTGATGACCGTTTCAGAGGGAAAAAAACGACAGGTACGACGTATGTTCTCCTCCCTAGGGTACGAGGTTCTCACACTTCATCGAAGGTCGGTGGGTGGGCTCCATCTTGGGCTTTTGGACTTGGGCGAGGGTGAATTCGTGGCGATGGACGAGCGCCTCCTCCGCCAGACGGTGTTTGAGGGCTCGTAAGACAAAAGACCTTGAAGCACCGCACGCAGGCAGAGGTGAGGAAGCACCATGCCTGGCGACATGTCTTGGATGAAAGCGCGGTTCGACGAGCTCAACGAGAACTCCCTGTTGTGGGAGCCGCCCACGCTGGAAGGCCCCAACCAGCCCCGCTGCCAAATGGACGGGAAGCCAACCATCATGCTCTCGGCAAACAATTACCTCAATCTGACCACCCATCCAAGAGTGGTGGCCGCCATGCAAGAGGCCACCACCACCTACGGCGCAGGCAGCGGCTCCGTGCGAGCCATTGCCGGTACGATGGACATCCATCTTGAGGCTGAAAAGAAGGTTGCTGAGTTCAAGGGCGTCGAAGCCTCGCTCATCTATTCTGCAGGTTACACCGTGAACGTTGGCCTCATACCAACGCTGGTCACGGGAGCACAGGATGTCATCATTTCCGACGAGTTGAACCACGGTTCCATCATCGACGGTGTACGGTTGACAAAGGCGTCCCGGGCGGTTTATGCACACAACGACATGGGGGAACTTGAAGCCGTGTTGAAGGCGCACGAATCCTCAGATCGCAAACTCATCATCACGGACGGCGTCTTTTCGATGGACGGCGACATCGCTCCGCTGGATGAAGTGACCGCCCTTGCCGAAGAATACGGGGCGATGGTCTACGTGGACGATTGTCACGGTGAAGGTGTACTCGGGGATGGCGGTGCGGGTATTGTTGACCATTTCAAACTCCAAGGAAAAGTCGATTTCGAGACCGGTTCGTTTTCCAAAGCGCTGGGCGTTCAAGGAGGGATTCTGGCGGGCACAGAAATGACGAGAACCCACGCCCTCAACCACTCAAGGTCGTGGTTGCTTTCAGGCTCTCAACCCCCCGGTGTGGCCGCTGCACAGAAAGCTGCGATTGAGGTGTTGATGTCTGAACCTGAGCACCATGCGAAGTTGTGGGAAAACACGAATTATTTCCGTAAAGAACTCCAATCCATGGGCTTTGATACCGGGGATTCGGTAACGCCCATCATTCCGGTGATGTGCGGGGAATCGTCAACCGCCAAGGCGATGACGCAGGCGCTCGGTGAAATGGGCGTCATGGCCGGCGCCATCGTGTTCCCGATGGTGGCGCGGGACAAGGCCCGAATTCGAACGCAAATGTCCGCAGGGCTGTCTCGTCAAGACCTTGATGATGTCTTGGCTTGCTTCGAAACCGTTGGCCCGAAAGTCGGTGTGATTTGAGCCTACTCCGATTCGAAGGCATCCACGACTTCGAGCATTTCGGTGTCCTCACCGACCATCTCTTCCGCCACGACGTTGTCTTCAGCCTTGGGTTCCAGACCAACGAAGGGGTCCTTTCCGTCTTCGATCATGCACAAGAGTCGCCACCGTGGCGCCCATGAGAGGTGAACGTAAACAGGCCCTGGGAGCAACAGAAGGGCCCAAACGAGCATGGAAGGGATGTCCATCATCCCCACCCTGTCAATGGTGAGGAGCGCCAAACCGACGAAGGGCATCGGATAGAGCAATTGGCGGGGCGGCGCCACCGGGTGGCGTTTGGAAAAGGCGATAAGCGCCACGGAAACAAAGCCACTGGCCGCACACGCCACCATGAGCAGTGAGGTGTGGTAGAGCCATTGGACGCCCCATACCTCGTTGTTCTTGTCCCCGTAGGCGTAGGGCAAGATCAGGGCGAGGGCGACGAGCAGGCCGTAAAAACCGCCGATGTTGGCGGGATGGCTCAACCACAACGGCAACCGCGAAAAGCGACGAGATAGGGACGTGCCGAGCAGCGTGTCCTGCTCGCTGGGCGCCAAGGCCTCTACCTTGGAAGTCCACGTCTCGTTGGTAGGCACGTCTGTGGGTTCATGGAATCGGTTTTGAAGATAGGGGTCGTATTTCGGCGAAAAGATTCATTCTTTCCCCCGGAAAAACGAAACCAGCGGGCTTTCGACATCAACCGCTTCTTCATCTTCCAGCCACGAGCGCTCCAGCAAACCCGTGTCAATGCGCTCTCGATCACGGGCGTCTTCGATGGGGTCGTGGACATCGTTCACTGCATCCCTGAGTGCCATGGCTTGGTTGATGAGGGCCAAGTGGCGCGTCAAGGCGGGCGTCACCTCTTTTGATGTGGAAAAATGACCAAGCGGCGGGTAATCGTCGGTGTCTTCCACCAACGTATGCCCTCCCAGCAGTTCATCGGGAACCGTGCGAACGCGATGCTGACCAAGTTGAATCCAACCGCCATCAGCCAACCGCACCATTACCCGGGCTTCACCCATGGGCTCGGCATCCATGAACGGGTGATTGAGGTTCACCGCCAGTGGTGTGGATGCGTGGCTTTGGTAACGAAGCATCACCACGATACCGTTGAGTGCGAGGGTGGTGACGGCGAGAAGTGCTGCCAGGGAGGTTGAAATTGCGAACAGACGAAGCAGAAAAAAAAGCACCAGCGCAAACACCGTACTGCCAACCAAGGCGATGTTTCGTCCCGTTGTGAACGGTTGAGCAACGGGGGTGTCAATGAAACGCAACATGTCGGTTGGTAGCGACGTGCCCGCATTGACCATGCCCGTAGGCGAGTCCCGTAGATTTTCAACCTCACGCTCTGGGGACTTGGTGGTTGGTAGCGACGAGGTTCCATGCGCCTCCATCGTTCGCGTAGCTTTCGATGACCCGTAGATGCGAGGCCACATCCAACCCCCATGCAACGTCCCAACCCTCGAGTTTTGGATGCAATTTTGCCCACTGCTTGGAGACGCCAATGGCGTTCTTCCGTTGATGGTGAAGCAACATGGCGGCCGTTTGAATCATTCCTTGAACCAAGAGAATCTCCCTCTGTGGGGCGTTTCTGTGCTTGAGCGAATTCCACAAATCCTCCCATGACTCATGGGCGTGCCAAAATTGCCCGGTGTCGAACCGATGTAAGCCCTCATCCAACAGGACGGTCTCGCTTTCAGAGAGCGGTCCAGCGTTGTCTGGGTCCATGTCCGTCCGAGGAATCATGGCTTGAAACAGTTCGCCTTTTGGCAGAACTTCCGCACTCTTCAAGAGGGGGTTTGAGGAAGGTCCCGTTGTAGGGTGCGGCGGCATGGTGACGATTCAGCACGGAGATTTGATTGAACAGCGGCGCGGAGGCGTTGACGTTCTTCGGATTTTGGTGCAGAATCTTGCCGTTCACGAGCAGTCCGGTGCCGTCTTTCTCCGTTCCTCATCCAACGAACATCGGCAGGGGTGGTTGTTGTTTCGACTCGGCCAACCCGTGATGGCGTTTCATCAAGGCGAATCCGAACAAGAAGGTCTCGAAGCCTTGCTGAGCATCGAAGAAGATGCCTTGGACGTTGGCAACGAACTGATGCTTTACGAACTGACCATGAACGCTCTTCGTACCACGATGACGGCCCATCCTGGGAGTGTCCTTCACCTCGAACATCAAACGCAAGCGAATGCCGGCGCTTCGTGGTGGTCGAGTGTTCGCTTACCTTCGAGTTCCTGGCGAAGAGCAGCTCGGTTGGAAGACATCGAGGCACTCGCTTTGGATACCGAACATCGGCGCCGAAACCCTCTGATTGAAACCGAACATCATCCCGTGCTTGAACCCGGTCGAATCTACTTGTTTGATTCCCCCGACCCTCATCCGATGATTCAAATCGGGGTTGAACTGGCTGAGCGAGGGATGCCGCTGCTGGGTTTGTTCGGCCTTCCACACGCTGAAACCGAAGCCACACGCCGCCTTCCTCAACCCCAATCTTATGCCTTGCTCTCACCTCATGGCGGATACGAGGTGCTTCAGGAACAGGACGCCCTTCGAGCGGTTGTGAACGCTTTCCAGTGGGGCAATGAGCGCTCTGTCATCCTCTTCGATGGTCTTGACAGGCTCGGCAATGCGTTCGGCGACAACGGGATGCTGGATGTGTTCCGCTCCATCTGCGATGGTGTCCGATTCAACGACCACATCGCCCTTGTCACCACCGATCTCGAAGTGTTTGAAACAACCGTGCATCACACCCTCGTATCGGAAGCGACCGTCCTGCGAAACGCTACGGTGTCCTCGTGGATTGACGACCCTGACGCCTTGTGGGACCACCCCGTCCTTCTTGCACCCGACGAGGAGGAGGAAGAATGGCTGGCTGCACAAATTCGGCATCAAGGGGCCAAGGTCGGCGGACCAACACCTCATCCCGATGTGCTTGAAGGAGGCAGTCAAGTCGTGGACGAAGAGGACCGGATTGAAGCGACGCAAGCGCTGAGCGAGGTTGTCGAATCATGGCCAGAGACCCACGCCCAGGAACATTCCACACAAGAGGACGTCGTTTCCGAGGCCGTCTCGGTCGGAACGACCGCTTGGCGCCCTGTTGCTGACCCTCCCATCATCCATGGCCGATACGTGAGCGAATCACCTCGGGCCACCGAGGTCGAGGAACCATCCCTCCCCCTTCCACCATCACGGCGAAAGCGAAACACCAGGTCAACGACGGTCGCTGAATCCGAACCAACATTGCGACCGCCGCAGCGTCTCCCGAAGCGAAAAGCACCCCCACGTTTGCCCAACATTTCACAAGGTCTGACCAGCGAGCGAAGTTCTGCGGTCGTCAACAGTGCTTCACCTCTACCCGACTGGCCGGTCAAAGCCTCCACCCAACA
Organism: Candidatus Poseidoniales archaeon; assembly: GCA_038116375.1. Lineage (GTDB taxonomy): Archaea > Thermoplasmatota > Poseidoniia > Poseidoniales > Poseidoniaceae > Poseidonia. Next base: position 33,426 of record JAYNUQ010000012.1, on the reverse strand, counting down.
GGCGTATCGAAAGGAGAACATGGATGTGTTTTCGCACAAGCAGGTTCAGGCGCTTGAGCGCCAAGAAAAAATGGTCACGCCGCTTACCACCAAGGCCCTGAAAGACAGTGTATCCGCTTCTCCAGACATCGAATCCGCTCAACTCCCCCCTCCTGCGGTTCCAAAAACGGTGGAATTGCCGTCGTCCACGGAACGCAAACCCTTGACGAACAGTCTCCGGCCCGTCACCGACGGGGCCAAGGACTCGCGGGAAGCATCATCAAAAGAACAGGCTCTCGTTGATATTGACGAAGCCTATGAGCGCTGGTCGACCTTTGAGGAACCTGACGGTATGGATGCAACGGCGCTGTACAACGAACACGGTGAAGCATTGAACCGATACAGCGGTGATGCGTCATGACCGTACAACCCACGAGGTTGCGGGCTGAACTCGAGGAAGCCAAACGGCAGCTGGAAGACTCGATTCACGTCCGTAAGCAAACCACCACCTCTCAACCTGAAGCGCCTCCGGCCGTAGGGGATGAGCGCCCAGCCTTGTCAAAACTCAACAGATTGATGGGGAAAACCAGCGTTCCGAAACGAGGTCTTTCTCTGTTTCAGCAGGTCGGCGTTCCGCAGCGACCAACCTACGACATGATCGCCGATCGCATCCTTGGACCCGATGTTGAGGCGCCTGATTCATTCCTTGACCAACACTCGGGATACGCAAACCATGTTGCCGAACGCTTGGTGCAACTGAGGCAACGGCTTGACGCCGCACAAACAGCACCTCCAAGCGAAGGCAGCGATTTGTATGTGGGCGTAGGAGACGATGGGACACCTGTTTGGAGTCAGGTCCTCAACGAACAGCGCGGTGAGGCTCGTAGTGCATTGGAAGACACCTTGGCCTCACCCGGTCCAGACGATGTTCACCATGCCACACGGGTTCTGGACATCAACGCAGATTGGCCCAAACGTCTGGCATGGTCCTCTTCCCTTACGTTCAAACATTGGTTCGCTGCTCAGGAGAACCTCGACGCCACGCATGCTTGTGAACAGGTCATCGACCATCCCGGCGGGCACTTCAACCCGCTCATGGTGGTCGCAGCCCCTCAGGCTGGATGTTCACACCTTCTGCACGCTACCGGTCAGGCCATGCTTCGTCGTCAAGAAGGACACGTGTTGTCCATCACGGCAGCAGACGCATCCATCGACGGTCTTGAGGCGCAGTGGCAGAATGCATTGCCCGGCGCTACAGCATTGGTCATTGATGATCTTCACGAATTCACACACCATGAAACATGGTCGCACCAACTTGGCGTGTTGGTTGACCACGCCCTCAATCTTGGTATCCAAGTCGTCGCTGGTGGACGTCATGCCGTCGCAACGATGCCGGCTTCTCGTTTGAAAGAGGTCTTCCGGTCGTGTTTCGAAGTCCAACTCAGCGCACCTCAAGCCCCCACCCTCATGTCGTTTGCCCGCTGGCGATGTGCTCAACGAAACCTCCTGATATCCGACCGTCATCTCGCACAATTGAGTCGCATGGAGCCTCGCACATGGAGAGCCATGGAATCCCGGCTCGAACAGGTGTCCATGGCGTTTGAAAACGGCGCTGTACTGTTGGATCACGACGATGTTTCGGACCTTTTGGGCGGCCGTTCCTTGTCGACCATCCCCGAAGAGCATCAACATGTTGAGGACGTCGCTTCTCGATTGGTTGGTGAAGCCCTTGACAGCGTGTATTCCTCCCTCGAAGCGGGCGGCATCGACCTTCATAGCCCGTTGGAACCGTGGGCAGAAGACGATTACCAACCCCCTGCATGGGACGCTGAGGAACTCGGCGCCGATGCGAGGAACTTGGAGCGAACGTTGCGAGAAGCCATTGACCCTCTTGAGCCGGGACGTCCTTCTGTACTGGATGTTCATGAACGAGAGAAGTACATCATTCGTGCCAACGACCCCCTCGGCCATGGCGATGTTGGCCGAACCGTGGATGTGCTGGTCGACCTTGAGGAATCCATTGACGAGCGCATGAACGCCTCGGCCAAAGAAGCGGTCGCTTCTTCTCTTGAACTGCAACGACTTGAGGAACAGATGGTCGTTCTCGCTCACCGAGCCGTTGAAGCGGAGATTGACGAACTCATCACGATTGCAGATGAGTTGCGTACGATTGAGGAGCGTCTTGTTGAACTCGATCCCGAACGAGCACCTTTGCCTCCGTTTGAGGAAGATGAGGTGCCAAAGAAGCATCGCAAAGCCGTGCGTCGTCGCAAGCGCTCGGCCCCATCGGCCACGGAAGATGAACTGGACGACTATGAGCCTGAGGGCGAATGGAACATCGACGGCAAAGGCATCACGGCTGATGACCTCCTTGACGACGGGAACGAGAAAAACGTCGTTCGCCCTGCTCGTCTTCACCCTCGCACGGTGTTGGTGGGTGAAGAAGAATGAGGGGCCCCTGGTGGAAGAACGGGGTTCATTTTTCCTGTCAACCCAACTGTGGGAAATGTTGCGACCAACCCGGGGGAATTGTGTACCTCTCAGCCGATGACGCAACTCGGCTTGCTGCCCATGCGGATTTGGATGTCCATGCATGGCTTGAACGGGACACACGACAAACCTACGACGGTCGGTACGTGTTGAAGAGCCGTGAAGAAGATGGCATTTGCATCCACCTGAACGCCCAGCAACAGTGTAACGTTTACGACGTCCGTCCCCAACAGTGCCGTGCTTTTCCGTGGTGGGGCGAAAACATGGTGTCGGCATCTTCCTGGGCGAGCGTAAAACGAAGTTGTCCTGGAATTGACGCAGAGGACGCCATCCTCGTCGACGGCCAGACCATTCGTTTGAACATCTTCGCCGACCGAACCTCGACGAAGGGCTTCCGAACGTGGCCACCAACAAAGTGACCTTGAAAACGAGGTACTGCTCAAGTGTAGCCAGCAACACCGATTTCGCTCTCGGTTGCGAGCAAGAGCCGCATTTATACCAAACATGGATGTCGGCCTTCACGAGGGAGGAATCATGACGCAGGATGAACCGATGTTCACCGTTCACAAGTCCCACCTCAACACTGGGCTTCGGGGCGTGCCTGTAGGGACGTGCAGAACATCATTTGTCACCCCCACGGAGGGCGTTCACTACTGTGGCTATCCCATTGCAGAACTTGCCCACCATTCGCCCGAAGACATCGTGTACCTCCTGTTCAACAAGGAATTACCAACCCCTGCACAATCCACCGAATTCAGAGCAAACCTTGCGGGTCGGGGGCATGTCCCCGAGACCGTCGCAGCGGTGTTTCACACCCTTCCCAAGGATGGTCATCCAATGGATTGGCTGAGCGTGGGCATCCACACCCTCGGCATGTTGGACACCACGGGGGATTGGAAGGAAGACGCCCTCAACCTCATTGCTCGAATGCCTCGCATGATGGGCTTGTTGTTCCGTATTCGTGACGGCCGCAGTGAGAACATCCCGGAGGACGATCTCAACGCCAGCATGGTGCAGCGCTTTGTTCGCACCCTCGACTTCGAGGATGTTGACCACGCCCTTATGGAGCAAATCCTTGCCACCTACCTCGTGCTTCACATGGACCACGGCGGCGGCAACCTTTCCACCTTTACAGGGAAAGCCATTGCCTCAGGACATGCGACCGTGTATTCATCCATTGCAGGGGCCATGAACGCCCTATCGGGCCCACTCCACGGTCGTGCAAATCAATCGTGTTTGGAATTCGTTCTTCGCATCGGAACGAGCGACCCCCAAGAGGTGGAGGCCTTTGTTCGGGGTGAACTTGCTGCCAAGCGTCCTGTGTTTGGATTTGGCCACGCTGTCCTCCGCGCTGAAGACCCCCGAGCAACGGTTCAATTTGAACTGGGAGAAAAGCTCTGCCCGGACGATGAGAATTTCAAAATCATTCGAACCTTGAGGGAAGTGGCGCCTCGTGTTCTATCGGAAAACAAGAAAATTTCCAACCCCAACGCCAACGTTGACATCGCCAGCGGGGCACTTCTTCACCATGTTGGATTCAAGGACCCCACCTACTACACCACCTTCTTCGGCTGGGCTCGCGTGGCCGGTATTGGCGCCCAAATCATCGACGAGCGCACCGTCCTACGAGGTGGAAAAGGGACACCGATTTACCGACCGAAGTACATTGCAGAAGAGCAAGAACTTCGTCATTTGGATTGATGATTCAACACTGGACGGGATGTTTTTCCCGAACCCCGATGACCGATCATTCGCGGTGCGTAGGAAGGCGGTGTTGCTCCAGCGCTCTGGGAAAGAATCTCTTCAACCGAACCTTCCCATTGCCAGCGCGCTCGCATTTGCGAAACCAGAGCACGTCGTCGGCTTTGGTCCGCCTCAGCCCACCGAGGGACCTCGTTTTCGAGCTTTTGCACTACCTCCATGTGGTTCTCTTTCGTTGCTGTTTTGAGGTAGGCCCATTCTTCTTCCAGCAGGGGCCGTAACCCAGGCTGCTGCCAGCGTGCATGTCCCGAAGGCAACCATCGAAGGTGTGGATCTGCATGGTCGGTGAGTGCGGACATCCCTGCGCGCAACAGGTCGTGTTCGATGTGGGGTTTGGTCGGCCAAACATAGGTCGGCATCCCTTTGCGGGCATTCGTCAAGTGCTTCAACGCTGAGCCTTTGAGCCCCACATGTCGACCGAGGGGGAGGTGTCGTGTGCTGGATTGGAAGTATTCAATGGCGCACGGCAGCATTGAACTTCCTTGGGCTCGGTGTTTTTTCACAAGACGTCGAAACGGTGTGGCGAGGTACTGAGGAAACACTTGGATTCGTTGCGTGGTGCGAGAACCGTAGGGAGGAATGTAAGGAATGAGGGCCGCCCAGGGGCGTTGAGTACCTGATGCTCGAGCGGAAGCGGGCATGTCTCGGTGAAAAGCATAGAAGACGGTGTTTTCTTTGGGAATCTCCCGTTCGTCAAGGGCTTGTTCGGCGAGTTTCATCGCTTGAGCGACGTGGTTGTTGTGATGGCTTCGTCCAAAGAATCCACCGCCTGTAGGCGCTTTTGGATGGGGGCGTTTGATCTCAATGCACCCCATTTTTCCCTCGTCACGCCACATCGTTTGCACGGCCGTGTCGTCGAGAAAGGCCTCAAAACCCAAAAATCCCACATCGACGAGTTCGTCAAGCGTCCACTCCTCAAGCCACCTCGGTTTTCCTTCACGCAGGGGCTCTGGAATGGAAACCGTACGGTCGTGGTGGATGATGAGTTGGTTATCGGCCGTGATGCGAATGTCAAACTCGATGCCATCGAACAAGTTGAGCCCATGTCGCAGGCTTTGGAGCGTGTTTTCGGGAGCCGGTGTCCATCCTGCCTCCCCTGCCATACCTTGGCGTGCTCCCTGCCCGTCTCAAAGGTTGTCGCTGCGAACCGCAGTGAAACGATTGATGGAACACAAAATCGTCCCAAGGCATAAATCCACGCGCTCTGCCGCCGAACCATGGACCCTTATGAAATCATGATGGGCATGATTTTGGTCCTGACCCCAATCATTTGCTGGTTTTTCACACGGACGCAAAAAGAACATCGCACCCCTTGGCGTGAATGGGCAACGGAATTTCATGAGAAACGCTACTACCTTCACGCCATGGGCTACATCGTTATCATTCGGTGGAAGTCCATCACCGACAAATTGAACGAACCGATGAAAGCGCGAACGGGCCACTGGACGGACTGGGTATACGCCATCGAGGGGGAGTTCACCAAATGGGTTCAAGATGCCTTTCGAAACGATGTGCTCACCGAGTTCCTCAACTTCCACTACCTGTTCGTTTACCTCTTCCTCATCTACGTGACAACGGTCTACTTTGCGTATTCCGGCGACCGCGACATGACCGACAAAGTCACCCTGAACTACCTCTTGATTTACGCACTGGCGGTTCCTTACTACCTTTTCTTCAACGTTGAGGTGACCTCATCGTGGATACCGGGAATGGATGCGTTGCTCTACCAGGACGGGTGGTACACGGTCTTCTATGCCCTCCACGACCCGCTTGACAATGCGGTCCCAAGTCTACACGTGGCGATTCCGTTTGGTATTTTGATGCTGAATTACCTCCACGTCAGGGAGCAGGGTGGTACGCTGAGGGAATGGCGGCATTGGCCCTATCACCTGTTTGTTCTCATCAACACGGCGTTGTTCACCTTCACCATCCTCTACCTTGGGATTCACTGGTTGGTTGACATTCCACTCGGCATCCTCATCGGTGGCATCGGTGCATTGTTCATCCACCACTTGCAGCCACGGCTGCGCAACGATTTCGGCCCCGTCTTCAAAGGAATTTCACGGGAAAAAGTACGACGGCACATTCTGGTCGAAGGCGTGGTGATGCTCATCTTGCTGACGGCCATGATGATGGCGGTCAACTACCAGGAAGAGACGATTGACGAGCGGGTTTCGTTCCAATTGGGTGAGGGCGACAGCACCTTTGAGATCATCCAGAAGTTTGACCCAGGTGCTGCGGTTCAATCCAACATCACCAACCTCAACACAGCGAGTGAATTGCAGTTGGTGGTCGTGATGGTCGAGACCAGTGTCCCTGCCATGGAGACGGGTGAACTCGACTGGAGCGTGATGAAAACGCTTGGTGACCACTACACGGTCGCACCTCAGACCACGTTGAGCCTCAACATCACCTCACCCAAAATCTACCATTTCATCGTGATGCATTACGCCGACGCCTCTGAAGATGAACCCGTTATGGAGGTACGCATCATCAACGACTACGGTGACGACAAGATGGGTCAAGCCATGTTCCTCAGCCTCCCTTCACTCTGGATGACGGGCTTTGTTGTCTACCGGTTGTACCGGCTGAGGAAGGAAGGCCGAAGTTTCATCGATTCTACACCCTCTTATGTGTGGGCTTCTTCGGTAACCTCGGAAGAAGAGGCGTAAAGGCATGGAGCAACAATCGATTCAGGCCACCGTTGAGCGGTTGGCTCAATCCTCGGGCGGTCAAATCATCGCTTCGCTTCGCACTGCGCTTCAACGCTCGCTCAAATATTACGTGGCGCTCTTTCTCATCGGTTTTGTCGTTGCTTTCCCCGCCACCAGTGAATTCATTGCGTGGTTGGTCGACGACGCCCGCTTGCCGGATGGTGTCGAAATCATCGTGATTTCACCGGTCGAATTTTTGTTTTTGCAACTTCGTATTGCGGGGTATGTTGGTCTTGCGCTGGTGAGCGTCATGCTCGTCTGCCAGTTGACCGTGTACGGGCTTCAACATGAAAGCGTGAAAGCCCGCCTCAGCGAACTGGAAGTCTCACTTCCCAAGCCGGGGCCTCGACTGGTTCTTGCGGTGGTTACTGCGGGGGCGCTCATGGTCCTTGGCGGCCTCTATGCATGGTACGGTCTCATCCCGTTGCTTCTGGAATACTTGACGACCGATGCCCAACAAGCCGGCTTGACGACCGAATGGCGCCTGTCAAACTATGCCGGCTTCATCGTCAATTTGCTGTGTGCCTCAGCCATCGGTTTTCAGGCCCCGCTCATCACCACGCTCATCCTTCGTTCAGGTGCCATCTCCAGCGCACAGATGGCCGCCTCCCGTCGGCTGATTTGGTTCGGCGCCTTCGTGTTGGGGGCGTTCATGTCGCCTCCAGACCCGCTCTCATTGTTCCTCGTGGCGCTGCCCGTTATTTTCCTGTTCGAGATTGCGTTGTTCTTGGACCGGTTCAGAGCAGCATGAGCCGATGATGCAAGGTGTTGGTCTGAAGGGGCATGTTTCCCGGACGGGCCTGATAACTCAACCCGTGAAAGTCAGAACCGACCGAGACCGCCATGCTGTGCTTCATCGCCTCCACGGTCAATTCGTGGCGGTATCCGTCGTTGTGGCTTCGATGCACGGCTTCGACGGCATCAACGCCCAGGTCGTTGAGTTTCTCAAGCAGGGCAGCCGTTGGAACACCGTAGTAGAACGGATGGGCGAGTGAGGTCAACCCGCCGGCCGCCTTCACCGCTTCAACCGCCTCGCCGATGGAGGGTTTGCTGTGCGGGATGAAGGCGGGCAGACCGTCGCCAATCCACGTTTCAAAGGCTTCTTGCTTGCTCTCAACGTATCCCTTGTCCACCATGGCCTGGGCAAGGTGCGGTCGACCCACGGAACCACTTGCCCGTGCGCATACATCCTCAAAATCGACCGGCATGCCGAGTTCATCCAAGCGGCGACACATCGCTTCCATTCGCGGTTTACGGCCGTCCTGACGCGGCAATAACCACGCCTCAAATGCGTCCATTTCCGCCGATGTCTCTCCGGGTCGATGGTTTGGGAAAAATGCGAGCAGGTGCCATGAGGCCGAAGCCCGCTCCCTGCCGATGGCCTCGAGGTGATCCTGGTCCGGTTTGAGGGCGGGCGAACACGTGATTTCGACCCCAGGGACAAAACGCATGCCGTGGTGGTCAGCCGCTTGTTGTGCTTCTTCCCATCCCGAGTTGGTGTCGTGGTCGGTGAGAGCCCAAACGCGAACACCTTCGGCCCGCATAAGGCGGGCCACCGTTTCCACATCGTGCTCACCGTCGCTGTGTGTGGAATGCGAATGCAGATCATGGGTCTGTGTCCACATGGTTGCACCTCAACGGTCTGTGTTTTCAATGCTCGTCTTCAGAAGAGGTCGTCAAGATTCGGAAGCTCAGGCAGGTCGAGGTCGGGCAATGTTGGCGGTTCAGGTTCAGCCTCAGAAAACAGGTCGCCCAAATCTGGGAGGTCGAGAGCAGGGGGTGGGACGAACGGTTCGCTGTCCGATGATTCGGTCATCAGTTCTGGAAGGTCGGGAAGGTCAGGAACGGAAGGGGTTGCGATGGTTTGAGATGCGGCCGGTGCGCTTGTGGGGGGGTCCTCGGTCGGGAGTGGAACACTTGCCACACCGCTGGTCACGAATACACGGTTTGGTTCCAAACCAGGAAGGGTGGATGGGTTGACGGTTGGCAGCTCCTCCCGACCAGGAAGCGGGACGGGTTGTACCAGTACCCGTTCGAGGGTTTTGCCCGTCTCTTCATCGGCAGGAGCGGCCTCCCTGGGAGCGATGGTGGATTGGTTGGCCGCCTCAACGGCCTCCATGGTTCGTTGAACGGATGCTCCGAATTCACCGCTTGAGAGGGCGTTGATGGCGGAATGAACTTGCTGTTCATCGGCATGTTGTTGCTCACCGAGGATGCTTGAGAGAATGGAGGCCGTGGTTGGGTTCACTTCGCTTTGTGTTTGTGTTGAGGGTTGGTCAAAGGATGCAGTGAAGGTCTCGAATTCCTCAGTTATGGGGCGTGATGTCAATTCGGGGATTTCGCGTTGTTTGTTGGCCAGGTTTGCGACGATGAGCAAGACCACAACCGTCGCCAAGGCTCCGCCTTCTTCAATGGAAAGTCCAGCGGTTCCAATGAGGTTCACGATGAGGTTCACGGCCGTGAGGATGACCAGAATGGCGGCGCCCAAGGTCGCCATCGCTGCAAGACGGGGGGCTCGAGGGTCGTGGACCACGAGGTGTCTTGGGTGGTGGATGTCTTAGGCCTTGTCTTCAGGCGTCTTGAACCACTTCTGCAGCACGCACGGTGTTTTCCATCAACATTGCAATGGTCATCGGTCCAACCCCGCCAGGAACAGGTGAAAGCCAGCCTGCAATCTCTGCAACCCCAGGGTCAACATCCCCTGCGAGGCGCCAACCTCGTTCTCGCGTGGCATCCTCAACTCGGTTGATTCCCACATCAACAACCACGGCTCCAGGCTTGACCCATGACGCCTTGACCATGTCCGGTCGACCTACAGCTGCGATGAGCACATCGGCTTCCCTGCACACCTCTTCGACCTCTTCGGTTCGAGAATGTGCAACGGTTACGGTTGCATCGGCCCCTTTGGCCGCAAGCAAGAGGGCCGCAGGCATGCCGACAATGCGGGAACGCCCCAAAACAACCGCTCGCTTACCTTTGAGTTCGATGTTGGCCCACTTCAGCAAACGCATGACGCCACTCGGTGTGCACGGCAGCATCCCATCGGTTCGGCCTTGGACCAACCGGCCGAGGTTTTCGGGATGAAAGCCGTCAACATCCTTCGCAGGTTCGATCAAGTCGGTGATGGCTTCTTCATCCATGTGGGACGGTAAGGGGGATTGAACCAAGATGCCGTGCACGTCATCCCGTTGATTGAGCTCGTCAATGTGTTGGCGAAGAACGACTTCCTCGGTTGAGGCCGGAAGCGGGATGTGGGTTGAGCGAATGCCGAGTCTTTCACATGTTTTGACTTTGGAGTTGACGTAGACATGCGAGGCTGGGTCGTCACCGACGATGATCACCGCCAAATGGGGATGAACGCCTTGTTTCGTCAAGTGTGCTACGCGAGATCCGAGGTCGGATTCAACCTGGGTTGCGCACATTCGACCGTCCAATCGCTGCGCTGCCACGAACCTTCCAAAATGACGGTTGCTTTGAGCGTTCTCGTGCGGCGCTCACAAGGGGGTCTTGAAGCCAAGTGCACGTACGACGCACCAACCGGCTCGTGCCTCAAAGATGGCGAAGGCTCCACCAAACACGGCCCCCGCCACGGCGTACCATCCGAAGTCAAGGGTCAGTGTTTCGGTAAGAAGAAGGGCAGCGAGTACGACGGCTCCTGTGATGGAGGCGAGACCTCCAAGGAAACGTGCTGCCTTTCCTTTGGCGTCGATGTTGCACTCTACCATGATTATCTACGTGTTCCAATCAGTATTTGAAACGCTGTTTTTCCGACGGTAGGAGTGGAGCCAACGGAGGGACTCGAACCCCCGACCGTCTGATTACAAATCAGACGCACTACCAGCTGTGCTACGTTGGCTTCAGACGAGGCTATCCTCACCCCTTGATGAAGGAAACGGAACCCTTCCCGTGAAGGATGGACGACTAAAACAAAAAGTGCAAAGCCGCTGGGTGTGCTATGGACGAGGACGGTGCGATGCAGTACCTCGCCAGCCACGGGCAAGAGAAGACTGGAAACGACGTCATATTCAGTTGGCTCGCTCGCTATCAAAACGCCGCGGCGGCAGGGGCGCCTGCCGTGAACGGGACCATCGGTGCGTTGTTGGAGGACGACGGTGGGCTCGCCATCAATGCCGTGGTCGATTCAGCACTTCGCGTTGCACCACCGGAGGAATTCGCTGCGTATGCTCCGCTCAAAGGCCTCCCCTCTTTTCTTGATTTAGCGGTCTCGTTGGCGCTGGGCGATCATCGCTCCCGACTTGAAGACCTCGGGATTCATGCAGGTGCAACCGCCACGCCAGGTGGTTCTGGTGCCCTGTTTCTCGCCGCTGCAAACTTTGCTGAACGAGGCGAAGCCGTTCTTCTTCGAGACCGACATTGGGGACCTTATGGAGGTTTTTTGCGAGGAGCAGGTTTGAACGCCGCCACTTATCCATTGCTGCCTTCTGAGAAAACAGATGCGCCCCATCTTGACCTGAACGGATTTGTCACTTCACTTGACCGATTGGTGCAATCCCAGCGTTCGGTGATGACGTGGCTCAACGACCCTGCCCACAATCCAACCGGCCTCTCCCTCCCTGCGGAGAGCCGCTACGCTTTGCTGAACGCCTTCATGGAAAGTGCGACTCGAAACGAGCACGTGGGCCATACGCTCCTGCTCGATGCCGCTTACCATCTCTATGCTGACGAACCCCACGGTTGGGCCGAGACGATTGCCGAGGCGCTCAATGACGGCCTACCGTGGCCTGAAAACTTGCTGATTTGCGTTGCCCTTTCGCTCTCAAAGTCACACACGATTTACGGCCTGCGAACAGGGGCGCTGGTGTACCTTCATCCCGAATTGTCCAGCGTGCAACGTCTCAACGACGTCATGGGCGTCACAGGCCGTCAAACATGGTCTGCTGCCCCAAGGGTGGCACAACATGTACTGAGCGTTTTGCACGCTACCGAAGACGGCGGACAATCATGGTCGGGCGAGCGGGACCGCCTCGCACGCCTTCTGACCGAACGTCGCACCCGCTTCGTAGAAGCGTGCTCGAACCGTGGAGTTGACATCAACCCCAGTCACGACGGTTTCTTTGCGTGGTACGAGTGCGAGGACCCCGTCGCCATCACGGAAGCCTGCGCAGACCAACATGTCTACCTTGTACCGCTCACGGGTGGCGTTCGCATCGGGCTTTGCGCCATCCCCACATCCGAAGTGGAGCGGGTCGCAGAAGCACTTGCCCTTGCGACGGGGGCATCGGCATGACGCGGCTGAGCCGAGAAAATTTTCTCATCACGGGATTTGCCTGCATCTTCTTCGGAGCATCGATGAGCGTTGCCAACCTCGGGCCAATGGCGATGACGGTGGGGCTGTTCGGCGTTGTGTTCTTTGTTGTCGGGATGTCGATGGGCCGACAGACGGGTCTTTCCCCCGAGGCGATTGCAGGTTGGACGCCCGAGGGGGAAATGCTCCCCGATGCAGGGCGGTTCATGTTCCGAGTTGACGTGACGCTGGACGAACCCATTCGCTCGTCTATTTTGTGCGGACCCTGCGGTCATGTTCACGTCCAAGACGGTTCCAAACCGCCTTCCTTCATCTGTCCAAACTGCGGGGTTCAGTTGTGGGACGAAGAGGAATGAACGAGAACTTCAGGCCGTTGAACAACGGTGATTTCAAAGGAAGGGTGCGATTAGCCGTTGCATGGGTGCACCTGACCTGTTGAACCCCGAGCGCAGAATGCTCCGGGCCATGCAGTTGAGTGACCCCGACCGTTCTTGGGACCTGGATGGGATTTTGGCCGCTTGTGAGTGGACCGACCAAGCCGTTGCCGTTGGAGCCGGACACGGTTTGCAACTTCACGGATACGTCAATGTTGACGAGCAGGTTCTTCGGGAAATCAGTCTGGATGTTAACGGTGAAGAAGCACATGAAACCGGCTTACTCGAGCAGCGAATCTGGGCATGGATGAACGCTGATGATGGCCATTCGCCCACCATGCAGGGTCTGCAGGCTGCGTTTGAGCGACATGAAGCTGGCCCTGGCGTGGGCCTCTTGAAACAGCTTGGTGTTTCGATTGAAGGCGGTGTTTTGGTGGCCGAAAACCCTGAACAGATCACGGCGACCATCGAACAGCGGACGGCTTTTCTTTCCCTTCTTCCTGCAAATGTCGATGAACTCGATTCGGAAATGTTGGCGCATTTTTCTTCGCGAAAAAACCTGATCAAGGCCAGTGAACGCACCCTACGACACTGGTCAATGACGACAGCAGGTTCTGCCGTCTCTCCCGACGACCTGCAAGAAACGGTGGTGGTCACTGACATCACGCCTGAATTGCTTCAGGGCGATGAGTGGAAGACGGCCGAGTTTCGTGCCTTCGATGTTTCGCTTGAAGCAGCCACGCCTCGCACAGGGCGAAGCCACCCCATGCAGGCTCTGATTGAGCGTATTCGCTCTGTTTTCCTTGAAATGGGCTTTTCCGAACTCGTTGATGATTATGTTCAGTCGGCGGGTTGGAACATGGATGCACTGTTCATTCCTCAGGACCACCCCGCACGTGAGATGCAGGACACGTTCTATCTTGACCAACCCTCCTCTATTGACCTCGATGAAGAGGTGATGCAAGCATGGAAGGCCATTCACGAGCACGGCGGAGAGACGGGTTCTACGGGATGGGGCGGCTCGTACTCAACGGATGTATCACAACGTCCGTTGCTGCGCACCCACACGACGGTGAACACCATCCAATACCTTGCCGAGCACCCAACCGATGCTTGCAGGGTTTTCTCGGTTGACCGTGTGTTTCGAAAGGAAGCCATCGACCGAACCCATCTTCCAGAGTTTCATCAAATCGAAGGCATCATCATGGAAGAGGGTGCCAATCTGCAAATGCTCGTGACGACCTTGAAAACGTTCTACGCCAAAATGGGCTATCCCGAGGTCCGTGTCCGACCCGCATACTTCCCTTACACCGAACCCAGCCTCGAAATTGAGGTGAAATGGCGAGGAAAATGGCTCGAACTCGGCGGTGCGGGCATCTTCCGTCCCGAAGTCACCGAACCGCTGGGGATCACCTCGCCGGTCCTCGCCTGGGGCATGGGTTTGGAACGTTTAGCCATGCTTGTCTTGGATTTGGATGACATTCGGCAGTTGTACATCTCGGACCTGGAATGGCTGAGAAAACAGCCCGTTTTGTGAACTTCGCCCTGGCTCATGTCGGCATGAAGTTCATAGAGTGAATGCAGAATTGGACGGTATGGAACCAACCAGTATCTCGCTGCACATGTCCAATGTTGAAACCATTCCCGGAAAGACCATCACCGCCTCTCTGGGCTTGGTTACGGGCTCAACCGTTCGCTCGAAAAACGTCTTCAAAGACATCGGGGCGGGCCTGAAAAATCTCGTTGGAGGCGAACTCAAGGCCTACACGCAACTGTTGCAGGAGGCCCGAAATGAAGCGCTCCAGCGCATGATGATGCAGGCCCACAGCATGGGCGCAAACGGAATCGTCAACATTCGTTTCGCAACCTCAAACGTGGCTGCAGGGGCCTCTGAATTGTTCAGCTATGGAACGGCCGTTGTTGTTGAGTGAGGCGAGCCCGTGAGTGAAGCCCTGATCGTTCTTTCGTATATCCTCATACCTGTCCTGGCCACGCTTTTCATACCCCTCACCTCATGGGGACTGGGACGATGGTATCAAGGTCGTTTGTTGAAGGTTCTTGATGGAAAGGAAAAGCAACATGGCTCATTGTTGAAGAGCAACAAGTCCCTCTCCACTTCATCTCCGATGGCCACCATGAACGCATCGTCTTCCACCCTCCTTCACGTGAGCATCTGTGTGGGGCCGTCGTGGGGTCAAATGTTCTTCATGTGGGTCAAGAGTTTGTTCGGCGGTCGCCTTCACTCCTACGATACCGTCTTGGATTTTGGACGAAGAGAAGTGTTGATGCGCCTCCATCAACAAGCGAATGAACTGGGTTGCGCTTCCATCGTAAACATCAGGATAGAAACATCCGTCATTTCTTTTGCCAAGAACGACAAGAGCAAACAATCCTCGGTTGAATTTCTTGCTTTTGCCACGGGGCTTCGCCGGTGATGGCGCCGTTTACTCCCACTCGTCTCGAAACCGCTGTTGACGGTCCTTGGCGGCTTCGTCGGTGTGTTCCTCATCAGGTTGGTGCTCCTCGGGGTCGATGTTCAGTTCCGGTTGGTCGTCTTCAAAAAATCCACGCGTGAACCGATTGCGGAAAAAGCGGTGAACATCTTCCTTGTTGAGACCTTCAAATCGCATGTGCACACCGCGTCGGCCTCTGTTCTCTCGTCGCTGTCGCTCTCGTTGGCGCCAGAACGTACGGAAGACGCTGAAACATTGCTTCTGGTCCGCATCCAGTGGGAAGTGCTCGGGCCATTCCAGCGAGTTCACGAGGTTCACGAACCGATTGAGAGCGACGACAAATTCTTCCATGTCCTCGACCAAATCATCGTCAATGTCTTGGTTTTCTTCCTCAGTGTTGGCCTTGTCCTTGTTCTCCTCGTCGGTCATGCCTCAACACGGTCGTGAGCCTATATCAAGGGTTCAACAAGCGGTGAACGCATGCTCATAAGGTAGAGGCACCGCCCTGTGGCCATGGACCTCACGGGAACGGTCAGCAGCGGTCTTGGTCGTGCTCATGTATTCATGGCACAACCCCACTACCAAGACCAATTCAGGGCCATCCTGGGCAGCACGGCATGGCCGGGCACACTCAACATCAACATTGACGATGCCATGTTCAGTCACTACATCGCCTTGAGACAAAAAGCCGGTATCGACACGCTGGATGCTCCACAAGAAGACCGAGACAGAGCGAAGACGCACGATGTCGATGCTTACGAGCGCATTCGAATTCGCGGCTTTCTACGGGACGGCGTCTCCTTTGGCGGGGCTTCGGCATTCAAAGGCCTCATTCATCACGGAGAACACACGGTGGAATGCGCTGTCCTTATTCCCGACCTGACCCGACACGTTGACGTGGTCGAAGTCATCTCGACAGCGTTTCTGCGAGAGCACCTCCAATTGAGCGATGGCGACAGGATCACCATCTCATTGTGAACGGTGGTAGACCACGGGAAGCGTCCCCAGTTCGGCCCACTCGTTGTAGAGCATGCTCTTCAGTTCGTGTTGTGCAGCCTGCTGCCAGCGACCCTTGCGGGTTCGCTCAGCCGTGCGACCGGTAGGCGGCGGGGAGAAGACCGCCCGGTGCGTCTCTTCGGGGAGGGGGGCATGTTCCCACGCCACGCCCCAGAGGACCAACCACTGTGGGGGAGCCACGCCAAAATCGACGGGAACAAGCGGCTGGTCGATGGCCTGGGCGATGTCGGATTCCTGCAGTTCACCCACGGCCAAGCGAAAGAGGGCGTTGGCCATTCGCCGAACTTGGTTCCAAAGAAAGGCCTCGCCTTTGACCTCAAAGCCAATCACTCGGTCACCGTCCATCCAGGGTTTGGTTTCAAGCACGGTGCGCATTGGGTTTTTTCCTTCCTCCAGGCGAGCAAAATTTCGGGCGTCGTAGGTTCCGACGAAGAGGTCAAGCCAGCGACGAAAATCGGTCACATCCGGTTCTTCCCAAAATTCCATGGCCTCCAAGCGGTAGCGGTAAGTTCGATGCAGTGCCATGCGAGGGTTGAAGTCACTTTCAACCTCTTCAACGGTCAAGAACGCTATGTTTTGGTCCAGTCTGTCGTCCACGGCTCGTATCATTTTTCTCGGTGAGAGGGCTTCCCAAAGGGGGCGTTCCAAATCTACAATGCCTCCATTGATGCGCACGTGCACGCCAGCATCCGTCCGGCTGGAAAGGACCAAGAGTTGGTCTTCTTCGGGCCCTGTTAACCATTTCAGGGACCTGAAGACCCGTATCAACTCACCTTGAACGGTGCGGACATCAGGTTGAATCTGGCTGCCGTGAAAAGCATCGCCGAGGTAACCAAGACGAAAGAACAACCGAACCTTCTCGGTCAGTTCACCCTCTCCTCAATCGTCGGATGTCAGGGCTGCAACGGCTTCTTCGGTGGTGTACCCGAGTGCGCCCACTGCCCACTCCAGTGCTTGCTTGAGCCAGGGTTGAATCATGGGAGCCTGTCGGCTGGGGTCCATGACTTCAATGGCGTCGACGAGGTTTCGGCTCGCCGTAAAGAGCACTTCGTCCACCGGAATGTCTTCGAGTTCCAGGCGCCGGGCATAACGCTGGAATTCCTTGACGGCCACGGGAATACGGCGGCACTCAAGAGCAAACGAGGCAAAATCAGCGATGTACTCCATGTTCTCCTCATCGAGTTCCATGGCTTTCTTGTAGGCGTTCATGATCTTTCGGCCAGGAATCACATCGTCTTGAGCTTCCATGTTTTTCATGTTTGCAAACTCAGCCCACATGTGGTGAAGTTGAGCGACATCACCGTTGCTCTCCAATTTTGACTGCAGGTCTTCGAGTGCTCCGTCAATATCTCCATTGCGGAACAGCTCAATGGGGTTCTCTAACAAATCTTGAACCATGTTCTCTTCTCCGACTCTTCGTAGCCGATTGGGCTTTTGAAGCCTCGCTTTCCGACGGTTTGCCTTCAGGACTCGCTTTCTTCGGCGGTCGAGAGGGCACTCTTGATGTCCTCGAGCATGTTGGATTGTGAGTGCTTGCGGTGCATTTCGTTCAGCATCATTTTGATGTTCTCCCACTTCCGGATTTTGTAGAAGCAATGGCGAGGGTCGTGGTCAACTCGCCGTGTGGTTCGCTGGTAGGTTAGGAAGGCAAAGAAGGAGCGGAAGAAGCCCTTGCTGACCTTGGTTGCAGCGCTGTCGTCAGCACTTGCACCTGTACCCGGCATGTTGCCAGCACCTGCATTCACGCCGACGGATTCCTCCACGAGTCCAATTCCTGAATCCGTCATGATGGTGACGGTAGCGTAGCCGAGGATCGTGCCCATGGGTGTTCGCTCAACCATCACTTCGGAGATTCGGTCGAACAAAATGCGGCGATGAGACCTGGAGAGCAAGAACGCATGTTGGAAGATGATGGCGTTCGTGGTTACGGCATAGGAAAAACTTCGCTGATACTTGTACGTAAAGCCCCAAAAAAGAATGAGGAAGGAAATCCCTGCAATAAAGAAGTTGTAGGAATTGATCGGTATAAAATCAAAATCTCCTTCTGCTGCTCCGAAAAACCCTGCCACCTTGTCGATGAGGTTGTCGGCGGTGATGATCAGAGGCATGAAGGTCGTGAGCAAAAGCGCAAAGGTCACCCACCGACCCGATGTTGAAACGTTCAACATTCGGTTGGCCCACGTGATGAATCCCATGAAGGCGACAAAGCCAATGGGGAACACATCCCAATTCGTGGCGTTGATGAGCGCCGCACTGAGAGACACGAGGAGCGACGCGTCATCGCTGGTGCTGAGGTCACTGTTGAAGAGCATGTGCACTCCAAACACAAGAGCGCCGAGGACATACATCCCGAGGAAGGCCAAGGTGCTCGGTCGAGCCTCACCGTTCTCCAGTATTTCCTCGCCCGCAATCAGGCGGTATTTATCACGCGAGGCATCAGCAGAGGGCGTCTCCTCTTTGCTCTCCACCACCGTTTCTTCGACCGCTTCTTCGGCCACTTCTGCTTCGCTCATGCTGGTTCCTCATGGTGTGTTGTTACGATGTAAATCAAATAACTTCCCCCGCGAGGTCGTCGTTTTTCAGTGTAAGACGCCCCATGCATGCTCTGCGTTGCCTCGAACCCAACCGTAACTGTCTCGCGTTCTCCGTCCGAATTCGTCCACAATTTCCAACCTCGTAACATCCAACGGATATTCATTGTACGTCAAATGCGACCAGACCCCGCCTCGGGTGGGTTGGTCAAAATGCCAATGCGCTCGCTCAACCGCTTCAACGGTCAATTTGATGCTTGTGCGACCGTTCCACATGTGGACATTGAACGTGGGGAGCGGCGCGCCAGGGTGCTCGCCGTTGGCCCCTTCAACACGGGCTGAAACTGATTTTTCGACAACAACTCGAGCAAATCGCTCGGTCCGTTGGTGTCGTGCGTCGTGAAACAATCCTCCCTGAGAGAGGGCGATGTGTTGGATATCCCTTCGTTTCCACGGTCGAGTTGTCCGTGCCGTCATCGTCGGCGAAAGGTGGGGCAGGAACCAATCCATGTAGGACCCGTCCTCAAAGTGGAGAACACCCCAGTACCACGGTGGAGACGGGGCTTGAACGCAGACTTTCTGAAAATAGGCCGTTCCTGTGACGGACGCTCCATCAATTTCGCCCTTGACCTTGGTCCCGTGCACACGAAGGATATCGTAACCCATCGAGCCCGCATAGGTCGCCGTTGATGGGCGTGCAACCGACATGGCTGGATTCCAGGGTGTGAGTGTAAGGGCCATGTTGCTCGGGGCGCCGTTGGCCACCGCATCATCGTCTCCCGTGAGGTTGAGCCAAAACGAGCGTTTGTCGCTGTGAAGTCCCATTGACAAGTCCTCGCTGAGCAAAGGGGCCACAGCCCCACCGCCTTGGCCTTCACCTGTTCCCGGCCATGAGGGGTGATCGTCAGGCATGGCAATCATGTTGCACGTGCGCTTGATGTAAGGCTCGTGCATGCGTTGACCGTCAAACCACCACGCACAGACCATGCCGTCCAGCACCATGCCGCCGTGGTCGTCAACACCTGGGCGTCCTTTTGGCAT
This sequence comes from Candidatus Poseidoniales archaeon, assembly GCA_038116375.1. Taxonomy (GTDB): domain Archaea; phylum Thermoplasmatota; class Poseidoniia; order Poseidoniales; family Poseidoniaceae; genus Poseidonia. The sequence continues at coordinate 13,800 of JAYNUQ010000012.1, read as the reverse complement.
CCACGGCGTTCCGTTCACTTCCACCCTGTCGTTGTCTTTGGTCGACCACAGCACCATCAACTGTTTCCCCCATCGTTCGCCGTCAGGGTCGTCGATCATCACCAGCCACCACCACCAATCCCACGTCATGTGCCAGAGAGGTTCACGGATACCCAATCGCCACATCGTGGAGAAATCCCCTTGGAACGTATCGAGGGCCGTCGATTCCTGCATCGTTTCCCCTCACTCAATTTCTTTGGATTTGAACAAGGTGCTGCCCAGCAACCAGCAGGCTGCCGTTTGGAACAGCAACACGAACACCGACACGATGATGGTGCCGAGAGAACCCAAATCCAGTCCGGGCCTCGACCAGAAAATGTTGAGCGCCTCCGCTCCTTCAAGCGAGCCGTTTCCACCTCCCCACAGGCCCATTTGAATCATGAGCGGGGTATCCGACCAGGCGAGCGCCGCACCAGCATCGACGATGTTCATGGCCCATCCGATGACTGAAAAACGCAGGATGGCAGCATCAGGTGCTCCCAGTGTGGTCAAAATCATGCCCAGTTCCCATGCGGCAAACGGAAGGGCAAGGACCATGCCGTGCTTCCACATCACGCCCAGCGTGCAAAAGAGCATGCCGTAGACCATGATGGCGAGCACAGAGGCCAACCAAACGGACATCCACACGCCGAGGTCGCTGAATCGGAAGATGCCCTCGCCAGGCCCAGCAAAACCGGTGATCAAGGCGAGCAGGGCGATGAGGAGGGTCAAATAGACCCAGGCCAAGGCGTAGAATCCCAACAAGCGATAGAGAAACACTTCGCCTCGAGCAATGGGTTTGGCCAGCATGAAATGCATGGTTCCTGAGGTCATCTCGTTGCGAATGAGTCCCGTGGCCATGAACAGCGGCACGAAGATTCCAATCAGAAACACCACGCCGAGTTTTCCAATGGCCAGCACGAAGCTTCGGTGAATGGATTCGAGGGCGTAGGCTTCGTCATCGGGGTCCTCGTCAACGTTGCCGTCGGATGAAATCACGTAAGTCCCCGGGTTCCAACGGTCGGTTGAGATGCGAATGTCACAGGGTATGCCGTTGTTGTTGGCGTCTTTTTGCGAGGCCGTCCGAGAATCAACATCGCAATCGCCGTTGTCGTCGTAGCCGACGCTGCCCACTTCAAGCGCATCCCAGTCAAAGTCGTCCTCGTTGATCCATACGCTCGGGTCGTCCGGTAGGATGGACGGGTCCAATACACCGGGGTGTGAGTTTTCATCAAAGATATCGGTGCCGTAGCGTTGTTCCTGTCCGTTGGGATAGCCATCACCGTCCCAATCGTAGGAATCTCCGTCGTTGTCGATGGCCTCGTAATCACGCGTCATGGCGTCGACGTAGAACATCGTCAACACGCCCATGGCAGCGATGCCCACGATGAGCACGACCCATGTTGAGAGGCGTTTCCGTTGCTGGCGCAACGTGAATTCTCCGATGGCGAGGGCCTTGCGGTCCATACCGCTCCACAGGCTTGGAACGCCCTTTGTTCCGCTCATGCACTCCCTCCGGCGAGGTAGGTAAGCAGCGATTCGAGGTCGTCATCGGGGTTGTCGATAACGCTCACGCGATGGTTGTTTTCGACGATAAGTTTGGGAAGTTCGGCGTGGAGTTGACCAAAATGATAGGTTTGAATCAACAATTCCGTCTCCCTTGGAAAACTGACGCCAAACACAGCAGGGTGGCCGAGAAGGTCGCGGGCGAGAGCCCGCGCATCATCACCTACAATGCGAATCGTATGCGGGATTTGGTCAAGCCGTTCTCGGATGGCATGGAGGTTTCCGAGGGCGACGAGTTTTCCCTGATGGAGGATGACAATCTGCTCGGTGATACGCTCGATTTCGTTGAGGATGTGGCTGCTCACCAAGACCGTTCGACCGAGTTTGCCCAATTCACGAATCACGTTCATGATGGTGGTTCGAGCGAGCGGGTCGCATCCTTGGAGGGGTTCGTCAAGGATGATGAGTTCGGGGTCGTTGACCAGCGCATGAGCGATTTTTGTGCGTTGACGCATGCCTTTTGAAAAACGTCCAATCTCTTTGTTGGCCACATCGCTCAGCCCGACAAAGTCAAGCACGCGAATCGCTTCTTGCTCGGCTTCCTTTCGGGTCATGCCGTGAAGCCTCGCAAAGGTGCTCACGAACTCCAGAGCCGTCATCCAGTCGTGCATCTTCTCGTGTTCGGGTACGAACCCAACCTTTGCGTACGGTGCCGGATTTTTCCACGGGTTCGTGCCAAAGAGTTTGACTTCGCCAGCACTCGGGCGTAGTTTTCCCATGAGGAGTTTGAACAGCGTTGATTTTCCCGCCCCGTTCATTCCCAGAATACCGGTCACGCCCCCACTCAATCCCAACGTGATGTTGCTGAGGGCGTGAATGCGCCCGTAAGATTTCGACACGCCGTTGAAGAGCACGACAGGGACAGCAGGCGCCGATGGGGCCTGGGGTGCTGGCTGACCCTGTTGGGTCATGTCGGGAATCATTCTCGGGTCACCTCCATTGACGCCACTCGTGAAGCCAAGACGTAGAGGGCGACGGCGTTCATGGCCACCAATGCGACCAGTGAGTAGGTCCACGAGTACTGGTCGTAGGTGGTTTGGGTGCCGATGATGGCCTGACCGACATGCGCCACGCAATCATAAGGTGAGATCAGGTAGAGAATTTCACGTTCGAATAAATTTTTGACAATGCTTGCCAAGGTCTTGGTTCCGAAGACGATGGCCAGCAATCCGATGCCCGGAAAGAACCGTCCTGTTGAAACGCTTGAGAGGCTGAGACCGATGCTGGTGTAGGTGAAAATGAGGAGGATGCCCGCCAACATGCCAGCGAGGAACATGGGAAAGACGTCCACCATCCAAGCCCAACCTCGCCCGTAGGCCACCACTTCAGCGAGGAAGTAGAGCACGTAGGTGATGAGGACCACAATGGCCTGGATGAGGGCCACGGAGAGGAATTTCATTCCGACGTAGTCAAATCGCGAAACGGGTCGGGAAAAATACAGTGCTGAGGTTCCGTGCTGTCGGTCTTCGGAGATGACGCCCCCCACCAAAAGGGCGGCAACGATTGGATAGTACAGGACGTTGCGTGGGAAAAAGCCCAGCACGTGTCCGTACAGATTGTCCCGACTCACGCCAAAGAGTGAATGGAATTCAGAACTCCCTACCAAACCTGAGAGCAGGGTCATCCCCGCATCGGAAAGCGAGGCAAGGAAGGCGATGAGTATGAAAATTCGCGTGGGCATGGTCCAGGGCCGATGACCTTTCTTGAAGATGCCGAGCAGATGATGCCGCAGGATGGACCAGTTTCGCATCCATCGAGGATTGAGCTGACCCGTCCACGGCGTGTAGTGTTGCTCAAAGATTTCACCGCTTTGAGCCGTTGAGGCCTGTTGTACCTCTTCAGGGCGCTCATCACCCGAGGCCGACCCCCAAGCCACGTCCATTCTGCCCTGCCCGGTCACCGGTGCTTCGGGCGTGTAGTCTTCTTCGCTCACGCTCCCCCACCACCCAAGGATTCAGGCGCATCAACCCTTTTCGCCTCAAGGGGTGACCTCAGCAAATCCTCACTGGACTTCACGGCGTACCCGAGGTTGTCCATGATGGCCAAGAACAAATCTTCCAGCGAGGCCTCGTATTCATGCATTCTGCGAACCTGGGCTCCCACATCGGCGGCTGCTTGCAGAATGCTCGTGGTGGTGTCGTCCTCCGTGTGGGCAATGCGCATCACCCGACCTTCCCTTCGGACGCGGAGTCCCTGGTTGACCAGGCGTTCTTCAAGGGGCGTTGCACCGCCCCAAACGTGGATTTCGATCTCGCGGTCAATGGCCTTCAGGTCCTCAATTTTCCCCTGGGCGGCGAGGGTTCCCTTGTGCAAGAGAATGATGTTCTCGCACACGCGCTCAACGTCGTCCATGAGGTGGCTGGCCATCAAAATGGACCGGTTCGCATCGTTGACCATCGTGTTCAGCGTATCGATCATGAACTCTCTCGCCTTCATGTCGAGGCCGTTGGAAGGCTCATCGGCGATGAGGAGGTCGGGGTCGTGGATGATGGCGCACGCCAGTTTTGTGGCCTGTTTCATGCCGGTTGAGAAACTGCCGATTTCTCGGTAGCGCTGTTCGCCCATGCCGACAAACTGCAGAGCCTCGTGGGCGCGATTCATGGCGACAACGGGATTCATGCCGAGCAATTCACCCGAATAGCGCACTTGATGAATCGCGTCCATGTCGGGATTGAGCGCATCGTATTCTGGCATGTAACCGATTCGCTGGCGGATCTCAAGGCCCTGGTGTCGGATGTCGTAGCCGAGAACGCTCCCTTCGCCCGATGTCGCTTGAATCAGGCCGAGGATGGTCTTCAGAAAAGTCGATTTTCCCGCACCGTTTTGGCCGAGCAGACCCGTGGCACCGTGTGGGATGTTGATGTTCAGATTGTCAAGGGCCACATGAGGGCCGTAGGCTTTGGTGAGCGACGTGGTTTGGATGATGGGTTCATCCGCCATGGTTCTCTCCGTGGGGTGGTGGTTGACGACGACCCATGAAGCCTTTTGTTCTCTGTATGGAGGAATCAGTTTTCGTATCCGCCGCGGGTCTTCACTGCGATTCCTTTGCTGAAGCCTCCAATTTCTGTGGAAGTGCACTGGGAAACGCCGTGCCCGAGGAACTGACCCTGCTCGTTGGTGATGAGGCAGGTTTCGCCAGGCGCAAGCCACGGGTCACAGGCCACAACAAACCCGTGGAACACGTTTCTTCCCTTTCGCACAAAGGGTTCTGCGTCGCTGCTGGCAACGACGATGGCAGGTCCCTTTGAGGCGTTGCCCCACCATTCCGTTCGCGGTAGGGACGTCGGAAGGGGCTCGGTTCGCTGTTCCAGCAAGGCCAACGCCCCCGCCGTTGCAACGGAGAAGCCTCCGTCCCGAAGTCGGGGACTGAAGAGGTGCTGTCCGTTTTCGTCGTTGATGTTCTTGACGCGTCCCTCTCGGTTGACCACATAGGTTGCGTTGGCCATGATTTTTTCCGCCACCGCTCGGTCGGTGTTGAGGAGAACCATTTGCTTGTCAACGCCTTGGTCGTGGCGCAACAAACGTCGTGCCTCGTCGCGCTGCTCGTGTGTTGCTGCCTGATGAACATCGTTGGACAACCCGAGCGACTCAAGCGCTTCTCCGAGCCGCTGTTTCATGCCGTCACCGTGGATATCAACGGTGGCAAAGGGCACCTTGTGGAGGCCCAAACGCTCCAATTCTCGGCCGACCCAACCCTGCTCGGGACGGTGGCGAAGCACCCACGACGGAGCGTCAAGATGAGCGAAGGGGTTGAGGTCTTCGAGGGAAGCGGGGACCAAGCCAACCGGCGTCAGCACCATGGCTTGGACGCCGGGATGGTGAACTTTGAGCCATTCGAGCACCTCGTTAATGCGCTCTCGGTACGGACCCCGAATGCCGTGGAAGACCACGATGTTGGTCGTGTTCTCTCGACGTTGCCAGCGCATCCGTAGCGCCCTGCGAGCCTTGGCGATGTGAGGCCGTCCGAACGTGTCGTCACCGCCCCACATGACGCCTCCTTGTCGGGGCGTTTGTTGACTCCACACCACCCAATCCCAAGCATCCTCCCACATGCCCTGGTCTCGGTCCCGGTCCCGTGCGGCGTCTCGGTCGGTGTAGAAGCGGTCAGGTCGTGCGTTGCGGTCCATGGTCGGGGGCGTGGTCAACCAGAGGAAGGCCTCCCGCAATGCTGGATGCTGATGGCTGCGCTGTTCGGCGAGTTGCCATATTTTCCCTTCTCGCACCGCTTGCTTGCAACGGGCGAGTTCAGCGAGGGTGACCTCCAGGTTGTAATGGGCCAGCAATTCCTCTCGTTGCTGTGGCTTCAGTGCCCGAACCTCTGCGGGTGTTTGGTGGGCCACGCACGGCATCAAGAGCGGCCAATCAACGAGGTCGTCGATGCGTTCGGTGCCCCACGGCGTGAGCAAGCGTCCGTCTCGGGCAAAAAGTGCGTAGGCCGCCGAATCAAACAGGTCAGCCCCCAAAGCGATGGACATGGGGAAGAGCATCGGGTGGCCGCATCCAAACATGTGGACGGGCCGCTGGGGTGGGAGAAGGGGAAGGGTGGCCATCATGATCTTGGCGTAGTCCTTGTAGCGTTGCTGCTCCATAACGGGAACGATTCCACCGATGGGATGGACAGCGAAGGGATGGGCCCCCATGAGTTGGGCGCTGATGTGACGCAACTCTCTGAAAACACCGCCCTGAACGGGACCGTTGAGCATCGTGTCTTCCGCTGCCTTCAGGCTCTGCGCTGCCCTTGCATCGGTCTCGCGCACGGCGTTCTCGACCTCGGTGGCTTTCATGTCGGGTCGAGAAAAGACGTCCAACATCGTGGCGATGTCAACGCCGATGGAGCGTTGGAAGGCGACGATTTCCTCAACCCCTACTTCGACATCACCGTAAACATAGGACTGAAACGTGCCCGAATCCGTCATGACCACACCGGGGAAATCAAGCAACTTGTGAACGCCTTCGTTTTGAGCCGTGGTGCGAAGGTCCTCGTGCTTCCACATGATGTAGGAGTTCGTGATGAGAGCCTGAATGCCGTACTTGTCCCACATCACACGTGGCTCGATGGTCCGGATGTTGGGGTTCACCACCGGCAGAAGAGCGGGTGTTTCCAGCACACCGTGTTGGGTATGCAGACGCCCCAGACGGGCTCGGCCGTCTCGCTGCGTGATTTCGAAGCGACCGCGGTCTTGGTCTCGGCAGGGCGCAGGGTCCTCTCGCCTGCCGTCCTTCCAAGCGGTCATGACCGCGCCTCTCGTGGCTCTTTTTTCAAAGGCTCGGCTCCTTAATCGCTCGGTTCCGTTGAACTCATGTCAACGAATTCGACCGCACCGTGGGCGAGAATGAATTCCCGACCCAAATCATCGAAGGTATCCAGAAGAGCAGAGGAGAAACGTATGCGAGCAATTTCCTTGTCCTTCTCAAGGTCGGTTTTGACGCCTTCAAGGGTTCCAGGTGCTGCACCGCATGAGAGACACGCCCCCGTCAAGTCCAGAACGAGGTCGAGTTGATTCCCCTCAAGTCCTTTTTGAGACACGGCAATGCCCCCGCCATGGCCGTCCAAGGCGGCCCGTACGGCACCAAGGCGAGCGAGCAGGGCAGGAACGAAGTGTTCCGATTCTTGAACTTCGAAAAGCGACAGGTTGCGAAGTCGCTCCTCTTCAGCGGGGTCGGTGGTCTCGGACACCCGACGTGCGGCTTCTGCCTCCATCGCTGCTTTGGCTTCAGCGGCGTATCTCGCCACCAAATCGTCGTCCATGCTTCTGCCTCGGTTTGTTCAACTTCAACCCTCGCATGCCGTCATGTTGCCCACAAACGGTTTTGTAGCGTGGCGTTGGTCGTCGTATGGAAACTACATCCCTTGATAAAGGAGAGACGAGAGGGGAGGACAGGGATGACCATGGCCGAAGAAATCCTGCGGGTTGAGAACCTTCATGTGAGCGTCGATGAGACGCCCATCCTCAACGGCATGAGCCTCACCATCAATCGAGGTGAAATTCACGTCATCATGGGACGCAACGGTGCGGGCAAATCCACCTTGGCCAGCGTGATCATGGGCCATCCAGCCTACGAAATCACCAAGGGAAGCATCCACTACATGGGCACGAACATCGACGAAATGAGCGTCTTCGAGCGTGCCCGAGCGGGCATGTTCCTCTCCTTCCAGTACCCTGCCGTCATTCCCGGTGTTCAGGTCGGCACCTTCCTGAAGAAATCCGTTCAATCGGTTCGCGACGAACCGCTCAAAGGCCGTGAATTCCGCAAGGAACTGAACGGTGCTATGCAGGCGCTCGAAATGGAAAAGTCGGTTCTCTCCCGTTACGTGAACGATGGTTTTAGCGGAGGAGAGAAGAAGCGACTGGAAATCCTCCAGATGCTCTTGCTCAAGCCCACGCTCGCTCTTTTGGACGAAACCGATTCCGGCCTTGACATCGATGCCCTCCGCATCGTGGCCAAGGGCATCAACAGCGTCGCTCCAGAAGCCGGATGCCTCATCATCACACACTACCAACGCCTGCTCGACCATGTTCAGCCGCATTTCGTTCACGTTATGATCGACGGTACCATCGTTGAATCGGGTGGGCCTGAACTGGCGCTCAAACTTGAAGAACAGGGCTACGAGTGGCTCGAATCAACTGCGGAGGCCTGACCATGAGCGACGAAGCACGTGAGGCAGTTGGGGACTACCAGTTTGGTTTCCACGATCCTGAAAACGCCACCATTCGCTTTGACAAGGGTCTCTCCGAACAGGTGGTTCGAGACATTTCAGCCCTCAAAGACGAGCCCGAATGGATGACCGACATCCGCGTCAAAGCCTTCCATCACTTCATGGAACGGGAAATGCCCGACTGGGGCAATTGCGGCGAACTCAACAACATTGACTTCGACAACGTGACCTACTTCCTTCGTTCTTCGGACGCTACGGAGAAAAACTGGGACGACGTTCCAGACGACATCAAGAACACCTTTGACCGCCTTGGGATTCCTGAAGCAGAACAGAAGTGGTTGGGCGGTGTTACGGCGCAGTACGAATCCGAAGCGGTTTACCACTCCATTCGTGAAGACCTCGAAGCTCAAGGCGTGCTCTTTCTCGACATGGACAGCGGACTCAAAGCGCACCCTGAAATCGTGAAACAATACTTCGGTACGGTGATTCCGTACAGCGATAACAAGTTCTCGGCTCTCAACACGGCGGTCTGGTCGGGCGGTTCGTTCATCTACGTGCCAAAAGGGGTGCACGTCGAGATGCCCGTGCAAGCCTACTTCCGCATCAACGCTCAAAACATGGGTCAGTTCGAGCGCACCCTCATCATCGCAGACGAAGGAAGCAGCATCCATTACGTTGAAGGCTGCACGGCGCCCACCTATTCGACCGATTCTCTGCACTCTGCGGTGGTCGAACTCATCGCCATGAAGGGCGCGAAGATTCGATATTCCACCATCCAAAACTGGTCAGCCAACGTGTACAACTTGGTCACCAAGCGAGGCGTGGCTCACGAAAACGCCACCGTTGAATGGGTTGACGGCAACATCGGTTCCAAATTGACCATGAAGTATCCCGCCGTCCTCCTCAAGGGCGAGGGCGCTCACGCCGAGGTCATTTCCGTCGCCTATGCCGGCGCCGGCCAACACCAAGACGCCGGGGCCAAAGTCCACCACCTCGCGCCCAACACCACGTCCAACATTCTTTCAAAGTCCATCTCCAAGAACGGCGGTCGCTCTTCCTACCGAGGGATGCTTCAGGTGACGCCCAAGTCCCACGGATGCCGCTCAAAGATCGTCTGCGATGCCCTCATGCTGGACAGCGACTCTCGCTCCGATACCTATCCGACGATGGAAGTCGGAAATTCAACCGCTGACCTTGAGCACGAAGCCAGCGTCTCGAAGGTTTCGGGGGACCAACTGTTCTACCTCATGAGCCGTGGATTCTCCGAAGAAGAGGCGATGGGCCTCATCGTCAACGGGTTCTTTGAACCGTTCACCCGTGAACTCCCGATGGAATACGCCGTGGAACTCAACAAGTTGCTCGAGTTGGAAATGGAGGGTTCCATCGGATGAAGTATGCCGACATGGCCGTTCCCTCCCGTGCTCTTCATCTGTGGCGATACACTCCATGGGCACGCATCCATCCGTCAAAAGTCAACGAAGTACCCGCTGCTACGGGTGTTCGGTTCAACGCTCTCGAAGGTGGAATGCTCGTTGAGGGCGCCCCTCGAATCGTGAACGCTGACGACATTGGCCGTGTGTTCCTGAGTGAACTCGGCGGGTCCGCCTGGACGTTTGAGTCCAACGACGAGAACGCCGTGGTCCACATCCAAGCCATCGCCTCCGGGCACGTGGCGGTTGGTCACTTGCATCTTTCCCTGAAGCACGATGTGGCCGTCATGCTCCACCTTTCCGGGGAGGCCGATTGGACCGGGCTTCACATCACCGGCGAGATTGGAGGCAACGTTCGTGCAGCCTTTGGCCTCGTCAATGAACTGTCAGCAAACGGCAAACTTCTCCACTGCGAGGATTGGACGGTTCCTCGGGACGCAACCCTCGAACTTGCCGGTCTCTCCATCGGTGGATTCCGCTGCAAGAGCGATATTCGAACCCGTTTCACGGGAAGCGGTGCCGCCCTCACCCAAGCGATTTCCGTTCACGGTGCTGGACAGCGCCACGTCGACCACCACATCGAGATTCACCACGATGTCCCGCACACCGATTCAGCCCTGAACGTTCACGCCGCCTGCGACGGACAGAGCCATTCCATCGCCACCGGCTTGCTCACCATCGCCGAGCGCGCCAACCACTGCGATGCCGGTCAGGTGTTCAAGAACCTCCTGCTGTCGGAGAAAGCCCGAGCTGAAGCGATTCCGGAATTGGAGGTGCTCGCCGACGAAGTCGCCGCCGCCCACGGTGCAGCGAGCGCTCCGGTTGACCGCGACCAACTTCACTACCTGATGAGCCGAGGTTTGGACGAGGATTCAGCGGTGGCCTTGCTGATTGAAGGCTTCATGCAAGACGGTTTCTCAACCCTTGAGCACCAAGCCCTCGTTGATGAAATGCGAACCCGATTGACGGTGCATCTTGAATGCGAATTGAAGAGGTGAGCACGTGGCCCTGCGAGATCAATTCCCCATCCTACAGCGCGAAGTGAACGGCTACCCGCTCGTCTACCTCGACAACGCTGCGACCACCCAGAAGCCACAGGTGGTCCTCGACGCCATGAACGATTACTACTCCCAATCCAACGCCAACGTCCACCGAGCCGTCCACACCTTGGCCGGAGAAGCGACCGAAGGCTACGAATCCTGCCGACGCAAACTCAAGCAACGCTTCAACGCAGACAAGGTCATCATCACCAGCGGCACAACAGAAGGCATCAACCTCGTTGCTCATGCTTGGGGTCGGGCCAACCTCGTCAAGGGCGACGCCATCGTTCTGACGGAGATGGAGCACCACTCCGACATCGTGCCGTGGCAGATGCTCGCTGAGGAACGGGGTGTTGAGTTGCGTTATGTGCCCGTCACCCAACACTTCACGCTCGACATGGAGGCGTTCCATCATGCCCTCGAGGGCGCAGCTCTCGTCTGTGTGGTCCACACCTCCAACGTGTTGGGCGTCCGCAATCCACTGGAGGAAATCATCACCGCCTCTCACGCTGCTGGAGCAAAAGTCCTCATCGATGCGGCTCAAGGTGTGCCGCATTCAACGGTTGATTTCACCAAGTTCGGCGCTGATTTCATGGCCTTTTCTGCCCACAAAATGTGCGGTCCTACGGGTATCGGGGCCTTGCTTGTTCAGCCCGAGACCTTTGAGGAGATGCAGCCCTTCATGGGCGGAGGCGACATGATTGAAACCGTCACCACCGAGGGTTCCACCTACCAAACCAACGAACACAAGTTCGAAGCGGGCACACCTCGCATTGCAGAAGCCATCGGATGGTCGGCGGCGCTGGATTGGATGGATTCCTTTGATTTGGACGCCGAGCACGCCCGTTTGGTCGACATCGCCTCGTGGGTTGCAGGGGAACTTCGAGACATGGGCATGACCGTGTACGGTCGCCATGAGGAGCACGACGCTGCCGTGGTCTCCTTCCTCCATCCGACCATCAACAGCGAAGACATGGCGCACCTCCTTGATTCCCGTGGCTTTGCGGTTCGAACCGGCCACCACTGTGCGCAGCCGCTTCTGAACCGTTTGGGCATCACCGGAACCGTCCGTGCCTCCTTCTACGTCTACAACACCCGTGAAGAAGCAGAGGGGTTGGTGCAAGAACTCAGGGAAATCACGGAGAAGTTTGCATGACGTTCTATCCCGAGGCCCTGCAGGAACTGGTTGATGAGTTCCAGGAAGTTGAGGACAAACGCGAACGTCTTGAGATGCTCTTTGAGTTGGCCGATGAAATTGTGGAATTGCCCGCCAGCCAGTGGTCCGAGGAAACCCGTGTGCGGGGATGTCAATCCGAGGCCCACGTCCGTGTTTCCATCGACGACGGTCTGGTCCATTTCTTTGGAGCGGCCGACGCCAAGTTGGTTCAGGGTTTGATGGGCGTGTTGAGCATCGCCATCGAGGGGTTAACGCCCGCACAAGCCGTACTGATCCCCGTAGACTTTGCCCAAGAAATGGGGCTGACCAACACCTTGACACCGAGCCGTTCCAACGGTTTTCGAAACATGTACGACAAGGTGATGAACGAGATTCGTAACGGTGTGGAGTGAAGCAAATGACAACCAAGGAAGCCGTGATGGACAAGTTGGACGATGTGGAAGACCCCGAGTTGGAACTCTCCATCGTTGAACTTGGTTTGGTGTACGATGTCCGATTCGAGGAGAAGGACGAGGGTCTCCATGCCGAGGTCGACTTGACGCTCACCTCGCCGGGTTGCCCCGCCGCTCCTGAGATCATGGCGGCGGCTCACCGTGCTGCGCTCCAGACCGACGGCTTGGCCTCCGTCCACATCAACCTCGTCTGGACACCCCGCTGGGACCCGAAGGTCCACGCCAGCGAAGATGCCCGAATGGACATGGGCATCTGGGATTGAATTTTCAGCGTCGTACAAGCGTGAACAATCTTGAAGGTCACGACGACCGCCCTCGGGCTGTGCGACCTGTCCACCTTCTGGTTCTTCTGGTCGCCTTGATGCCGCTGGCGGGTTGCCTCGGCGGGGATTCATCCTCCGAAGAGCAAACGGGTTCCTACATCGTCGAGTCCACCCTTACCTCCATCGAAGTCGAAGCAAAATCCGCCTTCTACCAGGACGGTCAAACCGTTGACTGGAGCGTTGAATCTTCCAATGTCAACGACGCGATTGAGGCGGCCGGTGGCAACGTCGTCGGTGTGCTTCTTTCACTCACCTACGGTGAAGACGAAACCTCAGGAGGCCCTCTGTGTACGGGCGGGGAAGCCAATGCACCCGACACCATCACGGGTGCCACCACCAAAGGTGAATGGAATCTCTCGGAATCAGGACAAAACCCGGGCGCCCACGACGTCAACCTGACCTGGCACAACGCTTCCCTCCTGTCCGGTGTTGTTGAAGGGCTAACGAAGAGTGAAATCGAGTCGCAATTGGCCTTTGGACAGGAGGCACTTGGCACCTACAACCTCGCCGTAACCGTGGATGCTGAAGCCTTCAACGGCGCTCTTTGTTCGCATAACGACGACGGTGAAGAGGTCGCCAGCGTGGTCAGTCTTCTCGTCCTCGATTTCACCGTTCTCAACGAGGACGGCGAGGAGGCATCGGGCCTCGCAGTGGGGGACGGTTCCTTGCCCTTGTTCCTGTTCGCCGCCTGGATCTTCCCGGTGATTGGATTGATTGGGTACGTGTCAACCAAACAGCGAGACCGCTTCCACCTTGACCTGGACTTCGGAGAGCCGGAAACCGAAGTCGTTGAAGGCGAATCCACCTCCGATGGCGAGACGCTCGTGGACAGTTATCGGGCCCGTGTCATCACCCTCTCGGCGCTCTATGTGGCTCAAGGTGTTCCGTGGGGTTTCATCACGGTCACGATGGTGACCTTCCTCGCTGCAGAAGGGGCTGACGCTGGCGACCTTGCCTACTTGCTGACGCTCGGCACGCTGCCGTGGTCGTTCAAATTCCTGTGGGGCCCCATCATCGACCGGTTCCAGATGCCTGAACTGGGTCGTCGGCGACCGTGGATCCTCATCGCCCAGACCGGCATGATTGCGCTGCTCGTCACCATGCTCCTCGTGCCCGACCTGACGGACAACATCTCC
>JAYNUQ010000011.1:0-60152 GCA_038116375.1 Candidatus Poseidoniales archaeon | reverse complement strand
ATACCCGAGGTGTCTTCGTACACCTGGATAACGGCCTTGTCGCCGTGCAGTTCAATCACTTCACCCATCAAACCTTCATGGCCAACACGCACAACGTCATACATTGCAGCGTTCATGCCCGTGGCGGTTACGACAGGTCCCGAAATTCGGTAAATCACTCCTTCATTGCTCATTCTTTTTTCCTCCTGTTTTTGGTTGGAACATCACTTCCACAAATCGACTCCTATGGCCTTGCGAATGGTGTCTCGTAAGGTGGTGTCTTCCTCCGTACCGATGCCGAGCACGGTTGGGGAGACGGACGCCGACAGCTGGTCTTTCAACCGGTCGGGTAGCGTGGCCATCACGGCGGAGTCGACCACCATGATACCAACGGACTTGTTGTTGAGTAGCGAACGAAGCGTGGAATGCAATTCGTCATCGCTGTCTGGATTGTGAAGATTGGACAGTCCAGCAAGCTGGAAGCCAAGGGTAAAGGCGGGTGAACCAACGACTGCGATATCCATGATTACACCTCAGAGAACGTGCGCCTCAAGCACTTCAGCGGACAGGCCTGCAAGGCGTCCTCGGACGATCAGTCGCAAATCAGAAACTTCCTGGACCTTCATGGCGATGTAGTGAATGATGGGGAGCGCTGATACGGGATGGAGGTAGCTCATCCGTTGCATCATGGCGTATTCCCTTGCTTTCATCCAGGTGACGACCGCATCAAGACTGCGTGTGGTTTCGGCTTCTTCGAGCACCGCTTCAAACGCTGCATTGTCAAAGCGGTCGCCGGAACGTAGCAAATCGAGCATCGCATCTTTACCGCCTGCGGCAATGGCCGAGAAGGCTCGCTTTGGAACCAGGCGCCCACCGGGAATCAACAAGGTGACGAGTTGCTCGTTGGAGATGCCCACGGCGCTGGCTTCGAGGATGTTAACGATGTTCTTGTGGTCAATTTCGGCAGCAAACAATCGAGACAGGAACCGTGCAGGCGCTCCCTTCGAAAGAAGAAGCGCACGCTGCGATGCTGCGTAGTAATGGCGGTCAAGTGCATCTTCGTAATCGGCCAAGGAACCGTTTTCGGGAACCTTTGCGAGCGCTGAGCCAAAGGACTTTCTTCGCATCAGCGCTGCAGCCGATTTCATGTCATCACAACTCTCGACCACTTTGAGCCAGGGCGTATTGACGTCGTTGATTTCCGGAAGGATGCTGTTTCCAACCTCTTCGACGGAGACTTCGTTGTGAATGGCACGGAACACCGCTTTGGCATTTTGATACTCAAATCGGGACGTGTAAATCTCAATCAGCGGGCGAATCGTTTTGTTGGCCATGTTGACCATTTCCGTGAGTTCACCCTCAAGGTTGTGCGTCAGCGCCGCCTCAACCAGGTCGCCTCCTGAGAGTTTTCCTGCGTAGAGGTCGATTTCGGTTCGGTAGCCAATGTCACCAACAGCCACGGTCAACTGGTCCACGGATTGGTTGATGAGTTGTCGAAGGCGGGCTCGGTCTGCCAGCTTTTGCCGTCGTGCCTTGGCACGTGAGACGACATAAGGGGTGTTTCCGAGCATCATCTTCTCACCTTCTTCATCCAAACAGTGTTTCGTTCACAGCAGCGAGTTGGCTGGACCAAGCACGCTCGAGCATGTTGTCAAATCGCATGTCGAAGGAGACAGAACCGTCTTCGGCTTCCAAAACGAAGCCTCCGAGGCCGTCCACGCTTTCACCGACCTTGCGATCGCCTGCCTCTTTCGAGATGGCGGCGCGGTCGATTTCTACCGGACGGATCACGTACTTGCCCTTCGCCAGTTTCTTCGAACCGGTGAGCAGGGATTTCAGAAGCGCTGCTCGTCCTTTCATGCCAGGGTCAGCAAT
Source organism: Candidatus Poseidoniales archaeon (assembly GCA_038116375.1). Classification (GTDB taxonomy): domain Archaea; phylum Thermoplasmatota; class Poseidoniia; order Poseidoniales; family Poseidoniaceae; genus Poseidonia. The sequence goes on along the minus strand of JAYNUQ010000011.1, from coordinate 58,298 downwards.
GTGTGTTCGGGCCGCTTCGAGCGTGGCGTCGAGCACCTTGCGCCGGGCAATCAGAACGTCCTTTTGATTGGATTGACGAGCACTCGCTACCGTTTCTCGGGCGATTTGCTCGGCTTCTTTGTCTGCACGCTGCTGCGCTTCTTCACGCAAGGTTGTTGCTTTTGCTTCGGCGTCTGCGAGCAATTGCTTTGCTTCGGCTTTGGCCTCCGCAATCAGCGCTTTTGCGTCGCTTTCAGCAGCTGCAGCGATGTCGTTGGCAAGTGTTTCTAGGGTCATCGTATCGTCTCCATTGTTCGTCGTTCAAATTTGGGCAAAGCCCAACGGTCGACCGTCGTCCTCAGTTGAGGAAGAGCGGAAGGGCACCGAGAATCACAATGGATTCTGGGAGAGCGGTGAAGATCAAAGCGACACCGAACTTGCTGCCGTCTTCGGCGAGCATGCCGACAGCAGCGCTGCCGATGGCGGCTTGGGAGAAACCTGCACCGATGGCAGCAAGGCCAAGGGCAAGTCCGACACCAACGTCGCCGGTCATTCCGTCAGTTGCACCCGAATCGGTTGTTGCATCTTCTGCAGCAGCAACACCTTGGGCGACCAAGGCGAGCGTTGCCAGAACGATCAGTGTGCGTAGGCTCATTTTCAGGGTATTCTTGTTCATTTTTCTACCTCCAGTTTGTTGTCCATGGGACTATGATTGCCCCTCCGTATGGAGGGTGCGACCGCCAATCGGGGTAAAAACCCGACCGGAGCCGTCGTAGAACTTGCCCATCCATTCCACGAAGTGGAGACGGGCAGCGTGGATGCTCGGTGAGAGCAACCCGAGAGCGAGTGCAAAGGCTTGGATGAAGATGAAGAGGACAAGGCCGAGAACGATGGAGACCACGCCTCCACCCGACCACATCAGGTCCCATCCCATCGTGATGGAGACTTCGGCAATTTTCACGCCGGCCACGCCGACGCCCATAACACGAAGGTAGGACAGCGTGTTGGCAAGCAGGCCAAAGGTTTCGATGGGGCCCATGATAAAGCCGCCAGCCCATCCAAACTTCTCAAAGACGGCCAGGCCGATGATGAGGCAACCCACGCCGGCGAGCGTGGCAATGGCGTAGGGAGTTGCATCGAAGACGCCCTGGTCGGTGGTCAGGAATCCATAGATGTGAAGCGTTCCCGCAGCGAGAATGATGATCCAGCTTCCTTTTTCGAAGAAGGCTGCGAGAAGACCATGAGCCCGGGCGACGTTGATGAAGCCGAGAATGAACCCGAACATCAAGTGGGCAACGCCGAGGTAAACGGAGAGCAAGACGTATTCGCTGAGTGAGGAGGTGGCCCGGTGGAAGGGAATGTGGGTGTAGCTCATGTTGAGCGTATCGGTTACAAAGGCCGGGAAGGTGATGTTGTCGTAGGTCCAAGCGTAGATACCGGCCAGCGGTGAGGCGTCGCCCATTTGGCCCGTATCGTCCCAAACAAAGCCGAAACCTTCTGCGAACAAAAAGCCCCAAATCATGCACCAGACACCCATCCACTTGAGGATGGTGATGCCGTTTTTGGCAACGGGGTCGGCGGCGAAGGATTTCGTTCCAAGCCAAAGCCCGAGGAGGAAGATGATGAAGCCGTATCCGAAGTCACCGAGGATGAGTCCGTAAATCATCGGGAACGTGAGCATGAGGAAGAACGTGGGGTCAAAGGTTCCGTACGTCGGTCGTCCAACCAAGCCCACCATGAGTTCAAACGGACGTGAAACCGCATCGTTTTCCAAGGCAACGGGAGGGGTTGGCTCGTGGTGGTGATCATCATGGTCGTCGTGATGGTGGTCGTTGACGAAGGCTTCAACCTCAACGTGAGAGGCCATGTCTTTGAGTGCAGCCTTGACGGCATCTGTTTTCGAGGTGGGCACCCATGCATCAAGCGCAAAGGCCTGACCGGACACTGCAAGTTGGGTTGGTGCGGTGTGGATCTCGTCTTCCTTGGTCAGATATTCGTGGATGGCGAGAATGTTTCTCCCGTTGTTTCGGGCCCAACGTTGAGCTTCCTCGGAGGCCGAATACATCGTCCCTTCGACCTCGCTTCGCTTGGCCAGGAGGTGCTTGAGGGCCTCGTCGGGTGTTCCGTTCATGTTTGGAATTTGCACGGGTTTACCGCCGAGTTCGCCGATGGCCATCTGGACTTCCGCGCTCTCTGAGGGCAGGCAAGCAACGGCGATGATGCCGGGCGCAGAGGCCAATTCGACCTGTTGGGCAAGAGGGCCAAACACGGAGCGTGCCTTGCTGGCCTTTTTGGTCTCGGCAACATAGACTTCAACACGGTCAGAACCAACGAGAAGGTCAAGGTCCATGTTCAGCGGAGCCAAGCGACGTAGGAGGTGGATTTGTTCGTCAAGGACCTCGAGTTCAGACTCAGAATCACGATGGGTATCAAGGAGGTCAAGCCCTTTTTGCAGTTCGTCGGCAAAAGAACCTTCCATCAATTCCTTGACTCGGCGGAGCGGCACGGGGCCGTCAGCGTTCACGGGTTTGAACGCCGAGATCGCGGCACGCACCTTGGTCAAAAGGGAGCTCACGGCGTTGGCTTCCTCTGAGGAACTCGCCTGGCCGACCTTCACGCCTTCCTCGAAATTGGTGTAGGATTCGACGTGGACGCAGCCGAGTTCCGTGCAGGTTCGCAACACATCGACCATGCGTCCAACCGGTGCTGCGACCGTAAGACGAGACATGGCGACGGTGTCAAACATTGGACCACCTCATTGCGAAGAGAGCGCATCGACAACCATCTGAACGGCTGTGTCTTGGTTGCTCGAAGAACTTGATTCAATGTTTGCAACTTCTTTGGCGCCAGCTGCCTTTACCTGGTCGGCTTCGCCCTGAGCTTTGCTTCGGGCGTCATCAAGAATTTTCTGCGTCATGGCCACGGTTTCGTCGGCCGCATTCTGAACCGTTTCAGAAGATTTGCGCCGGGCATCGGAAACGATTTTCGCCGCTTCTTCCTGTGCATCCGCAAGGCGCTTTTCGGCGTCTTGCTCGGCGGTTTTGATGCTTCGGAGGACCTCGGACATACCCATAGAAAACACCAGTTAAATTTCGGAGCGAAAGAGGGTTTAAGAGTCTAACGGGGTGGGTTGCTGGCCTCAATTTTTGGGCTTCGTCCCTCGGAAACGGCTGGCCATCCCGAACGGGTAGAGAAGTCGCCCCTGAACGTTTTGGAATCCGACATCCTTCATCATCTTCCGATAGTAGCCGTTGGTGCCGTAGTGTGTGTAACTTCGAGCGAGGCCTTTCCATGGATGGTTTTTTTCTTTGGTGATGATCCTCGCCATGACTTGGACCACGCTGTTCATCCAAAGATAACCGAAGAACCCGTGCACTTTGTTGGCTTTTCCAGCGTCGCAAATCACCAATCTCCCCCCAGGTTTGAGGACACGGAAAATTTCCTTCAACCCCTGTGCCTTGTCTTTGAAATCCCGAAATGAAAACAAACAGAAGACCATGTCAAAGGTTTCACTGGGCAACGGGATGTCTTCCGCAATGGCCTGCACGTAAGCTGCTGGCCCCTCACCTCGTGAGGCCCGTGCGGCATCGACCCGAGGTTGAGCGGTGGCGAGCATTTCTGGAGACGGGTCGAGGCAGGTGAGATCCATGCCCACCAAATCTTCCGCAAAGGAACCAGGGCCACATCCAACCTCCAAGACCTTCATCCCGGGTGAGGCATGATTGCGTACGTTGCGCCTCCAACGCTTGTCTTGGCCAAAGGTCATCCACGTGTTGACCCGGTCGTAGTTTGGGATGGTGGCTTCGAGTTGGCCTTCCAACTCCTCCCAAGCCTCGGCATCAATGCCGGACGGGTCAAAACCACCCGTCGCATCTCGCTCCCCCATAGGCAAAGGCGCACCCCCGACCGTTTTGGACATGTCGTTTGGCCCAGAGCGGCCATCAAGCGATACGTTCCACGGTTTCTGGCGTAATTCCCTCTTCGGGCGTCACTCGGAAAACGAGAATCTTGAGGTTCTCCGGTGCATTTCGGAATTTTGAGACGATCATCGAGTTCTCAAAATCAGTACCGATGGTTCGGACCTTGAACGAAAGCACCATGTCGGCGATGGATGACAACTCCTGCTTCACAGAAGGATCCAACCCGTCGGTAGAGACGGAGATCATCAACAAGCCTCGCACCATTTGTGCATGGGCTTGGAGCATGCGAACCATCGAGACGACCCTGGCGGGGTCTTCACGCTGAAGGAAGAAATCCAAATTGTCCAAAACCGCACGGAAATACGGACCCAATCCCATGATTTCGTTGGTGACTTCGGTCAGGTAATCTTGGCTGCTGTCATCAACGAACCGCGTTTGTGCCAGGCGTTGAATGTCGGCGAGTTCAAAGCCTTCCAATCGATAGCGGCTGGCGAGAAGTTCTCGCTCCAGAACGTTTGCATTGTACTCCTCACCGATGGTTCGGACGTTGATGTCAAGCGGCCAATCGTATTTCTTGAAAATGCGGATGATCTCCTGTTGCCCTTCGTCTGTGGCGATGTAGAGCGTGTTTTCGGGCTCTTCAGCAGGCGAAGTAAACTGCTTGGCAAACAACTCGCTTCCCGAACCTGTTTCGGTGAAGGCGATCATGGTGAAGCCACGAGGTACACCACCTCGCATTTCGTTGTCAAACTTCGGTACGCCGAAGGAGCCAACGGAGCCGAAGAACTCCTCATCCTCTGGGTCAAAGGTTACCTTTCGAGCCATCTTGATTCACCTCAGAGAAGGACCACCTGTCCACGGTCAACTAAATCGGTGCAGTACGTGTCGAGGTTCGCAAGCACGAGGGGAGGTGTCTGATCGGGGACGTTGAGGATGACGGAAAGCACCTCCCGCTGACGGAAGGTGTTGATGAAGGTGTGGAGATACTCGGCCAGCATGCGCTCATCGTTGTAGATGGCCAGCGCATTCACGCTGTCCAAGAAGACGAAGTTTCGCTGGTTGGTCACGGTTCGCAGCGTGTAGAGCGTGCGTAGAAGAATGCTCTCCAGCATGATGGGGCTGTCGACAAAGGTGATGTTGGAATACGGCACGTCGGTGCCACCAAGAACGCCTGACGACACCAAATCGAGGAAGTGGATGCCTGAAACATCAACGCCGATGGCTTCGAATGCTTGGATGATTTCAACGGCGCCTCGACTGGCAGAAATGTAGACGCCGCCCATCTCAAACATCTGCATCAGTGGAATCATCGTGCTCGCTGTGATGGCAAAGGAATTGCTTGCACTCATGCGAACCTGAACCGAGCTTCCGAGTGAAACCTGGGTGAGTTGTTCAGCGATGCGCTGGTCGAGTTCGAACATCCTTAGGCCCCCCATCTCGAGGTGTTATCGGCTGAGGCACCCCATTTCAGCATCGGAATCAACATCACGCCCAAAGGCGTGAGTTCAATGGCGTGTTTTGCTCTGCTGTGCGCAGTTCCTCTCATTTTCACGACTTGGAGAAACCTGAGCAGGTGGCCCATGCGCTCAGAATCACCCATGACAATGATGCCATCGGCGATGGCTTCTTCAACACCAAAGGACGACCAGTGAGCATTTTCTGTGGCCGAGGTGATCTCTGAAATGAGGATGGTGGTGCAGCCGAGCGTAGCCAATTTCTTGCCCAAGGTGAACAGGAAATCCCGAATCAGTTGTTCCGACTTGATTTTGTAACACAGTGTGGTTACGGAGTCAATAACCAGACGCGTCACGCCGATGGTGTTCACGATGTCAACGATGGACTTGATGAGAGCGTGGACGTCATCCAAATCGAAAGATGCTTTCTCCAAACCCAACCAAGAGTAAAGGACGTCCATGTCAAAGACGTTGATGAGCCCCGAATCCACCATGTTCATGTCAAAAAAGGCGTATTGGCGAATGTTCTCGAGCAATTTTACCGACGGTTCGGTGGCCGTAAAGTGGGCACAGGCTTCGCCTGCAAGCGCACCACGAACGAGGAACTCCATGCCCAGCGTCGTCTTGCCTGAACCGCATGTGCCTGCTGCGAGCACCGTTGAGCCGTAAGGAATGCCACCACGAAGAATTTCATCCAGTCCGTGGATGCCCGTCACGCATCGGTCTCGGGTGTAAACGCTCGTCGGTTGCATGGGGACCAAGCAGAAGGAACAGGCTTGGGTTGATGAAGTGTGCGGACGAGACGCGACCGTTCTCGCTGGATTCAAGCACCCGATTCGCCGGGTGTAGGCGTGTCCTCAAGGCTCCACGAACTCGTCGAAAATCGGTCGGCACCGTCCCACACCAGTGATTGACCTGTAACCATGAACAGTTGGGTGTTTCCGCCCCATTCCACGCGCACCACGTCGGCGGGCGTGATTTCATCGAGTTGGGTGTAACGAAGGCTGAGTTTCCCCTGGCCGTTTGCAAGCCCATCAAGCTGCCCGACGCCCAAGAACCCGAGCGAACCCAGGTCGATGAGGTGCGTGGCATTGCCGACCGATTGCGACGAAACGTCCCCGGTGAACAGAGAGAGAGACTGGCCGGAGAGAACGCCCGACTGGAGGAGAAGGTTACTCGAGGCCGAACCCGAGGTGTGGTTCAACGACCAGCCTTTCAGCGCAATGGCGAAGTCGTTGGGATTCTGAACTTCAATCCATTCTGGGCCCCCAGACGATGGCCTGGCCATCACTTCGGTGATGTGGAGGACGTTGTTCTTCCGCCCACCATCGTGAACCTCCAAGATCACCCGGATCAACTCTCCGTCCTGCTGGAATGAACGATAGGCGGTTGAAGACGAGGGGGCCGTGCCTCGCTCGGTTCCGCCATCGAAGAGGTTCATTGAGATGCGGCTCTCGTTCGTGCTTTCTGCAACGAGGATGGTCAAGTGCAAACTCATGTCTTCAGCCAGACCCAATCCCGCAGCCATTCCGTCTTCGGTGATGTTGTGCAATGCCGATATTCGGTTCATGTCCAATCGATAATCGGCCATCAGCCCCGGTTGAACGCGCCCCTCGTGCAGGGCTTCCGCAGCGACAAGGTGCCAATCGGCCGTTGCGTTGCCGTAATCCAACCCGCCTGAATGAGGGACATACCAACCCTCTCCAGAGGTCAATCGGTCCAACCCTAAGGAGGCCGCCCGGTCAAGCCGGTCAACGTCGGGGTCGTTGGAACCCATTTGGAGTTGGGCGAGCGAGAGAAAAGCCGTGAGGATCATCAAAAAGAGCGTGAAGGCGGAGAGAAACTCAATCACGGCCGTTAACGCACCTTCATCCCGTTCACGACGAAGGGACGTTCTGCGCATGGACCGACCACGGCTCCACAATTCATGAGGTTGCCGCCTTTCGCAGGGAACACCGCCGCAACTCTGTGGCCAATGCATTTTGTTCTGCCCGGTGCAAACAAGCGTATTTTGTACATATCAAGCGATGAGTCTTTGAATTACGCATGCGAGGAAGTTACGATGAGCGAGCGTAAGCCACGTGAGAATCCAAACCAACGAGCCAGCGTCGGATTCGTGCTGATGCTCCTCCTCTCAACGCTGGGCCTGCTTGTGACGGTGCCCGCATCCAGTGCCTCAACCACAGGCTCTCTTGGCATCACCGGCAGCACCTCGCCGGTACCGGATGCGTGGTATTCCTCCTTTGACACCGTTTCGTTTGAGGCTGAGGTCACCAATTTCTTTGCCAGTCCTTCAGGGGCCGCACGAACCCTCACCTGGTTTGCCTGTGACGGACAAATTTCCGTATCACTTTGCAAGTCGGTCTACGATGAAACCGGTCAATTCAACATCGGCAACATCGAGGGCCAGAGCACCGAAACCGTGACATCATCGGACCTTTGGATACCGGGAGGAAATGCCGAAGGCGTGTTCACCATCGTTTATGCCTTCAGCCAAAACGACCAACTCGCATCCGATGATGAGATGAGTTTCACCATCAACTTGACCAACGATTTCGTCGACGTCATCGCCGATACGGGACACAACCCGATTGAACACCTACCGAATCTCGCCGTTTACGGAGATGATGAGGTGTTGAACACAGGGACGGATTATGTGTTCAAGGCCAAAGGCCAATCCACCCTCTGCGGCGTGTGCACCTTTTCCGGAGAATTCGGCTGGCAACTGTGGGACATCAACGAAACCATGATGCTCAAGGAAGCCTACAAGACCGTTGAAACCCTACCTGCTTGGGGTGGATACGACCCTTACAACATGAACTTGCCCGCATTCAGCTACGGCGAGGAGGGCCGATACCTGCTGAAGTTTGGACTCTTTGGCAGCACGGGCAATCCGTACGGCGACCTCAACCCCTCCAACAATCTGGCCAGTTTTGAAATCGTTCTTGACGATAGTATTGACCTCAAGGTGACGGACGTGTATCCAAGCCATAACGCTCAATCATCCGAGTTTTACTACGGCATTGACCGCGTCGTTTCAACCTTCGAAAACCTTGGGAACATGTCGGTCGAAAACATCACGGTCTCCTACAGCGTCTACAACACCCAATACGAACTCGAAGTCGAAGACATCTGTGAAATTCCCGTGATGCATCCAGGCGATACCGCCACGTGCACCTTCAACTTGACCACCACAGGGAACAACCGCCTGATTCGTGTACAACTGCCGACCATTTACCAGAACGGTGAAGACGTACGAATGGGCGACAACCTCTACTCTCTCAACGCCGATGTCCAAGTCGGAGCCATCAACCCGTCCGTTCAAACCAATCGAGAAAACAACGTCTTCCTCACCACCGACGATGTTGAGCTCGTCGGCCGGTTCAATCCAATCGCCTCTCAACCCCTCAACTACACCTGGCGAGAAGGCTTCTATGTGTGGGGGCACGGACAGGTGCTCAATCGAACCGGTGAAGCCTTTGGTCTTGGCCATCACAACCTCACCCTGCAAGTGACCGACCCGTGGGGCGAGACCGAATACGCCTACGTGGAATTTGACGTGCTCAATTCCATTGACCTCAGCGTTGAACCGTACTTTACGGGAACGGCCATCACCGAACAAGATGCCACGTTTGAGCACGAGATCCTCCTCCCGCATCTTGGCAAAAATTACGGTATCGGAGGGGGAGATTCACCGCTGATGCTCATCTCTGTGGACGTTCAATCCTTATCCGAACAGGATGAAGGCCTACGAAGCGTCGATCTCAACCTGAACCTCACCGCCATCTTGCCCGAGAACATTGACCTCACCACCGTCGACATCCGTTATCTTTCGTCGCCGGACAGCGTGGCCTGGGAATTCCTTGACGGCGTTGACACCTACACCTTCGGACCGGACTCCGAAGAAGTGGACATTTCGATGACCAAAGATGGCGTCATCCTGCTCATTGGCGTCCTTCCCCTGACCAACGTCTCCGCTGAGAACGTAGAGTGGACCCAACTGACAGCCGGTCAAATCCAGTTGGATTGGACCTCGGCGGGCGACATCACCAACCCCTACGTCGGAGGTTGGAACGTCTACAAAATTCAGGGAATCACGGGAACGACCGTCTTCCCAGAAACCGCAGGAGGCATCAACACCAACATTTGGGAGGAATTGACCTTCGATTCCCTGGTCGATACCTTGCCGTTGACCGAGGATTCCTGGCTCGACCCCGACCACCTTGAGACCGGCATTTGTGCATCGTACGCCATCATACCGATTGACCGTGAGGGCAATCCGAACCTTGAGATGGCCAACATCACCCGAGTCAACGGTGCTGCAGGTCAGCTCTGCGGCGATGCAATTCCTCCTTCAACGACCCTCGATGGCCTCACGCACACTTGGGCCTTCACCAACAGCACCGAATGCTACGAAGAACGGCAGGACTGGTCGGTGTGCTACACCGTTGAGTTGTCGTGGACGTGGCCGGCGCATGAGCCACAGGGCAATGTCTCATGGAACATCTATCGCATCGAAACCCGACCCAGCGACGTAAATCTGAGGTTCGTTGAGCCCATGGTCTCTGGGTTGACAGGCATACCCGGTGAAACGGGAACGCTGGTTGAATCCGGCCTTGACCGAAATGGAATACAGCCCTATCGCACCTACTACTACATCTTTGCACCCATCGACAGCGTTGGCAACGAACTGATGTCGGCCAACTACCCGTCCGACAACATCGAACGGGTTCACATCGAGGACGACTGGTGGACCTACAATCAACACCTCATCCCACCCGAGCCCGAACCACCCGAACCGCCTCTCGGCATCCCTTGGTTGCAGAAGTTGAACGACGCCATGGGAGTTTCTGAATTCCAAACGGCTGGAATCGCTCTTCTGGTCACCATCGTTCTCAACTTCCTGTTGTTGCCGTTGTTGCTCAAACAGCGTAAACGCCTCAAGCGTGTTCTCGAGGCGAGAAAGCGCAACAGCGCAGCCGCAATGAACGAATTCGACGAATTCTTTGAGTGATGGCGCGGCAGGGGAGATTCGAACTCCCGAGGTGAGACACCACTGGATTAGCAATCCAGCGCAATGGCCAGGCTATGCGACTGCCGCTCGCATCCCGCCCACCTTCGGCCTTCTCATGAAGATGACGGTGAGGGTTCGCACGCTGCATGGACGAGGCTCGGTTCACAGCGGGCCCAAGAAACCAAGCACCGAAGGCGGAATGAACGAAATCACAACCAAGGAAAGGAACATCCAGCCAAGATAGAACAAGCTCCTGAAGAACGACTTCGCTGCTTTTGGCATGCGCCCGTTTTCATCGAAGGGTTCGTTGGGATCGATGGCCCAAACAGATGCAGCGTACCACAAGGTCAGTCCACCTGAAACGAACGCCCACAAGAGTGGAAGGCCAGATTCCGGCCAAAAACACGGGACGGAGCCCAAGAGAAAGAGAAGAACGCAATAGACCTTTGACTGGAACAAGGTATGCTCTGCGCCCTTCACTTCGTTCATCATTGGAATGTTGACCTTCCCGTATTCGCCTGACCGATAGAGTGCCAAGGCCCAAAAATGCGGTGGCGTCCATAGAAAAATCAGGAAAAACAACATCCAAGGCACGGGTGAACCCAAATCGAGGACGTTGGCACTGGCGATGGAATCGCCAGCAGCAGCGGCCCATCCGATGAGCGGAGGCGTTGAGCCGGCGATGCCCCCAATGACGATGTTTTGGGGTGTGCGGCGTTTCAGCCACATGGAATAGACAAGCACGTAAAAGAGCACCGAGAAGGCCGACCAAAAGGCGGCCTTGACGCTGACCAACAGAAAGACTGAGGAGCCCAGGACGGCGATGATGGAACCGAAGACAAGAGCGAATCGAGGTGAAGCATGACCTTGAGGGACAGGGCGGTTCATGGTGCGCCGCATGTGAGGGTCAATGTCAGCGTCGTACCACATGTTGATGGCGTTGGAGCCGCCTGCAGAAAGCGTCCCGCCAACAACCGTGATGAGAACAACCGTGAGCGTGTCAGCCCAGGTGCGCTCAAGGTCCATCACGCCGTAGCGTGCGAACGTGTCGTGAACAAGAATGGCGCAAATCGCCGTGATTTGAAGCAACACGATGACGCGCAATTTCATGAGTTGCGTCATCACCTTGAACATCCCGGGGTGAGGGATTGGTTCAGCGGATTCGGCCGTGTTCATTCGGCTTCACCCGCAGCGACAACAGGAGGGCCTCTTGAGCGACTAAATCGCATGGAAAACATCAGGACAACGGCGGAGAGAAACGCTCCAACGCCAACCACCAGATGGAGCAGTGAAAGCCACTCTGGGAAATCCCCTACCTTTGCAAAGACGATGTAAGAGCCGCCCACCATCACGTTGAGCATCCATATCCCCGTTGTGATTTCGGCGAAGCGAACGAGTTCTGCGCTGCCAGGGGTCTGCTGGGCTGACATGCGAAGGTTGCTCACCCCAAGCACAAGAACCAGACCAACAAGCAAGGCTCCGAAGCGGTGAATCATCTGAATGAAAATGCCGGGGCCGTCGAGGGACGGGAGAATTGACCCTTGGCATTTTGGCCATCCGTCGGGAAATCCGACCGAGCAACTCTGGTTGTACTGACCGCCTGCGGATGAAGAGACCCATGCGCCCAACACCAACAAAAGGCCGACTGCAGCGGTCATGGAATGAATACGTTTGGAGTGAGCCTCGACAAAGGTTGAGGGAGCCTGAAGGAAGGTCCACGATGCTCCCTCGGAGATTCGCATCGCCATGTACTGCCACATCAAGCCAGCGATGAAGATACAGGCCAGGGAGAGGTGAAGCGCAACGGTCCAATCCGCATTGTCGTATCGAACCGTGATGTAGCCTGCAGTGGCCTGGACAACCAACAACAAGGCGGAAAACTGTGCTGCTTTTTCCACCGATGGTCCGTACTCATCCCGTCGTTTTCTGGTTGCCAGCACGTTCAGGACGATCGGGAGAGCGATGAGGCCAACCAGCATGCGGTGGAACCACTCAACGAAGATTTGGAACACGGTGTATCGATGGTCTTCTCCCCTTGAATCAATTTGGTCTGGATTGGCATCCCAGTAAGCACCCTGTTCGGCTTCTGAAACGGCAAAATGCCACGTCCCGAAGCAGGTTGGCCATTCGGGACACGACTCGCCTGCATCGTTGATACGAATGGAACCTCCCACGATCACGATGAGCAGCGCCAACACGGCCAGCATCAACGGAAGAGTGGATGGACGGCGCCACCACGAGGGTTCCATGGTGGACCGTGGGAGCAGACCCCTTTTGAACAAATGCCTCCCCCCCTGTGCATGGCCTTTCAACCACGGTCGGTCTTGGTGGTGGCCTTCCTGCTGCTCACCGTGGGCGTTGCAACGGGTGCACAAACAGACACGAGCACCGACGAAGGACAACTGCTTGATGCCCGAGTGTTCTCGCTGGAGTGCCTGCAAAATGCCTCCTGTGAACCAACAAAACCCCCGCACATCGTGGAGTATTTCAGCGCCGATTGGTGTGAACCGTGCGTGCAGGTTGGTGACCAACTGAGCAACCTCAGCAGTGAAGAGGCGATTGTCCTTCAGCACCACCCCTCCTCCCAAGACGCCACCTTTTTGGCTGCTTCAAAGCTCAAGTACGACCATGAATTCAGGCTCCTCTTCTATCCCTCCATCGTCGTCGACGGAGAGCACTTGCTCACGGGAAGTCGCCAAGCCTTGGATGTGAACAGCGTGATGGAAAACTCTACGCCCGCATGGTCGGGGTTGCAATCCCTTCAGGTGGAGAATTCCACGCTGTCGTGGGACACCTCGGTGCTAGGAACGGTCTCCGTGTGGATGCTCGCTCCAACACCCCACCAATCGTCTGGAAAGATTCACCCCGCCGTGGCGTACGAGCATGTCACGGTTGAAGCGGTGGAGGGCACAATCACGCTTGATGAGGACATGCTACGGGAGAACACCTCCTTCGTGGTGCTCCTGGAACAACCTGGACGTCGAACGTTGAACGTTGCCTCACTGGCGCCGACGGGGGCGGTGGACGTGAGTGACGGCCGGGAAGTGGCCACCACGCCGCTTCCTGGGTGGTTTGATGAGGATTTGGCCATGGTGGTGGGTTTGGTGTTGGTGCTTTCCTTGGCACCGGCTTTTGTCATCCACCGAGAATTGATGACCGGCGGCAGGGAGCAAAAGGCCTCGGTAAGGGACCAAGAAGAGTGAGGTAGGTTCAAAAAGAGTTGCCATGTCGGCGGTATGCGAGTCTCTCGCATGTGATTCCAAATGGTCAAGCCAGCACGCAAACACACTCGCTTCGAACGTGCCCGAATCATCGGTGCGCGTGCACTTCAAATCGGAATGGGCGCACCCCTGTACGCTACCGAAGAAGTCCTTCGAGACCAGTTCAAGGAAGAACTCGTTTCGCTTTACGGTCTCGAGGAAGCCGACATTCGTTTCGTCCTCGACCCGCTCAAGATTGCACTCTACGAGTACGAGAACCACCTCATCCCCATCGACATTGACCCTCACGAGTGAGTCAAGTCCGAGGAGAAGCCGTAGAAATCGGCCCCCTCAAGAACAGGCAAGGCATCTCGCTTCACCAAGAGCGTCCGCACGGCCCAAAGGTCAACGAAGACCCTGTATTTTGTCGTGGCATCAAGGTAGTCCACGCCACTCGAGCCTCCAGTGCCCATGCGCCGCCCAATCATGCGCTCAACCATGCGAGCATGATGGGTCCGGAACAACAGCATGGCCTGCTCCAACTCGACGAAACTGTCGATCAATCGGCGAGGCCATGAGAGCAGTGGGAGGTCACGATACGATTCAACAAACAACAACCCAGCGCGACTGCGGACGGGAACGCCATCGTTCAGAAGGAACGCCTCGGCACCAGCGACACCGGCTTCGATTCGAGGCCGAACGGTGGCCTCATCGCCGTGGCCGATGGCAACCATGTGCTGAATCACCTCTTCACCGTGCTGTCGCATAGCCTTTAGGTGGTCGTCAATGTATGTCTGGACCACTTTGTCGTCGTTTTCCGAACGTGGAGAAGACCCGTGGATCGGCGTACGAGCCAACCAATCCGTCAAAACCTCGTTCAAGGACGGTGCAGCAACCGTCGCCTGGAAATCGGCAAGCGCCTCTGCAGGAACCTTGCCTTCTTGTGCCAGTTTCATCATGTGATGCATGGGGTCCATACCGCCAACGCGCTGACTGTTGTCAAGACCAAGAAGGACCTCAAGCTCTCTCATCTGCCACGATTCAAAGCCAGATGAGGTCCCCAAACGGTCCCGAAACGCAAGGAAATCTTGTGGTGAAAGCGTTTCCATGACCTTCCACTGGTCAGCGAGAAGGCGGAAAATTTCGCTCACCCGCTCCAGATGGTGAACGATTTGTGGAATGCTCGCTTCTTCGATATGTTCGGTATGCATCAATTGACGGGCTTCCTTCAATTCCCGAAGAACGAGTTTGAACCATAACTCAAAGGTCTGATGAACGATGATGAAATGAAGTTCGTCGTTTGAGGGCGAAGGTTGGTAGCCCTCAGGTCCGTCTTGAAGGGTCAACAATTCCTGCAACCGAAGATAACCTCCGTAGGTGATGCGTGAGGCGGGGTTGTCGGTTGCCATGCACCTACGACAGAAAACAACCCCATGAATGCTTCACTTCAAACACGAGACTCGGCCACCGATTCTTTACCTGGCGGCTCGCTAACCAAACCCAATTGAAAGGACATCTACATGCTTCCTTGACATAATACTCATAGAGCGATTACGAAACCCCTCCATATGGGCGTACCACTCTCAACCGTGCAAGAATGGCTCCAAAGCTATGACAAAGACGCCATCACGGTTGGTGTAGTCGCATCGCACTCTTCGCTCCAGATTCTGCACGGCGCCCGACAGGAGGGGTTCCGTACCCTCGGAATTGCCGTTGGAGAAAACCGGCGTCGATTCTACCAAGCCTTTCCCGGTGCCGACCCTGATGAATGGTTGATGCTCGAAGACTACAGAGAAATGCTCGACTACGCCGAATGGTTCCGTCAGAAGAACGTGATCATCGTCCCCCATGGTTCACTCGTGGAATACCTTGGAGCCAACAATTTCAGAAATCTTGAAGTCCCGACCTTCGGAAACCGAAACATTCTGCACTGGGAGAGCAGCCGTGCTCTCCAGCGACAATGGCTCGAAGACGGCGGTTGTACGATGCCCAAAGTGGTTGAAGACCCGCACAACATCGACGGCCCCGTCATCGTCAAGTATGCAGGCGCTAAAGGAGGCCGTGGATACTTCGTGGCACGGGACTATCGCGATTTCCGTAGAAACGTGGACATTGAAGAGGAATTCACCATCCAAGAGTATGTGCTTGGGTGCCGGTATTACTTGCATTTCTTCTTTGACCCAACCGCCGATGATGGGTTCCAAGTTCAGGGGCGTGGCGCCCATGCTGGGAAGAATTTGGGTCGGTTGGAATTGCTTTCTATGGACCGACGTGATGAGAGCAACGTCGACGAGTTCTACAAGCTCGGTTCCTTGCGAGACCTGCGTGAAATGTCACTTGAACCGTCCTTCGTGGTAACGGGAAACCAACCCGTTGTGATTCGAGAATCCCTTCTCCCCAGAGCCTTCGAAATGGCTGAAGGGACCGTTGCCGCCTCCTACAACCTCGAGGAAGGCAGCCGGGGCATGCTCGGCCCGTTCTGCTTGGAAACCATCGTCACCGACAAATTGGAGTTCAAGGTGTTTGAAATCAGTGCCCGAATCGTTGCAGGTTCCAATCCCTTCATCGGGGGATCTCCGTACTCAGACATCAACGAACCGTTCATGTCAACGGGCCGTCGTATTGCTCGCTCCATCCGAAAGGCACTCGATAACGACCGCTTGGATGAGATCATCTCGTGAACTCAGTCTTCGCTGAGCGCATCAAGGTCGGGGGCTTCAGGAAGGTCAACCTTTTCCTCTTCAGAAGCATCAGAGACGGCCTCCTCAGCGACGGGTTCCTCATCAACGGTTTCTTCAGCGGCCGCAGGCTCTTCTTCCACCGAGTCAACCTCTGCAGGCGAATTCGATTCAGTGAGCCCTTGGGCAGCTCGAAGTTCGGCTTCGAGTTCTTGCTTTCTTGCTTCCCGTTCTTCGGGCGAGGGGAGCGTGAACTCCGCCACCAACATGATGGGGTCTCCGGCTGACAATTCGCCGTTGTACTCCAACGGTTCTCCGCCGGGCGTGACGATGACTTGGAACTTGGTCGGGTCCTTGCTCTTTCGCTTTTGGTGTTTTTTGTAATGGTGAACGTAGACTTGGTACGTCCCAGATGGCGCCTTTCCTTCTTCCCAAAACACGTTCTCCACAGGCTTTCGGGTTTCGGCCCTGACGTTGGCATCAACGTCAAGTTCTCCTCCACAAGCGGATTTCTTGTTGCCTCCGTGAATACGCTCTCCTGAGGGGCAGACGACGTGCAAGTCAAGGTCGTTGTAGTTGTTCCACATGAGTGAAATCTGCACGTCCGACGACTGTGCACCTTCGCGCTCCAACCGAGCCTGAAGTTCAGACATGGCTCGTTGAGCGGCTTCTTTTGCTTCCAGCACCTCTTGCTCACGAGCGGCTTCAATCTCTGCCAAGCGTTCGGTTTCTGCGGCTTCAATTTCCGCCTGTCGAGCTTCTTCAACCTCAGCGATCGCTGCTTGAGATTCTGGGACATCCATCCCAGCTGCGCGCAATTCTTCCTCGAGTTCCTTTCGTCGGGCTGCTCGCTCCTCAGGCGTCGCCAACGTGAACTCAGCGACCAGCATGATGGGGTCGCCCATGGACAACTCGCCGTTGTATTCGCGAGGGTCGCCGCCTTGGTTGACGATGACTTGGAACTTGGTCGGGTCCTTGCTCCTTCGCTTCTTGTGCTTCTTGTAGTAGTGGACATAGACCTGATAGCGCCCTGCGGGTGCTTTTCCTTCCTCCCAAAACACGTTCTCAACAGGCTTTCGTGTTTCGGCTCGGACGTTGGCATCAACGTCAAGTTCTCCAGCACATGCGGATTTCTTGTTGCCCCCGTGAATTCGCTCTCCTGAGGGGCAGACAACGTGCAGGTCAAGGTCGTTGTAGTTGTTCCACATCAGTGAAATCTGAACGTCCGAGGATTGTGCGCCCTCACGCTCCAGACGAGCACGAAGTTCTGACATGGCGCGTTGAGCCGCTTCACGGGACGCAAGTTCTTCTTGTTGGCGTGCCGCTTCAATTTCAGCAAGACGTTCTTCCTCAGCTGCAGCCAATTCTTTTTGTCGTGCGTCTTCTTGTTCGGCGGCAAGTCGGGCTTCTTCTTGGTCCCGTTCGGCTGCTCTGCGCGCTGCTGCTTCTTCTTCCTGGCGACGCGCTTCCTCGAGTTCGGATTGGCGACGGGCCTCGTCCAACTCGCGTTGACGGCGGGCTTCGTCTTCGGCGGTGGCTTGTTCCTGTCGACGACGATTGAAGCGCTCTTCAGCCAGTTGTCGGTCGCCCTGATTTTGCTGCCTGAGAAGGTCTTGGATGGTGGCCAGTTTCCGGTCTAAATTCTTCTTTGCTTTACCAAAACCCATCCCTGAATGTTGTTGAAGAAGGCCCTCTGCACTCATGCCGCTTTGAAGGTTCACTTGGGCTTCTCGGCGCATCACAATGAACATGAGGCCGAGGAGAAAACCTCCTCCGAGGGCAATCGTGAGCACGTAATCGGCCAACTCCATGGTGATGCCATACCAAACTACCTCTTGAAACATGCGTTTGAGCAGGTTGAGGCCGTTCATCATCACCAAAGAGCCTAACAATGGAGAATGTGAGGCTCATTCATGCGAGAAGTCTCCGTCTCGTGGGACAGGGAAGTGCTGGAAAGCACGGACTTGGCTCTGCTTGACGAGGTTGTTGAACGGCTCTCCTTTATCGGAAATCTGCTCATCACACCCGAGGGTGTGCGGCAAATTATCCTCCCTGTTTACAAGGGAGGGAAATCGGCGGATGACCTTGAAGCATTGCCCTACATCAAGATTGAACAACGTGTCAATGAACGGGAGGGTGATGCTCTTGTGGTCTGGAACACCCATGCACTGGTCTGTCTTGCCTCCACCACGGAAAACATCTACGTCATGCTTCCGACCGAATACGAAAACGGTGAGCTTACGCTGACCGTTCGAGGCATTCCTCAAGCCATTTCATCCTTCGTCAAACTGAGCAAGATGATTCTCCCCCCTGCAGGCATTCGGGTTCGAAATATCCTCGAGGAGGGGAACCAACTCTCCAACGCCCTCACACAACGACAGAGGGAGTGTTATGCCCTTGCGATTGAACATGGCTTTTACCATCATCCGAAGGGCGTAACCATCCAGGCGCTCGCTGATGTGCTGGGCATTGCACGTTCGACCTACCAAGAACACCTTCAATCGGCAGAAAACGCCGTACTAAAATGGGCTGGCGAGCAGCTTTAGTCGTCTTCGCCGCATGCAAACCTTTGATGAAGGCGGCAACCTCGCATTATCATGGACAAGGCCGAGCGACTGGCCAAGTTGCTTCCAAACGGACGGGGAGTATGGATCCCCATCGACCACGGGGCATCGGATTTTCCGAACGCGGGACTGACCGACCTCGACGCTTTGATTCGCGCACTCGTTGATGCTGGTGTGAACGCCATCGTTGCTCAGAAAGGTGTCGTAAGCCAATTTGCGCACCTTTGCGATGGAAGTCAAACGGGGATGGTCGTGCACTATTCAGTTTCCACACGCCATGCTGGCCCGCACTCAAACAACAAAGTCTTGGTTGGACATGCTGACGAAACGCTTCCAAGAGGCGGTATTGGGGTCTCGAGTCAGGTCAACATGGGCAGTGACCACGAACCCGACATGATTCAGCGCATGGGTGAACTGAATCGGCAAGCCTTCCACCAAGAACTCCCCGCTTTTGGCATGGTCTATGCACGAGGCCCCCATCTCAATCACCAAGCCAACGACGCCACACGTTCACAGGCTCACGCTGTGCGCCTTGCCTTTGAACTGGGATGCGACGCCGCAAAATGCGTTTGGACGGGAGACAAGGATTCCTTCGCAGAGGTTGCTTCAAGCGCACCCATCCCGTTGCTGATGGCGGGAGGCCCTGCAACCGACGATACGCTCAGCCTGCTGAGGACGGTTGAGAAAGCCCTCGAGGCGGGTGCACGAGGCGTCTGCATGGGACGACAGGTGTTCGCACATTCCAACCCCGGAGCCATGGCCAAAGCACTGGTCATGATGGTTCACGAGGGAAAATCTGCGGATTCAGCCTTTTCGGCATGTGAATTGTGAGATGATTCAATGGAAATCTGGCTCCGTCTCGAGAACGAGGAGGAAACACCGCTTGCGGCCATGGCTGACAGGGTGTTGAGCAACCAATCAACCGCTCACATCCAGGTCGTGGATGGGCGCCTTGTGATGGAGGAGGAGGTGTTGGGTGTTCACGTTCACGTGAGCGATGGCGACACCCAACAAACGGGAATCGCTCATTTGGGCACGGTGGGCTGGATTCTTGTGAGCTTTGACACGTGGTCGATGATTCCTCTTGAGAACCTCATCGCCCACCGGGCTGGGAGCCATACCAAAATTGCGGCCATCATCTCAACACCGATGCAAGCTCAGGGAGCAGGTTTTGCGCTTGAGGAGGGCGTTGATGCCCTCGTCGTTCCGGCTGATGCGGATGTGTTTGAAGCGGCCCAGAGCGTGAAATCACAACGCCTCGAACAACACCCCGCTACACCAGAACTTGAGGCGGTCGATTTCGGCAATCTCGAACTTGTTTCTTTCGTCGTTAAGCGCGTTGAAGAAGCAGGGCTTGGCGACCGATACTGTCTTGATTTTCTCTCCTCGTTTCGGGAAGGGGAGGGTTTGCTGGTCGGCTCAAGTGCACAGGCAATGTTCTTGGTTCACAGTGAAACCATCCCATCCACCTTCGTCCCCACACGACCGTTTCGAGTGAACGCTGGCTCACCTCATTCCTATGTTTTGATGGGTGATGGCTCAACGAAGTACATGGCAGAACTCGAAGCCGGCGATACGCTCTTGGCGGTCTCAGCGGACGGTGGAACACGAAACGTCGTGCTTGGCCGTATCAAAATTGAGCAGCGGCCGATGTTGAAGATATCGGGGACGTGGAGCACGAATCTCCAGCAAAACGCTAATACATCGCATATCTTCATGCAACAAGCAGAAACAGTTCGCCTTCTTTCCGATGAGACGACAGCCATCTCTGTGACCGAAATTAAATCCAACACCACCGCCTTGGGTTGGTTGGGTCACCCTGGACGGCACGTTGGCTTGCCGGTAAAGGGGGAAATTGAGGAGAGGTAGGAATGGCCGTACTTGGGAAAGGCACCGCCCACGGTGCTTGCAGTCTTCTCCATGCTGCCGCCCTTGGTTATGGCGCCAACATGGCCCTTAATCTTCCCATGACGGTGCGACTGCTCGATCGACCCAGCAAGCGAGAGGTCAACGATGAAGACGGGGTTTTGAAGGCCTTGATGTCTGCATGGCTCGAAGCTGGCCATCCCCTTCCCACGGAATTTGAACGGGATGAACTTCACTGGGGCGTGAACTCAAAAATTCCAAAGAAACAAGGCCTCAAGTCCTCTGCTGCTGCGTGTATTGCAGGTCTACGAGCCCTCTGTGATGCTACGGAAATCACGTTGGAGCCTGCTGAAATGGTATCGCTGGCAGCCCAGGCCCAAACCGCTTCTGGTGTGAGTTTAACGGGCTCCATTGACGACGCATGGGCCTGCATGTCGCCAGGGTGGAAGCTCGTCGACGTTCAAGCCCCCATCGACGAAGGCGTGTTGATGGACGAACCGGGCCTCTCCGAGGAGGACTGGACGGTCCTGCTGGTGTTGCGGGGTACACGGGAATACCAACCTACGCTCGAAGACTTTGCATCTCAAGCAACGGCATTTCAGCAAGCGTTGATGGCGTTGCAAGATGGGAACCCACTTGTTGCCATGACGTGGAACGGTCGAGGGACCGTCGCCGCTCTTCGCGACGCAGAAGGGCGGAAAATGGCGAATGATTCCTTCATGAACAGTGCTCGCTCGGCGGGCGTTTCGGGGTCAGGTCCCGCTCTTGTCATCGTGGTTCCTGCCTCACATGCACCCACCGTTGAACGCATCAAATCTTGGTACAGTCTGCGGTTCCCTGAGGCTGAGATCATCGAAACGACCTTCCTCTCCACCGATGAGGAAGACGAACTCGAGTGAACACCTTCTAAAAGGGCAAGCAATTCGTATTTTTGTTGAACCATGCACATGCGCCTTGGTGAAGCTCTGCGGGTCACCCTTCGGGGCTCAAGCCACGGCCCGTTTGTTGGTGCGTTGGTTGAGGGTATGCCTCCTGGGCTGGTCGTGGATGATGCGGACGTCAACGCGGCCATGGCTCTCCGAAAAACAGGCGGAACTTACAGCAGCAAACGCAAGGAAGCTGACCGTGTGGAATGGCGGACGGGCGTCGAAGATGGAAAAACAACGGGAGAAAGCATCGATGTTTACATCGCCAACAACGATGCCCGTTCAAGCGACTACAGTTTCCTTCCCGACCATCCACGGCCAGGCCACCAAGACATGGTCATGATGAAGCGCACGAAAGGCGAAGCCGACCTGAGAGGAGGAGGAACCTCAAGTGCACGAATGACGGCCCCCTTGGTGGCGGTGGCCGCTGTTGTTCGCCGCTGGCTCAGCCTCCAAGGAATTCACATCGAGGCCCATTTGGGTGCCGTTGGTGAAATCGAAGCCGCAGCCTTGGCCGATTGCCCCGAGCGTTGGGCCAACGCTACATGCGAAGCCTTACGGTGCAGGGACCCTGAGGCTGCAGCCGCCATGGCTCAGTTGGTGGAAGCCACTCGAAAGGACCGAAATTCCATCGGGTCCAGAGTTGACCTGACCGTGCGTGGCCTGCCGCTTGGTTTGGGAGAACCATGGTTTGACGGCGTCGAACCCGCCATGGCCCGAGCCATGCTGGCCATTCCAGCCGCACGGGGCGTGGAATTCGGTCATGGGTTCGGCGTTCAAACCATGCGCGGTAGCGAACACAACAGTCCGTGGGGCGGTACGTCTGAGGAGCCCGTCTTGCTGGGCGAGCAACCCGATGGTGCCCTTGCAGGCTTGTCCACGGGAGCACCTATGAGCCTGCGTGTTGCGTTCAAACCACCATCCAGCATCCCTCGTACCCAGCATACGCTGAACGTCAAAACCAACCAGCAAGAGCCGCTCACCGTCAAAGGACGACACGACCCCGTTCTCGGCCCAAGAGCCGTCGCTGTCGTGGAAGCCATGGCAGCATTGGTCATTGGCGACCTTGTTCTTCGAGGGGGCTTTGCCGATGAATGAACCACCGGTGATCCACAAGTTTGGAGGCTCTTGCCTGAGAGATTCTACGGACCTGAACCACATTGCGGAAATCATCGAGAACACCGAACAGCCCGCTGTTCTTGTCGTCTCGGCCCTGTGGGGAACCACCGACCGCTTGATGCGGGCGGCGCAAGAACCGCGTTATGCCGGTCGACTGGTCAACGATTTGGCACGCCACCATCTCAGATTCTCACCGACCTTGATCGAATCCCCCCTCTACGATGTGTTTCAACGTGTGCTGGAAGGCATCGAAGATTCCCTGAACGTGTTGGCGACCGACAGTTCGGACCTGAATGCGTACAACCGGCTTTTGGCCTCAGGTGAACGTCTTTCTGCGCTGGTGATCGCTCACGCCTTATCCATTCGTGGTTACGATGCCCATCCAGTGGGCGCCGAAGACATCGGCCTCCACCTCGACGGAAAAGGCACGGCCACAAGGGTGAATTTGAAACGGTCCCGCTCAAAACTTGACCGAAGTGCGTTCCATGGTGTGCCGGTGGTCACCGGTTGGTTTGGAGAAGGGACGGACGGAAACATCGCCTTGCTCGGACGTGGCGGCAGCGACCACACCGCAACCGCCCTCGCTGCCCTGCTCCAAGCACAGCGCGTCGTGCTTTGGAAGGATGTGTTGGGCATTTATCCCGTCAACCCCCGGTGGGGTGTTCAATCAGCTCCAATTCCGTACTTGGGCTACGCAGAAGCAATGGAATTTGCAAATGCAGACGCCACCATCCTTCACCCAGCAACCGTTGAACCGGTATACGAGATGGGCATTCCCATCGAAATTCGACACCTCTCACGCTTCAAAGAAAACGGCTTGAAGACCGTTATTGGCCCTGATATTGAGGCCGAACCGACCATCAAAGGCATCGCTTGCCTCCCGAGGGTGGCCTGCATCAACGTCGAAGTGCACTACTCTCAGGATGCGGCTCGAGAATTGAGCGATCTGCTGCAAGAATTGAACGAAGCCAATGTACGGATTTGTTCGTTTGAAACGACCAATTCCTACTGGAGATTTGTCGTTCCTCAACACGAGGTGGCTCGCTGTGTTCAAATCGTAAAAGAGCGACGTTCAATGGTTGAATACGAGTACTACGCTGCCATGTTGTCGTTCATAGGATGCAGGGACATCAGCTATCTGGAAGGAAAACTGGGTGATTATCACGATCTAGAGCAGACGCAACTCTACCAGTCTGCGAAGTCCATCCACATGCTTTCTCAACGGCATGACATCTCACGCATGTTGGATGAGATGATGGCCATCGTGTCGAAGAACGACGAGTAAATCACTCTGCTTGGCGCTCTCGGAATCGCTGAAGGTGAGTCGGTAAGTTCAGTCCGAACAGGATACCGACGGTGATGAACACGAACATCGTCCCGAGGGCAACACCGTACACCGAGGTGAGTTCAACGGATTCGCGCATTCGCGTGGCCGTATCACCGGAGAAGATCCCAACAATCCAAGGAAGAATGGTGTTGGCGGACAGAACAAACCAAGCCAGCAGGGTAGCTAAAATCGGGTTGATGACCAGAGAGCGGTGGTACTTGGAGACAATTTTCTTTGGGTTCATCACGTAGACTTCATTGGTGCGAATGCTGGTATCGAGCATGGAGTAGCGGATGACACCGTTGCTGAGTTCGAAGTACATGATGAGAAGGACAGCGTAGATCACGACCAGAACTGAAAGCAGCGTGTTGCTGATATCCACATCAATAGCGAGCGAGGTTTTCGAGGACGCAAAGCGCATGATGGCGAGGATGAACAAGAGATTGCTTCCCAGCGACAATCGGGCATCACGACGGAAGGTTCCCATGAACCCGAGGACCGTTGCGCCAGCGATGATGGTGAGTTGCAGAATGTTCGCCAAACCAAGGCTGCCCGTCACAATGTACCAAATGGTACCCTGCGGGGGTGAGATGATGTAGGTCAAGAAGGCGAGGCCGACCAGCACGCCGTAAACGGCGATCTGGAGGTTTTGAACCATCTTATCGGGCGGCAGAAACTTCATTTTCGGAACGAGAGGTCCTCCGAGAAGGCTTTCGATAAAGCCAGGAATCTCAACGGTGGGAATAGCGTCTTCGGGGATACCGCTGCCCGTTCCAACTTGACCTGCGGCCTTCTTTCGAGAAGGCGCAGAGGAACGGACGGTTTTCCCATCGTAGAGGTGAGAAGTGTCGGAGGAGGGTTTGTTGATGGTCATGCGTTCACCTCAGAATCCTCGTGCTCCTGCAAGGGCGGTTGAAAGCAGCATATCTGGCTCCCAATCCATGATGTTCACACCAAGACCGCGGAGTTCACCAATGAGAACATCTCGCTCGGTCTTCATGACTTCATAGCCCGTGCGGTCGATGCGCTTAGCATCAAACTCAAACTCGAGCGAGGAAGGTGAGAGCACGGTGACGTCAAAGTCTCGGGCACGGAAGTCTCGAAGTGCGTTCACAATGGTCGGGTCATCTTCCAAGTTGGAGAGGAAAATAATCGGACTTCCCTTGTTGATGTGAGGCAAGATGCGGTTCACGACAACTTGGAGGGGAATATTACCCCGAGCCACAGCACCGGCCAATTTGGTCAAAATAACATAAAGTTGCTTTTTCCCTGTATCACGGTCAACGCTCACGACTTCATCACCGTAGACGATCACACCTACCGAGTCTCGTCGGCCAAGGAAATACTTGGCCAGCGATGCAGCTGCCCGAGTGGAGTACACCAGAGCATTGCGGGAGACCGGTCCAGTCTCTGCGACAGCACGGGAATCGACGATGATGATGACGTCTGAAACGGCATCTCGCTCGCGTTCGTTCACCATCAGTTTCCCCGAACGGGCATAAGCCGACCAGTTGATGGCACGGAACGAGTCGCCCTCGAAGTACTCACGAAGGGAGTAAAATTCCGAACCAGGACCCGGTTGCCGTATGTTGACGGCACCGGTGAAAATCTTTGGCACACGGGATTTCACGAAGGTTTCCTTGAGGTCTTCCATCTTGGGGAAGACGAGGAAATCGTTGTAAACGTGGAGTTCCTTTTCTTTGTGGAACAATCCAAAGGCATCTTGGATGCGAACAGTTACGGGGCCAAGGCTGTAGAAGCCACGCAGAGGGCACTCCACGGTGTATTCGATGTACGTTTCACGACGAGGACCCAACTCCATCAGGATGTAGTTGGCGCCTTCTTTGATTCGCATGACTTCCGGGACACGGTCTCGGACTTCCAGGATCTTCGGCAGCGATGATGTGTTCTGCATTCGTAAGGTAACGTTCAATTCTCCATCCTCAAACATGCGGGCGCTGGACAGTTTTCGCATAGCGACAACATTGCCAAGGGCAACGCCTTCCTCTCCACTCCATTCTTCAGCACGACGACCGCTCGATGCAACATCCGCATGGTTCCCGATGAGTGCAGCCCACGTAAGGAACACGAAGATAACCACGGCAATCGTGACGAGTTGGGTGTTTCGGAGCGTTAAGCCAAGCAGATACATGGCAACAGCTAGGCTGCCAAGCATGGCTGACTTACGACTCCACATGTTTGATTCACCTCAGTAGCGCAAACGTTCAACTTCAAACCGTTGGCACGGGGACTTCTCGCAGAATGGCCTGAATGACCTCTCCGGATTCGAGACCCTTGATTTGGTGCTCTGGCTTCAAGATGATACGGTGGGCGATAGCGAGTTCAGCGATGGCCTTGATGTCGTCGGGCGTGACGAAGTCGCGACCACGAAGAGCAGCGGCTGCTCGAGAGGTCTTCAACAGGGCCTGAGAACCACGAGGCGATGCGCCGACGAGAACACGTGGGTCTTCACGGGTGCGTGACACGATCTCGACCATGTACATGCGCAAAGCAGGGTCAACATAGACGTCTTCACACGCTTGCTGCATGGCAATCACACGAGCAGGGTCGGTGATGACATCGACGTCAACGGCGTCCTTACCACGGCTGATACGGCGGGCGAGGATTTCGTCCTCGTCAGCACGGTCAGGGTATCCAACGGACATCTTGAACATGAAACGGTCAAGTTGTGCTTCGGGAAGCGGGTACGTACCTTCCTGCTCGACAGGGTTCTGGGTAGCCATAACGATGAACGGTGCTGGCAACTTGTGCGTGACCGTACCGATGGTCACCTGCTTCTCCTGCATGGCCTCAAGCAATGCTGCTTGGGTCTTGGGAGGAGCACGGTTAATCTCGTCAGCGAGGAGGAGATTACAGAACAGTGGACCGGGCTTGAAGGTAAATTCGCCCTTCTTGGCGTCGTAAATGTTGGTACCGGTGATGTCTGCAGGGAGCAGGTCAGGCGTGAATTGAACACGCTTGAAGTCACAACCCAGTGCATCGGCGAAGGTGTTGGTCATCAACGTCTTGGCCAGACCGGGGTAATCTTCGAAGAGAAGGTTCCCGTTGGACAGGATGTTGATCAACACGTTGTCGATGACGTGTGACTTACCGATAATGACCTTCTGGACTTCGGCGGAGATTGCCTGGGCAATCGCACCGACGGCCTTTAGGCGCTCTCGGACTTCTGGGGTACTCTGGTGCTTCGGCTGGGCCGGAGCGGCCGGTGCTGCAGGGGCAACAGGTGCGGCGGGTGCTGCGGGCGCCACGGGTGCGGCGGGTGCGGCAGGGGCCACCGGTGCTGCTGGCGCTGCAGGAACTGGCGCGGGCGGGGCTGCTGGGGGGGCTGGGGGTTGCATTTCTTTTCCTCCTTGTTTCATTCTCCCCAACGACGTATTTGCGGGATCAATTCCCTCAGTTCATCGTTGGAGTAGGCACGGTTCGAACTCACCAGTTCGACCAATCGGGGTTCGCGGATCATCTGCATGACCTCTGCGGGGGACTTGCGCGCAAATTCATCGCGCGTCAGGTCGTTGAAGTTGCGAACCTTGGACAAGAAAGCCTCTCGGGTTCGCCGTTGGTACTGGGATGGGTCCAGTTTGGTTGGACGCTCCCTGAAGCGGGTCAAGTCAAAGACGTGCCGCCAGTTTTCTTTTTCCGGTACGACCATGATGGCGATGGCCAGAAGTGCGAAGAGATTGAGGATGATGAGCCACTTGAGCACACCGTCGCTGGTGAGAAGAACAACCGCCCCCATGGCTTCCGTGAACGGCATTGAGAGCGTGCTTGAGACGTGGCGGCTCTCATCGAAGACGACGTTGAAAGATGCGGTGTTTCGGGCCACCGTGGCCGAAAGCTCGCTGTTGTCGAACTCCATCATGTCGTTGATAAGAGCGGTGAAGAACGCTTCATTGCCGCGCCAAGTCGTGTCGCCGAGGCCTTTGTTCAGACCGTCTGAGTCGGTGTCCCAGCACATGTGGCCGAACTGAATGTACAGTTCAGAGTCGCATTGTTGCTTGCCTGTTTCCTCGGCGAAGTCCTGGTCCCAAAGATGGTTGGCGAGCACGGAGTGGTCTGAAACGAAGACGATGCTGCCCGTTGCGCTGATTTCGCCGATGTCTCCGCCAAGGTCGAGCGAGCGCTGGTCCAACACGGTCTGGCCGGGGTAGTTAATTCGGATGATGAGGCCGGTTTCACCCTCGCCGAGCGTCGGGTTGGATTCTCCTTTTCCTGCGTCAATTTCAGCAGAGGTTGATGCCGCAGCGAGCACATGGACGTCCCGACCTTCATCGGCTTGTTCATCGAGCACTTGGATGGCGGTTGGCCTGTGGAAGAGCACAGGCATTCGGCAGTTGCGGACGTTTTCTTGGTTGACATCGTCTTCTGAACACGGGACGGCCTTTTCATCGCCCATGGTGCTGATGTCTCGGGTGACGCTGGCCACCGACCAGAGTTTCTTGGTGTCGGGTGAGATCCTGTCGCCGTTGTTGTTGGTGACTTCGTAGTATCGCCCAGTGTTGATGTCGTCCCTGACGGGAGCGTCAAAGTACTTCACGCCGAATTCTTCAGCGACCAGTTGGGCGTTGGTGGAATTGGAAGCAAGGATGACTTTGCCAGCACGCTCGGTGACAAAATCGTGGATAGCGGCCGCCTCAGCAGCATCAAATGGCTTCTCGGGAGCAGCGATGACCAGCAAGGTGCGGTGCGGGTTTTGCCAATCGTTCACCAGCATCGGAGTCGACATCGTGTTCGCAACGGTGAAGTCCTCAAGCGAATCCCGCATGAACGTCAATTGTTGTTCTTGGTACTCTCCACCGTTTTCATACGGGGAAAAGACCGTGGTTTTTCCAGCGGAGACAATGGCGATAACAGCGGTGGACAAAACGACCGAAACCAGCAGGCCGACCATGAGCCATGCTTCAAGGCTCAGACCGCTTTTTTCCGCTTCAGCCAAATTCTCACCTCAAATCGTGTAACGAAATGCACAGATTTACATCCTTCGGAGACACATTCCACACATAATAGTTGCTCAACGATGGGCAGGGCGATGTGGCGATTTTCACAACACGGGATAACATATTTCTCAGGCGAGAAACCTGCGAAAATTCCGAAAAATTACATCTTCGGGGGATGTGCCTCAATCCGTCAGGAACGGGGTCGGCGAGTGGCGATCGACACGCCGAGCACGACGGCGAGCAGTTCAATCGCTGACAACCAAGGGAGGGAGGATGAATCAGGAAGGGAGGGTTGGTCGCCTTCGTCCCTTTCATCGGGCGTGGTGTCTTCCACTTCGGGTGCCACCACATTGATGTTGAAGGTACTGGAGCGCTGAGACTGATCGCCCTCAGACTCAACGGAAATCGAAACTTCGCAGGTGCGTTCTTGATGGCTGGAACTCGCTTCGAGGCGGAGGGTGAAGGTGGCGACATTACCGCCGTTGGCGTTGGTGACTTGGACCACGGTGTTCTCAAGTTGGTCAAGGCCCGTGACGGACAGATGAGGGCAGCTGCGAATGGTTGCTTCGCCCGTGGTGATGGCGTCTTGGGTGTTGCCGAGGTTGCTCACCTCCAACGAGAAATCAACCCAGGAGCCAGAGAACAGTGTATCGGTTGGTTGAATCGCTTTTGGAATCAAGCGGTACATTCGCGGGACGCTCACGTCGGCTGAAATTTCCTGCGAACGAACGGTTGAGTCGCCCACCTTTTCCTCGCCGAGTACGGTGAATTCAAGGCTCGATGAAGGAGAAAACGAACGCACGGTGTCTGCATCCTGACCGGTGATTGAGACGGTGAAGGTGTCGTTTGAGTTGGCTGAAACTTCAACACTCTCAGGCCCATCAAAGGAAAAAGGGCCGTCCTCATCAAAATCATAGGACAGTTCGATGTTCAGGGCCGTCGGTCCTTCGTTGGCGACGTAGATGACCAGTTCCCCGGTAAGGTCCCAATCCTCTTCGAGTTCAACCACGTATTTTGGGTCAACGTCCGTGACCCAACCCATCTCCCAGGAAGGTCCCTGCAGGTCTTGGGCGTGGGTTGTTGGAAGCCAGAGAAGGAGGAGCAGGCTCAACAGGAGAGCATGGATTTGCTTCACCTTCCCACCTCACTCGAGAATGCCCAACAAGGCTCGCTTTGTCAGCGTTTTCACCATGGCACGGCGATACCGAGGCGGAAGGGCGGTGTTGTTGACGGGTTTGACCGATTTTTGGACGGCTTTGGCGAGGGCCACAGGGTCAAGCTCACCTGCCGAGAGGTGGTCGCTGACCTGCTCGGAATGAAGACGTGGAATGGATTCCAACGCCGTGCTGGCCACCATGAGCGTTGAAACATCTCCAGGCAACCACGAGGCGGCAACGCCCGCTTCAGGGAAATCCCAGGACTCTCGCACACGGAGTTTTTGATAGCAGCCTTTTCGCTTGCCAGCGTCCTCTGGAAGGACCACTTTGAGCAAGAATTCGCCTTGGTTGAGAACGTTCTTTTTCATTCCGTCCAACTCGTAAAACTCCGAGAGCGGCACGGTCCGTTCACCGTCTGGACCCATCAGAACCACCGAGGCACCAAGCACCATGAAATTTGGCGCCAAATCACCCTGGTAGGTGGCGACGCAGAGGGTGTTTTGGTTGGGGATCACGCGGCAATCCGCACCCGTTCCGCAATCCGCTTTGTGGCACCAGTCAATGGAACGGCGCCAATCCTCGCCCTGATTGTACCAGAAACAGCGGGTGTCCAAACAAAGATTCCCACCGACGGTTGCACTCTTCCGAATCAAGGACGAAGCAATTTTTGACGCAGCCTCTGCAAGGAGCGGGTGAACGCCGTTTTCAGAGGTGAGCGAGGAAAGCGGCACCATGCAACCGATTTCCGATTCGCCGAGGGCGTGTGCTTCCTCAATTCCAGCAAGAGAAATCACGTGAGGTTTCGGATTGATGCGCCATTTGTAGTTGGGGAGGACGTCCGTTCCGCCCGCAACCCAATCGAAGGCCTCTCCCTTTTCCATGAGATTGGCGGCGAGTTGAACGGCTTCGTCCACGGAGGACGGATGATGCAGTTCAAACGGTGGCATGAGCATCAGGCATCGCCTCCCATGTGCCGTTGTTCTTTCTTGAGCCACGCCCGACCTGCGAAGCCAAGTTCAGCCAGTTGTTCGGGCAACGGTTCATCGGCTTCTCGCCAGCCGTCAACCTGCTCAGCGAGCGGCCGGTCTGGGTCGAAGCCGAACAGTACACCGTTGACGTAGGCAGAGGTGTCTTCACTTCGCTGTCGGAGACGGTCGCGCACCCGATGCTCATCGCCTCGTGCAACCAGCACCTCCTGGAGCGGTCCGTGCTTGAGGCGAGGCGAGGGCATGGCCTCCGCATCGTCCAAGCCGTTCTTCTTGAGGTGCTTCTCAATGCCAGCATGGACAACATCAGGCGTTAGGGGAAGGTCCCTCAGGCGGATGCCGATGGCGTCGTACACCGCATTCACAACCGCAGGAAGAATGGGCAGCAGAGGGCCTTCGCCCGCTTCTTTTGCTCCAAACGGTCCTTCGGGGTCGCTTGATTCAACGATGATGGCCTCGACGTGGGGCATTTCGTGGACAGACGGAATTTTGTATTCCAGCAGGTTGGCGTTTTGCAGGTGTCCGGTTCGCCCATAGACCATTTTCTCAGTCAAGACTTGGCCGAGGCCCATGTGGCAGGAGCCGATGATTTGTCCTTTGACCGCAAGCGGATTGAGCGCCTTTCCGCAGTCGTGAGCGGCCCAAACATTGGTGCACGACACCAAACCGGTTTCGACATCCACGTCCACTTCGGCGACGTAGGCTGAGAAGGAGTAAGCAGGGGCAAGGCCAGCAGCCGCTCCTTTGTGAACGCCACCCATGGGCGGTGATCGGTAGGCGCCTCGTGCAATGAGCGCCCCCGTATCGGCTTGCGCCTTGTGGAGCGCTTCAAGATAGGACACACCGATGGCGGGGTCGTGCTTGTAGTAGATGCGGCGGTCGTTGAGAACCAAGACGTTGGGGTGGTAGCCCAGCATTTCCCAGGCTGCCTTGAGCAACTGGTCGCGAATGCCGATGGCGGCGCGTATGGCGGCGTTGGCGTTCATGAAGGTGACTCGGCTCGAGTAGGAACCGAGGTCGACCGGACTGGTGTCGCTCTCGTGGCTGCGCACATGAATCATTTCGATGGGCAAGGCCAGCACCTCAGCCACCACCTGGGCCACCGCCGTGGTCGAGCCTTGCCCGATGTCAGCAGCGCCGGTGTGGACGGTCACACCGCCGTCCATGTCAACTTGGATGTGGACGGTGGCGTGTGGGAAATTCTTGGGGTCCCAGTGAATCGGGAGGCCGGAACCTGAAATGAAGAAGCCGCATCCGATTCCGATGCCTTTTCCGAGCGGGAGTTGGCGGAACTTGCTGTCCCAATCTGAACCTTCTCGGACCCGCTCAAGTGCTTCTCGCATCCCGTTGGAGGTGATTCGGAAACCGCTGATGGTTCGGCTGTGGGGTGGAAGCAGGTTCGCCAGGCGCAAGTCGATGGGATCGACGTTCATCGATTCAGCCATTTCATCGAGACCGACTTCAACGGCACATCGGGTGTTCACGGCTCCGTGACCACGCATCGCACCCGAGGCGGGTTTGTTGGTCCAAACACGGGCTCCCGTGTAGTGGAAGGAGCCGAGTTCATAGGGGGCTGTGGCCAGAACGCCGTTGTAGTACGAAGTGACGTGCCCAAAAGAGGCAAAGCCACCTCCGTCAATGAGCGCATCGATGTCAAAGCCAGAGATTCGACCCGTCGTGTCGGCCGTCATTTTCACATCGATATGACTTGGATGACGGCCTCGGTTGATCCAGTAGACTTCTTCACGGTCAAAGGTAATGCGGACGGGGCGTCCAGCCTTTCGGGCCAGCAAAGCGGCGCACATCTCGTGAGGGAAGGGGTCGGATTTCCCACCAAAGCCGCCACCGACGAAGGTTCGAATGACGTTGATTTGGTGCATGGGGACGTCCAGCACGGTTGACAGTGCCCGATGGGTGTAGTGTGGAACTTGCTGCGGCGTGTAGAGTTGAAGGCGGCCGTTCGGGTCCCAATGGGCGACGACGGCGTGGGGTTCCGTGAAGCCGTGATGCACACCCAACATGGTCCACGTGCCGTGCGAGGAGGCATGCGGTGAACTCACCAGAGACCGGTCTCCGAATTCTTGGAATACACGCTTTTGGACGTTGGTTCGCGAAAGGTGGTACTTGCCACGCCAGTGGATGGGTTCGTCGTGGTCCTCGAGACCTTTCTTCGGGTCAAACACCGGTTCAAGTTCCTCCCACTCGATGTCAAAGAGCGAAAGTGCCTCAATCGCCGTGGCTTCGTCAACGGCGGCCACACAGGCGACCAAATCGCCGACGTGTCGGACCTTTTCGACCGCCATGGCGTGTTCGTCTTTGGTGACGGGAAGCACACCAAAGCGGTTGGGAGCGTCCTTACCGGTCGAGACGGCGATCACACCTGGGAGCGCCTCAACCCTGCTGGTGTCGATGGATTTGATTCGCGCATAATGGTGGGGTGAGCGCAAAATTTTCCCGATCAGTTCCCCTGGGAGACGAACATCATCCCCGTACCATGCTTGACCGGTGACCTTGGCATTGGAATCCACCAGAGGTATGGATTTCCCGACGACGGTCCCCGTGCGGTCACGGTCGTGAATGTGGTCGCCGGCGGGTTTGGGCTCCTTGCCGCCGACGGTTTCTGGAATGTAATCCAAATCGCGGGGCCGCATGGTCGGTTCGCTTCCCCCAGAACCGGGCGGTGGGAACACCTGTTTACCAGCAAGCCGCTTGCCGTCCTTCCGGACGTCCGAAGACGAGGCTCCAGGCTGTTGGCGATAACTTCCCATGGTGATCACTTCGCATGGCCGGGTGGCATCGTGGGTTCTTCAGGACCCGAAGGGTGAGGGTCAGGATGAGGGTCACTGGCTGGCGCAGGGGCAGCCGCGTCGCCGCGGTGAATGGCGGCGGCCGCTTCAATGGAGTCAATGATTTGCTGGTAGCCCGTACACCGACACAGATTGCCTTCGATAGCGCAGGCAATTTCGTCCCTGGTTGGATGGTCGTTCTCGTTGAGTAATGCTTGAGAGGTAACCAGAAACCCTGGCGTGCAAAATCCACATTGAGAGCCACCGTGGGTTGCAAAGCACGTCTGGATGGGGGCGAGATGAGCGCCGTCGGAAAGGCCCTCAACCGTAATGATGTCCGCACCTTGCACTTGGCCGGCGAGCGTGAGACAGGAGAGTTTCGGTACGCCGTCGATCATGACGGTGCAACAGCCGCAGGTACCCAAATCACATCCACGTTTTACACCCAGGGTTCCAACTTTATCCCGAAGGACATCAAGAAGGACGGCGTTGCTCGGGGCGAGCACCTCAAAGGGCTGCCCGTTCACGGTTGCTGACCACCGTTTTCCCTCGGGTGCGGGAATCATCGAAACATGCTCTTTGCCCACCATGGCCGTCCCTATTGTTCCGTAGGCCATTGACTCTTTGATGATTGGGGGTCTGTGGCCTCTTATTCTTCCTCAAATCGGTCGCCACCAAACCGCCCTTCGGCCACCTCGATGGCGTTCCGCAGCACAAGTCCGTGGTAGACTTTGATGGCACGTGATTTGACAGCCTTGTTCACCTCGGTTTCAAGTTCAAGCAACACTTGGCCGGTCTTCGCACCTTCAATCTCGTTCAGGAGGCGATTGAATTCACGACGTCGTGATAGGAAGACTGCAACATAAATTGGAATCAAGAGAAGTGGAATCACCAATTCCTCAAACACGATTTCACTCACCACGGAGACCGAGATTTCGGTGTAGTCGTTGTCAAATTCAAAGCTAAATGAACCTGGGCCCAATCCGCCGGTGTAGAAAATTCCGGTGTTGGCACCAAAATACATGGTAAATGGCGTCTCCTCATCGTCGAAAATATTTGAGCCACGGTCTATTTCGACATAGTCGGGCCAACCGTCGTTGTCGTTGTCCGGGTCGAGCACATCGGGGATGGTGTCTTGGTCGGCATCGGGTGGTGTCGAATCAGGATTGTAGGGGTCGTAAAGAATGGTTCCCGATGAGGCCGAACGCTCCATCTCGTTTCGGATTCCATCGCCGTCGGCATCGTCGTCATACTCATCAGGAAGGAAGTCGCCGTCAATATCGGAACACCCGAGGAGACGAATTTTGCTCTTGCCGTAGATGTTTGGGCAGTTGTCGCTCAGGGCGTGCAGGCCCTGGTCCGCATAACCGTCGCCGTCCGTATCCGACCAAACACCGCTGTCTTCGGGCCACACGTCCACGTCGTCAAGTGAACCGTCGCCGTCCATGTCGAGGTCGGCACCGTCACCAATACCGTCGCCGTCGAGGTCCCGATGTTCAGAGGCATTGTCGGGGAAAGCGTCTGCGCCCATGCTCTCGTTCCATGCCTCATCGGGGTCCGACCATCCGTCGCCGTCGGAGTCCAAACATCCCTGACGGTCTTCGGTTGACGTTCCTTCCACGCAGGTCGGCGAACCGTCGCCTTGTGCCGAAACAGGAACGATCAGGCACAGCGACAGGAGGAACACGAGGCTCAAGCGAGCAGGTTGCATGCTGATTCCACGGCACCTGACCTAATGGCTTTTGTTCCCCGAGGGTATTCGGGAGTTGCCTCTTGGGATGACATGATTCGAAAGGGTTCAAAAAGCAACCACCGTGTGACCGCTCCATGCAGAAAATAACAATCGCATTTTTGCTCATACTCCTCCTCAGTCCCATGGCAGGATGTACGGGAGATGATGAAGAGGCCGTTCTCATGTTCCCTTCGTTCTCCGCAGTTGCCGATGACGGCCAAACCTACGACAACGAACGCATGGCTGGAAGTGGTTTCATCGTGGTGTTTTCTGCCGAATGGTGCAACAGCCCCTGCCATACCACGATGCACGCCATTTGGAACGCCCAAGCTGAACTCCCCGTCCTCGTGATGTCAACCGACCCTGCTGAAAACGCTGGAAGCATGACGTTGAGCGATTGGCATGATTCCGCAAACGCACATGACGATGAAGAAGGCAACACGGGGGTTGATTTGACCACCTATGCCTTCATGAAAGGAAGCGAGACCGCCACGCTCCTCGACATCACGCGCCCGGGGTCGCTGGCTTTCGTCAACGGCGAGGGAGAAATCACGTACCTCCACGAGGGACGCATGGATGACACGGCAGCGATTCTTGAGAAATGGAACGAAGCCAACGGTTCGGTTTGAGAACCTCACTCGACAAGTTCGGCATCGTCGACCACGGCGTCGATGTCATCGTCGCTCTTCGTCCAGTCGATGGATTCCACCTCAATGGCGCCTTCTGCTCGATTCAGCACAATCATGCCCATGATGACGAGGAGAACCAGCAGGAGCACCACGCTGGGCGCCACCCATCCGGGGAGGTCACCGAACATGCCGTCCGATTCTTCTCCGAAGGATTTGGCATTGGCCGTGTCCATCAACATCACGTTCACCGAAACGAGTGAGGTAGAGGAGTGTCCGCCGCTCTCGTTGGCAACGAGGGCTCGGAGGGAGAGGGTGTGATTGCCTTCTACATCGATACCGGGGAGGTGCTCAAGTTGGTGAACGATGGTGGTGAGGTCAAGCATGGCCTCCTCGTCTCCCTCATCGAAGGTGTGCAGGTTCGCCCAGTCATCCCGAAGATGATTGCTGCGCCATTGCACCGTATCGACATAGCCGTTCAAATCCACGTCGATTGAGTCGCCGGGCTTGAGATGAATGCGGTCATCAACTCCAACTTCGGTGCTGATGGTCAGCGAAACCGAGGGGTTGAGTTGGTAATCCTGTTGCGCCGCTTCCATGACGGCGGCCAGGGCTTCGACATGCCCGTGCCCGTACACGTTGTTTTGACGATTCTTGGGGATTTGATCTTCGAGGCATGGCTCGTTGGCAAACATGTAGTGGCACTGACGGTAGGTAGCGGTTTCCTGCAAGATGTTGCGGACATCAAACGGTGAAAGGTCAGGGTTTGCCTGCAACATCAGGGCGACGGTTCCCGCCACGCCAGGGGTGGCCATGCTCGTGCCGCTGAAGGCCACATACCCGTCGCCAGAGTTGTGCTGGGCTGACATGACGTCTGAACCAACAAAGGCCACGTTGGGCTTGACACGGCCTTCCTCAGTTGGCCCTTGACTGCTGTAGACGGCAATGGCGGTGTTCTTGTCCAGCGCTCCCACCGTGATGACGTCTTCAGCCGAACCTGGTGTACCGATTTGGGCGGAAGCGAAACTGTTTCCTGCGGCGATGAGCATGGTGATTCCCGCACGGACCATCTCGTTGGCGTAACGGTTCACGCTGTCCTCCTCGTCGGAGGTCCACTCGATTGGGCCGGGGCCGCCGAGACTCATCGATGCGGCCCGAATGTTGAATTCATAGCGATGGTCAACGGTCCACTGCATCCCTGCCATGACCGTTGCAAAACTTCCGGAGCCACCAGCATCCAACACCTTGACACCGACCAAGAACGCCTGTGGCGCCATGCCAGGGTGTTCGTAAGTGGGCGCGCCCGTTCCAGCCACGGTTCCCGCACAATGCGTGCCGTGGCCTTGGTCGTCATAGGCTTGGATTTCTGTACCGTTGGTCTTGTCTGGATTGTTCACGGCATCGTAAAAGGCGATGACCTTGGGGTCGTTGGTGCTGTTGTCGTCGTCTTGGTCGTCAAGGCCGACGTGAAGACTGTCGATACCCGTGTCGATGACAGCAACCGTAACCCCCGAGCCGTCGTAGCCCGTTTGTTGCTGCGCCAGGTCGACCTCATGGACGACAGCAGCGTCGCCGTTCTGCACCTCGAGAATGCCGTCAAGTTCCAGCATGACAACCCCGGGGAGGGTCGTCGTTTCGAGGATCAGGTCGTGAGGGATACGTCCCGCAACGGCATCGATAAGCGGAAGGCTCCACTGGTGAACGTAGTCGACCTCACGCTCCAACATGGCGATGTCTGCTTCGGTTGGGGTGTGGTCAAAGTCCACTATGAGCGGGAGGGTGTTGGCTTCGTCTAAGAAAAGTGGGTGGTCGTGATATTTCTCAACCATATCGGCAATCTTGTTGTCGTTCTTGTCCATGTTGGTGGTGTGCCACCATGCCTCTTCCACCGTTTCATCGGCCGTTGAGTGAACCGGCATGGCCATGGCCAGAGCAGGCGTCAACATCAAGCAAAAGCACAGCACACTCAGAAGGGGGCGTTTCATGGTTTTCTCCTCTGTCCAGCCCACGGAGATGAAGGCTTTCAACTCATTGGAAGCGTGTGAAGTCCCGCGATTCAGTGTTCGCTTGGAACCCCCGTTTGGCGTGGGCATCGCGGGTGAAACATTAAGTGCAGATTGAGGGAAGTGATATTGATTGAAATGGCTGCACCAAAGAGGAGAACCGCACCCGTACGTCCAAAAGCAAGACTGACTGGAACCCCAACGCTCGCAGGCGGCGTCGTAGAAGGCATGGATGCACCGGGAGAGAGCATCACGCTCGTCAAACCCAATCAAAACATGAACCGGGACGATTTGATGTTGATGAAACTCTCTCAAATTGTCATGATGGGCATCGGTTTTCTCTCCATCTGGGGCGGCGTGTTCAGCGTTGCCTTTGATGAGGATGCCACCAATCAAAACTTCCTTGTTCTGTTTGTAGGCGGTTTGGCCTCGTTCCTGGTCGCCATCGGCCTGATCGAGCTTCAAAGCAAAAAGAACGCCTATCGACTCAAAGACATCCAAAATTACTTTCTCGGCATCGCGTTTTTCTTTTCAACCGTGGGCGTTCTCTGGGGCACTCGGTTCATGATGGGCTGGATGACCGGTACGCTTGAATTGGATTGGTTCGGCTCACCAGAAACCTACACAGAAGTTGATTGGTCTCCGAACGCCAACGGTATTTATGCCCAAACGGCCACGTGTGTTCTCCTGACCTTCG
Source organism: Candidatus Poseidoniales archaeon (assembly GCA_038116375.1). Classification (GTDB taxonomy): domain Archaea; phylum Thermoplasmatota; class Poseidoniia; order Poseidoniales; family Poseidoniaceae; genus Poseidonia. Next base: position 19,309 of record JAYNUQ010000011.1, on the reverse strand, counting down.
GTCATTTCCTTTTGCTCCGCCGATATTCTGGCGACACCAGCTTCGGATGGGGTGTTGCGACCTATGCACCCATGGCCGTCCTCATCGCCGGTGTTGGCCCGTGGATTCGCTGGTCAGAAAGCGTGGTGAGTTGGGAACTCGGGCTCGCCATTGTCCTGATCTCCTTTGTCTCCATGGAAATGGCGTTGCGCTCGAACCGCGCCCTCAACTTTGTGGTCGTGGCCGTGGCTGCCTCCATCGTACCCATCATCTATGAAGTTCTCAACACCAATGCGCCGGATGATGGCATGGGAGGTGCCCTCTCGCTGATGGTGTTCATCATCGCTCTGCAGGGATACTATGCCTCTCGACAAGACCTTCGTAAAGAGGTCATGGAGCGCGCCTCGGCCGTGCTGATCGGTACGGTCGTCGTCGCCATCGCACTCGCCCGGACCGAGCCCGATTTCAACCTGATTCTTGGGCCGTTCCGTGCAGGCGATTACCCTGAACTTGCGCCCTACCTCAACATACCCGTCGCCCTTTGGGTCACCGTCTTGCTTGCCTACTTCCCTGCCGTCTTGCAGCAACGGGTTCCGTGGATGCCCGTGGGCCTCGCCGTGGCTCTTGCCGCCCTTCCTCCCGAAGGGTCCACCGTTCCATGGGTGCTCAGCATGATCATGATCCCCTACATGGTGTTCATCTCAAAAGTGGCGCGCCCTTGGGTCATCAACATCACCATTCTTGCCTTTAGCGGCTCCTATTTACTGACCGATTGGGCCGGCATCGCTGCGGACTTGACGGCGAAGGAAACCTACGGCGGAACGTGGTTGCATGTGCTGCTACCCATCTTTTTGGTGGCCGTTTCAGAAGGAGGGCGTCGAACGAATAAAATTCAGACGAGCACCAGTTTAGCCATGCTCGGAGCCGTCGTGCTTTCGAGAGCCGTGTTGGACCCCGAATGGTTCCTCCCTTGGTTGCTGATCGCCTACATGACGTTCATGAGTTACAGCATGATGGTTCAATTCCCAACACCGTCCATGAAGGAGCGAAAAGACATCACGTTGGCGTTGGCCTTCACCTCGGTCACCGTTTTGTTGCTGGCTGCCCTTGACAACCTCAAGTTGCCCCCAAGTTCTGCCTTCGACAGTTTCGTCGAAATGGGGTTGAGACCCCAATTCTTCGTGGTCAGCGTGGTGCTCTATTTGCTCGCTGCAAAGGCTGCGAAGAAAGAGTTGGATGTTGGTTCCATCTACGCCTGGCTCGGAGATGGAAATCAAGACGAGTTGACCTACAATGCTGAGACGAACACCTGGGAACTCCAGGACGGTCGAGGTCTCGACACCGATGAGCGGATTGAAGATGCAGAACTCACCCCCCTCGCTCGCTTCAGCCTCCTCTCATCCCTCGTGATGTTCACCTTCTCCATCAGCAATGTGAACGCTGCGACGTGGGGCGAACAACCCGCCTTGGTCCTCCTGATGGTTGTCCCCGTTGGCATGTTGATTCGAGAAGTGCTCGCCATGAGCAGCATCAGCTCGGCAACCCGAGCGACGGCGGTCACCTTGCTGGTGTTGATTGCTGCCCCGCTCTCGTTTTCCCTCGGAGAAAACGTGTGGGGGACGTCGGCCGAAATTCAAACGGCCAATGTCCTCTTGGATGCCATTCTGGTCAGTGCCCCCATCATCGTGAACACGGTCATCGCACGAAGAGGATTGGATACGGGAGAACTTGACAGGTTTGCCGACGGCGTGGCCTACGTGATGTTGCTTCTGCTGGCCATGCTCGACACCTCAGGCGGTCTCCTTCTCATCCCAATCTTGGTCCTGGTGACGGCGAGAGTCATTCAGTTTCAGTACTACCTGCTGCTGTCGTTCATGCCCTTCGTGTTGGTGTTCTTGGGCGATGAGTGGTATTCCCACGGTTTGTTCAACGCTTTCTTGGAGAACATACCCGCCAGCATCCAAGACTATCTTCTGGACGACCATGCTGGGCCCTTCCCTGCCTTCATCGGGTTGTTCATCGGTGCACAAATGACCTTTGGACTGTCCAGACTTTACACGGCTGAAGATGAGGAACTCGAGTCCAGCTTCACCATGTTCATCATGGCCATCTGGCTTATCGTCGGTCTGTTTTCGGCTGTTCCGGACGGATACTGGCTCCCCAGCCTGGCCTGCGCGGTCTTGATTCCCTATTTCTGGTACACCGACAACAGCCAGACCTTTCCCTATATGCTGGGAGCGTTGTTTGTTTCGCTCTTCATTGGCTTCTCGCTGAGCGAGACGTTCCAACCCATCACCGATGCTGATGCTGTGGGCTGGAGCGGTATGCTCACCGGTATAGCCGGCAGCGCCATGGGCATCATGCACCAGCGCGGCGTGTTGTTCCGAACCCCCCCGAGCACGGAGGACGACATTAAACTGGCTGACTCAACCGCTTCACTGGCAGTTCAACTCGGTGCCTTGGGGTACGTCGGCGGATATTCCGTGTTCTTCGGCGTCGGCCCCGTCATCGGCCTGGTGCTCCTGGCGCGCTCGGCCCTCAAGGACGGCCGCCCCAACAGCATCATCGCACTGCCGATCCTCCTCACGTTCAGCGTTGTCAACCTGCTCGTCCAGGCTGAAATCGGGACGGACGACCAACGCCAAACCATCACCGGCCTCACCCTGGCCGTCCAAGGCGTCATTCTCACGATGCTCTCTGCACGAGATGATTTGGTGTATGATTATGAAAATCTGTCATGGGATGACGACGAAGCGTTCTTTGCATTCATGGACCGTCTCGGTGTAAGTGGAGCACTGTACACCATCATCGGGTTGTTTGTCACCTTTGACAGCGTCAACCTCGACTCCATCGCCTACCTGCTGACCACCGTGTATTTGGTCGTCATCGGCATCCAAGGATTCAGCGACGAAGCCGATGCTCGATGGCGTCGTGGCGTGGGTGGCTACGGTTCAATCTTGACGGCGTTCCTGTTCGCAAACTCCCTCGAGAGCGACATCTACAACGCCATAGGTATTGTCATGACGGGCATGGTCGCTCTTGGATTTGGTTTCCTGTTCATGCAGCGCATGAACGAAGAGGATGGCATCTATGAATCCACAGAGCACGAGGCCCCGCAACCGTTCGACGGCGGACCTGACCGGGCCCCAGCGATGGTTGATTTGGACGATGAAGACGCTGAGGTGGACGATGACGATCTGGAGGTTGAAGGTGTTGACGACACCGCAGATGTCGATACGGAATTGAAGGTTGAGGATGAACTCCATGATGAGGCTGAAGAATCGGTTGAAGAGGAAGCTTCTGCTGACGAAACGGTCGTTGAAGAAGAAACCCTCCGTCCTCTCGAAGAAGAGAAGAGGGTTTCACCCGTCGAGGAAAAACCAACCCAACAACAAGAACACAACGGGTTGTTGGACACCGGTGAAGGCTTTGCTCTGCGTCTACCGAAAGACGCCGTGCAGAACATCTTGACTTCCTTGGAGAGCACGCCACACGACGGTTATGTTCCTGTGGTGGCGTTTGGGCCCAACGGTCAGATCATGCTGACGTTTGAAGCCGAAAACTCGAATGCCTGAGGACCACAACACACAGCGAAGAATCAAGACCTTTCGCCGTTGTCGTTGCGACATGGACAAGCGTGAGCACCGAATGGTCTGGATTGACCTTGAAATGACCGGGTTGGACCTGTCACGGGAATCCATTATCGAAATCGCCACGGTGGTCACCGACGGTGAATTGAACGTCCTCGCAACCGGCCCAAACCTCGCCATCAACGTGTCTGAAGACCTCATTGCTGGCATGGATGATTGGAACACGCGACACCACCACCGCAGCGGCCTTGTGGACCGCATCCGTAAGGAGGGAGTCGGGGTTGAGGAGGCCGAACAAGCGACGCTTGCTTTCCTTCGTGAATGGGTGGATGAAAACACAGCACCGCTGTGCGGTAACAGCGTCTGGAACGACCGACAATTCCTGGCCAAAGAAATGCCTGAACTTTTGGACTTCCTTCACTACAGAATGGTGGACGTGTCAACGGTCAAAGAACTGAGCCGTCGGTGGTACAAGGGCATTCCTCGGTTCCCCAAGAAAGGCGCCCATCTGGCCCTTGACGATATCTTGGAATCCATTGAGGAACTGCAGTACTTTCGAGAGCACGTGTTCGTTTCTCAAGCCTGACGCCACGTGGCATCGTTGGGGTCAACACCTTTGTGCATTGACATGATTTGAGCGGCTACGGCCACAGCGATTTCTTCAGGCGACTGCGCCCCGATGTTGAGGCCAATCGGGCAGATGACTTGATCGAGAAGGCGTTGTGGGAGGCCTTGTTCACGGCATTTGTTTTCGAAGGCTTGCCATTTCGAGCGACTTCCAATAACACCCAACCTCGGAGCGTTGAAGCCGTCCAAAACAGCATCGGGTGCATTGAGCACATGAAGAAGACCCAGCAGACGCTCTTGGTCTTCCGCCCAGTCGTGTCCCAGAAGCAAAACATCGGAAAATCGAGTCAATGATGAGGCTGTTTCCCGTGCCAACAGGTCGCTGATGGAGGCTGTTGAACGTTCAACCGCCCCGGGGTATTTTTCTATAGAAGCATAGTCGGACCTGGTGTCGTGGACAGAATACGCCCATCCCAAGTCGTGAAGCGTTGAGGCTAAGGCTTCGCCGCAATGACCGCCGCCCATGATGTAGACGTGTGGCACGGGAATCATCACCTCGAGTGCGATGGACACACGACCGCCGCACAACGAATCAAGCGGGGTCACCTCATAGCCCTTCGCACCTTTGTTCAAACCAAAAGTGAGAACTTCAGCGAAGGGTTGAGTCACCTCCGAGAGAAGGCTACGGCATCGCTCGAGCACTTTGTGTTCAAGCCCAGCGCCGCCCACCGTGCCCGTCCAGGATTTATCTGCAGAAGACATGGCGAGACGAGCACCTGTCTTTCCAGGTACACTTCCCGAGGTGTTGAGCACCGTGGCCATCACAACCTTGCGCTGCTTGGCAAGTTCACTCAACACCCACTGGAGGACATGAGCGGTCATGTTGGGCCCTCTGCGGGAGGCCCTCATATCCCTTCGCCTTGGGAAAAACAGGCTGCAAGATGCGCACCTTCGCTGGACAACCGTTTGACATCACCCTCTGTATCGATGTTCATGTGGAGCCAAGGACACGATACAGGAACGCCGGTAAACGAAACCACGTCGCGCAAAGGGTCGCTTGGGTTCGCACCGAGAACAGCAGCGATGCCTCCTGCGTTGAGAACGACAGGATGACCTCGTCGGCCCTCATGCATCGGTGCCACGTTCCCACGTTGGTTCAGCAAGGTCTCAAGGACGTCAACGCTCCAACACGGTCGGTCAACCGGTGCCATCACCAGCCGTTCCGGTTGGTGTCCAAGCCTTTCATGGAGGAAATTGACCCCGAGGTGTAACGAACCGGTTCGACCTGCATCAGGGTCATGGTTGACCACAAGGGATGCATTCGGAATCAACGATTGGACCTCCTGTTCGATGTCTGGATTGACGACCACCACGGGGAGGCATCCTGCTGAAGCAAGTCGGTCAAGCACCCATGCAATAAGAGGGCGGCCGTTGACCTCCACCAGCGCCTTGGGGCGGCCCAATCGCCTGCTGAAGCCAGCGGCCAAGACCACAGCGGGAACGGCGTCGGAGGCCATGTGAGCAAGTCAACACGACCACCCTTGGGGTTTGCGCTGGTTTGACCTTGATATAGGCTTGAAAGCGAAAGCGGGCATGTTCAGATGGAAACCGCCCGGTCATTGGCTTGAGCCAAGCAGGAAAGCGTTGGCCCGTTCATTTGAATTTCTCCAGGATATTGCGAACGGTTCCCCACAAATGAGCATCGAAGTGAACGATCAATCGCTTCCTCGAGTCATCGTTCAAGGGGCCTCTCGCCGCTGGTATCGAATCAACACGCGCGCCTATTCTCTCGAGGAATACATGGAGGTTGAAGGAGAATACAGAGAAGTGGAGGAGGTTCACTGGAACATCGGCATCAGTGCGGGAGCTTGGAAAAAGGACCTTGTGGACAACACGGATCATTCCGTCTCGTTGTGCATCAATCCGCGTCATGAATCCAGGGGGTTGCCGGTTGGCGACCAGGTTGCTGCCCTCGCACTGGCGCTTCAAAACGACAAAATCACAGCCATGCGGATTCCCCTCTTGGCTCAATTCATCGTCTCACCCCGAGAGGCGCTGCGTGATGTCTACCAGTTCAGTGAGGAAGGTGTGGTGATGGAGGACGACCTTCACATGGAAGAGTACGATGAACCAGAAGACGAAGGGTACGATGATTTGGCCCACATTTTCCCTGACTGGCCAAGCATCATCGCTGTTGAGATGCGGGCGTTTGAACACCAAGCCTCAGAAATAGAAAACCGTCAACTCGATTCATGGATGGACCAGCAGGAGAAGAAGGCCACCGGTGAAGAAAACTCGCCGTGGCACCACGATGAGCAGCGAATTTGGCAATTGGAGGACGACCTCCTCAAAGGTCGTCGTTGATCAAAGGCCTTTCGTGATTTCTCGTCCAATGATCATGCGCTGAACTTGGGAAGAGCCTTCGTAGATTTGCATCACTTTGGCTCCCCGCATCAAGCGAGCGACCGGGTATTCCTCAGAGTATCCATAACCGCCGTAGATTTGCACAGCATCGGTGGCTGCTTGCATCGCCATATCGGCTGAAAATCGCTTGGCATGAGCCGCTGATTCGGTGTTGCGAACTCCAGCATCAAACTCAGCGGCGGATTTCCACGTCAGCATTCGAGAGGCTTCGATGTTGGTTTTCATGTCTGCGAGCATGAACTGGATGGCCTGGTGCTGATGCAGCGGTTTGCCGAAGGTTTGGCGTTCGTTGGAATACTGGAGTGCATGCTCGTAAGCTGCCCGGGCAAGACCGGTTGCGTGGGCTGCAATGTTGGGGCGGCTCATGTCAAAGGCTTTCATGGCGTTCATCCAGCCGCCCGACTCCGAACCCCCAATCAGATGGTCGGCGGGCACGCGAACATCGTCGAAGGTGATCGAACGGGTGTCCGAGCAGCGTTGGCCCATGTTGGTTTCCTTTTTCCCGAGCGAAAAGCCAGCCGTGTCCTTTTCCACAACGAAACCCGACATGCCTCGATAACCAGCATCGGGGTCGGTCTTCGCGAGAACAAAGAAGAAGTCTGCATGTCCCGCACCTGTAATCCACATTTTTGAACCGTTGATGACGTAATCATCGCCGTCTTTGATGGCGGTCGTTTTGCAAGCAGCGACGTCTGAACCCGCCCCTGGTTCGGTAACCGCATAGGAGGCGAGGGCCCCCTCTTCGGCTATTTTTCGCAACCAGCGTTCTTTCTGGTCTTCCGTGGCGCCCGTGATGATGGGGGCGCTTGCAAGGGCCGTAGCGTAGGCGGCCGTTGCAAAACCCGGGTCGCCCCATGCAAGTTCTTCGTTCACGAGGACTTCTTCGAAGGAACCCAAGCCAGCCCCACCATAGGCCTCTGGAATGTGAAGGTTGAGAAGACCCATCTCGTGAGCCGCAAGGATGGTCTCCTTGGGATAGTGGGCCGTTTCGTCCCAGTGTTCCGCATGCGGCCGAATCTCGTCTCGGGCAAACTCGTGCGCAAGTTCCTTGAGCATGGTTTGCATTTCATCCAGTTGGAAGTCCACCATGATGATGCCAAGCGACGCTCCCTTAAGAGCGATTAGATGAGCCCACGGGCAATCCTGCGGGTCAGAGCACCAATCTGCCGGTGTGTTCGGCAGCAAGGACGGCCAAGAAGACGAGATAGATGGTGATGAGCACCACGCCCTCCCAACGCTTGAATTCATATTGGGATCGCATCATCAACAACGCAACGCCCGTTCCCACGAAGGTCGCGGGAATGATGATGTAGGCCGTCAATGCGAAGCTTGCAGAGGTCAGTGCCAGAGGATGAACCACGGCTGCAAAACCGATGGAGAGCAGCGGGTCGGTGATGTTTGAACCAATGAGGGTCCCAATGGCCACACCCTGACTTCGCTTCGCGGCCAAGAAGGCGATGGTCAATTCTGGCAAGGATGTGCCGAGACCCGAAACGGTGGTCCCGATGACGGCGTGGGGGACGTTGAAGGCGTACGCCATATCACTGGCAACGTTCACCAGATGATGTGCGGCAAACAAAGCCAGCAAGAGGCCGGTCGTGACCATGAACACGTAAGAGGCGGTGGTGCGCGTCAACTTACGCTCAACCTGCTCTCCTCCGCTCAATTCTTCCTCAAGAATTTCGTCCCTGTGTGAGAGAAGCCAGTAAATGTAGGCGATGTAGAGCGACATCAACAGCGCCCCCTCCACCCGTGAGAGGCCATCTCCCGTGAACAAAAAGAGGGTGACGAGACCAATGGAGGCGAACATGATGAAACCGTCTCGCTTCAACCATGACGGGCGAACTTTCACCCCACGAAAAGCAACCACAACGCCGAGAATCAGCGTGATTTGCACCAAGATGGAGCCGTAAATACCACCGATGGCCAGGTCACCGATTTCGGGGTTGGTGGGAATGTCGGCCGCAGCGGTGGAGGTCACCAATATTTCGGGAAGCGAGGTACCGATGGAAACGATGGTCAAACCAATGACCACTTCGGGCAGGCCTGCTCGATACGCCAGTCCTTTGGCCCCTTCGATGAACACATCTGCTGATTTGATGAGCAACGCAAGAGCCATGGCGAGGAGGGCCAGGGAAATCCAGTTGTTGTTGATGCTTGAGTCTTCAACGACGGTGTGAAGTGCGAGAATACCGAGAAAGAGCGCCCCGTTGAGAATCAAAGTGTTGCTGAACACCAGTTGAGGAATTCCAGTTGCTTGCGCACCCGCTTCCTCACCCATGGCAGGAGGATTGGGCACCACTTCTTGACGGTTACCACGCCTCCCGCCGCCCGCACAAGATTCACGAAGGCTTTGAACTTCGTTCTCCTCGGTGGTTCATGCGCAGGCAAGCCTTGGGTGAGTTCCTGGGCACGGCCCTGATGGTCGGTGTTGGCTGCGGCAGTGTGATGATTGGAGCCAGCCACGGCGTGGTATCGTTGGCCTTCGGAGCCGCCGTGACCGTAGCGATTCTTGTCTTTGGTCCGCTCAGCGGGGCTCACATCAACCCTGCCGTGAGCGTTGCCTTTTGGAGGGACGGGCAACTTGACGGTCGAATGGTGCCTGCATATCTCGTTGCCCAATTTCTCGGAGCCCTTACGGGTTCCTTTCTGGTGAGCGGAGCCGCCCCTACGTCCGTCTCGCCGTCCCTGACCTTGTTTGAGGGGTTCGCCGTTGAAGTGGTCATCACGGCATGCCTCATGGCAAGCATTCTGCTGGTGGTTCAGCGGTCCAACACCCGCGTGGTCATTGCCGTCTGGGTTGGTGCAACCGTGGCGCTGTTGGCCTTCATTGCAGGGCCGTGGACGGGGGCGAGCATGAACCCTGCACGAACGTTTGGGCCAAATCTCCTGAACGGAGATTGGGCTTCGCTTCCCTTTTACTTCGTCTCAACGGCGCTGGGCGCGTGGTTGGCGTGCGACATCAAAAACAGGTATTTTCCCGATTGAATCAGGCGCCAACCGTTGTTCGTAGCATTGTGACCACATGGTCAAGCGAGGGGATGGTGTGATTTTCGAGCGGTGGCGAGAACGGAACCGGCGTATCGAGGGCACCGATCACCGTCGGAGCCGATTCCAATTCGTAGAAACAGTCCTCCATGATACGGGACTGCACGGTGTGGCCGAGGCCGCCAGCCCACTGCCCTTCCTGGAGGACCACCAATCGACCCGTCCGTTGAACAGAGGCCACACACGTCGCTGCGTCAAACGGGATGAGGGTTCGCAAGTCAACGACCTCAACCTCAATGTCTTCTTTCGCAAGAAGGTCTGCGGCTTGCAGGGCGATGTGAACCATCGCACCCCACGTCACCAACGTGATGTCTCGGCCACCCCGAATGACAGCGGCTTTGCCGAGTTTGTACGGCTTCCCCTCTGCAATGTGTTGGGATACCGACTCGGTGTCTACGCTTTGGTTGATGTTCATGCCCCATCCAGTCAGCCCTCCTCGCAATCCGTACAGGCCGATATGCTCGAGCATCAGCACCGGGTCGGGAAGTTGTGCGCCTTCCATGAGCAGATCGTAGGCGTCTTGGGGGGTACCAGGGGCCATGACCACCAAGCCAGGGTCGTTGGCGAACCATGATTCAATCATGTTGGCGTGAAACGGCCCTGACCGGGTTCGCGCACCGAGCGGAATACGAACGGTCATTGGACAATCGGCACCCCAACGCCAGCGGAGCATCGCTGCGTTGTTGACGAGGGCGTTGAATCCGAGCGCAGCAAATCCGCCAAATTGAATCTCGACCATGGGTTTCATCCCGGAGAGCGCAGCACCAACGCCGGTGTGAACAATCACCGCTTCACACAGCGGCATGTCGATGAGTTTGTCCGTATGACCTGCATTTTTGAGAGCCATGTTCATCCCAAACGCTCCGGCGACTTCCATGTCTTCTCCAATGAAGACGCAGTCATCACCGTGCATCGTCGCCACGTCCGCCATGGCTTGCTGAATGGCTCGGGCGTAAGTCCATCCGCCTTTTTCGGCGTAGGCCCACGCCCGTTCACCGATGTCCAACGGAGCGGAAACGGGTTCAGGACGAGCCTGTCCGCTGTGGCGCTGAAGATGGTCTTCGTGGGTATCGGCGTCGTGAAGGGTGGTCACGCCTTTCGTGACGGTTTCAGGCTCGGGCCAGTCCATCTCAAGAAGGGCCTGCCTTGCCGAGTCAACCGCTGCTTGTTCTTCAGCCTCCATCGTTTCAAGGCGTTCTTCGGCAACGCCCATGCCGAGCAGGAGAGCACGATGGGTCGGAATCGGGTCTTTTGCCTCCCAGTACTCCAGCAATTCACGATCGACATAACCTGGAGGTGTGCCGCTTGGGTTGCCGAGGTAGAGGTCGTCGTGATGGTGGGCATGTCCGCAACCGCGCATGGTCTCAACATGAATCAGCGTGGGCCCGCATCCCGCCATGGCGTATTCTCGGGCAACGGCCGTGGAGGCGTGCCATGCAGCGGGGTCAGAACCGTCGATGGTCCATGCGGGGAAGCCCATGGCCGTTGCTTTGTCGGCCCACACCTCCACGCCCGATTGTTTGGCTGGAGGCGTGTCGAGGGCAATTTGATTGTTCTGGAGAATGTACGTAATGGGCAAACCACGCGCCCCAGCGAAATTCATCGCTTCCCAGAATTCGCCTGAGGACGAAGCCCCTTCACCGATGCACGCCACGTGGAACCTGTCAAGGGATTGTCGCCACGCCGCAAACGCAAGGCCGGTCATGGTCGCACTGGCAATGGGGAGCGGGGCAGTAGGAGGAAGCACACCGACGTGCCAAGCACCAACGTGAAGGTCTCGGCCTCCAGCATCGCTCCAACCACCGTTCTGGTTTGAGCCAACCTTACCGAGGTTCGCAGCCATCACGTCGAGGGGTGTATCGCCCATCGCTAAGCCAAGACCGATATCACGAATCATCGGTGCGACCAAATCTCCGTCGTAACCGTTACCTGGCCGAGCATCGCGAGGAGCATCGGGTTGTCGCTCGAGGGCGGTCGCCACAGCCACGACGCCTTCTTGCCAGGTTGAGCGGAACCCCTTCCCACCGAACATGCCACCGTCGGGCGTTTCTACACCTTCGGTGAAAATGTCCTTGAGGGCGCCATCCAAGCAGCGCGTCCGGGTCATCATGCGTTGCCATTCGAGCCGCTGTTCCACGTTGACCGCCATGTAGTAGGCGAGGCGCCGCAGCATCAGCCGCATGTCGACCAAAAAGTGTGCTCGACGGCGTTCCAGCACCAACTCCATGCTCCGACGTGGAATCACCTCGCTGCCCAGCTCGTCGCCAAGCGTGCTCTGCATTTGTTTCTTCAAGCCACGCTCGAGGGCGTCAACAAAGCGCTGCGAGTACGTGTTCCAAGAGGGACCCTCAAACGTGTCGGGTTCACCGTCAACCATGTGGTCCCATACGTTGGCCACAAGAAACAGGTGTGCATCATGACGTTGCGCAACAAAGGCGAGAACTTCCGAACGGGCGGCGTCTTTTGGCAGAGGTTGCACGAATTCGAGAGGAGCCTCAGGCCGCCATTCGTGGCCGAAGATTTCTGGAAGGTCACCTTGCGACACGGTCTGTCCCCGACCCTCCCAAGGGATGGTTGGTTTCAATGCTCTTCTCAATCTCCTTTCCCGAGGGCAAGGCCACCGTTGCCTACCGCTTTCCGTTTTTGGATTTCAGCGTCGTAACATTCGTGGAGAAGATGACGGTTGGTTAACGTCAACATCAGGGCGCCGAAAGCGGGAAGGGCCAAGCCTCCCAGCGCCACTGGCCACGACTGAAACGCGTCAAACACAGGGCCGACCAGAAGGGGGCCAACGATGGTTCCTGCTGCCCACGCAGCGCCAAAGACCCCGAACGCCAATCCTGGGTTTCCCTCTCCGAGTGCGCGGTTGGTGGCCGTGTCGATCATCGGCAGCATCGGGACTTGAGCAGCAGCGATGAAGAACTGGAAGGTCCCAAGCAGCCCAACCATCGCAAACACGGCGAGATTTCCCGTCAACACAAAGCCAACCAGGCCAACGCCGAGCAAGGAAAGCACCACACAACACCAGCCAATGAGCATGTAGCGCGTGGGCCCATGGCGGTCAACCCAGCGTCCCCACACCACCGAGCCAAGGCCCTGCATCAACACCATCACGAGCAACACGCCGCCGATGGCTGCTGAGGAAAGGCCCAGTGAATCATCCAAGAAGAGCGGCACGCCGGCTTCGAGGGCCCCCGTTGCCACGGTGGTGATGGCGAGAAGAACACCGACGCGAAACAGAATCTTGTCGGAAAAAAACACCCGCAAGGAGACCGAAGGCGTGGCGTCCTCCCGAGGCCCACCGACCACCGAGGACGAAGCCCACATCAGGGGAATCACAGAAGCGGTCATGACCGCCAGAACGAAGAATGCTGAAGCCTCACCCCACGTGAACAACACGCCGCCAAGCACCGGCCCAAACAGCCCCCCAATCGCCGCCATGCCCAGCAGTTTTCCTGCCTGTTCACCAAACTGAACCGGCCATAGTTTGGAGGCCGCTGCGAGACCGGCCGTCATGATGGTCGCACCCGAAGCACCGTGAACCATTCGAGCGATGGCCAGCAAGAGGAATGGACGGCCCACCCACTCGTTGGTCGCCACCACATACAGCCCGGTGGAGAAGGTCAGCAAAACCAAACTCACGAGGACGGTCGGTCCTGCGCCAAAACGGTCGGTGATACGACCCGTCATCGGACCAAAGAGCAGCAGCGGGACGGCCCAAAGCGAAACCAAAAGTGTGGCTTGCGTAGCACGAAGGTCAAACTGCGTCTGCCATGAAGGAAGAATGGGCACGATGAAGGCATAGCCGAGAAAGTTCACAAAAAAAGCGAGAAGAAGGGCGAGAAAAGCGCGCTTGAGTTGGCGCTCGTCTGCAGGAGCGTTCACTCCTCTTCCTCCTGCACGGGCAACGCATCGAGCATATCGGCGGCCATGGTACTCGCATCCTCAACTTGGGTGAGCAAGGTCAAATCGGAAAGAGCGCCCGGGCGTTTGAGGGCCTCCATCAACTCGTGAAGTACCTGCGCCGTCAGGCGGCTGAGTGCCAGCGTTTCAGGATCAATGGGAACTTGTGCAGAGGTTTCCAAAAGCGAAACATATTCTGGTTCTTCGGAAAGAATGCCCTCCATGTCCGCCTCCACCTGCCGGGCAATGTCCTGAGCTTGTCGTTCAAGAATGTCCTCCATTGAGGAACTTCCTCCTGATTTGAGCGGACTTGCAACGGCCCCCTCGCCCAAGGTTGCACCCTTGTTGAGGTCCTTGAACGACGGTGCCGTGGGCGTGGCTTCTGTTGCGGAAGGGGCCTCTTCCACCCCCTCGGCCCCAGCGGGCGGCGGTGCGACGCCGCCCTCAGAACCGACCAAGCGATTCAGTGCCAATCGAACCATGGTGGTCATGGCCTCAGCCGAAAGACCTCCATCCTCCTCGTCAGCGCCGTCGCCCATCTCGTCTCGTATGGATGCGACGAACTCATCATCGATGTTCCCTGCTTCGACCAGACGACGGAGCATGGGCAGCGCCCACTGGCTATCGTTCATGGTCATGCCAACGTCGAACCGCTGGCCGCCAAACCCTCCGCCACCAGCAGGCGCAGATACATCAGCGGGCGGTGGGACAAATTGCCTGGAAGCATGCCGCCCAATTTGTCCAATGAGTTGATTCATGTCCACGGGCTTTCCAATCACTTCAGCAACACCGGCCATTGCAGCGGACGAGAGAAAATCGGGAGCGGTGGTTCTTGAGAGAATCACGACACGGGTGGCGTTGCGAAATTTAGGTTGACCGGCAAGGCTCTGACATACATCGAGCGCACTTCCCTGGCTCCATTCGCCCTCGAGCAACAAAACGTCTGGAAGAACGGCACCGGCGGTCGCCTCGGCTTGAGAGAGGGTGCCCAAACGGGTGACATCGAAACCCTCTCGCTCAAAGGTGTTGGCAAGCAGGTTTCGACGGCCTTCGTTTTCGTCGGCGATGATAATGCTGGCCATCTCCATCCCCTCCGTGCTGGAAGGAGAGACTCAGCGGATTTGAACCTCACCCACCTGAACCGAGCGGAAACCGTGTTTCCAGTGCGTGGTATCGGTCGCAGAGTCTGACCGTTCAAGCGATGTCGTCGGGTGCAGCAGCGTACCAAGCCATGATGCCACCGTCAAGATTGAACAAGCGTTCAGCGGCCCATCCCGCCTGGATGAGTTCAATGGCAGCCAATTGCGAGCGCATACCGCTCTTGCAGTGAATGACGATGTCGGTTCCCTTCGGGAGTGACTCCAACACGGAAAGGATGCTGTGGTGTGGGATTTGGAGGTCGCAACTTTTGGCATGAACTTCTGCATGTTCCGCATCAGAGCGTACGTCGAGGATGAACGGTGACCAGCCGCTTTCTCGTCGTTCCAAGAATTCACTGACGGAGATGTGGTTGAACATTGGTTCCCGTGAGGAGGATTCAGAATTTTGTTCTTGCGGCGAGTCTCCACTGCTGTGGGGGACCATGCACCATGCTTCATCAGTGAGCATGGCGGCTGCTTGCGAGAGGTCGTTCACGGGTTCACGACCGGTGTCTCGTTGAAACGTCAACGTGTCAAAGGCCATCGATTGTGCATCGTAGAGGAGAAGTGAACCGCTCAATGAAACGGGCATCCCAAGAAGGAGTTTGATGGCCTCGGTCGCCTGTAACACTCCAATGACGCCAGGGAGAACGCCGAACACGCCCGCCTCCGAACAGGTTGGCACCGCCTCGGGAGGAGGCGGTTCGGGAAACAGATCCCGGTAGCACGGTCCGCCGTCGTGGTTGAACAGTGAGACTTGACCCTCAAACCGAAACACTGAGCCGTAGACCCAAGGAAGGCCAAGCAGCGAGCACGCATCGTCAATGAGGTAGCGTGTGGGTAAATTGTCCGTTCCGTCGATGATCACGTCCCAACCGTTGAGCAGGTCCAAGGCGTTGTTGGGGTGGAGACGGTCGTGGTAGATTTCGACCTTCACGTTTGGGTCCAGTGCTTCAAGCGTGGCCTTGGCCGATTCCACCTTGGGCTGCCCCACATCCGTGGTCGCATGCAGGATTTGACGCTGAAGGTTGCTCAGGTCGACCGCATCGTTGTCGACAAGACCCAGTTTGCCAACGCCCGCCGCTGCGAGGTAGAGCGCCGCAGGCGAGCCCAATCCTCCAGCACCGATGATGAGGACACTGGATTCCGTCAATCTCCGCTGTCCGTCTACGCCCACGCTGGGCAGGCTGATGTGACGAGCGTGGCGTGCGACATCAACCATGACACGGCCAAGCCGCTGGTCTTCATCAAGGAAACGGCCTCAATGGACGTTGTCTTCGAGCCACTTTTCGACGTCCATGGCCGCAGAACACCCCATGCCAGCCGCCGTTATGGCTTGCTTGTATCGCGTGTCCACCACGTCACCGGCAGCGAAGACTCCCGGAACGGAGGTCATGGTGTGCTCCTTATGCACGATGTAGCCGTTCTCGTCGGTCTCCACCTGATTTCCCAAAAAATCCGTAATGGGTGTGTGTCCGATGGCGATGAAGGCGCCGGTGGCCTCGATGGTTTCCGTACTCCCGTCCTGCGTGTTTTCCAGAACGGCCCCGCTGAGACCCTTTTCGTTTGAGAGCCATTCCTTGACCTGTCGGAAAGTACGAATTTCGATCTTTGGATGGTTGGCTGCCCGCTCGTACATGATGGTGGACGCCTTGAACACGTCTCGTCGGTGGATGAGCGTGACCTTGCTGGCAAAGCGCGTCAGGAAGGTTGCTTCCTCGCACGCTGAATCACCACCGCCGATGACCAACACGTGCTCGTCTCGGAAAAAGGCGCCATCGCAGGTAGCGCATGTGGAAATGCCTCGCCCTTTTTGTTCGGCTTCCCCGGGGGCGTCCAACCACAAGGACTCTGCACCCGTGCACACGATAATGGAGTGCGTGAGGAAGGTTTCACCCTCAACCATCACTTTGTACGGGCGTTCGCTCAAGTCAACCTCGTCGACGTTCTTGTCCTCAACCTCAAGGCCAAAGCGTTCGGCTTGTTCTCGAAGTTGCATCATCATCTCGGGACCCGCGATGCCTTCGGGATAGCCCGGAAAATTCTCGATATCGCTGGTCAGCATCAACTGTCCTCCAGACATGTAACCTGCGAACATGAGCGGGTTGAGCATGGCCCGCCCTGCATAGAGACCAGCCGTGTAGCCAGCAGGTCCAGAACCGATGATGATGACGTTGCGTACTTCGGACATGTGACTCTCCAAGCGTTGGTGAGGAACGGTGGTGTTTGAAGATTCGCCCCCAGCCCCCTTGAGAAGCAAAAACATAGAGATACCCCGCATCGAAGGCCTGACATGGCCAATCAACTTCTGGCGGCCGCCGGCATGGGCGTCTACGTGGTCGCGGTGTTGTTTGCAACCAAATACCCCTACACCACGATGGTCAATCGCGGAATGGAGCACATTCGAGCCGTCTACTACAACCGAAAAATCGTCCACATGCTTGCCGGTGGCGTCGGTTCACTGAGCGTACCGTTCCTCTTCACCGATGTCTGGTATCCGATGGTTTGCGGCATCCTCCTGACCGCCATGCTCTACGCCTCTCACAGGGCCGGCATCGTCATGCACTGGTTTCAAACCGAGCAGAATCAAAACGATGTGAAATTCGGTTTGATGTGGTGGATGTCCATCTCCCTCATTTGGTGGCTCGTGGGCGACCCGTGGTTGGCCATCGTACCCTCGTTGTTCATGGCGTTTGGCGACGGCATCACGGGTGTGGTGCGAAACGCCGTGGTCCAAAAGCGCTCGAAAAGCCCCATTGGCAACGTCTTCATGTTCCTCGTGAGCGCCCCGCTGGGTTGGTACGCAGCGAAAGCAGGCGACCCAAGCCTCCCCGTGTGGGGGCTCATCGCTGCCACGGTCGCCACCTTCGTTGAGCGCTACGAGTTTGGACCCATTGACGATAACATTCTCATCACCGTGTGCGCCACCGCCGTGCTCTTGCTGGGCGTTCAAGTCGGGCCGCTCCTGTAGAGCAGCGCCGCAGTGAGTTCACTGACCAATGAGCTGGTAGTCGTCGCTCAGCGGGGTTGCACCCGTCTCAACGTGGATGATTTTTCCGTCTTGGAATCGGTAGAACGCAAGGACGGCTTCCGATGTTGAACCGTTGGCAAAGTGAGCGATGGAATGGCCAACACCGACTTCGTCGTTCTCAAACAGGATGCGGTGGGACTCGGTTCGTACGGCATCCGTACCTGCAAAGGCCATGATATCGCCTTTGCTCATCACGGCTCCGCCGACGTGAGGGTAAAATTTGCAGTCGTCGTGAATGACCGCGTCAAGTTGTTCTTTATTCCCGGATTCAAAGGCTTCTTCGTATTTGGCAAGGATGCTCATGACCGTGGGGCAGCGCCCGAGCCTCATAATCACTCCCACATCCGATGATGGGGCCAACACGAGCAACAGCAACCTTTGAATTCCGAATTCCGTAGGTTCTTCCATGAGAATCCACTGCTTAGGAGGCGGGTTGGTGGGCTCGTTCGTGACTCGAAAACTGTGTGAAGCGGGTTTTGAAGTGCACCTGTTTGACATCAACCCCCGAGACACTCCAGCCACCTTCCATCACGCCGATGCCGCAACCGCCGACCACAGCGCTGCCGATTTGATTGTCAACATGGTGCCTGGAGAAATCGGTCACGAGGTCCTTCAGCATCTGAACGATCACAACCACCGCATCGTTGACCTCTCCTTCAGCGAAACCACGCCCGACCAATTGCCAGCGGGCTCAAGCACCGTTCTCTGGGACGTCGGCATCGCGCCGGGACTCTCCAACATGCTCGTCGCACATGCGCAAAGGGAACTTGGGCCCTTGGATTCGGTGAGCATCAAAGTGGGGGGAAACCCCAGCGAAGCAGACGGCATGTGGTCCTACATGGCACCGTTTTCTCCTCACGATGTCATCGCCGAATACACGCGCCCTGCAAGGATTGTCAGGGATGGAAAACTCGCCGTCGTGCCTGCCATGTCCGATCTTCACGCTGTTGACGCCAACGGCAGAGCCATGGAAGCCTTTCTGACCGATGGATTACGCTCCCTCATCAACATCCAGGCACGTTCGATGGGCGAGTATACCGTGCGCTGGCCGGGCCATATTCAACGCTATCAAAGCACGAAACTCAGCCCCGACGAGCTCGTTGAGGCATGGCGCTTCGACCCAAATCGACCCGAATTCACGTGGATGGAAGTTCGGGTGGAAGGCAACGGGCAAACACGTGTGTGGACCGTGGAAGATGGCGGCAAAAACGGTGATTCAAGCATGGCCAGAACCACAGGTTTGGTCACGTTTGCTTGCGTGGTCGCTTGGAGCCAACGGGAACTCTTCACCGAGGGCATTCATCCTCCTGAAGACCTGCCTACAGAGGTCATCGAAAACGTGATTCAGACGCTCAACGACGAAGGCGTTCGAATCGAAATGAACGCTGGAAGCATCTGAGCACAAGGGGTCCCTCGTAGTCGCCGGCGACATCGTGGGTACCGTTGTAGTCGCCCGCATATACGAGGGGACCCCTTGTATTCGATTCCTATTCACCTGAATCTCATGTTCTTAAGACCATGATATTGTTCTAAATCTCTAATCCACAAATGCGACATACTCTAAGAGAAGTTCCCACACAACATTGGCTCTGTTCCTCAAAAATATTTCAAATTGAGCAACATCATTT
>JAYNUQ010000010.1:0-61287 GCA_038116375.1 Candidatus Poseidoniales archaeon | reverse complement strand
CCGCCGGGACCCCCTTTCTTGGGACCGCCAGGGGGGCCGCTCTTTTTCGGACCGGGAGGACCGCCCTTCTTGGGGCCAGGGGGGCCGCCTTTCTTCGGACCGGGAGGGCCAGATCGAGAGGGTGCAGCGGGTGCTTCATCTTCCTCTTCGTCTTCAAACATCGCACCGCAATGAGGGCAAACAGGGTCGCTTTCTTTCACGAGGCCGTCGCAGATTTCACAGGCGAACATGTCCTCTTCTTCGGCCTCTTCACCTAGTTTTTCCGTTTTTCCATCTTTGGAACGGAACATGGTGATGCTGCAAGACAGGTCAAATCCTTTCAGTGCGAGTTCGGTTTGAATCGCGTGTTCAAAAGCCTGCGTGAGGTCTTCTGGCGTGTCGAGGACGCGTCCGTCGTCAACATAGGTGATGTTCACTTCAAACAAATCGTCAGCGAGTTTGGTCTGAGGTGCTTCAACAGCAACTCCTCGTTTGCGAGCAACACGACGCACGGCCACTTCTGAGATGCGGCGAAGGAGTGCTTCACTCGGTGCATCCGCTGCGGGCGTACCGAGGGCTCCCGCCATGATGTTGGCGGCTGGGTTGGTGCCCTCAGCCCCTCCCCCACGTAGATGAGCGGGAAGTTCACCTCCGCCGAGGTTTGCCAAAACCGATGAGGCAGGGGATTGGTTCATGGACAGCCACTGACTTCGTCGCTCGTCCTTGACGGCACGCTCAGCCTCAGCCAAACGGTTCACCATGGCGTCGGTAGGTGAATTGGCAGGATTGTGAGCCACTTTGGTGCCGCCAGCGGCCAAGGGAGACACGTTGCCTGACGTTGGCAGAGCACCGCTGGCGATGGAGGGCCCCCGCTGTATGTTGGGCAAATCGTTGACCTGAGGCGGGGGGTTGTTTGGAAGGACGTTGCCTTGTTGAGGTGGGAATTGGTTGGGTGGGTAGCCGCCTTGGGGTTGTTGAGGATAGGTCCCAGGAGGAAGGTTTTGGTGTTGGTGAAGACCTTGTGCCATGCCTTGAAGCATGTCAGAGGGAACTTGTCCCATTTGGTTCATGTTGTTCTCCTGCTGCATTCGCTGAGCCTGTCCCGAAACGGGGTCGAACGAGCGTTGTTGCGGAGGAAACGGAGGAAGGTTTTGGGCAGGCGCTGGTGCGAAGCCACCGGAAACTGAATTGTCTTGGCGTGCACCGCATTCGGGGCAAAACATGCTGTCGGCTGGAATTTGTTCCCCGCACGCACCGCAGTTCATGGACAAGCCCCCTTGATTTCGTTGCTTATGCTACTGTTCCTAAAGGCTTGCGTCACGATGCCCATGTGAACGGAAGTTCAACAGGGTGAACTCGAGGTGTGCGAGCGACGCATATCTTCATGCCAAGGTCCAATGTGGCAGGGTCGAGGAGAGAGCATGCCGGTCTTGGTGAATGAAAAGATTGATCGCCTCCTTGAAACAACATCTCGATCGTTTTACCCAACCCTCAAGTACCTGCCCAAAAAGACTCGAGGACAGATTGGTTTGTTGTATTTGCTGGCGAGAGTCGCAGACACGATCGCCGATTCAAAAGTCGGGGAAACGAGTGTCTTGCTCCAGCACCTCGAGGACTACAACGATGTCGTTCAGGGCAGGAGCGCGAACCTTCCTGACTTTAGCGACCTTGCCGACCTGCAAACCAACGAGCATGAGGCAGAGCTTCTCAGGAACGTGGAAAGTGTTGTTGAAGGGCTTCAGGTCTACGAAAAAGAGGACCAACAACGCATGTTGGAATGCTTGGATATTATTGTGAGCGGCCAAACACTCGACCTTGAACGCTTTGGACCCGCCAACGAAGGAGGTCATCTTTCGGCCCTCGATAACGAGGAGGAACTGGATGATTACACCTTTCGGGTGGCCGGTTGCGTTGGCGTGTTCTGGACAAAGATGTCACTGGCTCACCTGATGAGTTTGCCACCCGCGGAAGAAGCCCTGTTCATGGAACGGGGCATTCGATTTGGCAAAGCGTTGCAGATGATCAACATCCTCCGAGACATACCTGAAGATTTGAGATTTGGCCGGTGTTACATTCCACAATCGTCCTTGCAAAACATTGGCCTCGCACCCGAAGACTTGCTTGACGATGGAACCATTGGCACCTTTAGGCCGCTCTATGACCGCTTTCTGGACTTGACCAACGAGCATTTGGAAGCCGCCACCGAGTACATCAAAATGATTCCAGAAACCCAATTCAGACTGAAGGCTTCTTGCATGCTACCCGTTTTGGTTGGGCAACGTACGGTCACCTTGCTCCGTGAGGGCAACATCCTCAATTCAGAAGAACGGATTAAGGTCACTCGCGATGAAATGAAAACATACGCCCGTAAATTGTTCAGAGCACTTCTCATACCGGGAGGCGTCAAACGCCTTTTGGAAAAGAACAAAGACAAGTGATTCTTTCTATAGAAAAAGACCTTCTTTGTAAGTAGACTCTTACATCCAATGAGACTTTGCACATTTTGCGTGCGCCCAAGGCGAGGACTGATAAAGAAGGGATGCAAGGGCGGAACGGTTAGGATGCTGGAACGCCGCAAACCACTCGACTTGTTGTTCCCTCTGAAGGGCAGCGCATCGAGTCGAGAAGGCGAAGCGGAAACCCGCTCGCCGACCACGCTTGACCGACTTCGAGCGGGCGTTACCCTCGCCAAGGACGCTGTCAAGGCCGTGAGCGTCACCGCCATGGAAGCCCTCCGAGAAGGTGCATCGTTCATCGGCATCGTTGGCGAAACCAACGAACTGGTTGACCCGTTCGCCCACCTGGATGCTCCGATTTGGTCGGAGCAACCCCCCGCAGAGCTTCACAAACTTGCTTACCGATACTGCGAGGAATTGACCATGCGAGAGGCCGGCAATTTCTATCACTCGTTCAAGTATCTCCCAGAGGAACAGCGACTGGCCATGTGCGCCATTTACGCCTTTTGTCGCCGTGCAGACGACATTGCTGACGGCGACTGGGCTGACCGGTTCCCTGGCGGTAAAGGCGAGATGGACCCAGAAGCCACCGCCTATCGAAATCAACTTGAATCGCTCCAAGACCAAGGAACCATTCTTGACGAAGAAGCCTATCTCAACAAAATCACCCAGCTTTTCTTCTTCCGCAAGAAACTCTCTACCTGCTATGGCGATGTGCATTCGACGGACCCTGTTTTCCTCGCCCTCAAAGACACCGTTCAGCGCTACACCATCCCTCGGGAAGTGTTTGACGACCTGATCACGGGCATGGAAGACGACCTCTACAACAACCGCTACCGTACGTTCGACGAACTCTATGTGTACTGCTATCGCGTTGCTTCCGTCGTTGGCCTGATGTGCATTGAGGTGTACGGCTACGAGAACCCCATGGCACGCAAGTACGCTGAATCTTGGGGCATCTTCATGCAGTTGACCAACGTTCTACGAGACGTCGGAGAAGACATTCAGCGTGACCGCGTCTACCTCCCGCTTGACGAACTTGAGCGCAACGGGATGTCCGAGCAAGAACTCAACGGTAAAATCGTACTCAACAAGCATTGGGAGCCGTATTGTCGCCACTATGCGGCTCGTGCTCGCACCTACCTTGAGGAAGCCCGAGCACTCCTGCCCTTGCTGCCACGAAGAACCCGATACTCCCCTGCGGCCATGATTGCCTTCTACGATAAGATCCTGCGACAAATAGAGAAGCAACAAGGCGATGTGTTCACGAAGCGTGTCAAACTCAACAAAGTCCAGAAGATTTCGCTGGCTGCTGCGGTCTACCTACGACACCGCTTCCTCCCTGCCTTCCTTGACCCAGTATGGGGCGCCTTTGCACGTATTGGCTTGCTCCCCAGCGTTTGATCATCACTCGGGCCAAGGCCGCCGTTCATCCCACATGTTCCATTCGCCTACCCATGGCTCCATGAACGGTTCGAAATTGAGCCCCATGCCCTCCATGACTTCTCGAGGGTGAATCGCACCTTTTCTGCGTACGCCCGTTCGCAACAACGCCACCGAACATGTTTTCCCAGACTGGACGGTTCGTTGTTGAAAATAGAAGAAACGGTCGTCAATCCCCACCAGTTCTGAGAGGACTTGCGTACGTCGCCACGGCCGGAGGCGGTGGCGATAACGGATGGTTGAGCCTGCGACCACAAAGGCGGAGCGGGTTTTGCGAACCCAGCGAAACAATCCTGTTCGCATGGCGATATCGTATCGTGCAAGGTCAAACAGTACGAAATGACGGCCGTTGTTGACCTCTGGATAGACATCAAGATCTGCAAGACCTGGACGAAAAGACCAGACATAGGTCTTCTTTGGGTCGAAAACCTCGCGCTTTCTGAGGGTATTTTTGAGGACCATCATGGCCAATCGAAGGTATGCATACATGCTTCATCATGCTTGGCGGGTGAAGGCTTGGATTCCCGTGATGTAGCGTCCCAAGATGAGGTTGTGAATGTCGTGGGTGCCTTCGTAAGTTTTTACCGACTCAAGGTTGGCCATGTGGCGCATGATGGGATATTCGTCAAGAATACCGTTGGCACCGTGGATGTCCCTTGAGACCCTTGCAATTTCAAGGGCAATGTCGACGTTGTTCATCTTGGCGAGGGAAATCTGTTCGGGGAACCATGTCCCGTCGTCCTTCTTTTTGCCAAGATGGTAAGCCAGCAATTGTCCCTTCGTGATTTCACGGAGCATCCAAGCCAGTTTGTTCTGAACCAGTTGGTAGGAGGCAATGGGATGGTCAAATTGGATGCGGGAAAGAGCATAGGTCTTCGAACTGTGAAAACAGGCCATGGCAGAGCCCAACGCGCCCCATGAGATACCGTACCGTGCGTTGTTGAGGCAGGAGAAAGGACCGCGCAGGCCCTTGACACCGGGAAGCATGCGGTCCTTGGGAATCTTGCAGTCTTGGAAGACCAGTTCGCTTGTCACACTGGCTTTGAGCGAGTGCTTTCCCTTCATCTCGGGGGCGGAGAACCCTTCGTCTCCTTTCTCAACGATGAAACCACGAATCACGCCGTCAAGTTTGGCCCAAACGACGGCAAGGTCGGCGATGGTCCCGTTGGTAATCCACATTTTCGCGCCGTTCAGCAGGAAGTGGTCGCCCTTGTCTTCGGCTTTCGTCACCATATCGCCAGGGTTTGAACCGTAATCGGGCTCGGTGAGCCCAAAGCACCCAATCCATTCACCTGAGGCCATCTTCGGAAGGTACTTTTCCTTCTGCTCTTCGGTTCCGAAATCCCAAATGGGGTACATGGCCAGCGAGCCTTGAACCGAAGCGAACGAGCGCAATCCGCTATCACCGCGCTCGAGTTCCTGACAGATCAATCCGTAGGCCACATAGGAAAGCCCAGGGCAGCCGTACCCCTTCAGCGGGGCACCGAGGACACCCATTTCACCGAGTGCGACGCGCCATTCATCGAGAAAAACACCCTCTTCACAGGCCTGCTCAATCTTCGGGATGACGGCTTCATCCACCCACTCGCGAACCATGTCGCGAACCATGATCTCTTCCTCTGTGAGGAGGTCTTCTATGTTGTAAAAGTCAAGTCCTTCAAACGGCTCCATGCGGCACCCTCATTCGACCTGCCACGCGGGTGCTTCATCAACATGTCCCTGCGCTTGATAGAAAGCACCAATTCATTTCTTTCCAAACCGGAATTCTTTGTACTTTCGTTGAAGCCAAGGACTGTTCATGTAAATGAGTCCGAGAATCACACCTGGGACCGATATGGCCACCGCCCCCATCACCAAGACATCCATGATGTTCATCTCCACCTCCTCAACGGCCGGAGAGAAGGCAATGATGTTGCCGAATCCGGTGATGATGAAACCGTTGTGATGACTCGTTTCCCAAACCACCGCAAGGGTTCGCCCGGCGATGACTTCATCCCATGCTGCCGCATCTTCTGGAAGAAGGACACTGAACGCCTCCCCCGTCATCGGGGCATGACGAATGAGGCCAAGCGGAGCAAGATGGACCAGACTCGTGCCGTCGTGGCCCCGTGTGACATCGATGTAATCTCCCGATGGAAGTCCGATGGGGAAGGCTTCTTCGACGGTGGATTGGCGGGCCTCAAGGGTGTTGATTCGAATGACTTTGCTGGTCAGTCCACTTGCGAAACCAACGCACTCGTTGAGGATGGAGCTGGCGCAGTCGACACCAACCCATGTCTGTGCTGCCGTCTGTGTCATCCAAGCCATGGCATGACCTTCGTCGATGACCGCAATCCCTTCCTCTATCGTGGTCATGAAGCAAACGTTGTAGTTTCGGTGGCATGCGAGGTCGGTGACTTTGCTTTGACCTGAATTTTCAATCGGCTCAAAGCCCGTATGTTCAGCAAACTTCCAAACCTTTCCTTCCGAGGAAGCCACGTAGGCAAAATCACCAGCAGGTCGCCACACCACCGAGGTCAGGTCGTGGCCAAGCACCGTGAAGGTTCCGTTCACATAGGTGATGCTGTGGTCGTACGTATCGTACCGCATCGCCATGCCGTCATCACCCACAAGAAGAGCCGTGTTTCCACGAGGATGCCACGCTATGTCCTGAATCGTTGAGTTTCGGTTGGTGACCAGTTCAACGTCCAAGGCCCTGTTTCCCGCATCGTCTGCTGAGAGAAGACGAGCATAACCGTTGAGGCCCCCGATCAGGATGTCTTGCCCGTCGGGAGACACCGCTCCGACGACGATGCCCATGTCGGTTTCACCCAGCGCCCCTGCATCATCGAGTTGGACCCGACTGATGACATCTCCAGAGGCCAATGGAGCCAGCATGATGAGAACAAGGCCGAGCGCCAGCAACCTCAGCCTTGCCATGGTGAGCCGACCCTCCCTTGGATGAAAACATCTCCCATTGATAGGGTTCAATCAGACCGCTTGGACGGTGGGCTTATGAGACGCTGACCGTTGGAACTTCCATGGAGCGTTTTGCGGTTAAGCGTGGATTGATTAAGTCAATGGGTGGAAATGCTGGCCTTGCCAAGTTGGCAACGTCGTATTTTGAAAACATCAACGTGGATGGCGAAGGCGTCTTTACGGGTTCCTACGGCCTCCTCGTCAGCGTGACCGGTTCCTATGATGGCGCTGGAAAGTTGGCCGTGGATGTGGTCCAGCTCAAAGGCGGAGACCTTGCCAGTTTCCTTGAACGTGACGACGGTCGCGAAAAAGCCATGGAATCCCGAAAGCGATGGTCAGGTTTCCTTGACGAAGCAACCGGATACAACGCCAAGCAACGAGGCGACAAAGCCAAGGAAGAGGCGAAGAAATTCTCCAAGGCGAAATCCGCCATCAAGATGGCTCACAAATCAATGGAACTCATGAAGAACCTCGACCAGAGCACCATTGACCAAGCCAACGAATTGATTGCCATGCTCGAGGACATGATCGAAGCAGGTACTCCGCCTTCTGAAACACAGGTGAAAAAACTCGACAAATTGTTTTGAGGCGATGAGATGGCCACCACGCAAGACATTGCTGCCTTGCTCAAATCAAAAGATGGCTATGCAGCCTTGAGCCAAGAATCTCAAGAACGACTTCACCTCATGGTTGGAGACGTCGAGGAAGTCGTCGGTGTTGAACACCTCATCCAGTCCCTTCAGGGGGGGACGTCTCATGGAGGAGACGGCGTTCTGCGGTGTTATGTTGGGTTTGAGCCAAGTGGAAAAGCCCACATCGGGTGGAAGGTGCTCTCCTTACAACTTCGTCGAATGCTTGATGCCAACGCCAACGTCATGGTGTTCCTTGCCGATTGGCATGCCTGGGTGAACGACAAATTCGACGGCGACATGGAAGCCATTCAAACCACGGCCATGTACATGCAAGAGACCTTCAGGGCGCTTCTCAACCACCCTCCCGAAGGAACCGGTCCAGGCGAATTGCAATTCAAGTGGGCTTCGGAACTCATGGAATCCAGTGAGTACTGGGCGAGGGTGCTGCGTTGTTCCAAAGGCGCAACGCTCGCCATGGTGAGAAAGACGTTCACGATCATGGGGCGAGACGAAGCCTCCTCCGACCACGACCTGTCGAAGTTCTACTATCCGGCCATGCAGGCAGCGGACATCTTCGAAATGGACATTGACATCGCCATCGGCGGCATGGACCAACGCAAAGCCCACATGTTCATGAGGGATGTCGCCTCCAAATACGGTTGGCAAAAAGCCACCTGCCTTCACACGGCCATTGTGTCCTCGCTCAAGGCCTCGGGGTCTCGCATGGAATCCTTCGACCACAAAATGTCAAAATCCGATCCAAACGGAGCCCTCCTGCTCCACGACACGATTGAAGAGGTCCGAAAGAAGATGAAAAAGGCCTACATCTCACCCGACGACCCGCAATCTCCAGTGTACGAACTCGCCGAGCACATCGTGCTTCCCGAGTTTGGTGCCATCCATGTCACCCCCAATCCCAAGTTTGGGGAGCCGAGCACCTGGACGAATCTTGATGAATTCAGGGATGCTGTTATGGACGGTACGCTCCATCCCTTTGATGCGAAGATGGGGGTTGCTGAAGGCCTCGCCAAAGGTCTTGAAGGCCTTGCTGCCCATTTCACATCCCATCCAGAGACATTGAATGCGGTTTCGGAATTGATGAAAAAGTGAGGTCATTCCTCAATGTGGAGGTCCTCCACGCTCAAGATGTCAATGGACAACAGGCGACGCGTGTCTTTGGCGAAGGTTCGGTCGGGAACGGGTTGAACCCGGACGATGCCGTTGATGCGTTTGTATTCTGAGCCTCGCAACTGGTCGACCAAATCGTCGGTGACGGTCCCGATGATTTGGTTTCTGGTGGTGCAACTGATGAGATGGTGCTCACTGTTGTAGGTGACTTGACTCATGCTGATGTCTTGGACATCCTCATACTTGCATTCCTCGACGAGGAGACTGAAAAACGGACCGGGATTGAACATGCTCCAAGGAATGTCTTCTGCCTTGACCAACTCAAGGGCCTTCCCAACACACGTGCGGCACATCGCTGGACGCTCACGTTCCCGGGCCCTGCGTTGTGGCATATGGACGGTCTCTCCACAATCCAAGCACTCGTACACCGCCAATTTTAGCCATCCATAAGGTTGGGAAACATCGTTGATTTTCACATCGAGTGAAACCAAATCGTCCCGGTCCCGCATCCGCAATTCATCCACACGGTTCAGATAATTCTCCGAGAATCCAACGACCCGGAGAACCGGGCGCGTAACGAGATTGTGGTTGTCAAATTGCTCCCGCATGATGCGGTTACCTAATTCGAGGGCCCTCGTGGTTTTTTCATGGAAAAAACGCCGAAGCGTAGGCTTCTCGTCCATCAAGGCATGCTCCACATAAAAACCACAGACACTGTCCTCCATTCCCTCCAAACGTTTGATGTCATCAGCGTAGTGTTCCTCAACCAATTCCCTCCACTCTCGAAGGACAATTTGCTCGTCGGGGTCAACATCTACTTTCTTGGGTGGGGACATGGATACCGACCGCTGGTGGGACGGTTCATAATCCTAACCTGTGACCTCGGGTATTTCCATCGGCCGTTGACCTTGATGTGGTGAAGTGGCAAGGTTCATGAATTGAACACCGGTGCATTCAATCATCAATTGGAGTTGACCGGTATGCCGAACATCATCGTCCTCGTAAAGCAAGTTCCAGACACCAACGCAAAAATTGTTGTCAACAGCGACCGAGTTGACCTCTCCTCGGTTAAAATGGTCATGAGTCCCTACGACGAGTTTGCTGTTGAAACAGCGCTCAAACACCGTGAGGCAGCCGGCGGTGAAGTCACGGCCTTGACGGTGGGTGGCCCAGGTGCAGAAAAAATTCTCAAAGATGCCAAAGCCATCGGCGTTGACCACATCGTGCGCATCGATGCTGAAGGCGAGATGGACTCCAATGCCCTGCAAACCGTCATCACCCAAGCCGTTGGCGATCTCAACGGCGAGGTGGTCTACTGCGGTAAATCCGCTGCCGACACGGGAGCGGGCTCAACCGGGCCCGGCGTTGCCGAGCGAATGGGTTGGGCCTCGGTGTCCAACATCATCGGTGCAGCGTTTGATGATGGACTTTCAGTGACGATGCCGAGCGGCGGGGGCAACGCAAAAGTGAGCGTTCCGCTCCCTGCCGTCATTTCGTGTGACAAAGGCGATTTCAAAGTCAGAAAACCCAACGTAAAGGGCATCATGCAGGCCAAGAAAGCGAGCGTTGATGTCCGTTCTATAGAGGTCCCTTCCTCCAGCGTTTCCGTCGTCTCCCACTCCCTTCCACCTGCGAAGCCCGCAGGAAAGAGCTACCAAGGTGGAGCAGCGGCAGCTGAAGTCGCAGCGTTGCTTCGAGACGAAGCCAACATCCTATGAGGTGAACACATGACACAAACCATCGTTATCGCAGAAATGAGCAACAACGCCGTCCATCCCAGCACCGCCGAACTGGTCAGTGCTGCGCTGACGTTTGGGGGTGAACCAACCCTTGTCGTCCCGTGCACCGACCCCTCGCAGGCAGAAGGCGCCGCAGGCATGGGCGCAGGAACCATCATCGCAGCAAAGTCCGCTGCCTTTTCTCACTACGATGCCAGCGGATGGGCAGCGGCTTTGGACGCCGTGGTCCCTCATGGCACCGTCATCACCGGTGCAAGCCCTCAATCCAAGGACCTCGCCGCTCGATTGGCCGCACGCCGCGGCATCTCGGTGGTCCAAGATGCCATTGCCATCGAGGGCAGCAACATCACGTCCCCGGTCTACAGCGGCAAAGCCATGCAAACCGTCTCAGCCACCGGCCCCGTCGCTGTTTCGGTTCGCTCCAACGTATTCCCTGCTGCACAGGGTGGCGCTTCCGACATCAGCGTGATCGACACCGATGGAAACGTTGCAACCTCTGTTCAGGAATTTATGGCTCGCGCCTCAGCCCGCTTGGATGTGGCCGAGGCCAACATCATCATTTCTGGAGGGCGGGGCATGGGCTCACCTGACAACTTCTCTCACCTGGAAGCCATTGCCGATACCATCGGCGCCGCCGTCGGAGCTTCACGAGCCGCTGTCGACACGTGGGAAGCCATTCCTCACTCGATGCAGGTCGGTCAAACCGGAAAGACGGTCAATCCCAACCTCTACATCGCTGTGGGCATCTCCGGTGCCATTCAACACCTTGCTGGAATGCGCTCTTCGAAATACATCGTGGCCATCAACAAAGACGCAGATGCACCCATCTTCCAGCACGCCGATTATGGGATTGTGGCCACCTGGGAAGAAGCACTGCCTGTCCTCCATGAAAGCCTCAAGGGCATGATTGGATAATCAAGCGTACTTTCCAAACCCGTACGTGCCGCCGTCTCCCGCTGGCTCACCAACGAACGGATTGGTTCGTTTCTCATGACCGATGGTCGTGAGGGGACCGTGTCCAGGATGGACGATGGTGGATTCATCAAGCGGCCACAATTGGGTGTGAATGGACGTGGCAAGGAGATCGAAATCGCCTCCAGAATTGGCGATATCGGTCCGGCCGACCGAACCAGCGAACAGCGTGTCACCGACAAAAACGTGGTCCGGGCCATTTTCAACCGGAAGAAGAAGGCAACACCCCCCAAGCGTGTGTCCGGGGGTGTGGAGGACCTGCAATTGAATGGTGCCAAAAGTGTAGGTCTCCTCAGCAGCCAGCGGTTTGTCGGCGATAGCCGGTTCAGGGAGATGAAGACCATAGCGACGCCCAGAAGCCTGAGCAAGTGTTTGGAGGAAGGTGTCGTCTGGATGAAGGTACCAATCAACCTCGTAGTGTTCTCGCAAAACGGGAATGAAGCCACTGTGATCAAAGTGTGCGTGCGTGTTTACAAGAGCCACAACCCGACGCGGTGGAAGGTCTTGTTCTTCTGCCATGGCCCTGTTTTCGGGACCCGTCGTCCAATTGGGACCCGGCCCCTCAAAACGGTCGATCCAGTCGATAAGGCGCTCGGGTTCATCTCCGCCGTCAACAATGATGGTATCCCCGTTGGTTCGGTCGGTAATCACGGAGCACCGCATTTGCAGGGGGCCGACGAAAAAGTGTTCAATCCATGGTTCCGCCAGAGCCATGCCCTGCTGAGGGTGGACTCCTTCATGAGGTTGAGCCATCAACCACATGCACGACGAGGGAATCGGTGGTCCACGAGCCCTGGCGGTCGACCACTCGGAGTTCAAAGCGGTGCTGGCCCACGGGAAGTTTGAGTTTCAGTTGAGGCGTTTCTGACAATTCCTGACCGCGCTCATCGTGCCATGACCAGCGTGAAATTTGATCGTGAGGGTCGTATGAACCTCGCCCATCAAGCAACACCACGCAGGTTCCGTCTTCTTCTGCATGTTGCCGCTGGTCATCACCCGCCACGGCCCTGGGTGCAATCACTTCATCAACGGCCGCTGAAAGGGCATCCAGAAGTTCGCCCGTATCCTCAACGCTCAGTTCCTCCGTGCTGTTGAGAGCCTGCATCAACCCCTCCTCGTCAAGCACGGCCTCTTCTTCCGAGGAGGATGAGGGGGCGGTCCCCATCGCCGCCAACAAGGAGGCCGCAGGGTGTTCAGATGTGGGCGTGGCCCCGTACGAAGCACGTTCGTCATCCGTGAGGTGAGCCAAAACGTCCTCGCCGTCGTTTCCATAGAGGTCTTCCGCCGTCAACGCCTCGGAAGCGGCCGTGGCTTGGAACCAGAGGGAAAGTTCAGCGGCATCGGTTTCGACGAGGGGGGTGTTGAGGTCGATGCACCCGATTGGTTCTGCCTCAGTGTAGTCGTTTTGGTCATCGCCTGCAAAGATCACGAGGTTTTGTTGGGAATGGCAGCAGAGGATTTGAGCCATGCCTTGGTGTTCGACCTTCCATTCATCATCGTCGGTCAGACCGTGAATGTAAAACCACGAGCTGGCAACAACGGTTGACCGGTGCTCAAAACATGAAAAAATGGGGTGTTTGGTTGTGAGGGACAGTTCAATATTGCCGTTTTCATGAAGCAGTTTCACCGTGCCATCATCGAATCCAAGCACAGCTCCAAGCGTTGCAGGCGAGGAAGTAAGTAAACGCATACGTTGTTCGGACCGAAGAGCGAGCGCCCCATCCCTCCACAACTCAAACTCAATGGCCTCTTCGTCCCCCGCAACGAGAGCATGGCCCTCTCTTGTCAGGAACAACGCACCTTTTTTTGTCAATCCAAGGTGTGTAATCCTCTCACCATGGTCTCCTCGTTGAGGCCGACGCCATCGAATCGATTCCTCGTCAAACGACAACACGGTTCCACTTTGTTCTGCGATGAAGATCTCCTTGGATGAAGCGACGAAGTGCATGACATCACCCAAACCAAAACGTTCGGAGAGGTTCACAGAGGTTCGCTCGAATTGATGCAACTGGAGGTGGCCCATGCCGCTCAAGACCACCAATTTCAGGCCCATGGCCTGACAGGATTGAACGCCACCGTCAACCTCTTGATGTTCCAGCAACGTGCCGTCGTGGTCGTAAAAAAACAGGTGACCAAGGTCATCACCCACGATAAGATGCGTTCGGTGAAACATCAGGAACGACACATCGTGCTCCACCGTCATGGTGGCCACAAACTCAAGGTCTGTGCCTTCAATCCGAGCGATGGAAACCGTACGGTTCTTTTCAGCCCAAGCAAGGAGGTTCTCTTCTTCTTCAAGACAGAGGTGCTTCACCTTAGTCTCTGGTTTGACCAGCGACAGCACCTGGTGGGTCAAGACCATGCTTACAGGTCGGAGACCCAGTTCAAAAGAACTCGCTTCTCGTGTGCCGTCGCATCAAGATGCATCATCGTTGTGAAGGTCGATGACGGCGTCGTCTGCATGGACGCGGCCCTTTGCGGCGTCGTTTCGGGCATCTTCCAATTTTTGCAAGTAACCCGAATCGATGTCTCCCGTGATGTATTCGCCGTTGAAACAACTTGAATCAAACGACGATACGGAAGAGGTGGGTTGTTGGGTGACCTCAATCAAATCCTCGAGCGTCTGATAGAACAGACGGTCACTTCCAATGGTGTCGTTGATTTCCTCAACGGTCCGGCCGTTGGCGATGAATTCGTCGACTGCAGGCATGTCAATCCCGTAGACGTTTGGGTGGCGGACAGGCGGTGCTGCTGATGCAAAGTAAACCTTGGTCGCACCGACGTCTCTGGCCATCTCAATGATCTGTGCACTCGTGGTGCCACGAACGATGGAATCGTCCACCAGGAGTACATTTTTCCCATTGAATTCATGCTCAATGGCATTCAATTTTCGTCGAACCGACTTTTCTCGCAGGGCTTGTCCAGGCATGATGAACGTACGACCAACATAACGGTTTTTCACGAAGCCCTCACGATAGGGAAGATTCAATGCTTTGGCCATTTGCAAGGCTGCAATGCGTCCAGAATCAGGAATCGGAATGACGACATCGATGTCGTGGTCCGGCCAGGATTCAAGCAGACGCTCAGCCAGACGCTGTCCTTGATTGAGCCGAGACTGGTAGACCGACATGCCATCAATGACCGAATCGGGACGAGCGAAGTAAACGTGCTCAAAGATACAGGGCGAATAACTCGCTGGGGGGGAGCATTGCCGAGTAAAGAGATGGCCTGATGCACTGATGAAAACCGCCTCACCAGGCGCAATGTCCCGGACAATTTCAAAACCAAGAGCCGTGATAGCCACGCTTTCACTGGCGACAATGTATTCCGTGGCCCCCTCTGTTTCTCGCTTTCCATAAATCAGCGGTCGAATGCCGTTTGGGTCTCGGAAAGCCAGCAATCCATAACCTGAGATGACCGACACGCAAGCATAGCCTCCACGGACGCGTTCGTTCACGGCGGTGATGGCGCCGAAGATGGTTTCAATGTTGATGTGGGGGTCGCCTTTGATGCGAAGTGAAGAGGAGCGTTCGCCGAGTTCAACAGCGAGAGCATTCAACAACAATTCTGAGTCGCTGGTGGTGTTGATGTGGCGCATGCACTCATCGCGCAGGTAAACGGCCAGTTGGTCAGCGTTGGTGAGGTTCCCGTTGTGGGCCAAGGCAATACCGTAGGGTGAATTCACGTAGAAGGGTTGAGCCTCTGCTCGAGACGAAGAGCCCGCAGTCGGGTAGCGCACGTGCCCGATGCCAACATTGCCCTCGAGGCGAAGCATGTGTCGCTTGAAGAACACGTCAGCCACCAAACCGTTGGCTTTGCGGAGACGGAATTGACCTTCTGTATCCGTCAAAATACCCGCAGCGTCTTGGCCACGGTGCTGAAGCACGGTGAGGCCGTCATACAGCAACTGATTGATGTGAGCACCCTGTTGACCAACGATGCCAAGAATGCCGCACATGCGTTCGCCTCGTTCCAACTAAACTAAGGTTGCTTCTTATCGTTGCGATGAGAAAACTTCAGGCCTTGGGTCGGTGGGTTTTCTTGGACCAGTTGTATTTTCGGATCCTGGAGGATTCACCGTAGCCACACGACGAGCAGACCTTTTTCTGCTTGTGGTAAGCGTTGCGCCCACATCGGCGGCATCGGATGTGCGTGGTCTTCTGACGCTTACCCATGGACGGTGTACCTTTGGACATGCGCTCACCCGAACGACTTGGCCACCGACCACCCCCTTATGAAAGCAACGGCAGACGTTTTGCAGTGGTTCACTCCTCTTCAAATTGAATCCTGCGAGGTGGGCTGTTCAACAAACTGGCAAACAGCGTTCCAGCGACGACAAGGGTAGCCAGACCCAAACCGAGCATCGTCGTACCCAACCGAATCAGGTTGGAAAGCGCTTGTGCCCTCACCGAGCCGTTGTCTTCCATGAGCAATTCCCCTTGTGAGAGGAAGAAGACGGTCAACCCGGCACCGAGAAGGACACTCATACACATCCCAACCAAAGGAGCAAGAGGGCGCTTTCGAGCATCGCCATAAACAAAAAGCGTGAGTAAAAGGATGAAGGAAATAAACGTAAAGGACGTAAGGAGGGCGTTCGCAAACCGCACCAGCGCACCTTCACTCGCACCGTCTGAAAGCCACCAGACCAGCAACACCACAACCAAGGCAGGCATGAGGGCGAAACCACCCAACCTCACAAGAGAATTCAACGGTGATGATTCATTCATCTTCGCCACCACCCCCCACATGGCTTGCGATGATGGAACCGGCTTGGTCAAGTTGATTTTGCGTAGGAGGGTCCAATCTTTTCGGGTGCGGCTGTTGATGCTCGTAGAGTGTCAAAACGACAGCAAAGAGCAGGACGGCCAGGGCGGTGCCAACCATGACCCCGAACACATCCGCTGCGGCCAGCAGGACTTCCTTGGCGAACCGTTGGTGGTCAACATTGGGTCCGTCAAGGGATGAGCCAAGGATGAGAAGAACGCTCGCAAAGGCCGCAATGAGCACGGCAAGCCGCTGCTCTCGTTGTCGCTCCTCGCCGACCAAACCGACAACGGCGTAGGCTCCGGTTGAACACGCCAGGGCGCAAAGGAGCATGGTTGGCCAGAAAACGAACCAGTAGCTGTTGACCTGATCCGGGTAGGTGGGGGTGATGGTCCACCAGTGCATGGCCTCAAGCCACAAAACGCCAATCAGGACCATAACAACGCCAACGTTTCGGTCACGCTGGCTGAGGCGCCCGACGGGAACGTTTCCTGAAAACGCGATTTGATAGAACCCGACGGCCAGTAACACCGAAGGGCCGATGAGACTACCAAGAAGATGGCCAAAAGCGCTCGATGGAGAAAACGGGAGCGTCCAGGGGGTGGCCATGAGCGATGCGAACCCCAGTATCGCTGCAACCAAGCCGATTCTGCGCTGACCGTGGTGCTTGGAAAAGAAGGCCAACATGGCACCTGTTACAAGAAAAAGTCCTGCAAGCCAGAAGAAAACGAACGCCTGCGTCGCTTCTTCCATGGCCGATGCTGGGCGCAGAGATTTATAGAGAATCCCACGAATAAATCCGCAGTGGCCCGATTGCCCCAAAACGCTTGGCGGAGGGCATAAATACCCCCCCTCTGTGGGCTGAACGCTTAGGTGTTCACATGGTGAAGCGACCCCGTCAAGTTATGCGCTACAGTCCGTCTGCTGGCAAGCACACCCTTCACACGGTTGAGCGCGTCAAGAAAAAGCGAGCCTCTGAACTTCGCTGGGGTCAGCGACGCTTCCGCCGCGTCATGGCTGGATACCGTGGTTTCCCACGTCCAAAGCCCGACGGTCGGGAGAAGCCAACCAAGCGCGTCAACATTCTCTACCGCTGCACGGAAACCGGAAAGGCTCACTACGCTCCTTGCAAGCGTGCTAAGAAATTCGAACTCATCGACCGCTGAGGTGCACCACATGACCAATTATTTCCTCCGAGTAAGTTGCCGCGACTGCGGAAACGAATCGATCATCTTCTCCCGCGCCACGACCGCTATTTCCTGTGGTGTTTGCAGCGCCACCTTGACCAAGCCCGCTGGCGGCAAGGCGGACCTCGTCGGATGCACCGTTGTTGAAGCATTGAACTGAGGAGGCAGAGCCTCCATGTCAAACCAAGACGGCGCCACACCCGAAGAAGGTGAACTGGTCGTTGCCACGATCAAGACCGTCAAGCAAAACGGCGCCTACGTCGACTTGGATGAATACCAAGGAATCGAGGGTTTCATTTTCATCGGCGAAATCGCCTCAGGATGGGTCAAAAACATCCGCGGCTTCGTTCGTGAGGGCCAACGCGTCATCTGCAAAGTGATGCGAACCCGTCGAGACGGAACATCGCTTGAACTGTCGTTGAAATCGGTTTCAGAAGAACGCCGTCGAGACCGTCTACAAGAGTGGAAAAACGAACAGCGTGCGCAGCAACTGCTCAAGGTCCTCGGCGAAAAGGTCGGTTGGGATGAAGAAGCGGTTGCAGAGCAATCCAACGAGCTCGCCGAAGCCTTCGGAGGATTGTACGCTGCCTTCGAAGAAGCTGCTATGCAAGAAGACGCCATGCAAAACGCAGGCTTTGAAGGCGATTGGCTGGCAGCCTTTGTCGAAATCGCCGTTGAAAACATCATCCCGCCCTTCGTTGAGGTTCGAGGAACCTTGACGTTGAGCATCAACGACATCAACGGCGTTTCCGTGATTCGTTCAGCCCTTGAGGCCGCAGAAGCCCTCTCAGACGAGGAAGAGGAAATTGATGTCAAATGCTTCTATGACGGTGCACCGTCCTACAGAATTGAACTTCGTGCCCCCGATTTCAAGGTCGCAGAAACGATGTGGGAAGAGGCAACTCAAGCCGTGGTCAACCACATGTCGGCCGCAGGCGGCGAAGCGACAGCAGAACGAGAGTGAGTGCATGGCCAAGCAACGAATGCAACAATGCTTGACGTGCGGTGCGTTTTCGCTGAAAACAACCTGCCCATCCTGTGGTGAGCGCGCACAGGCCGCTGCTCCTCTGAAGTGGTCTCCAGAAGACCACAGGGCCGCTCTCCGACGAAAGATGAACGGCGTGGAAGACCCCGAGTGGCCATCCAGTCTCGCAACGCTCCCTAACCTCGATGAGATGAAGGCTGAACAAAGCCCTGAAGAAGAGTGACCGACGCTTCCTCAAGTGTCCGAAAACCTCCCCATCGGCACCGATGGAACGTCAAACATTATAGCGCGTGTTGACGGGTTTAGCGTTTCATGACCATGCGTGTTGAGTGGAGAAATGGACATGCCTCGTTCCCTGACCAAGCCACAGTCTTGGTGGCCTTCCCTGGCGTGGGAAACATTGGCAAAGTTGCTGTGGACTCCATCAGCGAACTCCATGATTCGATGGAAATCGCTCGTCTGCATCCCGTAGGCTTACCGCCCCATGCCCACCTTGACGAAGATGGATTGCTGGCCCCACCCCATCTCTCCCTTCGCAAAATTCAGACGTCAAAAGGGGCGTCGCTCGTCACACTCACCGGCAAAACCCAACCCACCGAGCCGAGCCAACAATCTGTACTGGCGACGGAAGTCATGGCCTTCCTCGAGCTGCAAAACACCTCCACCGTTTTGGTGCTCGCTGGGATGTTTGATAAGCCAGAAAACAAAGAAACCTTTGCAGTCGCCAGTTCCTCCTCGTTTAGGATTGACATGGAAACCATGGGCGTGGACGTACGACGCGATCAACCACGCTCTGGAGCGATCGGCCTGCCGGCCCTTTTGGCCTCGATGGGACCACTTTACAACATCAACTCGGCATGCGTCATCTCTACGACCGTCGGAAGCAGTGGAGACATCATGGGGTCGCAGCGCATCATTGAACACCTTGAGCGGTGGTTTGGCTACGGCCTGACCGTACCAACCAACGGTGGCGATTGGCTTCGTGAGCGTCTTGAATCGATGGCACCCTCGGAAAAAGACGACCTCGTGAAGGAGATGACCGCATCGCATGATGCGTTCTATATGTGATTGAGAGCGCCGAGAGAGGGATTTGAACCCCCGCGTCCAAGGGACAGTGGATTTCGAATCCACCGCAATACCGGGCTATGCGACCTCGGCTCCATCCTCGGGCTCTTGCGCCACCGTCATAAGCATGATGTTTGGTCGGGATGTCATGGAGGTTCGCTTTCATGGCCGGGACGTCGACACCACTGTTGAGGTCGAGGAAGGGACGTCTGTGCGCGAAGCGCTTCAGCGTGCGGGTGTGCTTCCTTCCATGGTGATCGTGAGCT
This sequence comes from Candidatus Poseidoniales archaeon, assembly GCA_038116375.1. Classification (GTDB taxonomy): domain Archaea; phylum Thermoplasmatota; class Poseidoniia; order Poseidoniales; family Poseidoniaceae; genus Poseidonia. The sequence goes on along the minus strand of JAYNUQ010000010.1, from coordinate 41,713 downwards.
ATGAAGGGACGGTCCTGCCGCACGCTACGCCCATTCAACAAAGCGTTGAACTTCTGGTTACCACCATTTCCTCAGGCGGTTGAGCGGTCGACCCGCTCGATGATTTGCAGACGCGACTGCCGGGTGTAATCGCATCGAACCTCTGAGGCCCATGCGTCCAATCCCACATTGGCAACCACAACGAGATCGCCGACTTCAAGCATGCCGTATTGATGATTCCAATCATCTGCCCATCCCTCAATTTTGCAGGCCCCCGTGTGGTCCATCAGCATCAAACCCTTGCGAGACCAAGCTTTTCCATTCTTTCCAACACCGCTCTTTTCGTAGGTATAGACGACGGTCCCGCCGACGTTTTGTTTAGCCTGGTAGTCAAACAGGTCAAAGGATTCAACGTCGGGGTCTTCATCGGGCATGAGTTGCGCAAACGGGTCCATTTTCAACACGATTTCGCCCTTCCAGTTCACCGTAAACACAGCGTCCTTGAGCAGCACCTTGGTTCCCTTCATGGCGGGAACGACCACGGTTGGGCTGCCGTCGGACTGCTGGGTAGCCACAACCTGAATATGGGCCATGTTGGTTCCTTGCTTGAGCGTCATTTTGAGAGGTATGTTATCCTTTACATAGCCCACTGAAAACAATTCTCCGCGAACGGTCGCACGCGGGTTCAAGGAGCCAATGTCTTGCAACGGTGTGCGTTGATTGAATCCTGGAAGTTGAACCGATGACGAAAGTTGCGGTTCATCCGTTCCTTCCCCTCCCGGGCAAACCGACCGCCAATCACACCGCTGGCATCGTGATTCATCCGGCGCCTCAACGGGCACACCGCCTGCAGCAAATCCTCTCATCGGACGAGGCTCTGGAGGGCAGTCGCCCAGGAGCGGTGGCGTGGACTTCAAGTCGTTCCACAACCCTTCCATTTTGGTCTCAATGGCCTCCATGTCCTCGATGGTTGGTACGGCAACCGATTTGATGCTCGGGTGGCCAAGATACCAGATTTGGAGACCCTCTACGACCTCCTGTCGCTGATGCGTTACGTACCAGAGCATGGCGTAGATGTTGAGTTGCTCAACGTAATCACCCGAGCGGTCGTTTGCTCCGATGCTCGCCTTCAAATCGACGATCACCGGTTTCCCAGTCCATCGGTACACCAGATCGTACTCGCCTTGGAACCAATGGTCAGGATGAATGGCGTTCATCGTGAAGGAAGGTGCTCCAGGGTCAACGAACCAAGGGCGTGCAAGTTCCCATGCTTCGGTCCATGAAACCGAACCGGTTCCCCGCAGTGGGTGGCCATCCTCAAAGGCTTCATGAGGGAAACCGTCTGGCGCAGGCCACGCTTCTCGCTCCCCGCTTCTCCAAGCGTCTTTGGCGGGTCCACCGTCGGCCTCAAGACACCGTTCGACCTCATCAAGGTGGAACTTCAACCCGTTCTCCACCATCGCCAAACAAGAGGCCTGGTTGACGTCTTGCCAGTCCCCGGCTCTTCGCTCGTCCTTTTCCCATTCCTGCCGCATCCGTTCCAGCGCGGGAGGAAGATGGACCTGACATCGTGCCATGGCCCAGGCCTCCAGGTCGGCTTTCGATTGCGGGAGTTCGTTTGGAAAAAACGGAATCAAGCCCATAGCCGGCCAAACGCATTCATCGCTGGAGTATGGCGTTCCGTCCTCCTCGTAAGGCCCTGAACCAAGTGCGTGGGGGCTGGCGTTCGCTGAAACAAAACCAGGGGATTCCCGGAGAACGTTGCAAATGGCTTCCTCAACGGCTCTCCCAACGAAGAGCACCGGGATTTGCGGCATCTTGAACCTGTAGACTTTCTGATAAAACCACAAGCGAGGACACGACTCGTAGGTGTTGGCCTGACTGGCCGACATTCGGTTGTACGGCCCGACCGTATCCCGCTCTTTCTCAGCCATGTGAACCGGCATGAAGGGAACAGAACCCCCACTCTTTTTCAAGACTGAGTGCGATGGACCTCGTTCAAGATGCGGTGAAGGTTTCTAATCGCGTCTTCCTGTTGTCGATTCGGAGCTGCAAAATCCCAGAGCGCCAACCGATTTCAACACCGGTCATCGCCACGCCGTCTCCGGGCCGAAGACCCAAGAGACGTTGATTGATGCTCGAACCGAAGGCCGCAACTTCTGCGACATGATGACCGTCCCACAGCATGAGCGTGAGCATGCTCCATGGTTTTCCATCCACACGCACACCTGACCGACGCCGAATCGAAACCACATGGCCTTTGACGTTGGCTCGTGTCCGCAGAAGTCCGAGACGGGTCAGCGGAGGAAGATCTTCCTCCTTGCGCTCCCCTACGGGAGACAAGGTCGTGCTGGCATCAACGTAAAGACGGGGTTGGTCGCGCCACACGCCCGGAAGAGCATCCACCAACATGACGTCGTGTTCCATGTGTTCATGAAGCGAAGCAAAAGCGCCTGGCTCACTCTCTTCAACGGTAATATGTTGCTGACCGACCACCAAAACAGCACCGAGAACTGGCTCGGAGAAGTGATTGGGCATAGGACCCCATGCTCCAGTTAATCGACCCTTTACGTTGACTCGGCCTTGGATATCACCCAGCGCAGCATAGGGCATTCTCATGCTAACGTTCGGGAGTTCTGCAACCCATGCGAGGTGGTCCGGTACAGTCCACGTTCCTTCAGAGGACCGTGCAACAGAACACCATCCACAACCTGCAGCACCGCCCTCACAAGCGGCATCAGGCTCGGCGGGAAAGGCCATGACTCCACTGGCGGTGTTTTGCATGGCGAGGTGGTGTTGGTGATAGGTTGAGGAAAGGTCACGCATATCGCTCTTTTTGGGTGCCTCATAGGGAACGCGAACGCCGCCGTCGAGATACCAACCTTCCATGCCGTTGACCGCTTCGCCCTCCTGCGTTTCATGCCAGAGCCATGCGTAAAATCGAAGTTGGTGTTCAAGTGAGGAGGCGAAGGCAGAATCAGGACGGCCTGATTTGATGTCAACGATGCGTATTCGGTTGTCCCAACGAAGAACCAGATCCAATTCACCCGAGGCCCAGCCATCGGGATGATACAGGCGCTGTGGTTGATGGACTCGGGGGTCCTTGAACCAAGGGCGAGCGCACTCCCAGGCTTCATTCCATGCGATTGGGGAGCCAGAAGGCGCCCAAGCAGGGTGTGATGAGGGTGACCATGACCGTTTCTCAATGTCCCTCACCTTATCGGGCAAAGGGAAAACGGGGGCGGTTGCGTGTGCTGGTTCGGGTACGGCAAAAGGTTGCTTGCCAGCCCTTCGTGTCTCGAGATGAGGACCTCCGTTCGCTGCAAAACAGGCTTCAACCTCCTCGAAAAAGAGGTCCAAACCACCTGCGAGTCGTTGCTCCAAGGATGAGGTTTCAACGCCATCCCATGCGCTTTCATCGGATTTCCAGAGAACCTCGTCCCACATTGTTTTCCCCGTGTCGTAGGCACGCTGCGCTGCCTCAGAAAGGTGGACGTTCACCCATGATTTGAGGCCATCAAGACCATCAACGGAAGGAGGATGCATCATCAACAGTTCACACAGGGTGTCTTCCAGCACGACGCCAAGAATTTGTGAGGGACGGGTCGGGCCTTGGAGCCCAACCTGGTAGGCAAAGAGCCACTGCTTGGGGCATCGCAAGTACGTGGTAAGTGCACTCGCAGAGATGCGTCCTCGGCTGCGCCCGAGCGGGCCGCCACGAGGAGGAAGCCCTACTGGCATCGTGCGACCTCCATGAATGAGTGGAGGGAGAAGACGTGTTCACGCATCGTAAGAATAGTAGTCACCACTGGTTCGTTGTTCTCGATCTTTTCGACTTTCGTTCTTGTTGATTCGTGGGCGTCGTGAATCGTGGTCTCGTCGGAAGGTAACGTCCACGCCAGCGAGGAATTTGTTCATGCCTTCTCGGAGGTTGTAAGGGCCTGTTGCTCGACCTTCAACGCCGCCTTCACCTTCGAAAACCAACAAGGAATCGGAGACGATATCGATGAAATACACGTCATGGTCGATGACAAAAGCCGATTTTTCATTGGCTTCCATCGTTCTGCGGATGGCTTTCGCCGCCTCCATACGGGCACTGGCGTCAAGGTGGGCTGATGGTTCGTCGAGCAGGTAAAGATCGGCATCTCGACCCAAGCAAACCGCAATCGACACAGCCTGGCGTTCACCACCTGAGAGTTTCTTGACTCGTTTTGGCAGAAGTTGGTCAATGCCCAAGGCCCTGATGACGTTGACGTTGAATTCGCCGCTGCGCCAACGTGGCCCAAGTTCGCTGTCCAGCCAAAGTTGAACCGAGCCGTCGATGTCGATGTCGATGTGTTGGGGTTTGTACGAGATGGTCGCATCTGCAGTGACCCAGCCTTCGTCGTACTCGTGCTCTCCAGCGAGAATCTTGATCATCGTGGATTTTCCGGTTCCGTTCGAACCCACAACACCGACGACCTCAGAGCGATGAACGGCACCTGCGCCAGATGTAAGTTTAAACTCACCAAGATTCTTTTCCAATCCATCCCAACTCACGACGGGCGTTCCAATCTCCGCCGTCCGGTCTCGATGGCGCATGAATTTGATGGGTTTGTCCCGAATACGTACGTTCTCTTCTGGCAAGAAACCATCAAGGTAGGTGTTGATGGCCTGACGGGTGGAGCGAGCGGGCGTGAAGATGCCGAAAGCACCTTTCTTTCCGTAGACGATATGAATTAAATCGGCCAGGACGTCCAAGACGGCCAAGTCGTGTTCAATGACGATGACACGCTTGGTTTCAGCAAGTTCCTGAATGATTCGAACGATACGCATTCGCTCGTGAATATCGAGATAGGACGAAGGTTCATCGAAGAAATAGACGTCAACGTCTCGAAGGATGGTCGCGCAAATGGCCATGCGTTGGAGTTCTCCTCCTGAGAGTTGCTGGACGGTCCGCTGGAGCAGGTGGTCAATGCCCAACGAACGGGTGGTTTCCTCAAGCAACCCTCGCTCGTCCACCTTGCTGAGAAGTTCGTGGACGGTTCCCTTGATGCGCTTGGGGAGTTTATCCACGTTTTGGGGCTTGAGAGCAACACGGATGCTGCCTTTTTGAATGGCGATGAAAAAATCCCTGAGTTCGCCTTTCGGGAGGGATTCGACGACGCTTTCCAAATCGGGTTCTTGGTCCAGCCAGTCACCAAGGTTTGGGGTCATACGGCCCGAAAGGGCACTGATGGCCGTGGATTTCCCCATGCCGTTCGGACCGAGAATGCCGACGACACTTTCCTTGGATGGGGTTGGAAGGCGGAACAGGCGAAAGCCGTTCATGGAATAACGATGGATCATATCCGTCTCGAGTTCACTGGGCAGATTTTCAATGATCAACGCATCATGCGGGCACTTGTTGATGCAGATGCCACAACCGATGCAGAGGCTTTCTGAGATGTGGGGCTTGCCGGTTTGTTCGTCCATGACGATGCATTCTTGCCCGTTGCGAACCGGTGGACAGAACACCTGGCATTCATCGTTGCACTTCTTGGGCTGACAGTTGTCCTCCTTCAGAACCGCAACACGCATTCCGTCACCCAACCTATCCTCTCGTCTGTTCTATTTTGTTTCACCTGCCAATTCCCAGCAGAAACCGGGAATCGCAGTCTGTGTGCTGTTGCTCAAATGAGGCCCTTGAGGTGCTCATGCCCGCGGATGAGGCGGACGGTGCACGGAGTGGGGAACTTCATGCTGGCCTTGCGCAGAGCGTCTCGGGCCGTGAGATAGTGAGCGGCGTTCACCTGAATGGAGATGACGCGCTGACCTCGCTTTACACGGGCTGCGGTGCCGACGTTCTTTCCAAAAGCACATCGCATGCCTTGAGAAACACGGTCTGCGCCTGCACCGGTGGCTTGCTTGTTTTCACGGAGCACGTGGTGTGGGAACGTGTGGACTCGGAGAGCGTAGCCTTGAGCACCCGCTTCCTTTCGGATGGTGGAGTTGGAGACGACACGAGCGGCTTCGAGGGCCGTGTGTCGGATTTGGACGTCGTTGTCCGCTCGGAGCTCAAGAACGACTTCGAACTGTCCGGTCTCTGCCGCACGTCGGTTTCCAACGTGGAATTGCATGATACGGTTGTTGGGGACACCACCGATGTACTTTCGGCGGGTGTAGGCTGGACCCTTCAAACGGCGGTACATGACTGCTGGTTTACGTGCCATAGGTATGCCTCCAAGCATCCCTGCGACCGATGCTCCCCTTATCATATCTCCGCACGAGAATCGAATCTTCCCGAAGGGAATTTTCGCGATGCTTCAAGCAAAGTCTTCATGGGGCCGACGCACCAGCACGGCGCATGGCTGATGGATGGCGCCGGCTTCTCGAGGAGGAATCGGAGCACCAGTGGCTCACGTTGTCCCTGTTCGGCCTCTTTGTCCTCTTTGGTGCCTTTGCCATTGATGCCACAGAGCATTTTGTCGGCGACCGAATCACGCCCATCACGACTGAACTTGAGGGTGCGCTGGTGGTGAACATCGAATACCACGAAGGCAACACCTCCTACACGTCCCTCGTCTACACGCCAAACGCTGGATATCACATGTTTACCGAACACGTTGAGGACAACACCGTGATGGCGATTTACAGTCCAGAAACCAACGACCTAGGAGGGCAAGTGAACTTCCTCAAGACCATGCCCGATGGAGAAATACTCTACTCGGTGGCGCAAAATCAGTTGATTGGCCTGAAGGGAAACATGATGGTGACCTACGATTACAGCACGGGTGATGAGAATTTTGCCATTCACGACGTTGCGGAATCGGTTGGCGACACCGCTCAACGGATGTTGCTGACGCATGAAGGGACGGATGCCTCCTTCCGTGGTGTCTCCGGCATGACCCCCACCGAACCAATGTCAACCTCATCCGGCGTCAAATGGCATCACGTCGAACACCATTCCGAAGGACTTTGGATGGCCCTCGGAACACACATCAGCACCTCTGGAGCCGACGGTTCGAGCCCAGCAACTCCTCAGTCGCGTCCCGTATTGGGATGGATCACCTGGCCAGGAGACGCCTCAACCCCGGTGCTTCGAAACGTGCAAATGTTTGGGACTGGGCTGTTCCACTCCTTCGCCCACAGTGGAGATGACGTCATCGTTGGGGGCACCGTGGAAAGCCTCGTCGTCGCTTCGGACCAGACCGTCGTATCGCTCAACGCGCCCGCTGCAAAGGTGGTGAACGATTTGGACGGAACCGCCTGGTTCATCGGGCCACTCGGTTCCACCACGCTTGCCAGTTATCACGGAGGGGTGCTGGAACATCACCAACTGAGCCGTCCTGTGCCGGTCGACGTGTCGGATGCTGGCGCACAGGGCGACCATGTTCACGTTCACGGAGTGGACGAGAATGGAACGCCCATTCTGTGGACCATTGACATCACAGCAAACGGTTCTATAGAGAGTGGCCGTGGATTCCTCAACCTCCTGTTTTTGCTGGGTGGCGGCGTGTTGCTTTCGATGATGGCGAAGCACGCCATTGACCAACTTCGCTCTTCGGCATAATCCGACCTCGCGGTTGTGAAATCGGGCGTCCCGAGCCATCATCTTGAGAACCTTCATGTGCCCTCGTCGTTGTTGAGGAATTCCAGCGTAAGCCATGGAGAGTGCAACGATGTCAAAACGAGGGATGATGGACCAGTTCTTTGACATCAAAGAACACCACCCTGACACCGTTCTGTTCTTCCGAATGGGTGACTTCTACGAATTGTTTCACGACGATGCTGAAGTGGCCTCAGAAGTGCTTGGATTGTCGCTGACCTCTCGCGATAAAAATGCCGATGAGCCCATTCCGATGGCTGGATTTCCATGGCATGGGCTTGAAGAACATCTTCGCACCATGCTTCGCGCGGGGTACAAAGTAACCGTTGCGGAACAGGAAGAAGAGTTGAGGCCAGGTGCGAAACTGCTCGAGCGGGTGGTTACCCGAGTGTACACGCCCGGCAGCCTCTATGAAGAAGGCCTTCTGGAGGGTGACGAACAGTCACTTCTGGCATCGGTTGTCACCGGGCCCGATACGTTGGGACTTGCTGTTCTTGATGCCTCAACAGGAAAAGCTTGGGCGTGCACACATGACGGCCCCGAGCGATTTGTGCGGTTGCAAGATGACCTGCTCCGCTGGCAACCCAGTGAACTGGTCGTGTCGCCAAAAGATGCTGCAAACGAACATCTGTCCGCCCTTTTTCCGCTTCTCGATGCGACCATGATCAGTCAGCATCAACTCAGTCAATCAAAACGTGAGGAACGATTGCGAACGATGCTCGACGTGGCGGATTTGGGTCATCTTGACCTTGACCATGCACCGCAGGCCATTTCTGCGACGGGATTAGCAGCGGATTACTTGGCGACGGTTCATCTTCGAGCGGATGTTCCTCTCCAAGATGTCGAACTGGTTGAAGAGCAAGGGCATCTTTTGTTGGACCAAACCACGCTTCGGAATCTGGAATTGACCGCCACGCTCGCAGGTGAATACGACGGAAGCCTGCTGTCAACCTTGAACCGATGCCGTACGGCCATGGGAAGAAGGCTGCTGAAGACATGGGTGCTTCACCCTCTTTCGGACATGGAAGCCATTCAAACCCGGCATCAAGCGGTTGGGGCACTCTCTCGCTCTGCTCGGCGACTTGACGGTATGCGGGCCTCGCTGAAAGGCATTCGCGACATGGAACGTTTGGCAACGCAACTGGCCTATCAACGCAGCAATGCCCGAGATTTGGTCGCCACCGCCCATGCGCTCGAGCGGATGCCGGGCTTGGCCAAATGGTGCATCGACAGCCAGGACCCGCTTTTGAGCCACCTCAGTCAAGGACTGGACCAGCTCGATGACATGAGGAAGACGATTCATGATACGCTCAACCAAGAGGCACCCCTCGGATTGCGAGACGGTGGATTGCTTCGTGTTGGTGTTGATGAGGAAGTTGACCGTCTTCGAACCATCACCTCTGAAGGGAAAGCATGGTTCTCAAACCTTGAAAAGCGCCTTCGAGAAGAACTCTCCATTCCGTCGTTGAAGGTGAAGAACAACCGACAAGTCGGCTGGTACATCGAAGTGACACAAACCCATGCCGAGAAGGTGCCAGCGGATTGGCGACGTAAGCAACAGTTAACCAACGGCTCACGCTACACCACCGAAGAGTTGGTTGAACGGGACGACCTGTTGCTCACCGCCGATTCAAAACTCAAGGAACTCGAATACCGGCGGTTCCTCGAACTTCGCACCTACTGCGGCACGCACGCTTCAATGCTGGCTGATATTGCTCGACGGGTAGCCTCCATTGATGTCCTGCAATGTTTTTCTTCGGTCAGCCGTGAACGGGGATGGACCAAACCTGAAATGAGCGACAAGCATGTCATCAAACTCGAAGGCGCTCGCCACCCGGTCTTGGAGTCCCAATCGGGCTTTGTCCCCAATGATGTCACCATGAACAATCATCGCAGTTTCCTGCTCATCACGGGACCAAACATGGGTGGGAAATCGACCTATTTGCGCACCGTTGCTCTCGTGACGGTGCTCGCACAGGCAGGATGCTTCGTCCCTGCAAAACACGCGAAAGTCGGGCTGGTTGACCGCATTTTCACACGGGTTGGTGCAAGTGACGACCTCAGGCGAGGGCGCTCAACCTTCATGATGGAAATGATCGAGGTCGCTCACATCTTGAAACGAGCCACGTCTCGCTCGTTGGTCCTGTTGGATGAAATCGGAAGGGGTACATCCACCTTTGATGGCCTCTCGATCGCATGGTCGGTCACCGAAGACATCTGTGCGCGTATCGGTTCTCGCACGCTTTTTGCTACCCACTATCATCAATTGATTGGCCTCGAAAACGAGGTTGATGGCCTGTGCAACGTGCACGTTCAGGTGGCACAGGTCGATGGAAACCTTCGATTCCTGCACACGGTTGCTGACGGGCCGTGCGATGATTCCTATGGTGTTCAAGTCGCCGCACTGGCCGGCTTACCCAGAAACGTCGTAGAACGAGCAAGTGACCTCTTGGCGTTTCTCGAACAACAAGCAGGCGGAGCGAAGGCAGGCGAACACGGAGCGCCACGATCAAGAGATGCGGGCCAAGCCAGCCTCATGGGATATTTTGCGGCTGCTGCGATGAAAACGACAGAACCTACGGCCAACCCACTTCCACCCCATGAAGAACAAACGTTGCAGCGACTGCGTGAGACCCAGGTGGACGAACTCAGCCCACGACAGGCGCTGGATGTCCTTTACGCTCTGAAACAACACCTGGAGGATGGATCATGAAGCCCCAAAAAATCAAGCAGTTGGATGAGGCGACGATCGGTTTCATCGCCGCAGGAGAAGTGGTGGAGCGACCAGCGCAAGTCGTCAAGGAGCTGATTGAAAACAGCCTTGACGCTGGTTCAACCTCGCTGGTGATCACGGTTGAACGGGGAGGTTTCGATCGCCTTGTGGTTGAGGACAACGGGAGCGGGATTGATGAAGCCGACCTCTCGTTGGCCCTCGACCGACACGCCACTTCGAAATTGAGAAGCAAAGACGACCTTTCCTCCATCGTGTCTCTTGGTTTTCGAGGGGAGGCCTTAGCCAGCATCGGCATGGTTTCAAAACTGCAAATCGCAAGCAAACCCACCGATGCCCAGGGGGCGAGCATCATCATGGAAGACGGGGTAAAATCCCAGGTCCAACCCTATGGTATGGCCGGCGGCACCGTGATTTCGGTGGAGCATCTCTTCCAAAATACCCCCGCAAGGCTTGCCTTCCAGCGACGTCCCGAAACCGAGACGGCACGGATTGTCGATGTTGTTGTTGACCACGCACTGGCGCATCCCGAATGCAGTTTTCATCTCAAAACCGAGCGACGAACCCTGCTCAACGTCCCTGCTACCGAAAGCATGCTTGACCGTCTCTACGACATCATGGGAGCACAGGCCACCGAACTCGTTGAACTTCAACTTCCTCCAGAGGATGAGGAAGCGCCAGGTGAAGAGCGGTGGAGTGGGTGGATCAGCACTCCTGACATCACCAGAGGGAAAGGCGATGACATCCACGTCCTCATCAATCATCGCCCTGTAGCAGCAGGCCCGTTCCTTCAAGCCATTCGAAGGGGCTACAAAACCCGCCTGATGCATGGACGGCACCCGTTGGCGGTGGTCAATCTCCAATGCCCGCCAAGTGAGGTTGACGTGAACGTCCATCCCACCAAACGAGAGGTGCGGCTCCGCAACTCATGGCGGGTGTTGGAGCGATTGGAGCGGGCGATTGCCCATACGCTCGAAGCCGTACCCACCGAACCGGATGCCACGGGTGGCATCCCTGGCCTCCAAGGCCTTTCAGGCGGGCAGAACATTAAACCAGTTGAAACTTACTTTAATCGGGACGGCGGTGAAGCGACAACCTCACCCTCGCTTGCCACCGCCGCTGGAATGACCTCCTCAACCGAACGCCCTACGGAACCTTCGCAAGCATCACCCCCTGCCTGGGCGATTGCGGCAGGGAAGCAGTTGAATCTGGTCGGCATCGAGGCAGAAGAACACGAAAAACCAGAGAAAGACCGCCCTGTTTCTGCTTCGCCGCTGGGCCAACGTGTGCTACCGAACCTGCCGGATGCACCGATGGCGGCGGCTTTGTCCTCGGCTGAGCGCTCGCTGCATCGGCATGCTGGAACGGGAACCACCGCCCGTCCGAATGAGGAAGCGCCCCTTGATGGCGTCTTCAACGACCTGCCTCACATGGAACCGTTGGCCCAATTTGCCGACTCCTACATCTTGGTTCAGGCTGAAGATGAATTGCTGCTTATCGACCAACATGCGCTCCACGAACGTGTTCGATACGAACGCTTGCGCAACAGCGGACAAGCATGGGAACCCCAACGGCGTCTTGAGCCACTGAACTTGGACCTTGATGCACGCCAATCAGCGCTCGTTGATGCTCATCATGAACGCCTGCGCGAGCTCGGCTTTCACATGGACAAGAACGGTGAGGCTTGGAGCCTCATGGCATCACCTCAACTGCTCGGAGGCGATGAAGTCAAGCCCTTCCTTCTGGATTTACTTCAGGACCTTGCTCTTGACGGAGGTCCGCTCGAAACGCTGGAGGCCAAGAAGGACCATATTGCCTTCATGAACGCCTGCCGTGGGGCGGTGAAAGCCAATGATTCCCTTTCCCTTCCAGAAATGCGTCGATTACTGGATGACATGCGACGCATCCAGAACCCCTGGGCTTGCGTTCACGGACGCCCCACTTCTTTGCGTATATCCATCGACAGTCTCGACCACCACTTTGGTCGCCACGGTTGACTCACCACGGTTGGTGAAGAACCGCCTCTATACCCACGCCCACGTCTCTCCAACGAGATACGCCCTCTGGATCAGCGACCTTGTGGAGTTCTGCGCCCTCCACAAGGACGGGCTTGGTGCATCCCATGGCCAACACGAGAGCCGTCATCTGCATGCGATGATCACCAAACGTTTCCACGAGCCCTTCGGGCTGTTGAAGGCGTTGTTCACCCTCAACCACCAGCTCACCGCCCACAAAGGAGGATGACAGCCCAAACTGCTCCAAGAGCGCTACTGTACCGTGCGTACGGTCCGTTTCTTTGAAGGCAGCATGTTGGGCACCGACGATGCGCCCGCCTTGTCCAAGCGCCAGCAAAGCAGCCAAGGGCGTGATGAGGTCATTGGCATGACGAAGGTCTACCTCTGTCAATTCACCCGATGTTTTTGGTGAAATTCTGCCTGCTTCCATGCTCAATCCAAAGGGTTCAGCCAGGTCAAGCAGGATTTCATGACCGATGGCGTCCGCTGGCTTGGGCATTGACTCAATCTCGATGATTCCACCGGTGACCCTGGCGGCAAGAAACGCAAAGGCGAGCATGGAAGCGTCGCGAGGAATGTCGACGCCAGCATCAACAGAAGGCGTCCAAGGCTCAATGTCTCCCTCGTCAAGGCCAGGGGCTGCTCCTGTCTGCTTGCAGAGGTCCCGTGTTAAGCCGCTGTGGCGCAAGGATACACCTTCGCCCACGTCAACAATGCCGAGTGCTTTGGACAAGGCAGGCGAGGCCAGAAGCCATGCAGTGGTGGGTTGGCTTGAGGTGGATACGTCGAGGTGAAGTTCGGAAGGAGGATTCCATGGCCCTTCCACGAGAAGAGGGAGCCCCTCAACATCGGTCCCGTGAGAAACCCTCACCCCCATGGCCACGAGTGAATCAACCATCATCTGATGATTTCTCGAACGCAATGAAGCATCCCCATCAACCATAACGGGAACATCAAAACGTGCACACAGCGCCATCAAGATTCGAAGGGCTGTTCCAGAATTGCCGGCATGGAGTACGCTCACAGGAGGCTTGAGGCCGTGCGGGCCGACGCCTTGAATCAACCACGTCTCACTTCCCTCTGCGGGCTGGTCGTCGTGGTTGCTGGGAACCTCGAGCGGCCGACCCTCACCGTCGAGGTCAGAAATGCTCACGCCCATCTGGCTCAAACAACGACGCATGGAAACGATGTCCTGTCCCGCATCCCCCATCCCGTTCAAGGTGATGTTCTGGCGTGATTGAGCGCCCAATGCGAGCCATCGAATGGCGTGGCTTTTGGACGGAGGAAGCCGCCAAGGGACCTTTTCTATAGAAGCTATTGGCGTTATGACCAAAGCGGGAATAAGGCTGCCCATTCCGTCTTTGACGGAAGGGGACCACCGTTTGACCCAGGCCTTGCCCATGATGTTGGCTCCCCTGTGCCCGTCATGAACCCTTGCAATACAGATTCAAGAACCGTGAGGGTCTCCACGAACCATGGCCCTCGTGGACGCCCTCAACCGTCCGTTGAGGGACCTTCGTATCTCGGTGACCGACCGATGCAATTTCAGGTGCACCTATTGCATGCCAAGAGAACACTTTGGTCCAGAGCACCCCTTCCTTCCACGAGACGAACTGCTCTCCTACGAGGAAATTTGCCTCGTAGTGTCTTCATTGCTCACGTGTGGGCTCCACAAAGTCAGGTTGACGGGCGGGGAGCCGCTTCTGCGAAGGGACCTTACGGAATTGATCTCGATGCTACGAAAAGCAGGACCCACCCTCGACATCGCCATGACCACCAACGGTGCCTTGCTGAGCACACACGCCAGCGCTCTTCGTGAAGCGGGACTGGACAGGGTGACCGTCAGTCTTGATGCCGTAGACGAGGCAACGTTCCAGTCCATGTCGGATACGGAACAGTTCAATCCATCCTCCATTCTTGACGGAATCGATGCCGCCAAGGAGAGCGGTCTCCTTGTCAAGGTCAATGCAGTCGTTCGCAGAGGTGTCAATGAGGACCAAATTGTTCCACTTGCTCGTGCGTGCCTTGACCGCAAGGTTTCGCTGCGGTTCATCGAATACATGGACGTTGGAAACACCAATGCATGGAACGGGGATGAGGTGGTAACCGGTTCAGAAATTCGCAAGGTCATCCAGTCCGCATTCGGCAACCTCGAACCCCAGCAGCCAAAAGAAATCGGAGAAGTCGCCAGACGCTATCGTCTTGATTCAGGATTCGAATTTGGTTTTATTGAATCCGTATCCAATCCCTTTTGCGGAGATTGTTCCCGAGCGCGGCTTTCTGCCAACGGCTCCCTTTACACGTGTCTCTTCTCGTCTGTTGGACATGATCTGAAGGGTTTGCTTCGATTTGGTGCTGAGGAAGTGGATGTTGCGGAGGCCGTCAGAGCTATTTGGCAGCACCGTAAGGACCGCTATTCAATGGAACGAAGGACGACATCAAAGGAACGCAGCAAGGTTGAGATGTCCTTTATTGGCGGCTGAACCTCAGGTCATGGCCGGAAGTGAAATATCGACGATGAGGGCACTTGCCGTTTGCTCCACCAAGCGAAACCTCCAGGTGCCGTCATCCGCTCCGATGGTTTGAGAATCGATGACAAAGTAGTCGCCTTGGGTCACAGAATACCCGGCGTCCCTGTCGTGGAACGAGATGTTGGTGCCAATCACTCCGTAGACATCAGCATCCGAGACCTGCCCCCGAATGGGGAGGGATTCGGTGATGTTGGCAGGAAGCAAGTCGTACTGCAATCTCGCAGGGTCGATGGACTGGTCAAGGCTGGTGATTCGCACCACATGGAATCCATTGTCGAGGGCTCGTACACTCACGGTGGCTTGTGGAGCAGATTTTTCCACCGTGGTCAATGCCCCCTGCATCAGAACGAAAACCATGCTGGAAAGCATGACCGTGATGGCAAGAAGCAGGACCGTCGCAATGACGGGACTGACCGCTTCATCATCACGTCGGACCGTCCCTCGCATGAGATTACCACGGTGTCAAATCACTTGAACACACCGATGCTTTTCCTGCAGGCCCTCGGGTTTCGGAGGTCAAAACAGCCACAGCGGTTTTTCGCATTCCATGGCTCGCTTGATCCCCCCAATCGGTCCAAGGCATCGAAGAATCAGTTCGGTAAGCACGTCGCCTCGCATGAACGCATAGCCCATGTTCTTGCTGCGAAGTGAATTTTTCAGCGCAGGGCCCATCGACGCCCGAACTTTGTCTTCGTAGGTCGAGAGAGGTGTGTTGTTGGTGATGTGATCAACGATGGCTTCGGCAGCAAAACAACCTGAAATGATGGCTTGACTGATTCCACCTCCGTTACTTGGCATCACCAACCCCGCTGCATCCCCGATGGCAAGCGTGGTTCCGTCCACCATCTGCTTCACCGGACCCCCCATGGGAATCCATCCGCCCCCAAAGGAAACGATTTCGAGATTCAAATCTGCGCAAAAGCGCTCCAAATGACCTTTAAGGTCGCCTTTGAGTTTTCCAGCCCGAACGCCAAGACCCACATTCGCAAATCCTGGGCCCTTGGGAATAATCCACGCATAACCCGAGGGAGCAATCGAGCCGAGGAAGACATCGAATGTCTCTGGCACATCGCCTTTGACCTGCGCGTAAACGGTGGGTACTTGGTCCTCAGGACGGAAAGCAGGGTCTTGTCCGTGCTTGAGTCGTCCGACGTGAGCCAGACTTCCCGAGGCGTCGATGAGGTAATCGCAGGTGAAGCGTCCCTCATTGGTTACCAACAACTCACGATTGGCTTTTCGCTGTCGTTGAATACGTTTCAGAGACGTCGAAACCCGAATCTCTGCACCTGCTCGTACGGCCTTATCGGCCAGATACCCATCGAATTGCAGACGGTGGCCTGCAAAGGCATCAAGACCGAAATGGTAGGATTTGCCCGAAGGAAGGAAGACGCGCATGTTGTCGAGTCGATGCAATTTCAATCGTTCTGGAAACTCAAAATATGTTTTGAGCCATTCATGGTCGTCAAGATGTTTGAAGGTCCCAACAACCTCACCCCAATTTGGAATGCATTCACCGCATTGCGCAGGATTGCCCACAATGGAACGGCGTTCCAAAACCAACACATCGAGGCCCTCTTCAGCGAGACGCTGGGCAGCTGCGCTTCCAGCAGGGCCAGCACCCACAACGATGATCTGACGGTGTTCGGGTTCACTTACGGCCATGTGAACACCTCAAGCATGCCGATCTTTGACAATATTTGTGATCAACAACATCATCTCTTTGGCTTCACTGTCGGGGAACCAATCCAGTTCTGCTTGGGCTCGTTCGAGATGGGTGCGGACGAGGATTTCCGCATACTCGAGGCTGTCGGACCGCTCGAGGAGCGCCATCAATTCATCAAAACCCTCATCTGTGAATTTCTCGATGAGTTCAGAAAGACGTTCCCGATGTCGGCCATGAGAAAGGGTCAGGGCATGAATAAGCGGGAGGGTCATTTTCCCTTCGTAGACATCAGCGCCACGGGGTTTACCCATGCGTTCGTCGCCTCGGAGGTCCAAGAGGTCGTCAACAAGTTGGAACGCAATACCGAGTTCCATTCCGAAACGCTCCAATGCTTTTGCCTGATCGTCATCAAGTCCAGCGACGAGACCAGCAGCATAGCAACCGGATGCGAAGGGACCTGCTGTTTTTCCACGCACAATGGAAAGGTAGTCCTCTGGCGAGGTGGCAAGATTGAGCACGTGGTCAAGTTGATGATACTCTGAGACGGCGATGTTCGCACAACATCGGGCGATGATGGAAACAATCTGTGCTGAGTACCGCCCACCAAGCCCGAAACCCTGCACAAAGAGCCAATCGCCTGCGATAACCGCCTTGGCTTGCCCCGCCTCTGCATGGATGGTCGGTATGCCGCGACGCTGTTGAGCCTCGTCGTTGATGTCGTCGTGAACCAAGGTGGCGGTGTGAATCAGTTCAAACGCCAATGCGAGCGGCATGACCTCGTCCTGCTTGGTGCCTCCTGCCAGTTGGTAGGCCAGCAAGAAAAGGATGGGGCGAAGGCGTTTGCCGCCCGCATTCAAGACGCGCCCGGCTTCGATGGCCACTTCCCCTGCGCCCTGTTCAACCTCGGCCTGAATCAAATCATGGAGCGCCCGATTGACCTCGTCGCGCATGGATTCAAGCGCCGAGTGGAGCCCCTCAAGATTGCTGCGCACACCCGTCCTACGACGGTGGGCTTCTTAACCGGTCGTCCACGCCCGTGACGTGTGAGGGGCGACCCTCACCGAGGTGAACCGATGGAGAGGAGTGAGTTTCTCGTGATTCTCACCACACCGTCCAGAAACGACGGTGTTCGTCTTCAGATTGAACGAGCTGTTGGCACGCATGGCAAGCATCGCGACCTTCGACTGAAGCAACTCCCCCATATGGAAACGGCGTTGCAAACCTTGCGAGACGGCACGGGGGATATCCTCGCCATGAGTGCTTTTGACTGGCAGGAAAACGATGTTGACGGATTGAGCATCGCAGGTCTGCTTTCTCGAAAGGAGCCAACGTGGGTCCTCGTGGCAGATGACAAGCCAGAGTACCTTGAACAAGGTGCACGAGTGGTGTGCGAACATGAACTCCTGCGTCGTCAGATGCGTCGTATGCGACCCGACCTCGTGCTCGAAACCGTTGAGGATGTTGCGGGCCGCCTCAAAGCAAAGGACGCCGTCAACGAACTGGATGATGAGGAAATTTGGCCATGGGTTGAAGAACAACGCTTGGAAGGTAATATCGACGGCTTCATTGTACCTCGTGCCATCCACGCAGGCCATCGCATGAAGGGAAGGCGACATACTCTTGGACTTCAGAGGGACCAAACCGAAAGCAACAGAGAACGGTTCATTCCACCGCCGCTGCACGGGTTTACGCTGCTCGTGACACGCCAAGGATTTCCGAAGACCGGCATCATCGAAATGCTTGACCCGAGCGCAGAATTGGCCTACCGTTTGGAAACTGCCATTCTCGAAAGTCTTGACCCTTCGCTCAAACCCATCGTCGGTGCTTATGTCGAACAGCGTAAAATTTCTACGTTCCTGAAAAAGGCCTCAAAGGAAAACGATGAGGCCCTGCTCACATCGCTCGTGGACCCCAACAAAAAGCGAGGGGTGTTCAAAAGTGGTCCTCGGGTTGAGATGTTGATTGAAACCCTCAATTCAAGTGGAACGGTAACCGCCGCGTGTGAACGCATCGTTCAACCGGAAAACAGCCATCTCGGCATGGTCAATCTTCTCAGGGAATTCATGGACCTGCTCTCGGTGATGACCACGGACCACGAGGCAACAAAACGGAACATCATCGGCATGCCCGCATCCTTCATGGATGCCAGCCCGCGGCTGATGGACCTTGATGAGTGAAACGGCTCCGCTTCTCAAAACACCCACCAGAACTGGCCTTCGTTGCCTCATCCCACGGCGAAGGCATATATGCTTTGAATGCAGCAAAAGGCGTAGAGGTGAGGCGGTCATGGACACATCAGCGTTGCTCGGCAAATTGTACCAAGCGCGTTTTGACGACCTCAAATCCATCGCTCAAGATAACGGGGTTGCGAAATCTGGACCTGTTGAAAGCCTTCGGGCAAGGCTCATTCGACACCTCATTTTCCCAGATTGGGATTTCTCACCCGCTGGACTTCGAAGCATCTCAAACTCCGACCTCGGAGAAATTCTTGGCCTCTTTGGCATCAAAAAGTCAGGATCCATCAAAGCCCGTAGACAACGACTCCATCTTCACCTCAACCATGACCCGAAATCGCTTGCAGTTGAGCGCCTCGATGACATGACCAGAGACCAACTTCACGCCATGTGCAAAGATTTGGAACTCGCCCTCTCAGGCAACAAACAGGCGCTCCTTGCCAGGGTTGCGGGTGTCCTCGCTTCACAAGAAAATGCTTGGGGGAAGGTCAAGAAGAGCCTTCGACGTCCCAAAGGACCCCTCAATGTCCCCAAGGTAGCAACAGCAACGCCTTCCGCAGGAGAAAACATCGTAGAACAAGCGATTTCTTCGTTCGTTGAAGAACACGACGACGGATGGACCTACGAAGAAGAAATCTCCCTCAAAGCAGAACTGGCTGACGTTGGCCACGATGTATCCTCATCTGCAAACGATGCTGACCTTGAACTGCAACTGCGACCTGACCCCGTTGAGGAAGAACCCCATGTTCCACCGATGATTCAACACACCGGTGCAGCCGAAACACATAGCCTCGAAACGGAAACAGCGCTCATGGAACTGAGAGAACGCCATGCGGAGATTCAAGCGTTTGCAAGGGATTTCCTCATGGTGAGTTCGACCACAAACCAAGACGATATGAACGCCTTTATCGCCTCGCTGCGAGCACAAGGCTTTGCCACCGATCTTCCACCCGTTCACCAAGCTGTGGCCCAGATCATCATGGAACTGGACTTCCGTGTTCAAAGCGAAAGCAAAGCAGCAACCGCTATGCCACAATCGTGGAGTGAGCGAGAGGCTCTTCGGCGGTTTGAAGAAGTTCGCAGTACCTTGCGGGACCGATTGGAAAACATTCTCGCCCTCCATGCGACCGATGTGGTCAAGGCACGAATGGCCTTTGAACAAGAAGGAAGGGAACTGGAATTGGACCTCCGTGTTCCAAGCGTTTCTGGGCGGTTGCACGCCTTGTTTGACCTCCACATTGAAATCGCTGAATCACAGGCTCTTCACGACCCCATAGTGCAGCGGCGCCAACGCATGATGCGGATACTGCATCGAGGAGCGGTTCACATGCCTGAAAGTGAACGCATGACCATCGAGCGCTTGGAGAGAAACATTTCATCCTTCGAGGAATTGGTTCAAACCGTTCTCGAATCTGGAGAAGAAGGGTTTGATGAGGCCCAACAAGCGCTTGTCATTCGTTTCCTCGAATCAAAGGGCTACAACGTCAACACCAGCACACTACGGCCCCGAATCCTGGCATGTGCGGGCATTCTCGGGGCCGAACTTGGCTACCTTTCTCCCAGTGAAATACCCCGAATTGCGCCCGGCGTGCTGGTCACTGAAACCGAGGTCGACGCCATCGTGACCGAACTGAAGTCCCTTGCAGCGAGTTTCAAACCGTCCGTGGAGCAAACCTCAGAAGAGGAAGAGGTGGTGGCCGAATCCGTCGCCGATGCATCCGACAGCCTCGCTCGTGTTCGAGGCAAAATCGACCGTGTCGACGAACTGCTCAACCGTTTAAACGGATGACTCAGTGTTGTTGAGCATAGAAATTTTGCACCACGGATGTCACCGTTTGAATGTCGGAAATCCCTCGCTGGCACAAGTCTTCAATGATGGCCTGCCGCTGCGCGACGTGTCGCTCAAACACGTCGGGTGTGACACCTGCGGCGTTGCAAATGGTTTCGCGCAACTTTGAGGGGATACCGGTTTCCTCAATTTGGTCGGTGGCAGCGTTGTACTTCCAAATGGCGTTGAGACGTGGTTTGTCGCCCTCCATTCCAGCGACCTCAGCAACTTCAGTGATTTTACGAGCGGTCTTGCCGTTGACGTGAAGACGGGCTTGGATGATGATGAGGTCAAGTCCACTCAGCATGATAGGGGGGACGTTCATCGGTGGGTTGATCATTCGAGTGACCGTTTCTTGAGCCGTGTTGGCGTGCAGAGAACCAAAGGAACCGTCGTGGCCTGTATTCATCGCCGTGAGCAATGTAGCACATTCAGGTCCGCGAACTTCACCGACGATGATTCGGTCAGGGCGCATACGCAGACTCGATTTCAAGCAGTCGTTCATGTCCACCTCTGGCGTCCCGTCGGGTCGCTCACGTCGAGTTTCCATGCGAAGCCAGTGGTCGTGGTACACTTGCAATTCAGCCGTGTCTTCCACCGTGAGAAGGCGTCGGGACCAGGGAATGTACATGCCCAGGCAGTTGAGCGTGGTGGTTTTACCTGAACCCGTTCCTCCCGCAATGACGAAGTTTGCGGGGCGGCTGTCAAGACCTTCAATCCACACCCACATCATGGCGGCCAACCTTGAGTTAACGGTTCCAAAGTTGACGAGGTCGATCATCGTCAACGGGTCTTCCTTGAATTTTCGAATCGTAAGGGTGGGTCCATCGGGCGAGACTGGAGGGATGGTCCCGTTCACACGGGAACCGTCCGGGAGACGTCCGTCGAAGATGGGGACCAATCCGGGACCGTCGCCGAGCGGGACGTTGGTGAACGAAGCGATGTTTTTGGCAATTTGGAGACCGGATTCGTCGTCGATCCAAATGTTGGTTCTGCACATGCCGTGATTTCGATGGGCAACCTTCACGCATTGCGTTCCACCGTTGTACATCACTTCTTCAAGACTGTCATCCTCAAACAACGCCGCAAGGTCTCCGTACGGATTCGCTTGAATATCGCCATCTACATGGTAGATGGGCGAGGGGTGGTTCGCTTCGGTGTAAATTGTAACTCGTCCGTATTGTTCTAGAATTTCTTCTGACATGGTTCATCCCCCAACTGCTTTTACGGCCCCGAGGTAGAGGCCCATTGAGACGGTCATCCAAAGTGGAAGCCACCAGAGTGTGTCCTTGAGACGACCCATCATGCGTCCAGAAACACTGACCGCAACTGCGGAGGCAGCTGCAAAGAAGAGGCTGAAGGTTTGGTTAAACTCGGTGATTTGAAAGCCTTTGCTGGCAGGAGCGAATAGACCCACGATGAAGGCGATGAGAACGGGTAAGCCAACGCTTACAAAGATGATAATAAGCATGCCTCGGCCGGAAAGTTCGCTTTCGCGCTGGTTCATCAGGTCGTTCAATCGCTCGTAATCACGGCTCAAATCGCTCAAAATCTCTCGAAGGCTGGAATCTTGCTGAATGGCCGTTTCAATGAGCATCATCACACGTTGGACCTGGCTCGAACGCGTCTTTGCAGCAAAGGCCGAAAGGCTCGCCTCAAACGATGACGCGTGCGCCTCTTTCAACGTCTCAGAGAGCAGCGTGGCGAGAGGGCCGTTGTTGGATTCTGATTGCTCCATCATCGCCTCCTGCAGACCTCGCCCTGCCCCGACCGAATCAGAAAGTGCCTCGAGGAAGGTGGGAAGTTCGTTTTCGATGGCTCGCCGACGTCGACGCTCCAGCATTGGAGGGATGCCACCGCCAATGCACGCAATGGCAATTACGGCAAGATACAGCAACAGGGGCGATTCGTTAAAGGACTCGAGAAAACCAAAGATCATCCTCTCACCTCACAACCCAGGGTCCTTCGTGTGCGCTTTCAAACCGATGAGCGCCATACCGACCAGTGTCATCAACAAGCCCATGTTCACCACGCTGTTGATGACCGCAGGTTCCGGCAGAGACATGAACGCTCCAAGATCCCCTGACATCAATTGCGGCACGAGACCGACAATAGCGAGAATGATAGGACCAATCATGCCTATAGAAAGCAGGGTTTCGGGGACGCCCCCCAGCGCTTCAATGTATTTTTCAACTTCTTCAGAGCGCTCTTCTTCCATTCGCGCGCCTTGCTTTTTGAGCGTCTCAACCAGGTCTGTGTTTTGTGTCACGTTGGTGTAAAGGGTGTTGAGAAGTCGCTTGTAGCCAGCCGATTGGGCTTTTTTCATGAGGCCTTTGAGTTCCTTATCCAACCCACCGCCTGTACCTTTCCTCATCCGCTTCATCAACGCTGAAAAATCTTCGGAAATAAGGCCGTAGCCACCTTTGCCAACCGTGTGGAGAGCTGCTTCGAGCCCGACTCCAGATGACATCAGAACATCCATGGTTCGAATCACATAGAGGAGTTCGCGCTTTTCCTCCAGTTCTCGCACCCTTAACGCCTCCTCAAATTACGTCTTCCAGAAGTTCGAAGTGGAACGATTCATTGGAACTGTCGTATTCCATGACAGCGAAAATGACCTTTACGTCCCGCTCTTCGAAAGGATCGTGAATGTAAGGCTGACCCGTTCTGAACATGGCCACGATTCGCTTGTACTCATCGAGCGTAAGTTCACCACGAACCGTGTAGAGGGTGGATTCTGAACCCTCATCGTGCAGGTCGTCGCCTTCTTGTCCACGCACGACCGTGCGCGTCAAACGTCGTGTCATTCTCACTTTGATGTCTGCGTTGCCAATCCGAACCCAATCCGAACTCGATGTACCCGTTGCGGGGCGAATAAAGAAATCCATTCCAGCCATGTCTGACCCCTATCCTCCCCACAGCGTGAGAAGGACTTGAATGTGTTGGAAACAGATTATTCGGACGCAGCGAGTCTGAACCATCCAAATCGAGGTTCGTCAAGCGTTCCACCGTCAAGCATTTCTTCCAACTTTCCTTCGGCAACCTCGCGGACAAATCCACGAGCGACAGCGTTTTTGAGCAGCGTATCAAAGGTCACCCCCTCCCCCTGGTCAAGATGGCCAATCGCTTGCAAGAGGAAGGCCTCAACGTCCTGTCCTCCACCGTGTTCGCTTTCCCCGTCCTCAGGCAGCGACATCACGGGGGGTGGTGTTGTTGCGGCTTCTATTCGACCTTCGGCGATGTCCAAAGCCTGCATCAAGTTGAGTTTAAACGGCTCAAGGTCGATTTCACCGTAGTGGTTTCGAGCGGCGAGAAGGCTGTCGGGCAGGTCAGCTCGTGCAAAGGCATCAAGCGTAGGCTCAACCTCCAACGAAACCGTGAACCGGTTCATTCGTTCCATGGTGGCTTGGCATGCATCCAAGAGCCAATTGGCGTAAATTTCCCTGCTCACCACGCAGGCTTCCTCGGGTCGGAGGGACGTGTAAACAGCCCCTTCGTCGGTTTGGTACCAGCGTGTTTTTGAGGTCATCATGACCAACAGAGGTTCACCGTCGTTCAAACGCTCCGTCCATTGATGAGCGAGTTCCTGCATGGTTTCTGAGTTGTATTCTCCAACCGAGAAATAATGCAACCCTGTTGGGTCTCGTAGTTGGCCTTGGTAGAGCGAAGAACCGTTGCTTGTCTCACGGAGTTCAAGTCGCTCCAGGAGGCCTGCGGCCACGATCCTGTTGACCTTTGCACCCAATTTCGTGATGACAAAGGATGGGTCGTATTCCCCCGAACCTTTCTCGTGCAGCGTGGCGCTGCCGAATTCTGAAGCCAACAACAAATGGGCAGGTTGGCGAGCGATACGAGCACGCTCCATCAGGCCCACCCCCACTGTGCTCGCAACTCTGTGGCTCGCAATTGAGCATCGTGTTGCTCAATCTCAAAACCGTCAGCCAATATCATGGCACCCTGTTCGTCGACGATGCTTCGCCCTGACACGTTGATGCGTCGCCCGAGCATCTTTTCACGAACGAGTTGAACAAAGCCAACCTCTCCAAGTTCGTCGACCTTGGATTTCATGTCGTCATAACTCATCTCAAGCGCAGCAAGCGTAGCGTCTTTGTTCACGAGCACGGCGGCGGTCGCTCCGTCGTTGTCCACCACCAAGCGCAAACGAATGTCTTCGGTACCTTCGTTGGCCCCGTGGTCAAAGCAAGCGCCATCACGAAGTACACGGCGGCATTCCGTGCATCGCAGAATAAAGCCCGAATCGTCTCGCACACTGACCAGCAACCCGCTGGTTTTCATTCCCACTCGACTTGGTCCCGACACCACATCGGTGAGCGCAACGTCAACCGAATGATTGGTGAGATCCATCCCTTCATCCCAGGGCGGCGTGTCAAGAACCGTCAACTGGTCGGCGTTATCGACCGTGATGTCGGGAATGCCTTGCCAGGCACGTACACGGGCACCTCGGATTTCCAGCGTTACGGGAAGGTCCGCTTCCTCAAACGGAAGTGCATCCCAGATGCTGATTCGACAGCGGCCGGTGGGGTCTGCAATCTGACCGGACCAGAGGAACTTTTCTTCACCGTCCCGCTCAAAGGTGCGCTTGGCAATCTCGGTGATTTGGACCACGGCGTCAACGTCTCGCGAGCCGTCTCTCAGTCCTGAAATCGTCGTTTTTGTGCTTTCAGCGAGCGTTTCAAGGTCAGCAAAGTTTGTGTCGTGGAACACCTCAATTCGAGTGGTTCGCCCAAAGTTCAGTTCAGGAGTATCCCTGAAACTTCGAACTTGAGCGCCGTCAATTTTGACCAAGGTTCCCACCTCGTGCTCGAACGGTTCCCAAGAGAGAAATCCGATGGTACCGGTATCGTCAGCGATACGCCCACGGACCACGTCGATAGAACCCGAGCCGTCTTTCCTGTGAATTTGATCCGGTCGGGATGCCAAAACACGACCAACCACGCAAATATACCCCTCTTTGGGGATGGCCTGAATGTCGATGGGGTCGTTGGACGCCACCGTGGTAGCGACGCCTTCTTTGAGTACCACGATTCGGGTGGATTGGTTGATGTTGAGGGACATTTTTCCGTTGTATTCGTTCACGCTGGCGCCTTCAATTCGAACGATGCTTCCCGAGGCAAGATTGGCATGCGGGCCCCAGTCTTTGTAGTCCCATCGGGTGCGTTGACCGTTTTCTTCCCAAGGGTTGTCCTCGAGCATACCGAAGGCGATTTGCTTCTCTTCCCCTCGGATCATTTGGTCTCTGATGTTGTGGGTGACGATGGCGACTTCAATCTCAACATCGCGATCGCTGCCCGTGAGTTCGGACAATCCAGCGACCTTCTTCGTTTCACGGGTTGTGTTGGCTCCACCCGAGGGCGTAGGAGACGTTCCGCTTTGGAACCTTCGAAGCACCGAACGCATGGCATCCTGGGGCGGAATGTAGAATTCTTGTTCGTATTTTGCAAAAGCCTCCGCAATCTCTGTTGCATCAGCATCTGGGCATTCTTTTTGAACGGCCTCGACATAGTCAGCATACTTGCTTTCAGACATCGCAATGACCTCCGACAGGCGTTGTTGTTCGTGGCCTGTGCGGAGAACAGGCGGCGGGCTTTCGTGCGGGTTGGTTAAGTTTGGACACTCCCTTGACCTCCATGGGACATCTTACCAACGACGACGGGTCATAAAGAATCCCGTGGGGATGTTTGGGTCTCACGCAGGGTTGATTCGCAGCCCGTTCATGAGCAGCACATCCGGCAGATGCATGCTTCCCGAGGAATAGGAGCCTTGACGACGAGGGTCGCTGCCAAGAATCACCTCGCCCGTCAGCGCTTTGGCAAAGTTTCCGGAGAGCCCCGCTTGCTTGAGGGAGCCAACCACTTCACCGTTTTCCACCTTGAGAATGGAACTGGTGGTGACCGAGAAATCACCGCTGCTGGGGTTCGCTGTGTGGGCCCCCATGACGCTGTTGACAACGTAGCCGTTGTCCATGTGCTCGAGAAGTTCCTCCCAAGAACGGCTGGCTTCAGTCGATGTCAAGAACAACTCAGTGCATCCGGTGGAAGGGGGAGATTGGTGACCGCCAGAAACTGCAGAACCGGTTGATGAAGCTGCATCAGTGCGGCCTTCAGCCACCTGCTGGGCAGCGTCGCGAGTGGACCATAGCATGTTGCAGAGGCGTCCATTTTCGACGAGTGCCTGGCGACGTCGCGGAACGCCTTCTGCATCCCTCGACCCGGAGGACATGCCGCCTTCGAGCAGCCCGTCGTCGTGGATGGAAAGGGATGGATTGATGACGTTCTCGTTCATCTTGTCAGCCCAGAACGACTCCTTTCGAACCATCTTCTCACCCGTCATCGCAGGCGGCACGACCATGGAAAACAACGGGGAAAACCCTTCACTGGTCATGAGAACAGGGGCGTCAACGGGTTGGCTCTCAACCGTAAGTGGGTTTTGAGTTACTTGGGCCCAGTGAACCGCTCGTCCAATGCATTCTGGGAGCTCAGGAAGTCGCTTCCTGCTGGATTGGCCCTGGTAGGAACTGGTCAACTGGCCGTCCACGTCAAGCGTGACTTGAACCCCGATACCGTGAGAGGTGGTCATGCCCGTTGAGAGAATGCCCTCGCTGTTCATCAGGCACCCCGCCGTGGCAGAAATACCAATGCCGCCTCCCGTTACCACCGCACGCTCATCAAGTGATTTCACCTGGGAGAGGATGGCATCGCCTTGTTCAAGCAAGTCTTCGGAACTCATAGCGAGAATGGCGTTGTCCATTCGTCCACCAACGTTCTCTGCCGCTTGTTCACTAGGGAGAACAAACCCTTCGATTGACGGAGATTTCTTGGCAATGGCCACGGCTTCTGCCACCGCTCGCTCAGCCCCCGACACATCAACAAGGTGCGCAAACCCAAACCGCCCATCGTCCACCACACGGACACCGAATCCTCCTTCGCCGCCACCTGCGGCCATGGTGATTTTTCCAGCCTCAATATCCAGTTGCGTCCCGTAGGCTTGGAATCCGATTAAATCCCATTGCTGAACGCCGCTGTTTCGGCAGGCATCGGCGATGACCTGTGCGTTTGCAAGCAGGCGATCCTCAGCACCATCAGGCAGCATCTCAGCCCACCAACGCTTCGCTGATGCGCATCACAGGGCCACCATCACCGACGGGGACGGTTTGCCCTTTTCCACAGAACCCAGGCGAGGCAAGCGAGGCATCTCGCGTCAAGCCGTCGACGTTTTGGAGAATTTCGAGCGTGAGTCCGCTCACGCTCACGTCCTTGAGCGGGCGGGTGAGTTCGCCGTTTTCAATCAGCCACGCTTCTTGGGCCGCAAACTGGAAGGATCCTCGACCGGTGTCCACTTGACCGCCTCGGGTACCACAAGCGTACACGCCGTACTGAATGTCCTCCAAGAGCTCGTCCAAATCCGCATGCGTTCCACCGTGAATCATGGTGTTGCTCATGCGAACGAGCGGATGGTGAAGCCCGTCTTGTGCACGCGCCCCGCCGTTTGGCTCAACACCAAAGTGGTGGGCGGTTTCTCGGTGGTTGAGGTATTCCGTCAAAATGCCGTTTTTGATGAGCACTTTTTCTCGGGTATCAACGCCCTCATCGTCGACTGGGTAGGCACCATAACCCCCCATCATGGTAGGGTCGTCGACAACCGTTACGATGTCGTTTCCGATTTTGTGTCCAAGTTTTCCGTCCAAACACGAATCGCCTGCGGCGACCAAATCGGCTTCACAGGGATGGCCGAGCGCCTCGTGAATGTAAACACCCGTGAGGTCCTTATCGGCGATGAGTGGTAATTTTCCTGAGGGGGCCCGTTCTGCTTGAAGCAGACGGAGGGCTGCGCGTTGGGCTTCCTCACCCAAGTTGACGAGGTCCGCAGCCTGAATCACTTCAAGGCCTCCCTGTCCGCCATGACGTGTGCGATACGAGACCACCTCGCCGTCCCTGCGGGCCGTGACCGTTCCGTGAACGAGGGAGCGTTGGAAGGACCACACCCTGTCCATGCCCTCGGTGGTCATCAGCTCGGTGTGGATGTGCTCATCGCTCCAGCCCGTGCGAACGGAAACGATGTCTTCATGCCCGCTTGCACCACGGTAGATATCGTTCATGAGGTCCATCTTTTGGTCGAGATTGGTGTCCCTCACGTCCAATTTTGAACGCCAGTGCGTCTCGTCTTGCAGCACGGGCACCTCGGCGAGCCCAATGGGACGCTCGTTGGATGAACGGCGCTTTGCAACGGCCTTTGCGAGACGGGTGGTGGATTCAATCTGGTCAGAAAGCGAGGCGAGGTCGGTGGTTGAGTGGACGCCCCAAGCCCCATCGGCGAGGACGCGGAGGGTCATGCCAAGTTCTTGGCCGGGAATGGCTCGCTCAAGCACACCGTCTCGCATGGCCACCGAGGATTCGGTCAGGGCAACGACCCTCACTTCAGCGTAGGTTGCGCCGTGCGTTTGCGCTGAATCCAAGGCCTTTCGAACCTTTTCTTGGTCCAAGTATCTCCCCGTGGTTGGGCGGTGTCCGTCGTTTTGCTTGGCTGCCATGACCATGCATTGACGAGGCGTAGGGAGCCTTTCAACCCTCCCATCAACGATGGGACGAACTCTGGTCGTCCGCCATCAGGATGTGGGCGATGATGGATTCGGTTTGACGCGCCTTGGACCACCCGGCTGCATCGATGCCGAGTTGTTTTGCCGCCTCTATAGAAAAGGATGTATCCCTGCTGCTTTCAGACCAACCGAGGCGCTCGAGAAGGTCGCTCAATGCCGATTCAAAATCTGGCGTGTCCTCCGCTTCAGGCTGAAGATGTCCGAGGTCGTTTTCGTGCCCTTTGGCAGCCGGCAAGCAAACCACCCAACCGTTGTCTTGGCCTTCTTGGACACCGGCCCTTGAGAAGGCTTCTGAGATGTGATGGGTGCCTGCCAAATAGCGTAAGAATTCTGCATCGATGCTGCGAGCGACCATTCGCCCCCTCAACGCATTCCTGGAGGCTTGAATCCATGCCGTCCAAAGTTGTTCTTCGCTCATCACGGCATGCGCTCCAAGCAGGACCCAGTTGGAAGAGGGGCGCTCTTCGAGGAACCGTTCAACGTGGTCCTTGGGTGAACCCTCGTTGAGTTGAACGCCCATGAAGGGAAAGTCCGTTCCACGCATTGTCCACTCCACCATCCCTTTGGATTTCAATCATGCTCAAGGCGCTCACCCTCGAGCGGGGCATCGTCGTCCCGTTTCTTGTTTTTCGAGGCTCCTGATTTCTTCAAAACCCTCTCGATTTCTGCGTGAATCTTGTCCAAAAGAATCGGCCCCCAGCCTCGTTTTGAGAGGAGGGCATCACGGTGGCGAGCCGACATATTGGCAACGTCCTTCGGTTCACGCATGCCCAAAGCCGCCAGTTCGCGTGCTCGCTGCCGACCAACATGTCGGATGTTGACCAGTTGCAGAAGGTCGGCTTTGCAACCATGACGAACGCGTTGCTGCAGCGTGCTGATCTGCTGGACAAGTTGGGCCACAATGGGAAGATGCTCTTCCGCGAACACATCATCGGTGAGTAAGACCTGCTGCGCTCCCGCCAGCAACCAACCCATAAGATCGACACGGTGATGGACATCACCGGGTGAAACGTTCAGTTCCGTCTCAAGTTTTCGAAGGGTCGTTTCCTCTGTCCACTCCTCGATCATCCAAGCCGACTTGACATCGCTCAGCAGGGCTTCTGCATACCCTGGTTCGACAAATAATTCATCCTCGGTAGCGTTGGCTTTCAGCCATGTTGGGGAATTCACCTCCATGTCCGCCGATTTGGCCCACAACGAAACAAAGTCGGGCGTGGCAACGGCCAAGTGAAGAAATCCAAAGTCCGTGACGGGCGCATCTTGGCGAACCGTCCGCCGAACGGCTCTTCGAAGGCCCTTTCGCAGAATGGAGGCGGAGAGGGGGTCGAGATAGAGTTGGGTGACCCGCTCGCCCATGGCCGTCGCCTCGTAGCGCATGCTCGGTCCGTCTTCCGCTGCGGGTTGGGCCCATCCGCCCGTTTGAGCCAACGAGGTGGCTCTCGAAAAACCAATGCTGGGCTCTTGGTGTGCACTCGGGCGAACAACACGAGTTGGTTCTGGCCCAGAAGGGTCCCAAACCACTCCCTCCGTGGAGCGAGCGCTTGAGGCCCATACCGGGACCGTGTCGTCCCATGCTTCTTCCTCATCGAGGTCTTCATCAGCGAATCGAGCGGTGTAGTGTTCATCCATGCCGCATCGGCGTATGAATCGCTCTTCTACAAGCCAGTCAAGCATGGATGTCAACCGCTCCCGCAGTTGAGAAAAGGGCATGGAGGCTCCCAAAAAGGTCGAGGCAAAGAAATGCTCGATGGAACCCTTGTGAACCAAGCCCCCCGTTGCAATGCTCGCTAAAAGGTGCATTCTTAACGCTGGCTCCGAGGCGAGTTTTGAAGAAATGTCCTCGATGGGCCCGAAGAAATATCGGTCAGCGACAGCGTCAGCAACCTCCCATCCGTCCGTCCCCTTACAGTAGACCCATGCCTCACCTTTCGTGTCGTATTTCGGCCTTCCCGCTCTCCCGAGCATTTGTCGCACCTCCATCACGGGGAGTGGGCGACTCATGCCGTCATCCCAGCGCTTGAGATCCCGGACAAGGACCCGTCTCGCTGGAAGGTTCACACCAGCAGCAAGCGTTGGCGTCGCTGTGAGGGCGACCAAGAGGCCTGATTTGAAGGCGGATTCAACGTCTTTCCTCTGGGCATTTGTCAATCCTGCGTGATGGAAACCGACCCCGGATGAGAGGCAATGCGCCAGTTGCTCTGCGAGATTGGATTGACTTCTGCCCGTCAGTTTTGCCGCAAGTTCTTCCAAGCCTTTTAGCCGCTCAGGGTCTTCTTTTTCAAGCCGTTTTCTCACGCGTTTGGCCAGATTTTTGGCCTCAGACTGGGCGCTTCTTCGGGTCCCGACAAACATCAGCACTTGGGCGCCCTGGTCCAACCCGTCGTTGACCACGCTCCAGACCGGATGGCTCTTGAGGCCCTCAAGGTCTCGGGGTGGGCTCAACGGTGTTTTCGTTCCTGCTTCGGATGGAGATTGAAGTTTCCGAGGTTCAACGTGGAAGTCATGGAAGGTGGCGTATTCCAGAGCAACAGGACGCCAGTCCGACTGGATCAAATCAGCATTCAGCCATTCTGCGAGCTGTGGGGAGTTGCCAACGGTTGCGGAGAGCGCGATGATTTGAGCGTCGGGTTTGATGTGTCGAAGTCTCGTAAGGTTGATCTCAAGCGTGGGCCCTCGAGTGCCGTCGTTCATCAAGTGGAATTCGTCCGCGACCACGCAGCAAAGATCGGAGACGAGTTCAGCCCGATGACGAAGCAACGAGTCCAATTTTTCCGAGGTACACACAAGGATATTGCACTCATCGATGTTCTTGGCTTCAGCCGTGGCATCTCCGATGCCCAAACCGACCGAGAGCCCCATCGCATCACCAAGTTCACGCAGATCCTCGTATTTCTCCATCGCCAAAGCCTTGAGTGGAACGATGTAGATGGCTTTTGAGCGCTCATGACCCTCAGCGAGTCGCTTGACCATGCCCATGTAAGCGAGAAGGGATTTTCCAGAGGCGGTTGGGATGGCCACCAGCGTGTTGCGGCCCTTGAGAATGCTGGGGATGGCCTCGGCTTGCGGTGGATGGAGCCGCTCAATACCCCAATCTCGCTGGAGGAAATCAAGGAATAGAGGAGGTAATTCAAGGGAAGAAACCGCCCTGTTGCCCACCTCCATACCCGTTCAAATTGGGCAGCGGTTCAAAAGGACAACGCCCTGCTTTTGTTGCCGACACTTAGAAGTCCCACCTGTTCATGGTCCATCCATGAGCGACGAACGAGACGCCATGGTCGAAGAGCGACTTTCCGTCTTTGATGACGAACCCGACCTTAACGACTGGGTCGAGGTCATGTGCGGCGCCGCCATGGTCGTCCTGGGCGTGTTCCATCTGGTTGAACCCGGGAACCTCGTCGACCCCGACATCATGCGGTGGTTTGCTGCTGCGGTGGTCGCCGCCGGTGCCGTTTGGGCCGGGCATGGCCTCAAGGACATGGCCGTGAAGGAAGTCCGACGCTCCATCGCCTTGCTTGACATGGTGAGCAACGACCAAGGCGTGGATACCGGGTTGATTCGAGACGTTCTCCTCAACCAGGAAGCCTACAAAGAGTTCCTCGTCCACGCGTACGAATCGGCATGGGAAGACGGTGTGATCACCGAAGCAGAGCTGAAGGAATTGAAATCCTTCCAAGCAGCGCTCGGCATATCTGATGAAGAAGCGGCTGACCTCAACGTCAAGGCCGCCATCAAATCAGCAGCCGCAGACGGGGAAATCACCGATGAGGAAGCCAAGTCCATTGAAGCCGCAGCCAAGGCAGCCAAGATGTCTGAAGAAGAAACGGCCAAAGCGGTGAGTGAAGAACTCGAAAAGAGTGACAGCGAGTGATCACGTCCACCTGTCATCGCCTCGAGGGCGATAGGTCATGGCGAGTTGTTGGGCCTTGGCTTTACGCTGCACCTCCATCCACGTTGCAGCAAGACCCAAGACCATGCCGCCCATCATCAGTGCACCGCCATACGGCAGCAGTCCAGAAGCGCTTCCAACGCCCCATTCGGGAGGGATATCCTGACTGTCAAAGCCATCGGATTCGATGAACAGCACATCCAGCAAATCCAGGTCGCAATCGCACAATGAAATGGAAATTCGCTCCGGGAAGAGCGAACCTTGCAGGCGCACCCAATCGTTTGCATCAATGGTTGATGGGCGTGTTGCCCAAGCAGGGGCGTTGATGGAACCCGTTGCGGGAGCCGATACCATTTCTGCGTCAAGATGCACGACGGAAGAGGTGGGCTTTTCGTCAACCACCAGCAAAGCCTCAAGGACGAGCAAATCCAGAAGCAATGAACGCCCAGCAAGAAGGATGAAACGGACCGTTTGGCTCTCCAGCATGCCCTCTTGCGTCTGTTGGGTTTGTCCTTTGGCAACCTGCCCAAAAATGGCCTGGTCCAAGCGTAAGGATTCCAATTCTGGAACCACAAGTTGCCACCGACCATCATCGAGAGGAATCGCCTCTTCGATGTCCAGTTTCATCTTCAATCGTTCACCGTCCAACATCCCCCAGGTCGCACCCGTGTGGGTGTAGAGGGTTTGTTCAGGAACCCCTTCTGCAGAAACGTCCCACAGCTGTTGAAGACGCATCTCAATGAGGGTTTCAAGCGTGATTTCATCGTGGTGTTGCACCTCGTCGGCGATGGCCCATAGGGGATGAAGAATTCCACCAACGAGGAGCATGAGCACCCCTGGAACGAACAGGCCAAACCGTACACCGTAGGCCGTGGTGGGTCGCATAGCGACCACCAGGAAGAGCCCCAACATCACCAACGAGACGAGGAGAATGCCAAACCCTTGGTCGTCAAGCATTGCCGCAGCATCCGTATCGCCAACCAAAGCGGCTCCTTGGGGGTAGTAACTCACCGAGGAAAAACCACTCGGGTCCGTAGGGCCGAGGCCCTCATAACCAAACACGCCTGTCCAGGAGTACGACTGGATTTTGTCGGGTGAACCGTGCATGCAGAGCGTGTATTCGCCCGTTGGTAAGGCTCGCCAACGGTAGGTGATTCTGAGCGACTCGCCGTCGTCGTCAACCACCACTTCTGGAGACGGCGAGAGACGCCCCGCAGCCGTGATGAGGTCGGGCACGGGGTGAGGTTGTTCGATTTCGATGGGAACTTGTTCCCATTCGACCAGAAGCCGAAGCACCTCGTGTGTCTCAACCTCAAAAACCCAGCAATCATGGTCAGAACCAACCAAGGCACCCCGATGCACGTCCTCAAAATCGGTCGCAACCGGTTGTGTGGTGGACGAAGGTTCATCCAAATCTGCCAGAGCGGCGTCCAACGACCACGGCACGTCCAGTTTGAGGAAAGAAGCCCCACGCATGTTCAGCGACCAGGTCCCAGGGCGATCGAGAGTCACCGAAAAGATCAGCCGAATGGGGTCGCCTTCCCACAACACTCGGCCGTCGCTGAAGGTTAAGGCCTCGTTGACAAGCTCGTAATTGGAGGCAGCAAGGTCGGGCAGCGTACTTGCGTCAAATGACCACTCGTTGACGTTCTGGCCGAAGACCATCCGCAATTCGAGTGCGGGACGAAACAAACTCCCCGCTTCCGTCTGATGCTTAAAATCGAGCTGGAATTCCTCAAGAACCTCGGGGAGGAGAGCAACATGGAGTTGCCCCGGATCCATTTCAAATTCGAACGTGATGACCTCAGGTTGGACGAGGTTTGCAAAGGTTTGACCCGACACTTGTTCCTCGCCAACCGGCGTCGGGGTGAGGACACAGTCGTTGTCTGCACGGCATGAAAGAAACAAATCTCCGCTGTCCTCCGTGATGCCTGCCGAAGTCTGAACGGCAGGTTGAACGACCAAGGCAAGGAAACATGCAGCCAGCAGGAAACACCTGAAGGGCATGTTTTGCTCTCGCATCATCGGACGAACCAAAATGGAGGAGTATTTCATTCAATGTCCTTCACGGGCACATCCATGAGCACCGTTCTGCAGGTTCTGCAAAGGAAACGTCCGCCTCCTCGCCGCTGACGGGGAAATCGCTGGTCACAGGTTGGGCAGACCCAATGCCATGAGGCTCGAGCCAGTCGCCGCTCATGGGTGAACGCCTTGCCTCGCCTTGCACCTTTTGAGTCGGGCCATTGAGCCTCCATACTCCGAAATTGAGCGTCATGAGCACGATAGCCGAGGGCATGAAGATACTCGTGGAAAAGGACGAAGAGGGCGTAATCTTCCCAACCGTCCTCAAGAAGACCGGGATGGAGGTCAACCACCTCAACGCTCAATGCTCCGGACGGTAACCCAAGCCATCGTGTTACGCCATGGCGTTGCGTTGCATTTTTGCGCAGCACTCCCAGAGGTATCGTCTGAAGGTTGCTCAGGTCGGTGTCAGCCAGAAAGGGCAATGCTTCCATGGTTGAAACGACATGCTCTCGAAGCGCTACGAGTCGGGTCTTCTGCGCCGGAGTAGGTTTGACCACGACCATCCCTCACGACCATCGATGGTAAGCAGGGTGTCCTTCTTTTACGGCCACAAAGAGGCCGCTGCCGGTCGCACAAACGTTGCCCCCTGCTTCAAGGGTCAGTTTGACGCGCACCCTGTCATCCAAAATTTCCGTGATTTGGCTTGTCACCACGAGAAGTTCATTCATTGGTGTGGGCCTTCGAAGTTGAACATCGTAGGTGGCGGTGACGGTGCAGGGCGGTTCGGCTAAACCTTGTTCATCCATGAGGGCAATAGCCGCTGTCCAGTTGCCATGACAGTCGAGCAAAGTCCCGATGATTCCGCCGTTCACCATTCCGGGGAAGGCCTGGTGATGAGGTTCAGGCATGTATTCCATTTTGAGGCCACCTTCAATACGGTAGGAATCGATCTGCAAGCCGTGTTCGTTAGCGGGTCCACAGCCAAAACAGATGGATGTCGGAGCATAGGTCCGTTGTACGCCTTCTTCCGCCATGAACGTAGGAAGCGGCAGTCCCTTGATGGTTCTTGCCTCGCTGCAGGGCGGAGTGTTGATGATGGAGGCACGCATGGAAGAATCATGGCCGGGCGGAAGAAGAAAACCGTTCGCAAAGTTCGGGTCGCCCACGAACTTCCGAAGCGCCGACGGATGGCGATTGACGAGGCCATGAAAGCGCATCAAACCGAGGACCGACCTGAGTGGGACAGAACCTCGGAATGGGGAGATGTTCGGTTTTACCGTAAGCGGATCAAACCCGGCACCCTTCGAACCGTCCACCTCCCTCTGCTCGACGTTAATCTTGGTGATTCGTGGCCCATTCCAGTCACCATCATTCACGGCGCTCGACCTGGCCCCTGCATCACCGTCCTCGGAGGTACGCACGGCGACGAATTGACCGGCCCGTCGGCCTGCACGCACCTGCTCAGCAATGCGTTTACCGACGAGGGAAAACCGCTCGACCCCAAGACCATGGCTGGAACGCTGCGAATCGTTCCCGTGGTCAACCTCCCTGGCTATCGCATGAAGTCAAGGTACTTCCCTGACGGCCGAGACCTGAATCGGCAATTTCCCGGCGACCCAGGAGGCTCAACCACCCGCCGAGTCGCCGACCAGGTGTGGCGCCATTTGGTCGAGGACAGCGACGGCATCATCGACCTGCACAGTGCCGCAAAGGGACGCAAGAACATGCCACAAGTTCGTGTTGACCTGACGCATACAAGTTCCTACTTACTCGCCAAATCCTTTGGCATTGAAATCATTCTTGATTCAATCCCACCCAAAGGAACGTTGCGAAGGACGGCCAACAAAGCGGACATTCCGGTCATCACCTACGAGGGTGGAGGCGCCGATACCCTTGGTGACCAGTCGGTCAAAGTCGCTGTCCACGGCGTCATGAACGCACTGAGGTCTTTGCGCATGGTGCCTGGCAACCCACAACGCCCGAAATTCCGTATCATGGCAAGCGGATCGACCTGGTTGCGGGCTGGGGAAGGTGGGCTGCTCGACATGTTCGTACAGGCGGGCAGCGTCATGCGTGAAGGTGAAGTCGTCGCAACCATCTCCGATCCTGCGACACCGGGCATGACCGTCGACATCGTCGCACCCGAGGACGGCCTCATCATCGGTGCTGCCACCAACCCGTTCACGGCAGCAGGCATGCCCGTAGGACATTTCCTTCCCATCTCGAAACATTTTGGTCTGCTTGAGGAACAAATCGACGAAAACGGCCACTTCATCGTCAACGGAAGCCTTGAGGAACGCGTTTGGCGAGAGGAGCACGAAGTCAACGAGGTTTCCCTTGATGGAGAATGGAGCGGTGGCACGGTTGATTCTGAATGGGTTGGCTCCAAACCGACCGGCGAGGAGAAGGACTTCGAAGAAGAAGCGGCCTAATCACGCTGCGCCAAAAGCAGAAACGGCTGCGTGAATCTCTTCGTCCAGCATGTTCCGCTTCTGGCTTTTTGCCACTTCGAAGAGGTGAGCAACAAGGTCGTCCGTAGCTTCGATACCGTGTTGTTCCAACCACCAGATGATGTTGGAGCGGCCAGACATGTGGCCGATACGAATGACCTGCTTCAGTCCAAAGTCGCCAGCAGGAACACCAGAATAGACGCGGTCAGCCAACCAATCGTCGCCCTTTCGCATGGCCTTAATGACGGCCGAGGCGTGAACGCCTGTGCCCGTTTCAAAGGCATCCTCGCCAAACACAGGGTAGTTGCGTGGCAGCGGGACTTCGATGTATTCGTTGGCCTTCTGCATGTACGTGTCCAGGAGGGTCAAGTCGTTGTTGATCACACCCATCAGTTTGAGGTTGACCAGGGTCTGGTCAAGCGGTGCATTGCCCGCTCGCTCACCCACGCCGAGAGCCGTGCCGTGAATCACGTCAGCGCCGGCTTCAACCGCAGCGATGTTGTTTGCCACGCCCAAACCACGGTCTTGATGCCCGTGCCAGTTGACCTCAATTTCACGGCGCTGGTAGCCAGCGTCCTTGATGACCTCTTCGTCGATGAACGCAAGGAGTTTCTTGACACCGTTCGGGGTGACATGGCCGCACGTATCGCAAACGCAGAGCCGGCGAACACCAAGTTCCATGGCTCGTTGATAGATCATTTTCACATCCTCGGGATTCGAACGGGTCGTATCCTCGGTCACAAACATGACGGGGACATCGTTCTCAACTGCGTACGATACCGCCTTTTCCATGGTCGTGATGAGTTTCTCCATCGTCCACCCCTCGGTGTATTGTCGGATTGGACTGGTTCCGAGGAATGCAGAAGCCTGGATTTCCATCTCGTGCTTGGCTTGCATTTCAACCAGAGGTTCGATGTCGCCCATCAAGGTACGCACGGCTGCACCGGGTCGGATGGCGTAGTCGTTTTCGCTGATGTGCGTGAGCATGGCATCGATGTGATTGCGATGGAACGGACCGGCTCCGGGAAGGCCCAAATCCACTTTCTGAAGACCGAGTTTCTCCATGTAACTGAGCAGTTCGATTTTCTGTTCAATCGTCGGGTTGCGAGCACTCGGGCTCTGCAAGCCATCACGGAGGGTTTCATCGTCAAACCACACGCCGTGCGGATGGTTTGAAGCATCTCGCTTGAAGTCGTATTCAACCGTGTTCCAATCGTAAATTAAAGAACGCTCGTCCATCAATCTCACCGCTGAAGTGAAGACCCCCAGCACGCTTGAGAACACGCCTTCCCGTTTCAATGCGTCGCTTCACCGCCCTGCAGACCCAAGGCAGCCCAGACACAAGGCCGATTCACTCTTCCTCGCCAATCAACGCTTCTTCGTCTTCGTCATCAACATCAAGCAGTGAGGCTGAAACGCGAGATGAAAAGATGATTTCGTCCGTAAACCCGCCCTTTTCCTTGTTTCGAAGTTCCATCACACGGGTACCACGAGTGGATTTTCCGGAGGTTTCCTTGGTCTGGGACACACGGATTCGAATCATCATGCCCGATTTGGTTAAGAGGAACAGGTGGTCGTTCAAATCTGGAATCGTGCGAACGCTGATGATGGAATCGCTGTATTCTTCGTCGAGTTTCATGGTTCGTACGCCTTTCGCACCTGGTTTTGTTCGGCGATACCCATCCGTTACCATCTTCGCAGCACCCTCTTCGTCGTACTTCAGGTTGCCAGCTGCGTCGGTGTCATGGATCTTCTCTGCCGTGCCGAGGCGACTGCGCTTGGCCATACCGTACTTGGAGATGGTCAGAATGTATTCGTCCGAACTGAGCATGGCCACCATACCAGCAACAACGCCTCCACCCGAACCTTTACGATCGCCAACCTTGATGCCGTAAACTCCGCCAGAAACACGCCCCGAGGCTCGAATATCAGCGCAGTTGAACCTCGAAGCATAGCCGGTGGTCGAGATCATGACGATGTCATGCCCGTTGGTCGCCGAACGAACGTTCACAAGAGAATCGCCTTCGATCTTAAATCGCAAAGCGTATTTTCCGTTCCTGTTGATGCGCACGTATTCGGAAAGTGCTGTTTTCTTGATGAGGCCGAGGCGGGTTGCAAAGAGCAGATAGTGGTCTTCGGGCTCTTCCAAAAGTTCGCGAGAAACCGGCAAGATGCTGACGATGTTCTCGTCCTCACGAAGGCTTTCCAAAAGATTTCGAATATGGCTTCCTCTGGACTGTCGACTGCCCAGCGGCGTCTCCCATGCTTTGAGGCCGTAAACACGACCTTGGTCGGTGAAGATGAGCAGCCGGTCTTTGCTAAAGCAAGCGGTGATGAGTTGAGGCGTGTCTTCGGTCTTGGTGGTGACGCCCTTGAGTCCACGGCCGCCACGATTCTGTGTTCTGAAGGTCTCCACCGGTGTGTGTCGAATGTAATTGTCTTCGCTCAAGGTGATGACGATGGCCCGCTCTTCAATGAGGTCCTCGCGGTCCATCGAGAGGGGCATCGGGTCAATGAACGAACGGCGCTCATCGCCGTGTCGGTCAACCAATTCAGCGAGTTCTTGCTTCAAAATCGTGAGACGACGAGGCCGAGATCCAAGAATGTCCTGCAGGTCAGCGATGACGAGTTTCAATTCTTCATGCTCGTCCTGAACCTTGTTGACGTCCAAACGGCTCAACTGATAGAGTCGGCGTTCTGCGATGGCTTTGGCTTGGGCTTCGCTGAAATCAAACACTGCAATTCCCGCCATGGTCTCATCGCCACGAAGGACGGATTCGAACTGCTCTCGACTGGCGCTGGCTTTGCCGACAGCAACCACATCGTCAATGCGGTCCTGAGCCTTGACCAAACCTTCGAGGATGTGAGCGCGTGCTTGCGCTTTCTCAAGGTCGAACACGGCTCGTCGCTCAACCACCGATTCTCGGTGAGAAACATAGGTGTGGATCATCGTTGAGAGGTTCAAGAGGACGGGCCGTCCGTCCAGAATGCCCATCATGTTCGCAGAATAGGACTCTTGGAGTCGGCTTGATTTGAACAATTGATTCAAGACGGCGTGCGGGTCGGCGTTGTTCTTGACTTCTATCACGACGCGAATGCCCTCCTTTGAGGACTCGTCTCTGATGTCCCTGATGCCAATGACGACCTCTTTGTTGACCAAATCAGCAATTTGGACCAACATATCTGCCTTCTTGACCTGGTAGGGGATTTCGTGAACCACAATGCGTTTGCCTTGCTCGTCATCAAACACGTCGCATTTTGCTCGCACGTGGAACCGCCCCTTACCGGTCGCGTACATGTCGACGATACCGTCGATGCCGTGAATGGATGCACCGGTGGGGAAGTCGGGGCCCTTCACGTGCTGCATGTATTCTTCTATAGAGATGTTCGGCTTGCCATCTTCACCCGTTTCGAGGATGGTGTCAACGTGAAGGTTGACCGCTCCGGCGACCTCTGTCAGGTTGTGAGGCGGAATGCGGGTGGCCATTCCCACCGCAATTCCGTCGCTGCCGTTCAGCAGAAGATTGGGGAGGCGGGCTGGAAGCACAGAAGGTTCGTTCTCAG
This sequence comes from Candidatus Poseidoniales archaeon, assembly GCA_038116375.1. GTDB lineage: Archaea > Thermoplasmatota > Poseidoniia > Poseidoniales > Poseidoniaceae > Poseidonia. The sequence continues at coordinate 626 of JAYNUQ010000010.1, read as the reverse complement.
AATCATCGAAATTCGGTTGGAAATCAACGGTGTTTTTGTTGATGTCATCGAGCATGTGCTTGGCAATTCGGTCGAGACGGCTTTCCGTGTATCGCATGGCGGCCGGTGGGTCACCATCGATTGAGCCAAAGTTGCCTTGCCCGTCCACCAAGGGGTAGCGTAGGGAAAACTCCTGAGCCATTCGAACCATGGTGTCGTAAATGGATTGATCACCGTGAGGGTGGTATTTCCCCATCACTTCGCCGACCGAACGGGCAGACTTGCTGAACTTCTTTTCGGCCGTGTGGCCGCCCTCAAACATACCGTAGAGCACGCGTCGATGAACGGGTTTCAGGCCGTCCCGAGCGTCAGGAAGAGCACGCCCAATGATGACCGACATGGCGTAGTTAATGTAGGAATTTTTCATCTCCGTGTTGAGCGAATGATTCAGGATGATTTCACCTGGACCGGCGCTGCCGTCGTCTGTTTGTGTTGTGTCGTCTTCAGATGTCAAGGTTGGTCACCTCCTTGGCGTGTCGCTCAATAAACGCTCGACGTTCGGGGACGTCCTCGCCCATCAAGGTCTCAAACATGCGGTCGGTCTCTTCGGCCACCGGGACCGTGACCTTGAGCATCGTACGGGTTTC
>JAYNUQ010000009.1:30106-64232 GCA_038116375.1 Candidatus Poseidoniales archaeon | reverse complement strand
GGGCTCTGTTGGAAGCGAGCAACACGCCGATGATCTACGCCATTCTCTGGGATGTCTTCCTTGGTCTCCACCTCATCTCGCTGCTGATTCCGAAGCGATACGCCATCACGTCCACCCACCTCTTTGCCGACGGGCAGCGCTATCCGTGGGAGCGTCTTCGACTGGCCAAACGCCAACCAAAGCGCCGAATCATGTTGCTTCGAAACGGATGGGGGCCGTTCGGCCCGCTCCCCTTGGGCGGTGACCCAGCATCGCTCAGCACGGCACGGGAATACATCAACGCCATGGAACAAGCACGGCGAGGAACCCCTTCTCCGGACGAAGCAGAATGAACGGCACCCTCATGGCCCGTCATCATCAGCAGGGTCCATGGAGTGGACGCAAAGCGGTGATGATGTCTTTGTGAGGCTGGACCCTGGAGAAGAAATTCATGCCGCTCTCCAGAGCCTTGCAGATTCAATGGGGTTTGACGCAGCGGCCATCACGAGCGGAATCGGTCGAACGCGAGACAGCACGTACGGCTACATGGACGATGACCACGTCTACCATCGTGTGACGCTCGATGGTGGCACGGAACTTGTCACGCTCCAAGGCAACCTTGCTCGTCGAGAAAACGGCGACGCCTTCACCCACCTCCATGCAACGTTCTCCGACGACGACCTCAAGCCACACGCAGGCCACATGTTTTCGGCAACCGTCCACGTTGTGGCCGAAATTCATCTTCGAATTTTAAGCCAGGCTGTGATGACGCGATGCCCGCTTGAGAACAGTGAATTCGTGGCTCTGAAGTTTGAGTGATGGGCCAACAAGCGATGCTTCTTAGCCTGTCGCACCCCTGTTCTCAACATGGGCGAAGCGGGTGCTTTCTCTGAGGCAGATGAGGCGCGTATCGCTTCTCTGGCAGAGCAAATCGCCCATCATTCCAACCTCTACTACAACCTCGCTCAACCCGAACTCAGCGACGCTGAATTTGACCGCTTGTGGGACGAACTCAAGGCCTTGGACCCGGACCATCCTCAACTCAGTCGAGTGGGAGCCGATATCGCTCCTGGCAGCGTGAAAGTGGACCATCTCTTTCCCATGCGCAGTTTGGACAAGGCCACCTCAGCAGAGGAATTGAATCACTTTGTCAACTCGACCACATCGGGCGCCACCCGTTTCCTTTCTCAGCCAAAACTGGACGGTTCCGCCCTCTCACTTGAGTATCGCATGGGTCGATTGGTGCGTGCAGCCACCCGAGGAAGCGGTGAGCGAGGCGAAGACGTCACGCGCAATGCACGCAAGATCGCCAACGTCCCTCACACCCTTCCTTTGCCCGTGGACGTTCATGTGCGGGGAGAAGTCGTGATGCCGCTTGCCGTGTTTGAGGCCAAGTATCGCGAGACTTCACCCAATCCACGCAATCTCGCCGCAGGTGCCCTGCGACAGAAGCACGCCGACGGGAAAGCAGACGCATCGGACTTGGTGTTTCAGGCCTACGACGCACAGGTGCCCGCTGGTGAACACCGCCATCCAGACAGCCAACCCGTCCCCGATATGGACAACGACACCGACATGCTGGTGTGGATGGAAGACCAACTCGGCATTGTTCCAGCACCCTGGGAACTCCATCACGGCGAGTCACCCTCCCAGGCCGCCCAACTGCTGGACGAGGCTACCGTTACATGGACGGGAAGGCGCAGCGGCTACGCCTACGAGATTGACGGTGTCGTGTTCAAACTCGACAACCTCGAACAGCGGGGACGTCTCGGCATGACGGCGCATCACCCTCGCTGGGCGCTGGCTTGGAAATTCCCCCCGGAAGAAGCCCACTCAGTGTTGCTGGACGTTGAATGGCAAACGGGCCGAACCGGGAACATCACGCCCGTTGCACGCATTGCTCCCCAACGCGTTGGGGGCGTGACGGTGGAGAACACCACCCTTCACAACGTGGGCGAAGTGGACCGCCTCGGCATCAGCATTGGCGACAAGGTCCTCATCGTTCGACGTGGTGATGTCATTCCGAAAATTGAGCAAGCGCTCGGCCCGGCAACGCAAGCCGACCTGGAAGGTCGTTTCCACGCCGACGGCGAAGCGTTCACGGGACCGCTCCCCGCATCTTCTCCCGTTCCTACGCCCACAGCCTGTCCTGCATGCCTCGGCGGGGTTGAGGTTGAGGGGGCGTTTCTGAAGTGCATGAACCTGTTTTGCGAGGCACGCACCAGTCGGTCTGTTCTCTACTGGTGCAGGGCCTTGGAACTTGACGGCGTGGGCGAGAAACTCGTTGACCAACTGCTCGATGCGAACCTCATCGCGTCCTGTGCGGACCTGTACCGCTTGACGTTGGACGGCCTGTTGGGCTTGGAGCGCATGGGGGAAAAATCCGCCACCAACGTGCTGCGAGAAGTGGACAAGGCCCGAAGGATGTCGCTTGGAAAATTCCTCCACGCACTCGGCTTACCGGGCATCGGTCCTGAATTGGCTTCTGCTATGGCTTCGGCCTTGGGCGATGCCGAGGGCATGCTCACGTGGTTGGACCACGCCCACGCCCAACCGGGCGAGGATGATTACGGCCCTGAGCACGATGAGGCAGGGAAAAGCCATGCGCACAATCAGGCTCTTCGTCGTGTTTTGGACATCGACGGCGTAGGCGAAATCGTTGCCCTCCAATTTCGGGACGGCCTGCAGGTTCGTCGGGCGCTTGTGGAGGACCTCATCGGCCAGCTCACCATCGAGAAAGAAGTCATCAAGTCGGCGGCTGGACCGTTTGTTGGGATGACGTTCTGCGTCACGGGGACACTTTCGGTCCCTCGTAAGGACATTCAGCAACGCATCGTTGACGCGGGGGGCAAGATTGTCGGAAGCGTCTCAGCGAAACTCAACGTGCTCGTGGCCGGTGAAAAGGCGGGTTCCAAGTTGACCAAAGCCACGAATCTTGGGGTTGATGTCTGGTCGGAAGACGACCTCACGGTGAAGCTCGCCGATGGCACTCCAGATCCTGAAACCTCACCAAGCGAAGAATCCGTTGGCAAGGCCGGGCAGTCTTCGCTGTCCGACTTTCTTGGGTGATCAGCCGTAGAGCATGGCGTTGGACGACGGACTGCTCTTTTGTGCCCCAGCAGCCGATTCCATCAACGCGGAGATTTGGGCTTCAAGCAATTCGGCCTCTGCGAGCAACGGCTCTTGGGGCAGGTCAATGCTTGGCAGCAGGGTGTTCAACCGCTCGATAAGGGCCGCCGCTGCACGAGCGTCGGGGAATCGTGGGTCCGCTTCGACCATGATGGACATGGTGCCAAGACCACGTCGCGAGGCTTCGCTGAGGATACCTGCATTCATGCCTCGAATCACACCCGTTTCCAAAAGCGGGATGTTCATCTCTTTGAGCATGGTTCGAACGGTTTCGTTGCATCCAATCCCAACCACATCGATTTCTTCCGTGTCTTCGTATTCAACAACCGGGTCCACGCCCTCCATGCCGCTTTTCATACCGGCTTTCGCAAAGGCATCAACGACCACACCGGCCAACACCTGATGTTCCTTGGACCACTCAAAGAGCGCCCAAACGATCTTGTGGACCAGCGATTCGGGAACGACCATTTCACTCATGAGGAGAATCACCTGGTCGCAACCTTCAATGCTGCACTGCGGCTTTCCGGCGTAGGCTCGAATCGGCGGGAGCGGCACCCCTTCGTGAATCATGGCCAAGGCTGGCAGACGGTCATCCACCAGTCCGCCGACGAATTCCAAATCCAAGTGGTCGATGAGGTAGTGAGCAACGATGCTGGAGACCATGCCGACGCTTGGGAAGCAGGCGATGACCATTGCGTTCTCATTTTCAATGGCCGCATTGATGCGCAGACTTGGGGTATCCATGGGTGACGGTGGCGTCTGCTGCCCTTCAACACTTTCCCCGTTTGGTCACCAAACCTTCTTCATCAACGACGCTCACCTCAGTACCATGGAAGAAGCCGCCCCTGAAACACCAAGGGCGCACCAACTGTCTCCATCAGCGTGGAACAGGTACGAAACCTGCCCCCGCATGTACTGGTTGAGCCGCCAACGCCTTCCCCGTAAAGCGGGCATGGCGGCTTCGTTGGGTACGGCTGTGCACGCCTCAATCGAGGACCTGCTGAACATGGATTTGGACGGGAGGGAGGACGGCGAATCGGGTTGGCTTCCCCTCCAAGCCGAACGGTTCCTCAAGGCGCGTTGGGACGAAGAGAAGGAGGTGTTCATGGCCACGCCCCGTCGCCCTGACTGGAAGGATGCCAAGTGGAGCGAAGCCAAAAAGCAGCAACGAGGGGGCATCGTGCTTCTGTTGGACCACATCAATGCCAAACACCTCGCCCACGAACAAGTGACCGTTGCCTTGTGGCGTCATTTGCAGTCCCTGACCATCGCTGTTGAGGGTGAACTCAGAACAAGCGATGGCCGGTTGATGGGCCGACTTGACCTTCTTTTTGCGGACGTGGACGAAGCCGGTGAAATGCAGGGTTGGCTGGTTGCCGATTTGAAGACCGGAAACGCACCAACCAAGGCCCTCAAACCCGAGGTCAACCGTCAACTTCGGATGTATCGAGACATCATCTTGGCCAACAATCCAGCCGCACCCCCCGTCCGTACCGAAGGGTGGTACACCAAGACCGCCTCAAAGTGGTCAGCGGAAGGAGAGAGCGTGCTTGAACAGGCTTACGCTGCGTGGGAAGCGACCCAGCCTACGCCGATGCCGATGGCACCAACCCCTGGCCCCGACAGTTGCGGCGGATTTTGCGATTGGAAAGCCTGGTGTCCGCACTGGTGGACCTGGCGGCAGTCATCCGGCACCTTGCACCAAGGTGATTTTTGCGATGCGGTGGTGCTGTTGCATCGCTACGAGAAATCTTCTGGGGCCGCTGTGCTCGAGTTGTGCGAGCCTTTGGATGCGTCAGGGCGCGCGATTCCAACGGGCCACCAACGCTCTGCTCGCTTTGACGGTCGTGGAAAAGAGGTGCTCGAAGCGCTTCAAGAAACCGGGCATCAAGGGCCGTTGTTCCTCGGTTCGGTCATGACCGGACGCGGAACATGGAGAATCGGGCCGTGGTGTGATATCCTTCCTTGGACGCCACTGCCGGATGACGAACCGTATGAGCGACAAACCTCATGATTGGAGGTGCTCTTTGATGCGTAACTTCGTTGCTTCACAATCCAGGCCTTTTGCAGAGAGCAACCAGCCGATGTACGACGGGTCAGAGGCTTGAATTTCTGAAAGATAGCGACCTCGGTGGCGACCAAAAGCCAACACGAGCTCATCACCGTCTTCCCGAACTTTCCCCATGGCATCAACCGGGGCAAGATCTTCCAAGCCTCGCCCCAACTCTGTCGCATCTTTTGGACGGTCGCCATGAGCAATCCATCGCTCCAATTCGGGCAGTGACCGACGGAAGGCCGATGCGTGTTCGACCGACAATCGCCAAAACAGCAGCATCGTGGCCGCGGCGTCAGCTGCGGCGGTGTGTGCGGCTTCAAGCCGAATGCCGTGGCGCTTGCAGAGGGCGCCCAAGTTGTGGGGGCGGGGGAGTCGAAGTCGACGAACCAATTCAAGCGTATCCATGATGGCTTTTGGCTGAGGAGCCAGGCGACCCATTCGCAAGAATTCGGTTTTGAGCATCGCGAAGTCAAATTTGCGAACGTTGTGCCCCACCAAAATGGCCCCATCAATCAGGTCTGCAAGTTGGTCTGCAACTTCGGAGAGCGGTGGCTTGTCCCGCACATCCTCGTTTGAAATGCCATGGATTTGCGTCGCATCGTAGGGAATTCGGATGTTGGGTTTCACCACCTGCTCGTGATTTACGGCGGTGCCGTCCGCCAAGGTTCCAATCAAGGCGAACTGAACGATTCGGTCGTTGGTGGTCGAGACCCCGGTGGTTTCCAAATCAAAAGCCAGAACTTTCTCGCCTTCGAAAAGGTCCTGTGCCATGGGTGAGAAGCGCAGGATGCCCCCTTTGAACATCACTCTCAAACACCATGACGCTTTCAGGAAGCCATGGGCGTGCGGGATTGGTTCAAATCCAAGTCAACGGATGCGGATGAGCCCGACCCTTCAGCCTCGCAGGAAGAGCAAGAAGAGGTTGAACACGAAGCCTTCAGCAGGTTGCAAGCAACCAAAACGGCCGAGGCCCTATCGTTGTTCGAAGAAGAGGATGAACCCTCGCCGCCACGCGCTGCATCCGTCGCTGCACCTTACGACGCAGGAGATGCTGAACTGACGGATTTGAGTGCGCAAGACCAGGAGAGTTTTACGCATGTTGACGAAGTTGAAATCGTCGACGTTGCTTCTCTTGACGACCCTTACCTTCAGGCCAGTATTGAGGGCGACGTCCCCGAATCGGTAGTGTTTGATGACGATGAAAACCCTGCTTCTGTTTAATCTGGATTCCCGAACCATTAGAAAGGGAAAGGGCAGGGTTGGAGGTATGGTGGGCGCAAAGACCGAGCGAATTCTCGCTTTGGTGATGGTGCAAACCATGCTTCTGAGCCTGTTAGCGGGTTGCACCGGAGCCCTTGACACCACGGTTGACCCTCGTGCAACGCTCGAAGCCTACCCCGCCCTCATCCAAGAAGGCGAGATGGTCACGCTCGACGCCCGCGACTCCTCTCCTGTTGAGGGCGTCATCACGAACTACCAGTGGGACTTTGGAGATGGCACGACGGCGGAAACGGTGATTGGATTCACCTCACACACCTACTTGGCCTACGGTCAGTATACCGTGCGCCTCACGGTGACCAACGACCAAGGCGGCACGGACGACGCCATCGCCACCATTGTCGTGAACGGTGCACCGAGCATCAACATCTCCATGCCCGCCACCGTCCGAGCGGGCGACGCAGCATTGCTTGACGCTTCGGCCTCCTTCGACCCCGAGGGTGACGAACTGACCTACAGCTGGGACCTGAATGCTGCAGAGGACAGCGACGGCGACGGCGACGCGCAGAACGATGCGGACGCCACAACGCCCACGGTCCTGCTCGACACCTCGTCCTCTGGCATCATCAGAGGCGCCCTGCGTGTTGATGATGCAGCGGGCGCTTTTGCCGTCAAACCGTTTGAGGTAAACGTGACCACGCGGACCTTTCAGGTGACGTGGATCACCGAAACTTACGAGGTTTCTTGGGATGAATACCTCGACCAGGGCGAAACATGGTCCGGCAACATCACGCCGGGAGAAGTGGGGCGCGTCCTTTCGTTCAATGCGGTGTTGGAATTGGACAGAGATGTCGCTCCACCCCACGACAATTTCACGCTCAGTTTGCACATTGTTGAGGACGATTACAAGCGAAGGGTGGCCACCGAGCCCGGGAATTATTCGACCAATGAACCAGCACGTGCGGAGATGTCTGCTGAGGACATGAACACCCGTGGCGAGGACGGTATGTACACCTCCGATTCCGCCGAAGCCCTGCTGCAACTCCTGCTCCGCTCGAGGGATGGAAGTCAGGGCCAAGGCCCTTGGGTTTGGTCCGTCTTCGCCCAACAATCCGATCCCGATGCGCTCATCGGAGAACTCGACCCCGACCCAGGAAACGACTGGACCCTCACCGTAGAAGTCGTTGTGATGCGACCTTCGTTGACCGAGGTGGCCGTTGGGTCAACGAGCGAGTGAAAGCGAAAGGGGTATGAAGCGGCGCCACTTGGGTTGGAATGGTTACGATGGTGGACTCGGTAGAAATCGGACGCGTTACCCTTCGCGACACGGTGTCGTTGGACCTTTCCGTTTGGATGCATCATCCCGATGATTGGGATTTCCGACCCACCCTCAGTTATGCTGGAAACACCCTCACCATCACCTGTGCCAACGAAGGCACCACCCTGGCCAGCGTTGACCTCGATGACGAGCAGGACGAGGCCCTCCAACGAGACCGAATGGCCGAACTGCGTGTGAAATTCCAAGTTCACGGTATGCACGGGCGCCTCAATGACATTCATCCCATCATCGCTGACGGGAAGGCCAAGAAACTCGCGACGGCCAACTGGAAGACAACTCAACCGGTCGACTTCAAGTGAAGTCCCAGCGAATCTTTGATAACGGTTCAATCCGTTTTCTTGATTCATGCCCCAACGAACAGGGAAAGGAAGCCAGAAACGTGCACGATTTGAACGGTTAGCGGAGGAGGTACGCCGCTTCGTTTACGCCAATCCTGGGTGCTCAGCTCAAGCCATCGTCGCCAACCTCAACCACGACAAAAAACTGCGCAATCACGGTCTAACGCCCCGAAAAATTGGCTTTTTCATCACGCGCAACCTCCGCCAATCGCTCACCTGGTGGCAGGACCATCGCGCAGGGCGGCGGGTTTACGGCCCTTCGTCCGAGAACCGATGAAAACAGGCCTGCTTGACGTTGAGTCATGCGGTTCGCTCATGTAGGGTCGGCGGCCTCGCACATGCATGGGGAGTGAGGTCGCAGCGTATTTCGACCTCGACGGGACCCTCCTGAACGCTTCGAGCGAGAAAACGCTCACCGCCCACCTCGCCCGCCGTCGTCCTTGGCGTATTCCGTGGGGTACGGTGGCGTGGACGGCCGGTTTTCTCACGAACCTTCTGAGGGGTCGGGCGGTGTACGACGCCGCACGAAATCGCGGTCATCTTTCACTCGCATCATGGGACGTGCTCGAGCGATACTCGACCCGTCTTGCAAGGGAACGTCTCAAACCGTCGATTCCACCCCAAGCATGGGAAAAATTGGCTTGGCACCGAGAACAAGGACACCGATTGGTGTTGGTGACCGCCACGGTTGCCCCCATGGCCGAAGCCATGGCCGATGTGCTCGGCATGGACGCTGTGTACGGGTGCGGCCCTCAGGTAAGGAAAGGCATCCTGTCCGGTTCAGAGCGAGGGTGGAGCGTCCCCAGACGGAAAGGGAAGGTTCCCGTGGTCATGGCAGACGCTGAGGCCAACGGGCATGACCTTTCGAAATGCTATGGCTACGGAAACACCCTCGCAGACTCGTGGTTCATGGCCCTGTGCGGGCATTCGATCGCCGTGAGTCCCGAGGGGCCACTGCGCCGTCACGCTGAGGCCAACAACTGGACCGTTGTCGATTGGACTTCGTGAATTCATATACCCTCATGCGCCATGGAGATCATGGCTGGAGAGTTTGATGGTTTGGGAGCATTGTTTGGAGATATGAGCGAGGGTCCGTTTTTGCCCGCAGAAGGCACCGTCCAAGACGTGCGTCGAGAGCACATGTTCGACACCATGCTCAAGGTTTCCCAAGCCGCTGAAGTGGCCGCAGGTTTGGTCTTTGACATCGTTGAAGAGCACGACGGGCGAATGCAACTTGACGAGAAAGGACATCTCCTCATCGTGGGTCGATTGGCCATCTACCGAGTAGACGTGAACGCCTTTATGGAAAAGTTCGTCAACCCTTTCAGCTACAACTCTTTTGACGTGGTGGAAGTCCATCCGAAATCAGGTCTGGTGAAGGAACCCAGGACCGCTTGTGTTCAGGTGCGCCCGCAGGAAAACATGCCTGCCTACGACCTCTTTGCCGGCTACCTTCTCGGTCTGATGAACGATGAAGTTACGTGGCTGCATGAAAGCTTGAGCCCCCTCCGACGGACCTTGTTCGAAATCTACGGGCTCGCTCAATCCCCGCTCACACCGAGCATGGAAAAGCACTTTGGAAACGCCATGGACGGGTGCTTTGACTTCGGTGCAGACACCTTCACTTTTGACGGAACCAACGGATGGAAATGGCGACTGCATTTCGGCTTGCCACTGAACAAAGGTTTCAAAATTGAATACCAAAAGCCACGGCAGACATGGTGGAACGTGTTGTTTGAGGACCATCTTGAGGAAACAACCGGACACTACAGCATCCACGGCTTCTTTGAAGCCGTTGAACACCTGGCTGCAGCTCCCGGCCATTTGAAAGGTCTCAGCGACTGGCAAACCGACCCCATTCTGATTCGGAAAATCGCTGCCGACTATCCACCTCTCGCCAAGTCTTTCGTTGACAAGCTGACCAGCCCCGACTATTCTGCCGATGAAATCTACACCGACTACGACGAACCCGTGGAGGGAGAAAAAGCCGTCATCATCAAGGAACTTGATGCGTTGGTCCTCGTTCGCGCAGGTATCCAACTCGCTCATGCATGAACACGGGATTGGCGGCCCCACCGCGATTTGAACACGGGTTCGAGGCTCCGCAAGCCTCTGTGATATCCAAGCTACACTATAGGGCCACTCCGCCCCACTCGCCACCCCCATTTAAGCGCGAGGGTGGCCGTTGTCGCCGCCTTCACAAGGGTTCATGGGCGGCGCTTGCTTGGGTAAATCATGGTCCTCACGGCAGAGCGCTCTGTGGAATTTTCCATGGTTGATCTTGCCAACATTGCCTACTACCCTCGTATCTTTGACCTGGCTCACCGTTTCTTTGAATCGGTCTGGCCTGAAATTTGCGGCCAAACCTACCCCTACATCATCAACACGCGACGCCTTGGCTTCCCGGTCGTCAACGTTCAATCTGAATTCAAACACCCCCTCCATTACGGCGATACCATCACGGCCAGAATCACCTTCACCAAGGTGGGAACCACCTCGCTTGTCTGGCGCTATCGTTTCTTCAATCAGGACAAGAAGTTGGTGTGGTATTCCACCCAAACAACGGTGTGTGTGGACATGGATACCATGGAGCCTCAAACCCTTCCCGATGATGTTCTCAAGGGTGTTTCGCTGCACCTCGAACCGGAGGCTTTGCCGTGAGCGACCCCCTGAAGTACGAAGTACGTCCCGACCGTAAAGGTCCCAAGAACATCGCCGTTCTTCTGATGTTGAGTTCGTTGGTCGTTGCAGGCATGGCGTGGCAGGATTGGCAACTCCACAACGAAGGACTCACCGACGGACAGATCGAGACGTTCCTTACCACCCCAAACAGCCAACCTGGCGAGCCTACGACGGTTGAACAGTACAGAGATTTTGAAGCCGATGTCCGAGAGGCCAACGGTTACTTGCTTCGAAGCGTCTCCCTGATGGTTGCTGCAGGTTGCCTGCTCGTGGGCGCCCCGCTGCTCTATCGTCTTCAGCGAACAGGCGCACGTCTGTGCACGGCCGGCGCGCTGGTTGGGCTCATCGGCGGGCTGTTGGGGAGCGTGATCATCAACAATGCCGCTCAAGAACACCTGGGTGAAGCCATGAAACTCACCTACGAAATTTGGGTGTACCTTTGCGGCGTTTCCATGGGGCTCTGCCTCGCTGTGGCCGCGCTGCCCTTGTTGAACGCTCGAGCCCGACTCGCTTTGCAGCCGACCGTGAACCTCGTTCACGAAGAGGAATGAGTGTCTTCGCTCGGTCGTGGCCACTTTTTGGCAAGGGCCTTTCTCAAGTCGTCATCCATGACGGCGTTCCACCAATCGCTGCCTTGCCAAATGGCATACTTGCCACGAATGCCTCGGAGGTCGGCCCCGCCAAATTGGCAATTTTTGAAGTTGGAGAGGTTCAACCGGGCCTTGCGGAGGTCGGCTCCACGGAAATCCGAGTTGTCAAATGCGGATTTCATCAGGTCCGCTTCCACCATGGACGCACGGCGAAAGTCACAGGACGTGAAGTCGCCCTCGGTAAGGTCCGCACGGTCAAAGATGGTCCGTCGGAAGTTGGAACCGCTGTGGCGTCCCTTGCGGAGAATGGATTCGGTGTGGTTTTGGAACGAGTAATCGATCACCACGGCTTCGTCGGCCGTCGTTTCGTCGTCTCGAGGGTCGCCTTGTCCACCGCCCGACATGACCATGCTTACACCTCAAGCGTTGGAGCGCTTGTCGAGGTGTGCTTGGCCTTCGGGTGTAAGGATTGCGAATCGGTTTTTGTCGTCTTTTCCGTTGGGGACCATCAAGAAATTTCGTTCCTTCAATCGGTTGAGGTACAGGGAAAGGTTGCCCGGTGGGTCAATGCCTGCATCGGTGAACAGTTCGTTCACCACTCGGGGTGGGCTGTCTTCAATCCCTTCGACGTCTCGGAGGTAGTGGATGGCTCCAAGCACCTGGTCTGGCTTTCGAGAAAGTGCACAGTTTTCAAGGAGGGCTCGGAAAGCAGAACCACGTTCGGGCAAGCCGGCTTCTCTTGCAGCCACGACGGCGGCTTCCATGGCAGATTCACGGGCCTCACGGATGCGTTCGAGCAACACCGTCCATGTGTGTTCGGCCTTCACATGCGTCAGTTGTTCATCGATCTGTATGGCTGCGCCACCCAAGTCAATCTCAACGTCTCCTGCCTGTATCGTGAGTCTCAATATCCACGCCCTCAAACTTCAACGGCTTCTATTCATTCATAACCTTATGTTGGAAAAAAAAATACATTTTTACGCGAATTTGGCGGTTCATCAAGGCGAAACCGCCTTAATAGGGTGGTGGCCACCTCTGCGTGAGGCCTTCTCATGATTCGACGTCAGTTCTTCGGTTTGCTGTTCGTTTTTCTCTTCCTCGCTCCGGCATGGAGCGTCATGTTTGCCCAGGCGAGTGGCGGGAACATTACCAATTTCTCAAACGGTAACGCAGAGCACACCGTCACCGTTTCTTCCGGCCAGTACAGCCCCATTGGCTTCACGCTGGAGCGAAACACGACGATCACTTCGGCTTCCTTCTTTGTCAAACCAGCCACGACCGGCTCATCACCAGGTGCTGTGGACATCGACGCCAATGCTGACGGCGTTCCCGAGTGGTCGTTCAACGACACCGGCTATGGAAATTTTGGCCATCAATCCGTTTTCACCGATGACAATGCTACGGTGACCCTCCCCATCAATCCAAACCAGGGGGCCGTAACCAACCCCGATTCACCTCCGTTCTATCTTCCATCGGGTGCGACCGTTTCCAGCTCCTCTCTTGAAATCGGCTTTTCACCCGTTCTGACCGGTGGTTTCTACCCGACAGGATACATCCACGCCGTGGACAAAGGAGACTTCAACAACGATACCAACGTTGATTTTGCGTTGCTCTCGCGCACAGCCAACCTTTCTTCTGGTACGGTTCCAGCCTTCCGCATCGCATCCTATGACAGCGCCACTGGCGTCACTCTCTCGTCCTGGGTTCCAACCTGCAACAACGCCACACGCGTGATGGTGGCCGATGTGAACGGTGATTATCACGACGATGTGGTTGGCTACGCCCCCGCCGATGACAAACTTTGCATTCACTTTACCAACACAACGAGCGGTGGATTTGAGCCTCAGGTGAACGTGACCCACGCAACTTCCATCATCGACCTCGCTTTTGGAGATTTCACTGGAAACGGCCAGGACGAAATGGTGTCCATCCAATCCAGCGGCAAGGTTTCTGTTGACATGTTCAGCAATCGAACCAACACCTTTTCCAACAAAGATTACACCACCATCAACATTCAGGGAACGCAAAACCCTGCGACGTTGACGCACATGTTGTTTGCCCACTTCAACGGGGCGCAAAGTCTGCCCTCCCTCCTTGCCTCTCAATCCAACGGAGACTCCACCTTCCTGTTTTGGGCGAGCAACACCAACACCATTGCCACGGGAGGCAGCCTCACAGGCGTTGCCTCCGACGCCGTAGTTGGCGATTTTGACGCCGACCAAGACCTGGACATCGTCTCTTCTGCTCCCACCGGCCACCGTTCGTTTGAAAACAGGCCAACCGGATGGGTCAGTGATACTCACAACCGACTTGTCACCCTAACCAACGCCACCATTTTCGACTATGATTTGGACCAGACAGCCCACATCGTCATACCGAACGTTGGAACCAGAGACGGCAACCCCGCCACCCTCACTGGAAACATGTCGGCTTACGGGTTCCAAAGTGGAAACAATTACGACAACCGTGTTCGTGGTTCAGCCACGGAAGTCTTCGAGCCGTGGACATCACCACGGGCCATCCATTTCGGGGATATGGACGGCGATGGTTCGATTGAGCAACTCATCTTGGCGGGTGAAGGAACGCAACACGGCGTGTTCATTTCGGCCTATCACCGAGTCGGCTACGATATCGACAAGGACGGCGGCGTGGACGTTGAAGCAGGCGGCTACGCCGGAAACGGGAGCAACGGTTTGTCGATGCTCGTTCTCCAAGACACCACGGGCAATTTCACCACCTCGCTCAACGTTATCACGCCCGGACTTGATTACACCATAGACGATTACGGCATCCAAATGGCCTCAATCAACCTTTCAATGCACTCCATCACAGAAGGCACGTTCACCTTCAGCAACCTCGATGTTCGCTACACGTCGGACTTCCTGGTCAACACCAACCCATCCCTTACGGGAAACCTGAGCAACGTCCTGAACCAGCAAATGACGGCCGGCACGGGCTTTTTTGATGCTTATCTTACGTTCAACACCACGGCCGACGGTGATATCATCCTCTCCAGCCCCATGCTGGCTTACGTTGACGGTGCCCCCGACATAGCGTTGCCGCCAACGCCTGCCCTCTCACTCGTGGACGCACAACCCGATCGCATCGTCATCGAGTGGCAACCCATCACGGACTTCGGAGACGATTTCCTCGACTTTGTTGTCTATCGCGCACCTGCAGGACAGGCCGTTGACATGCAAACGGCGTATGCCAACACGCTTTCGAACAACACCATCGACACGGGAGTTCAGCCCGGACAGTCCTGGACGTACTGGGTGCAGAGCGTGCACAAGTTTGGCGTGACCAGCAACCTTTCCTCTCCGTTGACCGTAGACGTGCCTTATCCCGTGCCCAAATCGTTCCTCCCGAACCTCACGGCTTCCGACGTACCTGGTGACACAGGTGGCGTGATGAATGTCTCGTGGAGTCCAGGGGACGTCTCCATTGTGGAACATCACGTGTTTGTGTTCACTTCGGAGTTCAATGACGTCAGCAACCTCACCACCACCCTCACGGCTGGAGCAGACCTTACCTCGATCGAAGTCAGAGAAGACAGCACCGGCACGCCTCTTGAGGATGGCGTCGCCTATTATGTCGCTGCCATTGGACTGGACGAGTACGGCAACGCCTCCACAAACGTCACAACCGTTGGACCCGTCTATACACGCAACGATACGGCTTTACCGACCACGCTGGACGTCACCTACACCGACTTTACGCAGGGCGAACTGAACAACACCGTCCTTCTTGCACGAACCAAAGGCCTCGACGTAGCTGCTCACCTCCACCAGGCAGGTGAACCGATTGCGGATGCACCGCTCACGCTCACCATCGTCGATGACAGTGAATCGTATTCGGTGGACCTGACTACCGATGAGAACGGCTTGGCAACCCTTGCCATTGAGGCCCTTTCGGGCTTGGGCCCCATCGAGGCTGTCGGTGAGATGACACTCAAGCTTGCGTATGCTGGCAGTCAAGGTGACGTCGTGCAGCAACCTCTGCAAGGCGCGTCAACCACCGATGCCGCCTACGGAACGGTTCTGATCACCATCACGCCCGATGAACCCCTCCCGATCCAGTCTGATGGGACGTTTGAAACGCTTCTGATGGCGGATGTTGAAGACACCACACAAGCGGAATACTTGGCCAACCTCAATGTGAATTGGACCGTTATCGATGCCGCTGGCGCAGAAGCGAGTTCCGGCACGGCAGAGGCACGTGGTAACGAGATTCTTGTCAACGGTCAAGCAGCGTATGACGGGCGCCTTAATGTGCGATTGAGCGACAACCCACCGGTTCACTACATGCCAAGTTTCTCTGCATCGTACGCCTTTGAGGCTTCACCCGATGCTGTTGGAAATGAGAACAACGAGACCAACGAGAACAACGAAACCAATCAGACCTCCGGTCCAACCTTCCCCGACATCACGCTCCCTGCCACCGTGGATTGCGGGACGGCCACCTACGAATGGGACAGCAATGCCACGGATGTCCTCATCACCTGTACGGTCTCCAATCCGAACCCCTTCGACGTGATGGTTGGATTTGCATGGAAGGTTGTCCCGGGCACGCCGCCCGCCATTGAACTGGTCCACAACGAAGCAGATGGTGATACATCATCGCTTACCGCAGAGGCCAACGGTACGGTTGACCTGACGTTCTCACTGGTCCGAAACGGACCAACAGAAGGCATGTTCCCAGGTCTGCAGGGTGAAGGCTACATTGTCTACCTCACCTGTCTTGATTTTGGCGACAACGCTTGTGATTCAATGACCGAACCGATGGCTTCCACCGAGGGGGAACTCCAATGGACGCTTGGCGAGATACCGGTTGACAACACCAACACCAACGATGTCGCAGACGAGGCTGAGGGCGCCATGACGCCCGTGTTGGTCGGCATCGGAATCGTCATCGCCCTCGTTGCGGGCATTGTCGGTGTGCTCTACATGCGCAACAGCATGAACGACGACTTCTTTGACGATGATGACGAAGAGGACTATTACGAGCAAGCCATGGCTGCGCCCGACCAAACCCCTGGGGCCAAATCGCTGAATCTGGATACATCAAAATCTCTTGACGAACTCAAACAGTCAGGAAAAGAGCTCCACGGTGATGCACCCGAAGGCCTTGCCAGTTCACCGACCCTCGGCAGCAGCGCTGATGCCTTTGAATTCGGTGCGACCGCAGAAGACACCGTCTCGTCGCAGGATGATGGTGGCGAGGAGTGGGAAGAGGAAACCGAAGACGACGGCATCTCCGTTGACGAGGACGGCACCGAATGGTGGGAAGACGAAGAAGGCGTCTGGTGGTACCGTGAAGAAGGCTGGGAAGACTGGGCTGTTTGGGAAGAATGATTCTTCCGTGAGCCTTTTGACGAGACCGTAAGTGGACCGTATCGGAGAGAAGACCATGGATGCGAACCTGCAATCCTACTCGTTGGTGCTCCATCAAGACGCTGACCCGCGAACAGGTGGCGTTGCCGTCTGCGGCTTCACCACCGCTGGCATGGTTGGCGTGATCTCCGCATCCCACATCATCAAGACGCTCGGCCTTCAGCAACTCGGAACGGTGATGCACAAGGATTTCCCTGCCGTTGCACTGATTCACGACGAAGTCCCCAAACATCCCGTTCGGGTGTATCAGGGCGAGAACATCGGTGTGTTCACCTCAGAAATTCAATTTGGAAACGAGACCGACATCATGTTCGCCTCCACCGTGCTCGAATGGTTCACCAAGGGTGGGTTTGACCGTCTCATCATCATTGACGGCATCACGCGGCCCGAAAAGGAATTGAGCACAGGCGACTTGTTTGGCGTCGGCTCCATCCCGGCCGCTCGAGACCGTCTCAAGCAACTTGACATCGAACCCATCCAGCAAGGCATCGTATCCGGTATCACGGGATTCCTGCTCGGTGAAGGCGATCGACTGGGCATCGACATCACGGCCCTGCTTTCGGAGGCCAGCCCGATGTATCCAGACGCTCGAGCCGCAGCGCTTGCCGTGGAGGCGGTGGGCGATTTGACCGGATTGGAGATTCCTCTGACGGAATTGTTGGAAAACGCTCGGTCCATCGAAGACAGCGTCCGAGACATCATCGAGAACGCCTCCCAGATGTTACCGGCGCCCGATGAAGACACCATCACGGACATCGACCCGTCGTTTGGCTGATTCACTCGACGGCCGCAGCAACCAATGCACGTATCGCCGTCATCACGTCTTCAAACGGGGCATCGGTGACGAAGAAGGGGTCAATGTCCGGCACCCTCGCTGCTGCGTGACCTCTGGTCTGAAGCGCTGCGAAGAGCGCATCCATTTTCGGAGCCTGCCCGGTACCTGCCATGTTGGGCAAGTCGTCCATGTGGTACAACGTATGTTCACGACTCATCAGGTCGGCGGCTTCAGCGATGTACCTGACGCTGCGTCGCAATTCACGTTCAGCGTATTCTCGGTCGGCATCGCTCCAGACCAGCCCCGTCTTTCGGTGGGCATCAAGTGTCGATTGTGAGGCTGAGCAAACGGCCACCGCCCGTTCTTGCGTCATCCGTCCAGCGACATCACGGTCCCAAAGGGGCCCTGTCCACATCGGGCCGCTTGCTCGTGATACATGAGCGGGCTCTGGGTGATTCACGAAGGCGTAGGTTCCGTTCTCGTTTCGCACCCGCCAGCCCATGGAATCCAAGACCTCGGAGGCCGCCTCACGACTCCGTCGCACCTTCACACTCACGCGAACATGATGGCCGTCAAACAGCGCCAGCACGGGCTCAATGCTTCGGTCGTGGCGAGCCGCCGTGGTGGCGATCAGACCGAGAAGCACCCGGACCGCATCGTCGTGGGCATAGCTGTCAACGATTCCCTTTGCCCCGTACCTGCGTTGTTGAGAGGAGGCACTTGACCCGGTGAGCGCAGCCGTATCGGTGGCGGTCACTTCCAAGAACGCCACACGAGACAATCCTTGGATGGCTGCGTCGAGGAAATGGACGGGCGAGCCAAACGGGTCGAGGTCAACCCACTGATAGGCCGCCTCCATGAGGGCGATTCTGGCATCGTTTTGCATCACAAAGAGGCCGTTGACCATCGTCCCTGTCGGCGGTCGCTCATAGCGGTCATCTTCGATGTCGTGGGCTACATCGGTTGCGGGAGGAAAGCGCTCGTGAGCGGCTTTGAGTTCCTCAAGCGCTTGCACGTCCAAATCGTTGGCCGTGATTCTCAAGCGATGCTGATGTTCTGCTGGCACTTCGTTGCGCCACCGACGAACCCTCACACCCGTTGCGCACAGAGCGTCAAGGGCGCGCAGGTCGTGGTCGGGTTTGACCAACCAATCGTGTTCCAACGCGTCCGCTAACAGCAGAACTGAACGTGTGCGGGCAGGCGCCATGGCCGGGTTGAGAAATCCTGGGCCCGTTCGCTTGGCTGGACCTCGGGGCATGTGCGTGGGGCGTTCTTGGTCGGACCGAAGGGCCACGAGCGTCTTCCCTTCCATCCATACATGACCGGGCTTGTCGCTTCCCGTGACGTCGCCGGCCATGCTCCTGCGATTCAATGCTCCCTCATGACCGCACCGCTAATGCACGGCTCAGTAATGAGAGAAGTTCACACCTTCAATGGCGTGCTTGACGTGATGACCATCATCACGAACGTGTCCGACCGGTGCAGCCCCTGGCATGCGTTCTTGCAACCACGACACGATCTGTTCTGAGCAGGCGCTATCAACGGCGATGACCATGCCCATGCCCATGTTGAACGTCCTGTACATCTCACGGGTCTCGACACCACCTGCAGACTGGAGCCAGGTGAATTCCGGCAACACAGGGAGGGGCGTATGAATGTCCCACCCCAAGGTAGGATGAAGGCGGAGGAGGTTGGAGAGTCCGCCGCCCGTGATGTGGCAGATGCCGTGGATATCGTTGATGGAGAAGGGGGCATCGCCTCTTGCAGCGTCCAGGAGGTCAACAACAGGGTCGCAGTAAATCTGCGTCGGGTTGAGCAGGAGTTCACCAAGCGTGACATCGCCCTCGGTCCAACGCATCAAGGTGCGATGCGGATGCTCAGCGTTGAAGGGTGCAACATCGGTGTAGGCCAAGCCTGCATGGGCGATGATTTTGCGAACCAAGGAATAGCCGTTGGAGTGGATGCCAGACGCTGGTAAGCCGATCAGAACGTCACCCTCCTTGAGATGTTCACCGGTGATGGCTTGACCCTTGGGAAGCCAGCCCAAGGCGGTTCCCGACAGGTCAAGTTCGGTGACGATGCCGGGCAGCGAAGCCGTCTCGCCACCTGCGAGGGTCACCCGAGCCAGACGACAGGCTTCGGCAAGGGAGGCTCCAAGGGCAGCGTGGATGGCAGGGTCCGGTTTTGGCACGGCCACGTAATCAACGAACGCGATGGGTTCGGCTCCCACGCACAAGAGGTCGTTCACGTTCATGGCCATGCAATCGATGCCAACGCCACCCCACTGTTCCAACGCCGTGGCGATCTGAAGTTTACTCCCCACGCCGTCGGTGGCCAGCGCCAGCAGGTTATCGCCGAATTCAATCAATCCGCCGAAGCCTCCGGGTAGGTCCACTGGAGCACCCGGCGTACCCGGGGCTCGAACGCTCTTGGACAAGGCACCGATGAGGGAGGCGACCGCAGACCCTTCGAGGTCGATGTCAACCCCTGCACTGGCGTAGTCCATGGGTTCACTCATGATGCGTCCAACGGTTGGCGTTTCATGAAGCAATCGCTTCGGATTCAAGCGTCCATGACGCGGCGTGTCAAGGGAATGAGCGCCTCAAGGCTTTGGTGCAAACGATGCCCGTCTTCCACCACGTGCAGCGTCACGTGAGGATGGTCGCGTTGGGCTTGTTCGCTGTTCGCCAGCGGGACGACATCATCCTCGGAACCGTGGAGAATGGCGGTGGGATGAGGGAGTTCAGGCCAAGCGTGGCTTCTGGCCGCCTCCATGAACGACCAAGGAAGGACCACGGGTTCTTCCCAACCGGGAGGGTGAAACGCATGCTCGTCCGTGTTCTTCCACACCTCCATGGCGCTTGCACCCAACGTTTCGAGCACCAAATCGGGATAGCCAAAGGCCGGTGCCAGCAACACGAGGCGAAGGTCAACTTCAGGACGCTGAGCGGCAGCATTGGCCGTTGCCAAACCGCCGAAGGATGAACCGATGAGAACATCAAACGGACCGTGTTCGTCGATGGCTTCGACCACCACGCGTGTTTGACTGGCTTGGTCCCATCCGTATTTGCGCATGTCGAGGGTGACGACGTCCCAACCTTGGGCGCGCATCCAGGCCGCTTTGCTGCTGTCGGTGCTCGACCAGAGGCCGTGGGCGAAGGTGACCCTCATGGCTGGAAGGCGTAGCCCGCGCTACATGGATGCTTCGTCCGAGGTTTTCCACATGACGCTGCACCAAGCGGAAATCACGGGCGTGCAGGGATGCGTTTTTCCAGTGGAAGCCAAGGGGTGCATGAATTCTCGAAGAACGATTATATTCCGTAGGCAATGTTGTGTGATGTCCCGGCGGTGAAGTTGATGTCCACGATTCAAGAGTTTGACCTCCCTGCCCGATGGACTTCCCTGCTTCAAGACAAGTACTCCGAAGCCATTCACAATTTAGCAAAGCTCTGGCCTGATGAAGGCTCCCTCCAAGTCTCTTACCGCGAAGTTGAGGGTTACGACCACGAGTTCGCCCAAGACATTCTTGCCAACCCAGACCACCATTTCCGCGCGGCAAATCAAGCCCTTCGTCAGTTCCTCCTCGATGCGGGGGAGGGCAACCTCATGCCCTTTGTGCGCATCATTCACCTGCCCAGCGACCAGGTTCGAACGGTTTCACAATTGCGAGCCGACGACATCGGTCGCCTCATCGCCATCGACGCCGTGACCACCAAAATCACGGGGGTGCGTCCACGATTGTACACGGCGGTGTTCAAGTGCGCTGCATGCGACCATGAGATGGAGATCAACCAGCCCAACGAGCAGGAACTCATCGAGCCGATTGAATGCTCCCAAATCGACGGAGGCTGCGGCCGGCCGAAGCGACAAACCCGGTTCTTCTTGATGCAGCAGGAATCGCATCTCATCAACTCCCAATTCATTGAACTTCAGGAACTTCCAGAGCAGATGAAGGGGGGCATTCAACCCGAACGCATCCTCTGCATCGGCGAACAGGACCTCGCAGGGAAACTCAACCCTGGCGACCGGGTCAAGGCCAACGGCGTGCTGTTCATCCGTTCCCAACGCAAAGGAGGTAAGGACACGCCCGTGTTTGACATCTTTTTGCGAATCCACTCCCTCGAACGTCAGAACATACCTCTGGAAGAAATCGTCATTTCCGAAGAAGAAGAAAATGAAATTCGTGAAATCGCACGCTCACCGGACGTTTACGACGTCCTCACTCGTAGCATTGCCCCCTCCATTTTCGGCATGGAACGCATCAAAGAATCGCTGATGCTCCAACTCTTTGGGGGCGAAGCGCAGGTCAACGAGGATGGAACACGCAACCGTGGCGACATTCACATTTTACTCATGGGCGACCCCGGTGTGGCCAAATCCCAACTCCTTCACTACATGTCGACCATCTCGCCCCGCGGCCGCTTTGCTTCGGGCCAATCCGCCTCAGCCGCAGGGCTGACGGCTGCCGCCGTTCAGGACGCAGCGGCCGACGGTCGTTGGACGCTTGAGGCGGGTGCCTTGGTGCTGGCCGACCTCGGCCTTGCTGCCATTGACGAATTCGACAAGATGAACACCGCCGACCGGTCGAGCATGCACGAAGCCATGGAACAGCAAAGCATCTCGATTTCCAAGGCCGGCATCAACGCCAGCCTCCGAACGCGATGCGCCGTTCTCGCAGCCGCCAACCCGACCAGCGGCCGGTTCCAACCCGTCAGCGACGTGCCGTTCACATCGCAGATCAACCTGGCCCCACCGTTGATTTCTCGATTTGATATCATCTGGCTCTTGACCGACACGCCCGATGAAAACGCAGACGAAAAAATCGCCTCCCACATCATCGACAACCGCCTCAAAGGCAGCAGTGAATTGCTCGTGAGCGAAGGAACCATTCCCAATCCAGCACGGGCTTCGGCCATCAAAAAAGAGGCCAAGAAGGTGGACGGAAAATACAACGTCCTGCCCCGAGATATCCTGAGGAAATACGTGGCCTATTCGAAGCGAACGTTCCACCCCAAGTTGGACGACGAAGCCAAGGAAAAAATCGTCGCCTACTACGTTCAAACTCGAAAACAAGGCGGTGATTCAGCCGACAGCGTCGCCATCACGGCTCGTTCGCTTGAAGCACTTTCCCGTTTGGCAGAGGCAAGTGCACGCATTCGCCTCTCCGAAATTGCTACGGTTGAAGATGCAGAACGATCCATTCGCCTCACGAAGACATGGCGACACGAATTGATGGGTGAGAACTTTGACATGACCACCATCGAGTCGGGCAAGAAGAGTAAGGTTCGAAATCAAGAGAAGGTCATCATTGACATCGTCTCTGTCCTACAGAACGACTCGGGCACGGCCGCCAACCTCCTCGATGTGCTCACCGAAGCAGAGCGAAGAGATATCCCTCGAAGCAAAGCCGAGGACATCATTGACAAATTGTGCCGTGACGGCCGAATGATGCGCCCTTCAGGTTACGACACGCTTCAAGTCGTTTGAGTTTCAACCAAGGGTTGTGCTCATGAAGGGTGAGCGCGTCGGAGAACCATGGCCGATGAACCCCAAGGCGATGTCCGTCGCGCATCGGCTTTGGACCCGGAGCAACTTGGCTTCATGTGCGGCCTTGAGGTCCATCAGCAATTGGCCACGGGAAAACTTCACTCGAGGCAAAGCGGCGAACTCTACGACATCACCATTGACACACTCCCCGAGGACTGGCCGAGGTTTGAGCGGCGTCTTCGTGCCAGCCGTGGCGAGGGCGGTGCTGTTGACGTCGCCGCCCGTTTTGAGTCCAAACGCAATCGGACCTTTGTGTACGCCCAGTCGCCCAATGCCGGCCTGATTGAGCTGGACGAACAACCCCCCGTCGCCCTCGATGAGGATGCGCTCGACATCACGCTCACGGTGGCCGCTCTTCTTCAGTCCAAACCCGTTTCCTTGATTCAAACCATGCGAAAAACCGTGGTTGACGGCTCCAACACCAGCGGCTTTCAACGGACCTCGCTCATCGCCACCGACGGCGTTCTGGAGACCGATGAAGGAACGGTGGGGGTCGATGTTGTGTGCCTTGAGGAGGACAGCGCCCGCAAGTTGGACACCATCACGACAACCCACGGCCAGCAGGTGATTTACAACCTCGACCGATTGGGCCTGCCGCTGATTGAAATCGCAACGTCTCCCGATGTCGTTTCTCCCGACCATGCCAAAAGTACGGCGATGGCTTTGGGGCGCGTTCTTCGTCAAACCCGTCGCGTGCGCCGTGGACTCGGAAGCATTCGTCAAGACCTCAACGTGTCCATTGGGGCCGGCGATCGTGTCGAAATCAAAGGCTGCCAGGACCTCAACTGGATACCTCGAATCATCCACCTTGAGATGGCGCGCCAACTCCATTTCTATCGTTTGGCCAACGACCTGCGAGCCATGCTCGACCAACCCGCCCTTCCATCGCATCGAGACGCGGACGATTCGGAGATTGAACGGCAGGTTGCTGAGGCGGTCAAAACCCATCTTCCCCTGACGCTCCAAGACGTCTCTGGCGTTTTTTCGTCTACGGATTCGGGCATGGTGGCTGATGGCTTGGCCAACGGAGCCGTCGTGCTGGCGCTTCCGCTGAAGGGTTTGCTTGGACGATTGGGGTCCAAATCCATGGATGAAGAGGGCGCTCAACTCCCAAGACTCGGACGAGAATTAGCGGGTGCAGCCAAATTGGCCGGCGTCAAAGGCATCTTCCACGCAGATGAACTTCCGGCCTACGGCATCACCAGCGAGGAGGTGGCAGGTCTTCGAGAAGCGATGAACCTCGCCGAGGACGACGCCTACGTCTTGTGTTGCGCTCCTCAGTGGCAGGCCACCCTTGCCCTGGAGGCCGTCCTCACCCGTGCTCGGCTGGCATGGCACCGTATTCCACAAGAAGTTCGAAACGTCGTGGTGAAAAAGGGCGCACCCGAAGACGGGACCACCTCGCCCATGCGCCCACTTCCTGGACGTTCCCGAATGTATCCTGAAACCGATGTTCCCCCTCAAGTTCTCAGCACCGATGCGTGGCAGGCTGTCCTCGCCTCGCTTCCAATGTCGGACACCGAGCGAAGCGAACGTCTCAACGGCTACGACATGTCGGCCGACCAGTCTGAACAGTTGCTGGCGCGTGAACTTGACGACGTGTTTTGCGATCATGTCGGCGACTTGCCCGCCAAGGCATGGGCGGCCTTGTTGCTGAATCACGATGACCAGCACCCTCAAACCCTTGCGAACATTCTCCAGTTGCGAGAAGACGGTACCTTGGCACGGGACCACCTCGACGGTGTTGTTGAGGCGCATCACGGCCGTTTGGTTTCTCTGGAAACATTGCGAAATCACTGCGAAGAACACGGCTTGGCTCCTGCCGACATTGGCGGTTTGGAGGACGTCATCAAAGGCATCGTTGAGGAACGGCTCGACTTTGTCAAGGAACGCGGCATGGGCGCCATGGGCCCGCTGATGGGTGTGGTCATGCAGGCGGCTGTCGGTGCAGACGGGAAAGAAGTGAGTGCGCTGCTACGGGCGGCCATTCAATCGGTGCTGGAGTGAGGTCAGATGAGGCGTTTTGCGCTTCTTTTCGTCTTTCTTCTGGTTTGTTTGGGTGGAGTCTCGGTGAGTTCTGCATCGTGGACGGCAAGTTGGTCGGTTGACCTTGGGCCAGGCTACATCACGACCTCACCGGTGACCGATGACGAACGGGTCTACGTCCGCACGTCGGGGTTTTGGACCGGTGAGGAACGGCCCGAAGTCCGTGCGTTCGACCATCAAGGTGAGCTTCAGTGGACCCATCGTCATCCAACCACCACGCAACACGACATGTCACCGCTTCTCCTTGTGAGCGGCGGAACCGGTCCGTGCGGCTCTTGGCCAGACCTCCTTTTGGTGGGGTGGGCCAACGGCCAGGTTGAAGCCCTTCATCCATCCAACGCCACCGTGGTTTGGAGCATCAACACCACCGTAGATGGCTGGGGGGTCACCGGAGCGATGCTTCTCGACGGTGACCGTGTGGTCGTGCCCACACGAAGCGGACTTGCGCGGGCGTGCCTGGAAGACGGGGTCATGGATTTGAACGTGAACCTCAGCCTCGGCTGGCGCAACGGCGTGGCGAAAACAGACGATGCTTATTGGATGGGAAGCGAAACAGGACACCTTTGGAAGGTGAGCCTTGACGGTAGGGACGTGAGGGGGGTCAACCTCACGGGGCAACTTCGTCACGCTCCGATACACGTCAACGATCTGCTGCTTCTCCACGTCCAACAGTCGACCTCAAGTTCCATTCACACCTATGACCTCGCTTCAGAGAACCTCACGCTCCTTCACGCCTCAGGCTCTTCGCCAGCGATTCCAATACGGATGGGAGAAACCGTTGTCTTTGGGGACAGCGACGGCCTCACTTCGGTTCAGTGCAATCCCGATTGCAGGGTCGTCGACCACCGGCCAACCAAGGTGAACGGCGAAATGGCTGCAACAACCGCCACCGTCCTTTTCGCGCCCGTCAACAGCCCTGGGGAGGGTTGGATTGTGGTAGAGGTTGGTGAATATGGGATGTTTTCGGACGTTCAGTCGTTCTCCACGCCGCACGACGGATTTGGGACCTCTGCTCCAGCGGTCGCAGGAGACTGGCTCTTTCTCGGAAACGATGCGGGGGTTTTGATGGCCTACTCTACACCATCCACTGATGTTGCCGAAACCGCCTCCTTGGACGGGGAAGCCATTCTCGGCATGGTGGCCCTCACCGCGGCCTTGGGCGCTGCCGCTTGGTGCGCACGAGCAGGGACCCTTTCTTCCGCATGGCGGGTGTTTTCGCTTTCCGTTCTCATCGTGGCGTTGATGATGCTTCCTGAGATTTCTCAGTCGTGGAGCGCCGTTTTGGTCAACGACGAGGATGCCCCCCCTTCGTCGCAGTGGGACGATGCTTGGCCCGAGACATGGCTTGGGACGCAAATCGTCGTCTTCGAACTGCCCGAAGGAACCCTTGTGAGCGGAGGGCTGGTCGGCCACGAGAACGTGTGGGGCTTGACACAAGCAGCGGCTACGACACACGGGCTTGCATTCGAAACCGAACGAACATCGTTGGGCCTCTATGTCGTTTCCATCAACCAAACCACAGGCTCGGGTTGGGAGTATTTCCTCAACGGTGAGCGTGGGGTCCTTTCCGTTGACGAAGCAGGCGTTGATTCCACCGTCATTGTGCATTGGCGGCTTGCCTGAGGGTGGCAATCCTCAAGGCTGGCGGCCTTCTCGGACGGTTCATGTTCCAAGCCTTCGGTGTTCACGGTCCGGAGTTAACGCCCCTTGCGAGCACGCTCTTGGACATCGTGCTCGTTGGTCTTGCCTTTTTCTTCTTGGCCTCCGCACCTCGAACCAATCGGATGATGGTGGCCATGCTCGCCACCATGGTGGTCGTGATGACCGCACTCAGGGTCGTGATGCAACCGCTTCCGAACGTCCAACCCGTCACCGTGGCGGCGCTCCTTGTTGGCGCACATCTCGGTGCGAAGCGAGGCATCGCCTTCGCCCTTCTGGTCACCTTGCTTTCAAACATGCTCATCGGTCACGGTTGGTGGACGGTCTTCCAAGCGGCTGGGTGGGCAACCGTCGCCGTCATCGGTTCCAAAGCACGCCTCGTGCGAGACGGTAGGCTGCTCCTCGGACGCCTCGCTGCCTTTGCCGTCGTCTCTGCTTTTCTCTTCGGCTTCGTTTCCACCCTCTCCCTGCTCACATCCACCACCGCCTTCGCTGATGTTGTTGTGTTGCTCGGGCAAGGGTTGCCGTTTGACGTGATTCACGCTCTTGGAAATCTCGCCTTCGTGGTGTGGATGGCGCCCTCACTTCATCGCTTCCTCAGCGGCCTCGAAGCATCGCAGAACGATTCACATGCGGTTGGTGAGGTGCATGGCATCGATGCATGACGCACCCACGATGGCCCTCGTCGTTCGCCAAGACCTTGCCATGAGCACAGGGAAGACTGCAGCCCAATGCGCACACGCTGCCGTCGAGGTGGTTCGTGCAGCACGTCGCACACGGCTGCTCGAGCGTTGGCGAGCAGGTGGCTCTCGTAAGATCGTATTAGCCGTTGATGATTTGACGAGCATGCAGGAGTTACACGCCTCTGTTCCTTCGGGTTGCCATTCCCATCTTGTCACCGATGCTGGACACACCGAAGTCCCCGCCGGTACCATCACGGTGCTTGGCCTTCTCGGACCTCGACGGACGATGGATACGCTCGTGCGTCATTTGGATACGCTATGAGGTGAGATGCCATGGGATTGCGGTCATTCCTTCATCGCCTGACGGCACCACGACCGATTCACCGTTCAGTCGCTGGCCCTGTCAAACTGGTTTGCGTGGTCAATCAATCGCTGAAAATGGGCAAGGGGAAGATCGCTGCTCAGGTCGGCCATGCAGCGGTTCAAGCCTTCCTTGGCGCCGGCGTGTCTCACCCCTCCGAGGTTGAGGCCTGGCTGGGGTCAGGGCAGAAAAAAATCTGTCTCAAAGCCCCTGATGTCAGTGTATTCAACGAGCTTGCAAAAGCCGCACGCAAGCGCAACGTCCCCCATCACGTGGTCCAGGACGCAGGTCATACCCAGATCCCCAAGGGGTCATCCACGGTGCTGGCTCTCGGTCCCTACGATGAGGCAGCGCTTGACGAGTTGACCGGCCATCTCAAACTTCTGTGAACACCGCCTTCATGAAGGAGGGCGTGAAGGCGGATTCATGCGCGAACACCCTTCATCGCGAATCGATTTCCGCTCCGACACGGTCACCCAACCAACGAAGGCCATGCGAGAAGCCATGCACGCCGCGACCGTTGGCGATGACGTTCTCGGTGACGACCCCACCGTCATTGAACTTCAGGAACGTGTGGCGAACTTGTTTGGAAAAGAAGCGGGGCTGTTCGTCGCCTCTGGAACGATGTCAAACGCCATTGCCCTTCGCACCCATACCGTCCCGGGGGATGAAATCGTGTGCGACAAAACCGCCCACATCTACCGCTACGAAGGAGGCGGTTATGCTGCACTTTGCGGGGCGTCCATCGCTCTGGTTGACGGGGAAGGCGGACTCATGACGCCCGAGCAGGTGCGCAAAGCCGTGCGTAAAGCAGAGGGGTCGGGAAGCCACTATCCAAACGGTTCCTTGGTGTGCGTGGAGAACACTTCCAACCTCGGAGGCGGAGCGTGTTATGACCAGAAAACCCTCGATGGCATTGCTGCTGTAGCAAAGGAACTGGATTGCAAAACGCACATCGACGGGGCGCGAATTTTCAACGCTGCACTGGCCACGGGCGTTGACGTGGCGCGCATGTGCGAACACTACGACTCGGTGTCCATCTGCTTCTCAAAGGGGCTTGGTGCTCCGGTCGGCTCGGTCCTTGTCGGGTCTGCGGCGTTCATCGCCAAAGCGCATCGCTGGCGCAAGATGTTCGGCGGGGGGTGGCGTCAAGCAGGGCTGCTGGCTGCTGGCTGCATGCATGCCCTTGACCACCATGTCGAGCGCTTGGCCGAAGATCATCGACGAGCGCAAACCATCGCTCAGATGATGGATGAATTGCCGATGTTTTCCGTTGATTTGTCGTCCGTCCAAACGAACATGGTCTACGCCGAAACCACCGAACGTGCGGCGGATGTGGTGGCTAAGTTTGCCGCCCAGGGCATTGACATGTTTGACCTTGCGGACAACAGAATCCGCGTCGTGGTCCATCTTCACATCACCGACGAGGATGTTGAGCACTTCCGAGCCGTCTTGAACCAACACTGGGCTTGATTTCTTCAAATAGAGTGGGGCAATATTTCCTTCATGACGAGCGTAAGCGAACTTGCTTGCAAACACAACCCCGTCTCGGATGAAGAGCATGTTGTTTGTGCCCTGTGCCAATCGATGATCGACTACGAACCCCGCACGGGCTTCCAAGTCCACCTTCGGCCCGAAGAGCACGAACGAGCCATCGATCTGTTCGGGGGGCCAGGGGGCACATCGAAACGGCGATGGGCCACCCTTGCCGCCAACGTCGAATCCATGGAACACGTTCAATGGGCTCGCTTGGATGAACACGACGACCCCATCATCACCTATCCTGACTCCCCACAAGCCTTCGATGCGCTCGTGGAGGCGGTTGAACGCGGTGACAACCTTTCACCTCATCAAGAATACTTGCTTCGAGAGGGAGTCGGCTTCCACGATGGCTCAAGGCTCCGGTACCTTGATTCCACATGGAACCTCAACGGCGTTCCTCTCCACGGTTTGAGCCTCGGTGTTGTGTTTGCGCTCATGGGGCGTTTCGAGGTGCGAAGAGGATGGGACATTCCCGCCCTTTTGCTCGCCATCGCCTCGGTGAATCCAAACGCGAACGGCGTACCGTTGATGCAACGTCATCCCTACGGGCGTCGAGAGATCCGTTCGCACTATCGCCCTCTGGCCAGCATGCTGACGTGGCTTTCAAATCGCCTGCGCGTGGACCGGACGCTCGCCATGGATTCAGCAGAATGTGTGCCGATGATGGCATGGTCTCACGATATTCAAACGCGCATGTTCGACCAGCAACCAGGCAACATGGAAGGCATGTTTCGCAACGCCCTCTCCAACCACCCACCTGGGTTGTTTCAAGCCTACGACACGCCATGGATGCGGGCGTGGCAATCTCTTGAATCGGCCCAGCACCGAGCCGACACCCGCAAGTGGGCTCTGGCCATCAACGCCAAGCACCTCAGGATTCGCGTTCGTACGGCTTCCGGGGGGCTACGTCTGATACCCGTTCCCACTGAACCAGCGCTTTGGGCCTTTTTGGCCTCCATCTCGATGGCGCCGTTGAACTCTGAGGCAGGCCGATTTCTTCTCGGTCTCCAGCACAACTGGTCGGTTGCGTATGCCCAACCAAGCCAACCGTCTGCTCCCATGGTTCGGTCCATGGAATTTTGTCATCAAATCATGAACGGCCTCGACACCAAAGTCTTCGTTCAATCCTCCAAGATTCTGGTCATCGGTCGTCTTGGCCATCTGTACGAGGTCAAGGTTGGCTACGGCCAACACGGCGCACCGTACTCCATCAAACACGTCAGCGACATCAATCCGAATTTCAAATCGCCTCTCTGCATTCACAGCGGGCGTTTTGCCGACACGATCCCGTTGGGGGACACGATCGGAAGCGTGGTGCTTTCAATGGTGAACGACCTCGACGCCTCTCGGGACATCGGCAGTCTGCACGAACTCCTGGCCCATCAACCACCGTTCGCCTTCCCTCGCGAAAACATCCCTCCAGGCTGGTTGGAGGCACTTTCCAATCAAGGTCTTACGGAGCAACAACAACACATGGCGCGCTCGTTCCGTTGGTACAGGCGCCGATTCATTGAGGAAGAGGAGCGACGACCGGGCCGTGGACTGCACGAACTCCTTCTTCGCAATCGCCACTACCACGGTCGTCAAACGTCTTCTGAGCGTTGGAACGCCCGTTTTCATCTCGCCTTTACCCGAGATGGAGCGTTTCCAATGCAGGAGGTTGTTGAAGAATGGCGCAGCACCGTACGTCCGTACCAACCCGGTAGTTCGGGAGACCATCACCGCGCTGATTACCTCGGGGGTATCCGAGAAGAGCATTTCCTTCGACGTCGCTATCACCACATCATGCCTCATCGACGAGCCGACGACCGTCACGACGAAGGGGATGTACGGGACGGTGAGCGCCGATGGTGCGAAGTGTTTGCTCGTGTCTGGGAGGTTCTTGTTCAGCAGCCGTTGGGTTCAACGGTCCGCATTCCAAATGAAGACGGCATGCCGCTTTCCTTCGAACACGCTGCCCTTCAGGTCACCGTTCGCTCAGCTTTGGAGCGGAACTTCCTCGCTCGTATCGCAAAGATCCTCGGCTACGTGAAGAACGACGAGATTGACGACGACAGCGTCTTTGTCCGTCGAGACCATCCACGACCCGATGCTCGACTCCAATTGACCAACTTACTTCACGATGCACAGGAGCGCCAGCGCGTTCGGGGAGCACCACCTCGTTGGTGGAATTACGTCGATGTGGCGGCCCCCCCACACAACGTTCCGCATTTCCGTTGGCAACTTCAGATCGATCACACGGACGACCGACGCGCACGGGCAGACGCTGAGAGCGACGCTAATCGTGAGCGCGGCGGCGGTCTTGGCGACCTTTTCGGCTGAAGGCAAGAGCGAGACCGACCGTCAAGACGGTCGAGACCATTGAAAGAGCGGGGGTATCTTCACTTTCGCTTCCTTCCCCGGTTGGTTGTGCTGGTTCTTCAATCACCACCGGCACGATCTCGTACAGCAGGTGAATCTGCAGATCTTCACCGTCGTGCGGTGCAGGGAGCGTGAGGGTTCCTGTTCCTTCGGTTTCACTGCCCAGGCTGACCATGTCCCTTACGATGTGAGGGTACGTGCCTTGCCCGTTCGAACCGTCATAGTCTGCTGCCGCCTCGACAATCCATGCGACGACGTTGAGCGTCATGTTTTCCAGATGTGTGTCGTTGATGTCAAGGGCCCAAGCGATGGTGCCGGACGTGTTGGTTGTTGGCGTCCATGAGAACATCGTTGTGCCCGCACCCAATCCGAGGTCGTGTTGTGCAAGACCGGTGAATTCCTCTATGCGATTGTCGTGTTCGTTGTCGTGGACATCGGAATCTGGAACGCTACCTGCTTTTTTCATCGTTCCGTTGAACACCGTGCCTGGAGGTGAATGGGAATAATCGGTCAGGTGCACATAACGTTCTCGAAATCGCTGTTCCAATCCTTCGTCTCCGAACGGGTCGCTGAGGGTTGAGTGAATGTGATAGGGCGTGATGAGTCCGTTGACGTACAGCTCTTCAAGAGCATGCTCAACGTACACGCAGTTTTCACACCAGGTGGCGGTGTAGACCTCAACAACCGCAGTCAAATCACTCAGGTTGCTGGTCTCCATCGTGGCGTTGGCGGCGTCCGTGGATTGACCGCCAAAGATCATGCCGTTCCCGACGGGAACGGCAGGGAGTGCTGCCGTGGTTGGAGCCGTTGATGCCAGGAGAAAAATCGCCAGGAAGGTCGTTGTTGCACCCAATCGCATGGAGTCTCCGAAGAACCAGGGGGATATCAATCCGTCCTCAATCCGTTCATTCCTCGGCTTCTTCCTCGGCGTCCTCGTTTGAGGAGCCTTCCTTAGCCTCATCCAAAGAGGCGGCGAACAGGGCTTCAGCGCCTGGGAATTCACCTTTCACGTACAGTTCTTCGAAGATGTCGATGCGGCTCTTGAGGCCTGCACCGGAACATGAGACGGCGTCGGCGACGCAGTTCAGCTTGCCATCGGCCAGCCCCATGCGCTGAAGCACACGGTACATCACGCAACCAGCGACCATACCGACGGCCACGTTAGCAGTGGGTGCGTCAACGCTTGGCTCACCGATGTCGCTCATGGCCTCAAAGAATTCAGCCATGACCTCATCCACCACTTCAGCAGGCAGACGTCCAGCCAGAGCATCGCTTAGGTTGGTTGCGGCCTTGTCAAGGTCGTCCTCACGGGCAGCGGAGATGTGCAGTTGTTGAGGTATTGGGGCCCACTTCATCCGCACGCGTGCTTTGTAATGCTGGCTGATGATTTTCTTGGCGTTGACCAGTTGCTTTTGCGTGATGCCGTAGGCTGACATGAGCTTCTTTTCGTTGATGCTGATGGTCTGGAACCATCGTGCGGCAAGGGAAGCGATGGCCAGGGCCATGATCTGCTGGTTGTCCAAGTCGGTGTCGCCGCGTAGTTCGGGATGCTGTTCGCCACCTGCTCGGCAAATGGCGGTCTTGGGACACTTCAGCATGCGTCGTTCGCTGGCGTTCAAGGTTCGGCGTTGACCCTCCTGGGCAGGCGTCAATTTTCGTGCGGTTGCACGGGCCAGAGGTTCCACGGCACGAGCCATGTTCTCACCGAACATGTCGCGAATGGTGGCCATGAGGGCAGCGTACATCGGGTCGGTATCGCGTTGGGAACTTCGGTCGATTCGACCAAACCGTCGGAAACGTCGGCGTTGTTCTGCGGTCAATCGGTTTCCTCGCGCATCAACCGTTTCACCCCACACGCTCATCTTTCCACCGTGCTTTGCTCCTTGAGCGGCAGCGTTTCGGTTCACAGCCTCGTTGTGTCGGCCTTCGCCCAGAGAGCTGCCGCTGTTGGTGTCAGCGTCGGCCATCACGTTCTCGTGGACGAGGGCACACACATCACATGTGCCCTCGGCTCGAGCGTGGTCAATCGTCAGGTTTCCGTTGCATTCGTCGCAGTTCAGTTTCATCTATTTCGCCTCCATATATGAGTGGTCGCTAGGGTATATAAACAACACGCCTTGTTCGACGAATTAGAACATTCTTAATCATCCTAATTCGCCGAAAAAAATTGTTGTCGCTCAGATGCCCTCCTTTATGACCAGTTCATGTTTTAAATGCTAATATATAAGTTTAACTGAAAGAACCCCACCCACAACGGGGATTCTACCAAGATGCAGTTCGCCAAAGAACCACTCTTGGTTGCTGGGAGTTAGAACAACGGTCCGGACCTATATCAACACCGCGGTGGAGGATTGGCTGCGACTGGAAAGAATGACCTCCGCATGTTGAAATAGGCTTGCGTGTGTTCTTGCGGACAGGCTGGTTTTCA
>JAYNUQ010000009.1:0-30006 GCA_038116375.1 Candidatus Poseidoniales archaeon | reverse complement strand
ACCTCCGCATGTTGAAATAGGCTTGCGTGTGTTCTTGCGGACAGGCTGGTTTTCATGAAGCGAACAGGAACGATATCATCAGAATACGTCCCGGCGGGCGAGGGTTGTCCGCCGTGGCTGTTCGATGCGTACTGTCAACCGCTCAACCAGGCTCCTTTGCTGACTCTTCACCCGACGGAATTGCATCGGCAGCAAACCCTTGAACGGCTTCATGATGCCGGTGTTGCGGTCTCGCCCCAATATCATCTCACCCTCAACAGCCTCGTCCGTTTGCTCCACGTGGACCTGCGTCTACCCGTGCTGCTTGATGATGAAGCGGCCACCTTCATGGCGTTGCACGAAAAATGTACAATGCTCGCCGAGGATGCAGGCCTCCCCTTCCTCTACACGCCAGGCGTTGGTTCGTGGACCCTGACCAAAACCCGTCGACTTCAGCACTTGCACGCCGAATTGATGCAATTACGCCGCCCCTTTGCGTGGGAAGGCGACCCCGGTGCGAAGGTCTTCCACGAATTGTGCTTGGAAGTGGAGGGGGCCGCCGGAGGTACATTGCCCGCTCTCTTGTTGTCCCACGTGGTTGAAACGCTTGCAACAACCGAAGAGACGCCGTTTCACCTGAGTGAGATCGCTGGCGTGGTGGTCTTGGACACGGCTCCTGATTTTTCAGAGCGTGAACAAGACCTTCTTCTTGCCATCTCCTCTTTTTGCCCCGTCCATCAACTTCTGAATCCCGGCTCCTTCCGTCTTGGTTTTCACGGTGCTTACTTGGTTGATGAATCGCCGTGCACAAAAGAGAACTTACCGGCCTGGCTTCCACCTCACGAACCCTGGTCTCCTTCTGAGAACAGCTGGCAGACCGATGTCGGTTTGCGAACCAAAACACAGGTCACACGCCTCACGCTCGACGAACGCCCCCATGCCATGAACGCCGCCCTTGCGCTGATTCAAGCCTACAGGGAGGAACATGAAGGCCCAATCATGGTGATTGATGCTGCTGTTCGAGACCGTGCGTCTGATTGGTCCAACGGCTTGGCTTCCATTGGCATGGCATGGCATCCTGGCTCAACAACGCTGAACCAACAACCGCTGCATCAGGCCTTGGTTCGAGCAGCGGGGTTGGCTCAAGGCATGAGTGCGTGGTCGCTGTCGTCCCTGAGGAGCCTGTTCTTTTCATCGACCGTGCCCTTCCAAGCCGACATGTTCTCGAATCTTGAACACCCAAGTCAGGCGACATGGAGACCCCAACCCGACGCAGCCGTCCTCGAGGAGGTTTCCAGGCAGTTCCACGTTCTGGGTGGACCAGGCGCCATTTCACGCTGGCTTGGCGTTCTGGGACAAGCCTCACCGTCGTTTGCAGACCGCAGGCCACAGGAAAAGGCTCGGGCTCTCGAAGAGACGCAATGGTGGCTTGCATGTTTGCTTCATGCATGGGCACCCCTCCTGTCAGGAGAAGACCGTCATCTGCTCAATCGAACATTTATCGGATGCACCTCGGGTGAAACCTTGCCCGTGCCGACAACGCCCTCTTCGGGCATGAACTGGCTCTCCTGGCTGATTTCTCTCATCGACGTCGAGGCACTGGTTGAGCGGCGAGCGCCCTTCGATGCAGGAATCGGTGCCTTGCATGCGCTGATTGAGGCGCTCAACGACATCAAGTCACATCTTCAGGCGATGGAATTGAACTTTGAGGACCAGGGGCCTGCTTTCATTGACCTTCTCGAGCATGTTGGCGCTACCGTTTCTCTCTCGCATCAGTCCAGCCGTACCAACAACCTCCATGTGCTGACACCGGAGGAAGCACTCGGCTGCAATGCAGCGTTGATCCTGCTTGTCGGCATGGACGTGGATGCGTGGTCGATGAAATCCTCAACCGTGCCTTGGTTGGATGCGCAGGCACGTCTCGAACTGGGTTTGTTCCATACCGATTTGTCGGTCCGTCGAGGGCGCCATCACCTTCGCCATTTGCTGAATGCTGGCCGCCACATCGTGGTTTTCGACAGTTCGGCGGAAGAGGGGGGCGGCCCAAGCGCTCCGCTTGCTGAATGGCTGAGTGAGGTTCAACGCAACCGGATGTGGGACGGCATGCGAGAAGCGCCCGACTTTCTTTCCTCAGACATGTACGAAGGAGAAGAGGTTGCGAGACCGTTCACCTGGAAGGTGCGAGAAGAAGGACACGGCAGTTGGTTAACACCCGTCTCCTACGCCGCTCTCCAGACCGATCGTGGGCTCCGTTTCGTCCGCCAGGGATTCAGCGGACGGGACAAACGACAACAACTGGGACTTGACCTTCACGCCCATCTTCAAGCCAACGCCGTATTGAATCATCCCAACGCCCTCCTTACGGCGCTCGAAGGCGAGGTTCAAGGTGACCGCCGCCGCCGTCAACCGTTGGCGAAACGAATTGAAGCGGGCCAAACATTTGATTGGACCTCTCGAGAAGTCCTTGCCAGCGTTGACGCCGTAACCCTTCGCCCCACCCCTGCTTCCCTCAAGGTGAACGCAGTGTTGGGAGGAACGTTTCCTCACTTGGGATACAAGGAAGAGAAATCCGTTTCGTTGAGCGTTGACCCCCGGCCGCTTCCACCCTATCAGCCCGATGAAATCGGCATCAACCACCGCTTTGGCTTGATCGAAACACCGATTCGACGGGAATACTGGTCGCCCAGCCGCCTTGAGGCATGGCTCAAGTGTCCCCGTCAGGCGTGGATGAAACAAACCCTGAACGCCGATGATGAGGAAAGCGGCCTCACCGAAGACATTGACCTTCGTGTTCGAGGGAACGTCGTACACGATGCTGAGGCAGCGCTCTTGCAAGGACACGGCGCCCCTCTTGGTGGCGAGGCCTCGGGTGAATTGCTTCCCTTGCACCGCGGCCCAATGGGTGCTGGACGGGCAGGATGGGAGGCAATTTTGGCCTTCCTTCAGCGAGACGTTCACTGGTTGGGTCGACACAACGCCGTTTCCGTTCATCGCACAAAAGACCTCATTGACGCAACTGCAGAAGAATGGCAAGCGTATCAAGAGGGTGAACTCGAATTGCCCCCAGCGGGCCGACTTGCTCGGTTGTTGGAGGCAGACCTTGCTCTTCGACACGCAGCGCCCGTAGCGGTGGAGTGGTCGCCGGCAACCGATGCCGAACGGTCCGTCCAACTCGATGTCGACCCGGATGACGCCACCTCAGGTTTCCGGTTTTCTGGCTTTGCCGACCGCGTGGACGTGCTGGTGCTTCCCGATGCGCTCAACGAGAAACTGCTCGAAAGCGGTGTGCTTTGTGAAGAACCCCATGACACACCGTTTCCGCTGCACGATTCGCCTCGAGGCGCCCAACGCCTCGTCGTCATCCGCGATTTGAAGACCGTGGCGGGGCCTGCTGAAGCGAACATGGGGCTTCGCCACATGCGTTGTTTGTTTGAAGACCTCCAGCTTGCATTGTACGCACGAGCGTGGGAATTGCTCCACCCCAATGACCGAGTGGTGGGCGTTGGCGGCAGCGAGGTGGGTGAATTCACCGTCCATTACGTTGAACTCGACAGCGACCTCCTGAGTGTCTCAGATGATTTGGACATCGGCGATATCACGAGTGTGTTCTCCCGACACTTTCCCGGCGAAACACGCAAGGGGGCCTCGACCACATCCTTCCGACGATGGATGGCCGAACGCTTGGCTGTGGCTCAGCGAGCGGTTGACACCGCTGCGCAAGGGTGGGTCAATCCTACGCCAGGTTCTCACTGCAGCTACTGCAGTATCGCTCATTCCTGTGCCGTCTCTGATCATTCGGGAGGGGACTTCTGATGATCGAATTCAACAACAGCCAACGCCTTGGCTTGGACCTTGACCGTCACATTGCGCTTGACGCTGGTGCTGGAACAGGCAAGACGACCGTCATGGCTGAGCGGTACGTCCAGCACCTCATCGCTTCAGAGCAGCGTGCCGCACACGTGACGCCTCACGGCCCCCGTACACCGCTGCAGGGTCACGGGGCCCTGCGTGCCCCGAAGCGCGAACGCACCGACATGAAAGAATGGCCAGGCCTGCTCCCATCGGAAACGGTCGCCATCACCTTCACTCGCAAATCTGCGGCCGAGCTCAAGGCTCGGATTCGTCATCGATTATCGCTGACGCGGGCTCTTCCACCGACAGAAGACGATACCGACGGTGTGTTTGACCCGCGCCTGCGAAATGAAGGAGACGTGGAAATGCTTCTTTCTGGATTGGATGAGGCCCCCATTTCCACCATTGACGCCTTCTTGAGTCAGTTGGTCCAGCCTTACATTGACCTCGTCGCCCTCTACCCGTCCAACCAGCAGGTTTCCGAAGAGCGAAAACCGATCATGGTTCAGGACACCTTGCACGCCGTTTGGCGTATTCGTTCCGTTGAGGATGCCCGGGAAGCGGGGGTGCTCAATCACCACCATGCCTTCCTCGAAGCACGGAATCGTTTGGTTCGTCGTCTGGGAGGGCAAGACCACGCTGAAGTTGTTCTCGGTGGGTTACTCGACCGCTCGCTTTTCGTTGAGCAGTCTCATCGTTCCATGATACAGCGAGCCGAAGCGATGGGCCTTCCTTGGAGTGGACGAGGCCCAGCACCTGTTGAGGTGCTGCTCAACACCATCGCCGAACCCGTTGAAGGTCTTCTGCCCGACTTCACCGCAAACCTCCACATGTACCTCACGGCTTGGATTCAGGAATTCCTTCCGTATCGTGCGCAGTGCATCGCTCCCGCGGAAGCGGAGGAGCCGCTCACTCGCTTCAATCACCTGACGAGGTTGATGTCCCAACCTGTACCGACGCAGCCTGGGGAACAACTGACGTGGGTGTGGAAGGCCCTTCTCGGCATCGCCACCGCATCGGGATTGGTCAAACCCACCTGCTCCTTTTTCCCGCGAGATCTGCTTCCAAACGGAGACGGTTGGCCGTCGGGTTTGCTCTCAAAATCCCGAACCAAAGGCATTGGAAAAGACGAGAAGGAGGACCTGTACGGGCGGGCAATCAATCGCCTCAGACCGTTGCGGGACCATCTGAATTCTGCAAACGGACGGTTGATTCGATTGCTCGCTCGCTCCGCATTCCTTCTCAATCCTGGCGACGGTTTTGACGGCATGCCGCTTGATAGCCCGCTCCGACTTGACCCGCTCGATGACCCGATGCCAGCAGAACCAAGCGACCGGGGCATGTACGTTTCCGCCACCCTCCAGACGCAGGTCTTGAGCGATTTATTGGTCATTCATACGGCGTGCAACCAAATCCTCGCTCGTCGAAAATCATTGGATAACATGCATGATTTTGACGACATGCAGCGGTTTGCAGCGGATTTACTGCTCGCCCGTTGCCCCGATATCTGCCGCCACCGCTACCCTCCAGAAGTGATCGACGCCCTCGACAGTCTGGGTGATGAACCTTGGAGTGATGCTCACATTTCTCGGGCACTCACGCTGCTCAACGACCGTCCAGCCCTGCAGGAAGACCTTCACCGTAGGTTCTCGATTCTGGGCGAACTCCGCCGTCAATACAGGGCCTTTATCATCGATGAATATCAAGACACCAACCCTTCCCACTACCGTTTGCTGGCCAGACTCTGGGGGCGTCGTCGCCATCACTCCGATGACCCCGCTCGCCCGCTGGGGGCTTGGGATCCAACCGTCTGTATTGTGGGCGACATGAAACAGAGCATCTACCGATTCCGCCAGGCTGAGGTCTCGGTCATGCGACGGGCGGTGGCTGCGATACGCCAGTTTAACGTTGACGAATCAAGCGAACCTCGACTCAATCATTTGCGGCTCGCTGGCCACGGCCGAGACCCCCGACCCGTCGGGGGCGGTGGTGAAACGGGTTCGTTTTCCAACGAACATTCGGGTGAACAATCTGCACCGCACACCTTCGTTCCCTTTGCTGAAGAGGACGTAAGCGGGCTCCCAAGTATCTCCGATGAACGGTTGGAGCGACGGCTGGAAGGGCACGTGGATTTAACCTCCAATCATCGAACGCAGCATGCCTTGATGGAAACGATGAACGACATCTTCGACGAGGTCTTTGCCCCTCGTTATCACGACCTGCCGGGGGACTGGCATGCTGAACCTCAACGCCTTCGTCCGGCGAGGTCGTCTCCGTCTCCGGGTGAACTGGAATGGCTTCTTCCGATCGCTGGGGCCATCGGAGAAGTGCCCACCGACCTCGATGTTGCCGTGAACACCTTCCAAGATCCATCGGCTTCGTCGGTCCACCTTGAGCATGAACTTCTTGCCGACCGATTGCACGCGCTCTTCCATCAAACAACCACGCGAGTGTGGGACAGTGAACATGCGCAATGGACCGCTCTCGCCCCAGACGAAGGGCCTCCCGTTCGCCCACAGGACGTCATGATTCTCATCAATTCGCGCAAACACCTCCCCGACCTTGTTGAACGGTTGCGAGCGCGAAACATTCCGGTTCTCGCCGACCGACAAGGCTTGCTGTTGATGCAACCGGTCATCCAACCGCTGATGGCGGTTCTGGGCCTAATGGCTCGCCCCTCGATGAGGAAAGCAGGAGTGGAACTCGCTCGCTCTCCCGTTGTCGGGATGACGGAACAACACGTCCACGAGGTCTTCCTAAGCCTTGAGGGCGGTCAAGCGGTCCTCCCCCATCTCGTTGACCACGCACCCACGCCACGCGTTCAAGAGCTCCTTCGACGGCTTCAACAGTACATCAGTTGGGGGGCCGTGTACGATGTGTTTGACCTCATTCTCGATGAATCGGACTTGCTCGTAGCCTATCCTGAGGATGCACAGCGTCAATTCGCAGAGGCGTGGCTTACCATCGTTCAAGGCATTGGCAAGGACACCGGTCATGACGCATCGGAGATGTACCGACGGATGGTGGCGGTTCGCAATCTTGGCAACCAAGGGCCACAGGCCATCACTCAACCAACCTCATCGGCGGTTCAAATCATGACCATTCACGGCTCGAAGGGGTTGCAGGCTCCTGTTGTGGTGGTGACCGGTTTGTTTTCTGCAGGAAAAGCCGATGCCAGCATGTCGGTTCAGGACAACATTCTGGTCACGCCCCAAGTCTTGGCTGGACGCATTCAACCTTGGAAGGCAAAGGAGCGACCTCAAGACGGTTTGTGGGCGTTTACCGCCGAGATGAACAAAGCCCAGGACAAGGCCGAACTGCGCAGGAAATTCTACGTCGCCCTCACCCGTGTGAAAGATCGGCTCATCTTGACAGGTGCCCCCGGGAACAAAGCCAGCTTCAACGAAACCACGGGACTTCTTTCCGTTCGCTTCGCCCCAGATCCTCGCACGATGGGGCGCATGCTTGTCGAGGGTTTGCGAAGGGCGTCATGGAACGCCCAAACCCCAGCACCGTGGCTTTCCGCAGACGAAGTGGAAAAGGACATGCTTCCGCTCTTTTCTTCAAACGCAACCGAGACACCGTTCAACCCAACATCGCTTTTGGACCGGTCTCCGTTGGGAATAAACGGACTTGCCGGTCTGCGTGTCTACCACCACCCGTCGTGTTTTGAGACGATGACCACGCACTCGCCGCAGCAACGTGTGAGGGCGTTAGCAACCCATCTCGAGCGTCTGGGCGAGGCATCGGTTGAGGACGCAACGCCGCTTCTCCTCGAAGAGAACATCAAAGGGGCCGCCCATCATTTGGACGCCACGTCATCCTGTGCCCGAAAGTATTGGTTGGAACACGTCAAGGGGTGGGCAACCGAACCGTTCATGTTGCCGAACACGTCCACCAAATTGCCCTCACTTCGCCCTTGGCCAGAGCCCACAACCTTCGGGTTGATGATGCACCGCGTGCTTGAAATCGGCCTTCGAAACCCACGGGCGCAGCGAGAAAGTACGCCGACTCTGGAACCCTCGTGGATGCACGAAAGCGATGACGACCTCGCATCTTCCAGTACGGTTGGACGCGTGATGAATGAATTCGGTTACGGCCTTGAGCAAAAGCCGTCGTCTCGTGAAGCCACGTGGCGGGACCGATTGATGCACTTGAGCGCACTTACGGATGCAGGATTGTTGGGCCGATGGGTGCGAGGTGAGGAGGTGAACGGATGGTCGGTGGAAGCCGTACGAACCGAATTACCGTTCTTCCATCGGGAGGTACTCGCTCGAAAAGAGAGCGTAGAACCACCCTTCCGGCATACAAACGGGGCGGTCGTCCACCGGGTGAACATGGACTTCAGCGGGCGGGCGGATTTGGTGCTCGCTCTCGTGGACGAACAGGGCGCTGGTGCGCTCCAAGTTGTCGATTTGAAAACGCGAGGCTGTTTGGCTGCGTTCAACGAAGATGAACCGCAACGAGGCCATCCGCTCCAGCAGGTGCCGCCCAGCGAAGTCAGCACCGTGCCCCAAAGCGATGAAGAGGCCGACATCCTCAACGAACACCGCCTCCAGTTGACCCTTTATTCCATGGCGCTTGAAGCCATCGAGGCACGAAAACCCGAGGCAGAACGTCGACGTGTTCTTCCTCCAGCGCTGTTGTTGGGAGCGAACGGCCGCATCGTCGCCCTTTCCCAAGGCGCCTTTGACCGAGCAAAGGAGGATTTGCGAGCTCATCTCGACTGGCGAGCCACCGTTCATCTTGACGCCCTTATCGAGGAACCCGAACGGTTGGAAAGTGGCTCGGAAACGTGCAGGCAATGTCCGTTTTACCGTGGAGATTTACGTCGCTGCGGACCAAAGGGTGAACCGCTCGGTTTTGTCGCCCATCTCAACGATGAGCCGTGAGAATCAACGTGCCGCTCCATCCTTCTTTGGCGCCAACCTGAACGGCCTCAATGCCCGTGAAACCAGCCTCACGCAATCCTGCGCTCCATTCATCGATGGACAGCAGGGCCATGTGCACGTTCAACGACGGCCCCCAATCATGGCTGGAGGGGTTTTCCAGGTAGTGGTCAACGCCGATCACCAATTTACCGCCAGGGTTCATCCACGCGTCGTGGAGCGTCTTGAGAAACCCGAGCGGGTCCTGCAGATAGTAGAGGCACTCCATGGTGTGAATCAAATCGACCGGTTCTGCTGGTTTCCAATCGGGCAACATCGCTTCAACGTAGTCGCCCTCTGGGTCGACCTCTCTGGCCTTGGCGATCATGGACGGGGCACCGTCCACGCCGCTGGCGTGGGAACACAATGCATGCGCTTTCAAACGGCGAACAACCCAACCGTTTCCACACCCGATGTCAAGCGCCGTAAAGGGTTCGTTTCTTCCGCTCAAAAGACGTTCGAGCATGATGTTGACGCTGGCCGTATGGCCTTTTTCCATGCCTTCGTCACGGCCGTTATCGGCCCATTCGCTGAAAAGATCTGTAGCGGTTCGCAAACCCATGA
Source organism: Candidatus Poseidoniales archaeon (assembly GCA_038116375.1). Taxonomy (GTDB): domain Archaea; phylum Thermoplasmatota; class Poseidoniia; order Poseidoniales; family Poseidoniaceae; genus Poseidonia. Next base: position 20,683 of record JAYNUQ010000009.1, on the reverse strand, counting down.
GACTCGGCCATCCTCGGCGTTCCATGAAGATGTTCATGGCGAAAGGAACATGCACACGGTCGCCATGGGCGAATCATGCTTGACACCACCACCACCTTGGCCGACGTTCTCTATCCTCCCGTTGAACCTCATACCGAGGGGATGCTCGAGGTATCGGCGCTTCACACCGTTGCGTGGGAACAGAGCGGAAACCCAAACGGCATTCCTGTTGTGGTGATTCACGGTGGGCCCGGCGGTGGAGGCCAACCTTCCTACCGGCAATACTTCGACCCCGAGGCCTTCAACATCGTGCAATTTGACCAGCGCGGGTGCGGCAAATCCACGCCCTACGCGGAACTGGAAGACAACAACACCCACGCTTCCGTGGGCGACATCGAGGCCCTGCGAACGCATCTTGGAATTGATTCTTGGCATGTTTTTGGTGGGTCATGGGGCTCCACGCTTGCGTTGATTTACGCCCAACACCATCCGGACCGGGTGCAAAGTTTGGTCTTGCGGGGCATCTTCATGTGCAGGAAATCGGAATTGCATTGGTTCTATCAAGACGGTGCGAGCCACATCTTCCCCGATGCCTTTGCGCCCTACCGAGACCACATTCCCGAGGCCGAACGCTCCAACCTGATTCACGCCTACTATGCTCGACTCACGAGTGAAGACGTTGAGGTACGTCGGGCTGCTGCAAAGGAATGGACCCGTTGGGAGATGGCCACCAGCCGACTCTTCCCCGACCCGGAATACCTCGACAAGGCGGAAGACCTCGATTTTGCCGTGGCGTTTGCACGCATTGAATGTCATTATTTCATCAACGCCATTTTTGTTGAAGAAGCCTACATCCTCAAGCACGTGGACCTCATTCAACACCTTCCTACGGTGATCGTTCAAGGCCGCTACGACGTGGTCTGCCCGCCACGCAGTGCGTGGGAATTGCATCAGGCCATGCCCCACAGCCGGCTGGTCATGGTGCCCGACGCTGGGCACTCGATGGGCGAGGTCAGCATTGCGAGGGAATTGGTGGCGGCTACGGACGCTCTTCGTTGAGAACGAAGGCGTATAAGGCGCGCAAAATGATGCTCTTTGAAGCGTCGGCTTGATAGGGAGGAGTGGACTCGGTAAGGATGGAGGCTTAACCTCCGGGTGTAGACATGACGGAAGGAACCATCACGCCTGAGGTCCGAATCAAAGAACTTGAAGAGGCACTCGCCACCGAAACCGACCGTCTGCAGAAGCTCTTTGCCGCCTACGAAACCCAAGAGAAAGAACTGGTTGACTCCAAGGCGGAAATTGAAGTTCTCGAGAAGGAAATCATCGACCGAGAAATTGAGAAAGAATCCCTTGAATCCATCATCGCCGAAAAGGACGTTCGCGTCCGTGAGCTTGAGATGAAAGCCACCAAGAACTCAAAGCGTGTTGAACATCTTGAACCGGAATTGGAGAAGATGGAAGAGAAGTATTCCCGAGAAAAGGACCGCTTGGGCAAGGTCTTCGGCATTGCTGAGGAACTTGACAACGACCTCCGTTTGGCCGTCACTGAGATGAAGGCCCGAGACGACTGGTACGTTGATCACATGCAGATTTTTGAAGACCTCAACAAGGCCATCAAGGAACGCTATGAGATGATCGAGCGAGCCGTTGAGTCGGAGCGAAAGTCCCAACACATGTCCCGTGCATTCACCGAACGCGTCGAAGAGATGGTTCAGGCTCGCACCGAAGAAATGGCCGAAGAAGAAGCCGAAGCCGCCCAAGCCGAAGAAGCGACAGCAGCGGTTGAAGTGGTTGAAGAAGCGCCCGCTGAAGCACCTGCAGAAGAAGCAGTTGCAGAAGAAGCACCGGCCGAAGAAGAATCCGTTGAAGAAGCCGAAGAGGAAAGCGCCCCTGCAGAGTGGGGAGACGCACAAGACCCCTGGGCTACGGAGTAAGTGATTGAATGGCCGGATTGGCCCCGGGTGGCCACGGTCCTGTGTTCACGATGACCATGATGGGCGTCAGCGCCCTCATCATTGGCACCATCATCGACCCGATAGCTGGCCTCATTCCTCTCTTTGGCATGGGCTGCTTGATGGCAGCGGTGTTCTTTGGGTATTTTTGGCGAGACCCCGACCGACCCGTCCCGCGCGGTGAAGGATTACTCGTTTCTCCGGCCGACGGCCATGCGATGTTTCTGCGTCGAGAGCGGGCGACAGGGCGTCGCCCCACCAGCGAACAGATGAACAACGGAACGACGGAACACGATGCCCTCACAGGAGATTGGCACCCTGAACCGTTGGACCAACCGTTGTCCTTCGCCACCGAGCAGCGCTACGAGCCCGTGAAAGCGGGCGAAGAACAATCCACGGATGTTTGGCGTCTCGCCATCTTCATGTCGCCGCTCGATGTCCATGTCAACCGGGCTCCCGGTGCTGGAAGCGTGGAGCGAATTGAACATCGAACGGGCAAAGGCATGCGACGCGGGCCGTTTCGCGCAGCCTACAAAAAAGAAAGCGAGCACAACGAACGGGTGCGCTCCGTCCACCTCTTGGACGACGGGCTTCGAATCGAAGTGACGCAAATTTCTGGAGCCCTCGCACGAACCGTGGTTCCCTATGCCTTCGAGGGGGACCGCCTTCGTCGAGGTCAACGCATCGGCATGATACGTTTGGGTTCCAGAGTGGATGTTCGCGTCCCCGCAGAAGCATACATTTCTTCAATCATCACCGCTGAGGATGGCGATAAGGACCATCCGAAGGGCATGCATTTGACGGCAGGTACAAGCGTGATGTTCACGGCAAAACAGGAGGAAGAAGAATGAGTAAATGGCAACGAACCGTGCCAGCGATGTTGATTTTCATTCTTGCCAGCGCACCTTTTCTTTACTTTCAGGTGGGCAATCTGGTCTACACCCAAGCCGCGGCCAGCAGCCCGGACTGTTCGGGTCATTCCGCCCGAAACTCACCCGACCAATTCAGCGTTGAGTTGTGGCATGAAGACGTCACCACCGTCACCCATCAGAAAAACGAAACCTTGGCAGCAAACCTCGAACCGCTGTGGTTTGAACGGTGGGACAACGTGACCATCGACGTGCCCAACGAACCCATCACGTTGGCCGCATGGGTGATGGAACACGACCCTTCACAACCTTGGGTCATCGTCGTCCACGGTATTCGCTCCTGTAAGGCGAACCACGAGGCGCTGATTCCAGCAGCGTGGTTGCATCAAGCCGGCTTCAACGTCATTCTGTTCGACATGAGAGACCACGGAGACAGCACGACGGAGGACGGATTGGTGTCAGCAGGGCAACGAGAATACCGTGATCTTCTCGCCGTCTGGCAGTGGATTCAGGATGAAAAAGGCACACAGCCCGAGAACATCGGCGCAGTTGGCATCTCCATGGGAGCGGGGGCCGTCACCATTGCTTTCGAACAGGAGCCCCTGCTCGAATCCATTTTCCTTGAATCGCCTTTCTCTTCGATGGGCACGACCATCAAGGAAGAATTGGAATTTGCCGGCTTTCCTCCGTTCCTCAAAGACGCTGCCATCTTCGCGGGGAAGGTCTCATCGGGTGATGATTTGGTCAAGTACGAACCCATCAATGCCATGGCCGAGGTTGGGAATCGCTCGGTCTTCATCACGCAATCCTTGGAGGACGTTCGTATCAACATCCACCACGGTGAATCCATGTGTGAGGCCGCTCAAGAGGGCGTGAACGAGGACGGCTTCGTGGATTGTTGGTTTGCTTCATCGGGTGTGGCTCACAACGACCGAGACCGAGAAGGCATCCTTTCCCACATCACCTTGATGCTCACGCAACCCGATGAGTACCGGGACCGAATGGTTGATTTCTTTGAATCGAGCATTGGTAAACCGGATGCGGTGGTTTGAAGCGAGAGACGCTGACGGCAACCTGCGGTGAACATCATGGCCGACATCAACCCGCTCCCGTTGCTCGGCCAAGGGAAGAAAGGGCTACGAATTCACGACCTGGTCAAGGCGCCCGCCAACACGCCGTGGGCCAAGGCCAAACAACAATCCTGGGATGCCAGTGAACCCGCCACGGTGTACACCACGCCTGAAGTCTTGGCTGACGGAACCCCATGCAGTGCTGTGACGGTGATTTTGCGAACCAAGGGCTGTCACTGGTGGTGGTCGTCGGGCTGTACCTTTTGCGGATACTTCAACGACACACGGGACGACGTGACCAACGAAGACCTTCACGCTCAGTGGGCCGCCGCCAAAGAAAAATTTGACGATTTCAAGGACCAAGCGATGGTCAAGGTCTACACCTCCGGCAGTTTGCTGGAGGACCGAGAAATCCCGGTTGCGTTTCAGGAAACCGTGTTGAGGGACTGTGCTGAGTTGGGCAAGGAACTCATCGTCGAGAGTCGATGTGAACAACTCACCGAGGAGAAACTTGCCTGGGCTACGTCCATCAACGATTCGTTCACGGTTGCTATTGGGCTGGAAGCCTACGATGACGAGGTGCTTCGCTTCCACGTGAACAAAGGCTTCAGCACGTCGTCATGGGACCGTGCGGTGGCCAACCTCAACGCCTTCAACCTCCGAATCAAGACCTATCTGATGTTCAAGCCTCCGTTCATGAACGAAGCTGATGCGCTCGACCACTGCGTCAAATGGATCGAGGCCGTGGCCGAACAATCCGATGAAATCTCCGTGAACCCCATGAACATCCAGCGTGGCACCGTCATCGACCGCCTTCATCGCCACAACGAATACCGCCCTCCCTGGTTGTGGTCCTTGGTCGATATGATTCGACGCGCTCATCCACTGATTCACCCTGAGGGTGGCGTAAACGGAGACGCCGATCAAGTGTCCCGCCTCATCGTTCATCCAACGGCGGGTGGAAAAATCAGAGGTTCTCACAACTGCGGCGTTTGCGACCCTGAGGTTGTTGCTGCAATCGAGCGCTATGCCGTCTCCGGTAGTTTGCAGGAGTTTGAAGGACTGAACTGTGCGTGCGAGAAGGTGTGGCGAAACGAGGTTGAACTGGAGCGCCAACTTCCCGTTCCGCTCGGTCTGTCGAAGCCTCGACGTGGTTCGGCCGTGGAACGTCTTCGCTCGCCGTGAGCATCGCCTTGCAGGGCGTGGTTTTTCCTCGTTGGAAGTGGTGAATGTTTATCACCGCCCGTTTAGTCGGAGGCTTGACCCCTATGGGGTCAATTTGAGGTGAACTGCATGACAAATTCCCGAGCCCTCCCCGACACGACGGTCGGAACGGGCGAACCAACCGCCAGCCGCATTGTCTTGACCTTGTTCTTTGTCGGCCTCCTTGGCCTCTATTCCCTCTTCTCGAACGTGTTCGGCTGGGACAACCTTCCGCTCCTTGGCGAACTCGTTCCGCTCGTGCAAAATCTCGGTGGAAGCGGCATCTGGTACTACCTGATTGGCTTCCTCGTTGGTATCGGTGCCATTGTTGCAACCTTGGTGGGTGAGGTCCTCGCCGAATGATGGAGGTGTGATGCATGGACATGATTTTCATCGCTGGCGGTTTTCTGGTCGCTCTTCTCTTCCTCCTCTCGCAATCGCTCGTGAAGGGTGTCGGCACCGTTGGTGGCGCTCTGAAGGCGATTGGCCTGTTTATTCTGCAAAAGAACCCTCCTGGTTTGGTCGACATCTTTGATGACCGAGACGGCAGTGGTGCCCGAACGTGGATGAACTTCGGTATGCTCTGGCTTGTGTTCGCTGCCCTCCTTGGCTTCCTCAGCGGTTGGCACAACTACGACCCGACGGCGCTCGACTCCCTCGCCAGCGTAGGCTGGTCCTACGACGACGGCTCTTCGCTGACCGATGCAACCCTCAATTTCCTCACCATCGCTTTGCTTTACGGCATGGTTGGAAGCGGTATGGTCGCCGCCTCTCGAAACAGCAACGGTCGCTTGGCCAGCGAATCCAACGCCTCCATGGTGGCTCTGTTGCTTTCCGTGGTGCTCCTCGCCAGTTATCTGCTTCCGTTCATCTTTGGGTTCCTTGACATCGACACCGAAACCGGCGCGGTCGCCACCTTCCTTTACGGTCTCGGGACCCTCGCCATCGGTTTGTTGTTCGTGCCCGTGTTCATCAACATCCTCATCACGGCCGCAAACCGAGGCGAACAAGAACTGCAAACCAGCGTTTGGTTCCTCGTCATGGGGATCGCAGCCTACATCCTCTCCATGCTCTTCATGTTCTTTGGTGAACTCGCAGGCTCAACCCAAACCGTGTGGCTCGCTGAACGAGTCGCGCACGGGTGGGTCCCGTTGGCACTGATGTTCTCGGTCGGCTATCACGTCATTCCAATGACGGCGAAGCAACCCATCTGGTCGGGTTCCATGAGGTCGGCGAGCATGTTGCTGTTGTTCATCACCATTCCACCTTTCTTCATGACCGACGCCTCGGCCAGCAACTTCGTCACCAACCTCGGGGCCATCTTGCTCACCCTCGGCGTCCTGCCCATCTTTGCAGCGTCCATTAACCTCCTGATGACGGCCAGCTCTGGCCTCAGCGCAGTCGTCAAGCAGCCCGGAGCCGTTGCTGCAACCATGGCGTTCCTTGCGCTTCCTTTCTTCGCCATTGGCGGGTATTTCACCGCCATGGACACCTTCGTTGGTACAGGCGACCTCGGCTCCATGGGCGAAGTGGTGAACATGAGCATGTTGTTCACCGTCGGAGGATTGCTCGTTCTCGCTGGGGTCTTCACCAACTACCCCAACGCCATCGGAAAACCACTTGCAACGCCTTCGACCGCCACACTGGCAACGTGGATGGTCCTCGTAGGCGGTGTCGCTTCCACCCTCACGTACCTGACGGGCGAATTCACCGCCAACGCTGTGGCTTCCTCCGAAATTGAGGATGTCGTCGCCAACAACGGTGGGTTTTACCTCACCGGTGCAGCGTTGTTTTACCTCGCCTCCATCGGAACCATTCTCTCGACGATGGTTGTTATCAGAACCGGTATCTCCGCATCAGGCCGTTCCTTGGCCGCCGAGGAAACGTCCGACATGGCGAGCTACACCTTGACCTCGGGCTCCTCAACCACGATTCGAGACCTCATCGGCCGAGGCGTCGGCGTTGACACCGCACTGGTCGTCTCCGAAACCGAAGCCAACGAAGGGGGCTCCACCATCATCGCCGTGGATTCCGCTCTGCACAACGATGAGGTCAAGGAATTCCCTACCACCGCTTCCACGGTGATGATCGACTTTGTACAGTACCTTTCGAACACCAAGCAATCGGTGTTCGAACTTTTCCGAAGCATGGATTTGGATGACTCAGGAAAGATCGACAGCCGAGAATTCCTCGCTGCTCTCGAGTCCTCAAACATCGGCGGGCTTGCCGATATTAACGCCAACGACCTCGTTGAGAGCCTGGACTTGGACGGCGACGGCGAGTTGAACCTTCCAGAATTGGACATCGCCATCGCTCAAATCAAGCGCGACCACGACATCACTCCTTCACCCGAAGAGGAGTGAATCAACTCAGGGCGTGCTCGAGTGCGCATCGGTCTCGTCGGCAAACCAAACGTGGGAAAATCCACGTTCTTTAGCGCAGCCACGCTCGCTCAAGTTGACATCGCCAACTATCCGTTCTGCACCATCGACCCCAACGTCGGCGTGGCTTTTGTAGAAGCGCGTTTGCCCTGCCCGTGCAAGGACCTGCGAGAAAAACTGGAGGCCGATGGACGAATCGAGCCTGCAACCGATGAGGACCCTCGCAAGGGCAGCCTGTGCGAACCTCGAACCGGGAGTTGCATCGGCCATCGTCGCTCCGTACCCGTTGCGCTGGTCGATGTTGCTGGACTTGTTCCGGGAGCAAGTGAGGGTCGCGGACGGGGAAATGCTTTCCTCGCCGATTTGGCCAATTGTGATGTTTTGATTCAGGTCGTCGACGCCGCTGGGTCCACGGATTTAGAGGGCCAATTCATGGGTGCAACCGCTTCCAAGGACGATGCTGTTGCGGCGCTGAACGCCGAGATTGAATTCCTCGAGCACGAATTGGACGCATGGATTGGCGGCCTGCTCGAGGACGGATGGAACCGAGGCGTTCGTCGTGTGCAAGCCGAAGGCGAGAAGGGACTGACCTCCTTTGTCCAAGAACGCTTGAGCGGTTTGGGCGCCACAACCTCCCTCGTGGCCCATGGGATGACGACGTTCAACGCTCTTCACACCGACGAGGCCCAACCTTGGGATTGGGGTACCTCCTCGCTTCACTTGCTCGGACGGTGCATGCGCGAGCAACTGTTCCCCATCGTGTATGCGGCCAACAAAATGGACATCGCGCCCGAAGGCGTTCTCGATGCCTTTCCGAACCGAACCGTATTCGCATGCATGGCCGACATGGAACTGGCCTTGCGCCGTGCCGCATCGGCCGGACTTATCGACTATCAGAGCGGTCAATCCACCTTCGCTCTCAGCGATGATGCCTCACTCAACGCAGCCCAGAAAAAGGCGCTTGACCACATGGGTGAGCGCCTTCGTGGTATGGGTGGAACGGGGCTGGCGCACCTCATGGACGACGTCTTGTTTGACCGCTTGCATCACATTGTGGTCTATCCCGTGCAAGATGAAACGCACTGGGTGGACGGTGATGGTCGTGTGCTTCCCGATGCCTTTGTCGTTCCTTCTGGCCTTCATGCCAAGGCTCTGGCAGGTCGCGTTCATACCGACCTTGAAGCAGGGTTCATTCGAGGCGTTGACGGGCGAACCCGACGCGTTGTCGGGGCCGACCACGAATTGGCGGACGGTGATGTCCTCAAGATTCACGCCAAATCTCCGGCGTGAATCAGTGGCCTTTGGGACGGTCGTAGGCCGGTGAGAGTCGAGCCATGTCGCCCGAATATTGGCCGCCCCGATAAATGAAGAGGACGGGCGCAGCAAGGGTGAGCAGGATGAGCAGGATCAAGAAAAACAACCCCCAAGGTTCGACGTTGGAGAGGGTGGAGCCCCACAAAATCCAGAGAAACGGAAGGTAGAGGAAGATGCTGTAGCGTCGTGCGATGGTGGAGAACCGAGCGCTGGCCGTACTCTTCTCAAACAGGACCGGAGCGTCTTCCTTTGAAATCAGGCCTTTGTCCACACCACAGCGGACGCAGACCTGGGTGTACTGGCCGTTCCCGTGAATGAAGAACTCTCGGGGATAGGTGCTTGCACAGAGTCGGCAGGTTGGCATGACGGTTCCCGGTTCAACCCAGCCGGAAGGGATTCTTCAACCATCCGATGAAATGGCTAGAAATTCAGCAATGACCTGCACACCGTCGCGTGAACCGATGGATTCTGGATGGAACTGGACGCCGTGTATCTCTCGTTCGGGATGGCGCAATCCCATGATGAGGCCGGATGAGGACTCCGTGGCATTCACGAGCAACTGATGCTCCCCATCTTCCACGGCCACGAGGGAATTGTACCTCGTGAATTTCAGCCCCTGACCTTGCTGGCGAAACACGCCCGTTCGGTCGTGGTCAACCTCAACGGGCACGCCGTGAACCGGTCCAAACGGCGATGAGATAACTTGGCGTCCATCGGCAAGTGCCAATGCCTGGTGTCCCAAACACACCCCCAGAACGGGTACGGCGAGTTGACCTGCAAGCGCATGGTGCGCCATCGCCATCGTGAGTTCAGCGTCGCCTGGCCTTCCGGGACCCGGGCCGAGGATGACGTGCGTTGGTTGAAGGCGTTCGAGGAGGTCATGAAGCGCTACCGGGTCAAGCCACTGCTCGCTGTCCGGTGCTCGCCCCTCGAGGACGGTTACGTTGCGGCCGGTTTGCGTGATGGCGTCAGCGATGTTGAGCGAAAACGAATCCAAGTTGTCGATGAACAGCACGCCGGTGTGTGCCTTACCGCTGAGAGCGTCTTCCACCGTCTGGACCGTTCCACAGTCTGCTGCAGAAGGGTTTCGGCGAGGTGGCTGGAGCGGGTGAATGCCCAACGCCCCCGTAGGTAGTGAGGTGTGCTCAGCCTTCATCCACCCCGCAGCAATTCGAAGGGCGGCTCCTTTCCACGCTGCTTCCTCAACCTCGTTCTTTGGTTGCGAAGCGATGGTGATGCCGCCACCAGCACCGACCGATGCATGCCATCTGCTCCCCACCTTGTGAGCTTCCAGCGTACGGATGAGAATGTTCCATGACGACCTTCCTGAATGAACGTCGATATAGCCGATGGAACCCGTCCAGAAGGACCGGGGCATTTCCTCCAACTGGTCGATGACCGCACACACCATCGTGCGCGGGCAACCCGTGATGGAGCCTCCTGGAAACACCGCTTGAAGCGCCGAAGCGCCGGTCTCGCGGTCGTCAAGATGAGCGGAGATGTGGCTGACGAGATGCTGAACGTTGGCGTAGGCCTCCACGTCAAACCGGTCCACGTTGATGGTGCCGGGACGAGCAACCCTCGTCAGGTCGTTGCGCATCAAATCCACCAGCATTCTGTGCTCGGCTCGCTCTTTTTGGTCGCCGATCATCGTCTCTCGCAAGCGAGAGGCCTCCTCTGGATTGGAGCCTTGAGGACAGGTGCCCTTGATGGGCGATGTTTGGAGTGTTTTCCCGTCGCACATCAACAGCGATTCGGGCGAGGAACTCGCGAGTGCAAAACCGAGGTCTTCCGCTTCCGTGTAGGCGGAAAAAGGAGCAGGATTGGTCCGCATGAGGCGTTGAAAGACGGTGTACGGATGGTCGATTTCTCCCTGCCAGTGTTTGCCGATGTTGACCTGATACACCTGGCCGTTCACGATGCCTTGGCGGACCGCTTCCACGTTGGATTCGTGCGTTTCATCGGTATGCGTCACCGCTTCTCGATGCGATTGTGGTGCTTGAACGTCCACGGATGAACCGTCCCACGGAGTTGCCTCCTCAGCCGATGCGCACCACGACTCGTTGTGACCAAAGACCACCGTAGCCTCCTCTTGATGGTCGACGACCAGTCCACCGTCAATCAGCCAAAGCGCAGCGAGTATGGCTCCTTCTTTGGGAGGGTGCTGGAGACGAAGCGGTTGGGTCCATTGAACGAGGTCGTAGGCCAACGCCCCCGACCAAAACGGCCGTTGTGGAAACGATGACGAGAGCGGTTGAGGAAACACGCGCTCGTCGGTCAGTGCCCGTAATTTGTTGAACACATCCTCCACATCAACGGCCCGAAGCGTGACGCTGTGATACCACGAGCCGTGTTTCCATTCTTCCACCTCGGCGTGAAGTAACGGTCGGTCCTTTCTGAGACGGACATCACCTCGGAGCGGCGTATGGGGTTCAGCGGCTGCAAGCAGCGCTCTGGAAGGTTGGCGAATCACCACTCGCTTGGTTGACGGTGCGGCGATGAGCGAGTACCGAGCAAGGTGGGACGTCGGACCTCCAGATACCAACATCACCTTGTCGGGTGCACCAAATCGATAGGCTCCTTCGCCAAGCAACTGTTGCGCCTCAAAACGGTCAACAAGGGCCATCACGCGTTCAGACATGGTGCGCCCCCAAGGAGGACCATGTGCCCTCCTCGGTAAAATGTTGGGAAAGAAGGCGTTGACATGCAGATGAGAGCGCCGTCGAGGAACCGAGGGCAACACCGTCCAGACTGCTGATACGACAGGCGCCCATGCCCGTTCCAACAAGCACCAATTCTGCGCAGCGTGCAACCGTCCGTTCGTTGAGTTTTCCCTTCACGACGGGGAGCCCTACAGACGGGAGAAGCGCCTCAAGGACGCTCGCTGTGACGCCATCCACGCCTCCTTCACTGGGCGATGCCATCCACACAGTCCCGTCCTCATCGAGCACCAACGGTGTTCCTCGATCGCCGTCAACGATGGCATGGTCGTGCACCAGGAGGGCGGCATCGCAACCGGCGTCTTCTGCCAGTTCGAGCGCCTCAACGTATGCAGACCAGTCCCCGTGCTTCGTTCCGTTGGTGCGCTCGTTCCATCGGGGGGCAGGAACGGTGATGGCTTCGATGGCTTCGTCTCGAAACCGAACGGGACGGTAGTCCACCGTCCAAGCCGGTTCTGACGCAGAACAGGAGATACGGGCGAGTTGCCAAGCGCCGCTGGGGGTTGGCGATACTTCTGGCGGGGCCTTCGGTAGGGTAAGACGCAATCGCTTTCCGTGGTCGTGGAGGCGATTGAGATGGGACGGCCAATCAGCGACGGCACCCTGTTCGTTGACCAAAACGGTCGTGAACACTTCCGAACGTGGTCCACGAGCAGGCATGGTGTCCCCTCACAGCAGGTCGTCGAGGAAGGAGGTGTCGATCTCTGGCGTCTTCGGTTGAGATGCAGGTTCGTCAAGCAACCCGTCCAAGAGTGAAGGGTCAACCTGCGGTCTGAGCACAGGCTGCGGCGCCTGATAGGCGGGTCGACCATAGTCCACGGGTTGCGCTTGACTCGCCGGTGCGTAGGGTTCGCTGGTGGGAGCCTGCGCATTCATGCCGGGCGGAGGTGCGGGAACGGCGGCCGGTGCTGGTGCCCCTGGCGTATCCCAACTTGCGTCTTGAATGCCCCACGTTGCCTCTTGCAATTCCCATGTTTTGGAGCGTTGCTTCGAACTGCTTCGTGAGCGTACCACCAAGACAAGCAACAACACGATGATGAGGAGCATACCGGCTGCGATGAGGTTTGGTGTGGTCAACAAGGATTCCAAGGACAACGAACCTTCATCGGCTCCAGCACCGTCATCACCCTCGCCCAATACCAGAGCGTCCACCTTCACGGCTTCAACCGTGGACTTCGCCACCGTATCGTCGTAGGGTACGACCGCGACGTAGTAGGTCGATGCGTTGTCCAGACCGTCGTAGAGGTCGGGTGTGATGAGCAGCGAGTTCGCAGCGGCCGTTTCACCGACCATCGTGGCCTCGTCCGTGGAGGTGAACATCTCTTCGTTGATGTAAACGTGATAGCCACGGACGTTGGCGTCCATCGAATGCTTCCATTCGACAAAGATGTTCACGTTTTCAAACCATTCCGCCTCAACATCCTGAATGTCGGGAAGGTACACGCCGGGGTCGGTGATTCCTTCGTCGGTTGCTTTGGCCGATGTCATGGTGAGCATGTCGGTGTGGGCGTTGTACGATGAATCCACCACCACAACGGCCACCCAGATTTCTTGGCCGGGAATGACGGGTATGTCGCCTGCGACCAGGTCGATGACCAGCGGCAGTGCGGGCGCGCGCTCGAGCGTTGCGATTGGGTTGAGTGCCGTTTGGGTACCTTTCTGGCCTACCGTTCCGCCGAAGTTGTACGTTTCAGCGTAGACAAGGTACTGCCACACGTCATCGTCCTCTGAGAGGTCAAACGAGAGCAACAGGGCGCTTCCGTCGTCGTTGGGTCGGTCAACAAGGGTGAGTTCGGTCAGACGCTCGGGGGCCGTTTTGTCGTTGATGTTGTCAATTGGAGTGACGCTAACCTGCGTGAGGTCGGTGAGGTGAACGTTGCCTTTCAGGTCGTGAACGGTAACGGCCACGAAGAGCTCCACATCGGGTTGAATCAAGCCAGGAGCGCCCTTGGAGAGGTCGGTTCCGTCGTCGACATAGAGGGCCGTTGAAAGGGTCAATTCGATGGGGTTTGTGCGCTCGTCAATCCACTGTTTGTTGAAACTGAAACAACCGCACGCATTCGGGTTGTTGCCAAAGGAAGCATAGGCCACCGACAAATCCTCCACGGGTGCGTTGGCCACCCACACGGTGTAGGAAGCAAAGTCATCCACCGTTGACGGCTCCCAAACCACATCGATGGCGGTACCGTCGTCGTTGGCGTGGTCAAAGGCCATCAAGGACGTGATCCGTGGCGGTGTGGTGCCTTGACCGATGATGTTCTGCAGCGGTGTGGCGGTTACCAACATGACCTCGTCAACGTTGCCGTTCAGCCAAACGTCGTAGGCGACGACACCAACGGTGTAGATTTGACCGTCGATGAGCGGAACGCCGTCCAAGGAGGAGATGATGGTTTGATTTTCATCGCACGGGTTGATGACCGCAGCCTGTGAGAATCCGTCCACGTTGCTCGCACCGTCTTGGGCATGGTCGCCCTGCTTCACAAAGACGGTGTAGAAGGCACAGTCTTCGGCGGTGCTGACGTTCCAATTTACCATGATGCGTCCGCCTTCGTCGTTGGGCACGTCGTTGGCTTCAAGCCCCTCCACGGGGTCTGGAGCATCGTTGTCGTTGAGTTCACCGGTGGGGACCACAGGACCGACGACGGTCACGTTCGACAGGTTCTCTTGGCCTGCTTTGTCAACACAGGTGAAACCGATCCAGATGGGAACGCCAGGCGTCTGTGAAATGACGGATTGGTTGCCCTCGTTGGGGGCGTAGGAAGTGTAGGGGCTTCGTCCCAGCGCATCGATCATTGGCGTGGTTGACACGTAGACGTTGGTGCTGGCAAGGTCGAGTGCGGTGCATCGAGCCCATTCAAGTTCGACATCACCGTCATCTCCGTTGCTGCCCATGGCACCGGCCGTGGCCCAAAGTGGGGCACCGGGGATTTCGTCGCTCGGAGAGGCGGGGCCAAACGGAGGCGACACCTTGCCCCAACGTCCATCGGTGTATTCAGCGACCACAACGCCGTAGTAATCCGTTCCGTCCTTCAGCGGTACGCCGTTGGCCGTTTCGACGTCCGCAGCAAGACGGCTGTGGAGGGAGATGGCCTTGTCCGGAGCCTGACCGAGCAGTTCCAATTCGGTGGGTGCTGTGGACCACGGGCCCTCGTTGAGGAAGACAAGGTAGCGGGCGAAGTCTTCGTCATGAACCAACGACCACGATGCGGTAAGAACGCCCCCACCGTCATCGGGTCGGTCTTCCAACCCTTCCATGCTGACCGGGGTGTCGCTTCGGACGTAATCGTAGGTGAGTCGGGCTTCAAGAGATCCGTTGGAGGGCGAAAACAGACGCAGCGTCACGTGGCGGGTGTTGTTGTACAACATCCCGTTGTCAACGGCATCTTGGAGGTTGAGTTCAAGAGCTGGGTCCTGACTCAAATTGAGCAACACGTCGTACTCGAGGGACACCGATTTGGCCCAAACGGCAGCACCTGTGCTTGGGGAGGTCAGGATGACGGGTACGTTCTGGAACAACAGACCGTGGATTCCTGACGTGCCTTGGCTGGCATCAAGAGCGTAGGTGTCGCTCGGGTTCACGAGTTCAATCGGCATGCCGAGGTGGGTCATGTCGGTGATGTTCAGGCCACCGCCGTTGCCCATGGCACGCACCGTCAATGGCAGCGCTCTTCGCACGCTGCTGGAATCCAGCGGCGTGTACTGGCCGTTGTTTTGCCACCCCTGCAACCCGTCGAGCGTTGCAATCCAAATGTGGTTTGCACCCAGCGTACCGGCAACGGCATCGTTGGCGAGTTGGAAGCCGTTCAGGTAGTTGTGCCCCGTGGTTCGGCCTTCGACCAACATTCCAGCGCTGAGCCCGCCGATGGCGAGTACTTCGTCTCCGTTGCTGAACATGCTTTGTACGGGGTATTGGTTGGATGAGAAGCGGACACCGTCTTCGAAGTCTCCCGAAGAGAGGTTCCAGTGCGTCAAAGGCCAGCCCTCGGTCGCGATGTGGAGGCCCCACCAGTCCGAGGTAAGCGCCGTCACGGTGTTGGAGGGCAACTGGTCAAATCGGTGGGTTGAGGTGACTTGCTGGGTGTTGGTGTTGACCAGGCTGACCCCGGGTCGGTCCGAGCCACGACCGTCATGACTGACCAACAGCGTCGGCCCACCGGGGCCTGAGTTCACGAAGGAGAGGCCCCAAGCGGACTGGCCCATCAGCCCGTCGTTCACGGTCATGGTGGTTCCCGATTGGGTGGTCATGTCCCAGACGAAAAGGCCTGACGGGGTGGCCATGTAAACGTCGGTTCCCACAGCGTAGACGTCTTCCACAACATCGTTGGGCAAGCCGTTGGCGACCGTGATGGAGTCCATCCAGTCGTTGGTGGAGTAGTTCCATCGGCCAATGCCACCGTCGGTGGCGATGAAGAACACGGTGCTTGTTTCGGTGAACCCGTTGACGATGTTGGATGGCAGGCCTGCGATGAGGCGACCGTTTCCGAATTGCGACGTGAGTGGGTTGAACATTTGAACGCCCGGAGGGCTTCCTCCGTCCCCAGCAAGACCGATGACAAGTTGATTGTTGTAGGTGTGCATGGTGTCAAACTTGCCGTGCAACGAACCTCCAATCGAGGTGATGACCTTGGTGCGTGTGTCGAGCTTGAGCATGCCGCCAGGACTGGAAGCGATGAACAAGTCTGTTCCGTGAAGGTGAAGGTCGCTGGCGACGGTGTTTCCAGGGAGGGTCCATCCGAATTCCCACTCTACGGTGCCGTTGGGCAGGAAGGTGCCCTGCAGAAGCCCGGTACCCGAAGAGCCAAAGTTGCCGCCCGTCGGCGAACTTCCGGTGGTGACCCAAACATGCGTGGCGTTGGCGACCATGGAGGTAACCTGCCCGCTGACCAAGCCAGGGAGGTCGACGACTTTCTGCATCCCTGCAGACGAAAGGGTGGAAACTTGACTGTAGCCTGAAGACCCACCGGCTCTGCCGATCAGCCATTCCGTGCTGCCGCTGAGCCATTGGAGCGAGGTCACAGGCGACCCTGCGCCTTGCACCTGAGCCTGCAGGGCCGTAGCGCCGCTTGCAACGAGTGTCGAGTAGCCCCCTCCGATGAGGTTTGAACCGGAATTTCCGACCGCGTGACCCACGATGAGTTGGGTGCCCGAGTGAGAGAGAGCGTCGTACCACACGCGGTCGCTTGGTAGGTTGTGGCTCTGCGTGGTGAGGCTTGAGAGGAAGGCCGACGAAGCGTAGCTGTACCGTGAAACGGGCTGATTGTCGGCGTAATAGCCGATGTAGAGCGTGCCTTGGTTGTCGCAGGTCACGGCGGCCGGTCCAACACCGTCGAGTTGGCTGCGGTCAAATCCTGAATTGACCGTCGCATTTTGAAGGTCGAGTCGTGCAATGCCGCCGTTGTTGTTGTACATGGCGATGTTGAGCAAGCCACCGCACATTTCCATGGAGATGGGATAGCCGTCGGGGACGTTGTTGGTTGAATCAGCAGGGTAGGAGGTCCAGGCTCCGGCACCGTTGCGGTGCGAAATGATGCCCTCTCTGAATTGACCGAAGTTTGAGAAATCAGCACCGCCGACCACGAGGTGCGTACCGTCGGTCCACAATTCGTAGAAGATGTCGCCTGCGTTGCTGGGCAACCCGTTGCCTGCCTCCCACGTGGTGTTCCAGGTGTTGGTGGCTTCGTTGTAGCGAGCAACACCGTCTTCCGTGGCGAAGAGGGTCTCGCCGTTGTGCTCTACGATGCCTCGGATGGGGAACCCGAGGTTGGTCCACGAGTTGACGAGGGCTCGGTTGGAGTCGTAGAGGTCGAGTTTGAGCTCGCCCCACGATACCCACGTGTTTCCGTTGGACGATTCGTAGGACGTGACGCGGTCGATGGATCCGGTCGGCAGAATGTTGGTTTCGTAGGTTGAACTCGAGGTGTTCCAGCGTGCAATGCCACCCGAACCGTCGGCGTTCCACCACTGGCCCGATACAACGCTCACCATGAGGGTGTCTCCCGACATCTCCATGCTGACGATGTCGCCCCCGTTCTCGCCGACTTGTGCACCGATGTCAAGGTTGGACAGCGTTGCGGCGTTGGTGACGTTGAGGCGACTCACTTCGTCGCTGGACGTGCCCGAGTGGTAATACATGATGTTGTTGTGAATGATCATGCCGTAGGGGACGCCGTTGGCCGTGTATTGGTTGCTGGTGCGTTCGATGTCATAGACCTCAGCACCGTTGGTGACGTTGATGAGTTGGAATCCGTCGCTTCCTCCGACCCAAATCATGTCGGTTCGAATATCAGCAGCGAGGCCAGTGACGTCGTCGTTGCCGCCGTCGAGCACACCGTTGTCTTCGGTGAACGGTGTGAGCCACTGATTCGACGTGATGTTGTAGCGCAACACCCCTAAGCCATCAGTACCGATGTAGGCGATGTCGCCCATGATTTCAACCACAGCGTTGCCCGTTTGGGTGCCTTGGCCCCAGTTTTCGTCGTGTTGGAAATTTGATTTTGTGATGAGCCCCACGCCCGAGTTGGTGCCGCCGTAAACGTAGGTGCCGTCGACACCAACGCTGTAGGTCGCCCAGTTGGGCATCCCGTCGTAGACGTTTTGGCAATCATCGATGTTGAGGTTTGAGAGGCTGTACTTGCACACCCCGATGTTGGTCCCAGCGTAGATGTCTCCCCCGTCAATTTCGAAATCAAAGAATTGTTGGGGGCGCGTCTGCCACGATGAGCCTTGGCCAAAACTGGTCGCTTGGTTTCCGTCCCACTTTCGGGCCCCCTGCTGGGTACCGATGTAGAGATTGGAGCCGTCGGATTCAAGCGCGTAAATTTGGTTGCTTGGGAGCACGCCCCCTCGATTGCCCGCAAGGAGCGGTGCGAGGATTTCGCCGGTGCTCAAGTCTTTTCGCACCACACCGTAGCCCTGCAAGCCAAGGTGGAGGATGTCGCCGACCATGGCGACGGGTGCGTTGTTGACGCCGTTGATGCCGGTTGAGCCCCACGGTTCGAGCCACGTATCGTTGGCAATATCGTAGCGCAACACTCCCTTGTCCTCGGTTGCCATGTAGGCCATGCCGTCCAACAGCGCAACATCACCGACAAAAGAGGTGGGCAGGCCGTTGGTGGTGTCGTAAGCCGTGCAGGTGCTGCTGGCGCGGTCGATGTGGGCAAAACCGCCGTTCTCGAGCGACATGACCACGCTATCGGCGTTGGCGACCATGCTCACGATGTTGGCAGAGGACGGATAGCACCCGTTGGTGCCGTCATAGGTTTGCAGCGTGGTCCCCGAGGCGTCCATCTCTTTGACCACGGGTGAACCTTCCAAGGCCACCAGTAGGGTGGCCGTACCCTGCTGGGCGGTAGGCGCAGCAACGACTTCAACCACGTTGTCGCCCACATCCCACGGGGTGAGCCATGCCGAGCTGGCGATATCGTAGCGCATGAGCAGCATGGAATTGTCGCCCGAGCCGATGTAGAGAATGTTGTCAAGTTCAACCATGGCCGTCATTTCGTCAGTGGCGGGGGCACTCGCCAGCAAGACATTGCCTTCAATGAAGGGCGTTCGGTTTGGCGACAAATGAATCAGATTGCCGCTTCCATCATCCACCAGCAGGGCGTCGTTGGCAGGTGATGCACCGCCGGTTGACGGCCACGACACCAAGGATGCCCCCTGGTTGGCCAGGCCGAGCGTGGCCAGGTCGTAGGTGGTGGCGAAGACGCCGTTGGTGGTGTTGTAGGAGTGAAGGTCCTCACCGGCGAGGATGTAGAGCGTTGGGCCAACCCGTGCGATGCCGGTTACGGTATCGCTGGAAAGCCAATTGGCGGAAGTCCAGGTCGAGAGCCAGAATCCTGCGACGAAGTCAAAGCGAGCCAGGCCGTTGTCGGAAGAGCCCAGCAAGAGTTGGTTTCCAGAGGTGGCCATGTGGGTGATACGGTCCGAGTGTAGGTTGTTGGCTGAACTCCAGGTTGACAGTGCGCTTCCAGCGTTCGTGTCGTATCGAAGCAGGCCAATGTCTTCCACAGCCGCATAGACAATCCCGTTGACTTCGAGCATCGACAGCGCCTGCGTGACGCCGTCGGTCGACGCTCCTTGTGCTGGGGCGACGGTGTTCCAAGCGGAACCGTCCCACATGTGAATTCCTGTGCCGCTGGCTGCAAACACATCCCCGCTGCTGGTCATCAGGAAGTGTTGGACATCGCCATCGGCCAACGGCGTTTGCTGGCTGCTGTCCGATAGCGAAACGGCACGGAAGGTTCCGTCGGCCAACAAGAGATGGAGCACGCCTCCAGAGGTGTCCACCACCATGTCCAGTACGCCGCCTTCGGTTTCAAAGTCGTACACGTCGATGACCCTCGGGTCGGTGTTGGCGTTGAGAAGCAAGAGCTGGGTGTTCGCAGCAAGATAGAGGACGCCCGTGTCGGGGTTGAGACCCACGGCATGGAGCTCGAAATCGTAGGGTGTCAGGGAAACCAGGGGGTCGGCAGGGGCAAGAACTTCGATGATCATCTCCGTGATTTCAGCATCCGAAGGAAGGTCCCATCCTGCACCGGAATTGCTGTTCGGGTTGAGCCGTCCCGTGTAGGTGCTGCCGGTGGTGAACGTGTTCGCTTCGCCGAGCACGCCCAAGCCTCGCCAGTCCAACAGCGAGGTCCCCATGCCGTCCACGACCAGTTGTGGCTCTTCGATGGTCATCCCGTCCTGTCCGCTGGCTCGGATTTCCAGGGTCACGTTGGATAATTCGGCTCCCGGTGCAAAGGCCAATTCCCAATCGGCACTGGCTCGTTGGCCGGTTTCCGGAACGGCACCGAGCGCGTCGAGGGTGACCCATCCGGTGTCGTTACTGCCTTCCAGCGGCCACGTTACGCCGCTGGGTTCGGCGTGGGCGGAGACCACGGGCGTCGTGAGTAACGGACCCATGGACATGAGCACCATCAGGACCACCATGGACAGGGCGCGTGGTCGCTGGCCCTGAGAGGAAGAGGTTGAACGTCCCTGTATCATGGATTAAGGTGCATTTTCCCCGTATTTGAAAGGAAGCCCTTGCTGACTGAACAATGCTCGGGTGATTCTCCGTTTCTGGGCCTCGAATGTTGTGGTTTCCACGGGCGAATCTCCGCTTGCAAATCAACGGGTGGAAAGCACCTTCGCGCACAACAATCAAACCCCGCCTCTCCGCCCTTTCGATGGGGATAGCCTTGTCCA
>JAYNUQ010000008.1:0-67167 GCA_038116375.1 Candidatus Poseidoniales archaeon | reverse complement strand
CGATGGCCACGTGGACCACAGTGCGGTTGAGAACCACCCTGTACGGGTAGTCGGCTGCGGGCATATGAGCGACCTCTGCCTCTGGGAACATCGCATGAATGTGACTTGGATGCCGTGCCCGGACAAGCAAGGACTCAGGGCGGGTACGGTGAGCGACAACGGACAAAAAGCCACCTGAAACGTACAACCACACTCAAGCCACCTCCATGCCAACGGGTGCTGTTTGGGAGGCTGCGACAGTCTCTGTTGGCTCACACTGGTCGTTGACCTCTCGGACCATGGGGCGTACGACGGTGTAGGGGGCAAGCTCAAGGACCCCTCCAGCGAGTTTGATGGTCTCGTTGGCGACGGCCAAACACAAAAAAGCGTAGTCAGAGTCTACGAGGTGGATGCACCGAAGCACCCCCGCACCAACATTTTGCAAGGTGAAGCCACGGCGATCAAACCAGTTGAATCGACCAACGTTGTCGTTGGCCATGAATTTGGTCATGAACTCGATGTCTGCAGGGGTAGCGGCGACATGGAGGTCAGACGCGTCAAGCTCAGGCAGCAGGTCGTGGGTAAAGGTCGTGTAACCAGTATCGTTGTAGGCACCTTGGGTCAGTGTGTTTTCTTCCATTTTTTTCTCTCCTCGCAACTCGTTATTGCTACATATGTATACTGTTATTATGGCATATAAAGTTTCGAAAAAAGAGTGTCTTTTGGTCTTCTTTCCAGGTTTTTTTTGTCGAATACTATATCGCTTTTTCATGAATTATATATGCTCCAAACGAAACCATGGACCATGGCAGACAACATCCCTACCTTGACCGAACTACGTTCATACCGTTATGTCAAACGAGCGAAACATTCTGATTCGGGGATCACGCACGGACGATATTGGGAGCAATCGAAAATCATTCACGGAAATAATTGCGCGGGAGTGTGCAGCGAAGGGTGCGTCCGCAACAGGCAACACACGCTACGTATTTCTGCATCCTTGGCCCAAGCGCTGCGTTCAAAACCCGGCCCAAAGGGAAGACGATCAAGTCGCGTCCCTGGACCGACGCCCGACGAATCCTATGTTCAACCTGGCCAGCGAGCAGGTGGGCTTCCCCATCAACTCCGTCGCCAAATGTGTCTGTTGTTTACCATGTCCAGTGACCGAATACAGCGTATGCTTGAGGATGACATGGAGTACAAACCAAAGAAAGGAAAGATTGCTGTTGGTATCGTTATGCCAAATTTACGTGATGCGGTAGAAGAACTCTACCGATGGCTCATTGAATCGAATCCAGAACTTCGATTTCATCCGGCCTTGAAACGGCGTTGGGCTCCGGCGGTCTGCAGATTAATGGAAATGCACTGGGCAATTCTACATCCGGAATGATGGGGTCCCACGGACATCCCAACCGGCGTTTATTATCCGCCGAAGCCTACTCTAACATGAGAAACACATGAGAGGAAAAGGATCCCAGAAGAAGGCTCGCTTGGAGCGATTGAAGAATGAAATCATCGACTATGTCGCCCAGACACCTGGAGCTTCTGCTGCAGACATCGTGGCGTTTTTGTCCAACGAACGCAAGATGCGTAATCACGGCTTGACCACGCGGAAAGTCGGCTTGTTCATTCCCCTTCACCTGTCGGACATGATCAACTTCAGACTCGATTCATCCACCGGTAAGCGAATTTACCACCTTGCCGCCTGAGGCATCACCACATTGATGCCCAAAGGCCGTTTGGCTGGGGCATGGACTGGGGAGAACTCGCCGATGCGACCGCCCTCTTCCCGTCGTTTTCGGGCGACGAAGACGGGGCGGTTCCGACCTTGCCGAACAGCGGTCCCGTTTGGACCGTGCTCGACCCGAACCATACGTCAGGCCTGAAGGCGCAAATGGCTGCACTCAAAGGAACCATCGCTTGTCCTGATCCAGGATTTTTCACCCGTGGAGAAGGCATCATCGTCGATGAAACGGCCACGGTGGAAGCTGGCGCCTACCTCATCGGGCCGTGCTACATCGGTCCTCGAGCGGTCGTGCGCAGCGGAGCGTACGTGCGTGAACACGCCTGGATTTGTGCCGACGCCGTGGTTGGGCACGCAACCGAGGTCAAACACGCCGTTCTTCTGCCCGGAGCGAAAGCCCCGCACTTCAATTACGTCGGGGATTCCATCCTCGGAAAAGGTGCGAACCTCGGAGCGGGGACCAAACTCAGCAACCTTCGAAACGACGGGGGTGAAGTCCATCTGCGCCATGGCGACCAGCGTATCCCGAGCGGGCTTCGAAAATTTGGGGCTGTTCTCGGAGAGGGTGTGGCCACGGGTTGCAACAGCGTCACCAATCCGGGCGTGGTCCTCGGCTGCAACAGCATCGTATGGCCCAACACAACCGTTACCGGCGTGCACGGCGCAGGCAGTTTACACCGATGAGGAATGAGCGTGACGTCCTTCTTTGGAACCGACGGTATTCGCGGCAAAACGTCGCTTGACGAAGTGGATGAAGACGAAGCCATTACGCTCTTGGAGCACCACAGGACCCTCACACCTGTCTTCATGCGGCTGGTCGGTGAAGCGCTTTCCTACGCTCAACCAGAATTACCGGGAGAAGGCAACACCGTCGTCATCGGTTGGGATGCACGGCCCGATAACGGTGCGCTGGTCGCTGCCTTGACCCTCGGCCTACGCCTGACGGGCAGCCATGTGGTCCACATCGACGAATGCGCCACACCGACCTTGCACCACGCCGTGCTGGCTTTTGATGCTCGTGCAGGCTGCATGATCACCGCCAGCCACAACCCCGTCAGCGATTCTGGCATCAAGGTCTTTGATTCGCACGGCTACAAATCCACCCGGCGCTTCGAGAGCGAGGTCAGTCGCATCGTTCGACAACTGTCTGAAGAAGACCGCGAGGTCGACCGGGTTGACAGGGAGGCGCTCTCAAACCCCGATGAATTCCATGCCGAATGGGGCATCACCGCCCATCCTGCATGGATGAGCGCCAGATGGGAACAGTTTGAGGCGCTGTTTGGAGCATGGGAGGGTCAGTCACCATCTCGATTCGCCCCCACGGTGTCCATTGACAGTGCCAACGGCTTTGCGGCTTCCTGGCTCGTTCCCTTTCTCACCGAGCGAGGGGTGAACTGCGTCGAGGTTTCTTCGCCGGCGGGCGTGCTGAACGAAGCGTGCGGCGCAGGTGACTTCTCACCGACCCAAACGTGGACCGTTGATGAGGCAAAAGCCTCGGACCATGCGTTGCTGTGCGCTCTTCAGCCCGCAGAACCGGGTCAACTTGTCGGTGCGGCGCTTGACGGGGACGGCGACCGTTGTTTGTTCATCAGAGCCACCGAGCACGGCTACGAAGTGGTGGACGGCGACGCCATGGGGGCCATGCTCCTTCAAGCGGCCAGGGATGAAGCGTGGTCGTTTGCGGCGAGCATCGAATCCGACGTGGCGTTGTTCG
Organism: Candidatus Poseidoniales archaeon; assembly: GCA_038116375.1. Taxonomy (GTDB): domain Archaea; phylum Thermoplasmatota; class Poseidoniia; order Poseidoniales; family Poseidoniaceae; genus Poseidonia. Next base: position 63,730 of record JAYNUQ010000008.1, on the reverse strand, counting down.
GGCACGTGAAATCCTTCAACAAAGGGACGACGTGTTTGGAGACGGCTGTCGGCGACCGATGGCTCTCCTTTGCCCTGCGCCCACAGGACGGAGGCTTGTTCAACCACGGAACGTGCCCTGCCGTGTGCGGCATCGAAGATTCGGGTCATGTCGTTCTCCCCGCTCCGCATCCGAATGTTGCTGGAGCCTGGAGTCTCGTGGGAGACGGCGCTGCAACCCTCTGTGCAGTGCTGCTGGCAGCGCCCTCAGGAGGCGATGTTCCCTTCAATCGAGGTTGGAAACAACGCGTGTCCATCAAAGAGAGTCATCGAGAACGTTGGCATGCGGAGCGTGAACTCTTTTCATCAACGGAAGCAGCCCTTTTGTCGTCCTTTGAGCAGCTTGGCATGAACGCCCAACGACGGCGCATTGAGGGCGAAGACCACCTGCTCCTGATTCACGCGTCATCAGAGGACGGTGAGGCATCGTTTGGGATTCGCAACAGCGGAACGCAAGCCAAAACCAGTCTGTCGGTTCGTCTGTCTCGTGGTGTTGATACCGCACCCTTCGTGCAGATGTTGAGCGACGTTCAGGCCTCGCTCACCCGAGCCCTAACAGAGGATTAATCGTCGAGGAGCGATGGTTCGTTCGCTTGCGTAAGGGTGGTCACCGCAAACAGCAGAACGGCTGAAGCCACCAGCATCAGCAGGGCATAGGAAGCGCTGATACCGGCCACCAACGCAACCGCAGCGACCATCCACGCAACAGCGAGGTCAGCTGCACCGACAATGCGCCATGATTTCCGTTGGGTGAGGATGCCGCTGATCCATGCCGTTGCGGAAACCACCATCGCAGCCAAGGAAAGCGCCAGCAAGGATTGGGCCAACAGCGCAGCTGAGAGCAACATAGCGTGCGTTGCCCAGAGCGCTGAGGAAAGCCACAACCCCGCTTGTCGAGCGACCACAACCACCGCCCAAACCAAACTCGCCACGCCGACGGTGGCGGTGATGGTCAGTGAGGTAAGGGGGGGAGAAAGCGATGAGAGCACCCAAGCGGTCAGCGACTGCACCATGAAGGGTGCAGCGACCACAACCGCCAGTGCAACGGCCGGTTGTCGCCAACCGAGGCTTCGCCGTACACCGAAACAAAGAGCGAGGAAGCTCGCTGCACCGAGGGAAAGAACCGTTGTGCCCAACACCCACGCACTGCGGCCGAGTGCCGTGCGGTGGTCCTCCAGTTCTCGACGCAAACGTTCGCCTTCCACCCAATCAAACAGCAGGACCATGCCCACCAGGGCCAGTTCCATCGCAAACAGAGGCAGGCCCCAGGTTGTGAAGGACGAAGCGAACGGATCCGTGGCGAAGGGAAGGGGGACCTCGCCTCCCAACAGGATGGAGAGGACTTTGTCCAACACCAGCAACCCGAGCAGGGCTTCGAGAGCGCTGGGGATTCGCAGCCCGAGGTCGTTGCGGCCCATGAGGCCCATGCCAGCCAGCAGGGCCAACGTGATGGTGAGCACCACCGCATGGACGGCATCGTCCGAAAGGACGCCGGTGGTCATCCGCCCTGCAAGGTGAACCAACACCATACCGCCCATGGCGACCATGATGGGAAGTTCAACACCAGCCACATCGGGTAAGCGCAGTCCGATGGTGTTGGCCCGTAGGCGCGTCAAGCCCACGAGGACAACGGCAAAGGCAGCACTGAAAACGAGGGCATGAAGGCCGTAAGGCGTGGCGTAGGCCACCCACATGGAACCGATGAACGCCACGACGAGGAACAGCAGCAGCACCACGGGTCGGTAGTGGATGTCACCAACAAGCAGGTCGTCCTCTGCACTCACGTCGGCGCGCTTCGCTCGCTTTTTCTGGCGCTGAGCCCGTTCCAACAAGTCCACATCGAGTTGTTTCAACGCCACTGAGGTCGCGCCATCGCTGGTCGAGGCCGACATGAGGGTGTGCATGCGAGCGCGCTTTTCTGCAAAGGCGGCTTGCCGTTCTTCCTTCGCTGCCACGGCCTTCAGTCCAGACCGTACGTCGCCCTGGAACGCCAAATAGGCGCCAACCACGACGAACATGCCGAGTGCCGTGGTTTGAACGTACGGCATCTCAGCGGTTTGGCCCGCCAAGGCCATGCTGATGAGCAAAGCGATGGCGCCAACCGTGGGCGGGAGAAGCGCATCCACCGCCTGCAGGCGCTGCATGTAAACACAAAGGGAGAGCACACCCATGAGGGAAAGAAGTTGCATGTTGAGTTCGGTCGTGAGGAGCGCGCTTTGACCGGTCAGCGTCACCGTTCGCTGCGGAGCGAGGGCGACGACAATGAACATCGCCGTCATCATACCGAGGTGCAGCGTGAGCAGGCGGCGGGGAAGCGTTTGGTGGGTGGCGTCGTGCTCACCGCCTTCATCCGCTTGCTTTGCTCGGTCGAGTGCACCCCTCACGAGCAACACGCTGCCCCCCGTAAGGACCGTGGCCCATCCGGCTTCCAAACCGTATCGCCAAGCGATGGCGAGAGCGGCCAGGGACCACGCCACCACGAGGGTTTGTGGTCGGCCTTGATGACGTCCCAACCAGGTCATGGTGGCATGGGCAAGGAGCAAGGCGCCCATGCCCCCCAAGACACCCAGCGCCGTCATCCCGCCGGGACGAGTGACGGCCAGAAACGCTACGCATGAGAGCACAAATCCAAGGTTCCAGAGGTTGAGAGCATCGGAATCCCGAAGGCGCGAACTGATTTCGGTCAGGCCTGATAAGCCGCCTGCGAGATTCAAATTGGCTTCTCCCATGCGGAAATTCACCGTGATTTGCTGCGCCACCAACGCCAACATCCAGATGCCGAGATCTCCTTCGTTGAGCACGATGGGGACCACATCTGCATTGACCAAGCGCTGCTCGAAATCCGTTGCGAAGAGGAGTAACCACGCATAGGGAGCAAGAACAGCAACACCGGCCATGCTTGGGGAGGCTCGCAGGACAGCAACGTAGCCCAGTCCCACCCAAACCGCGCCCTGCGTGGCCAACAACAGGCGTGCGTTTTGGCCGCCGTCCTCGGCCGGAATGAGCAGGGTGAGAAGGATCACCACCACGAGCGAACCCATCCACAGCACATGGTCGGAGACACTGGCTTGGTGGGTCAACAAGACGCTGATGCACAAAATGGCGGTCGCCGATGCAAACACCGAATATTCGCCCAAGTCGAAAGGAAAGGAGATGTTGAACACGCCGGTGTTGACAAGGGCCAAGGCGGCGATAAGGAAGGGCATGGGTGCCAAAACGTAGGGCATCAAACGCGTCCATGCCACGCCCCGCACGACGAGGTAAGAGGAGGTGAACGCCAGCGTGAGCAGCATCAATTGAGCAAGCGCATAGCCGGTTTCTGCGCGATGGGCTGCAATCGCCATCAGGGCGCCGACCATACCCAGCGAAACGGAGACGGCCCAGAGACCCGGTTTGCCCAATCCAATCGCATCAACCGCTTGACTGAGCCAGTTCTCGTGGTGAACGAACGCCGCTGCCATCGATGCGTTAGCGGCGGTCACCACGCTGAGAAGGAGGAAGAGCGTCAAATCGTTCTCGATGGGAAGCAACGTGAGAGAAACAACGGTCCAATCGTTGGACAGGGCGTGAACGCCGACCCACAAGTACGACATGGAGATTCCTAAACTCGCCAAATTTCCCGAGGAGCGAAGAAGCGCTAATCCGTGCATCAACACCATGGCCATCACGATGAGAACCGCAATGCCAAGTTCTCCGTAAACGGCTCCCGCAGAGCTGCCAATGGCGAACAGGACCAATGCCGATTGAGCAGCGATGGCGTCCTCGTCGTGGCGGAAGGCCAACCCCACGTTCAATCCAACCAGTCCGAGCATCAAGGCGCCCAAGACCTGGCTTTCGGGAAGGTCGAGGCCGTCCAGCCATCCCCAGCGCCACGCATCAAGCGCCAGCCCGTAGAGGAGTTTCATCGAAATGATGACCCACGTGATGCCCAAGAGGTGCATCGAATTGCGCTGAATCCAGCGCTCACCCAGGTACAGACCAACTCCCGCCATCAGCAGCAGACCAAGCCCGCCAAGAACCGGCGGTAGCACCGTACCGACCAGTGCCCCGATGGCGGTCCACACCACCACCATGGCCACCGCCAATCCCTTCCCGATGGTTTGCTCGGCGTGAACGGCCAGTTCCGTCGTCGGGTCAGCATTCCTTTCCCTCGTATCGTCCATGGTGAAGAGGTCACGAACCTCACCGACGGCCGCATCGGACGGTTTGGGTGAGACGGGTTCTGGCGACGCTTCGACGTCTTCATGCCCGTTCACAGAATCTGAGACCATGAACGAATCAAGATTGAGCCCTGTTGGGCGTTTGAAGGACTGTTCTCGAAGGACGTCGTCGTCCTCTGGTGTGGAGTTCTTGGCTTCACCCGCCTCCTCCTCCATGCGGTTGAACTCGCCTCTTTCAACTTGAAGTTGACCGCCCGCCGTGACCCCTTGCAGCGGATTTCGCCCTTCAAGAGGCCCAACCGAACCGTTCGGGCCCCTTGTCGTTGAGCCAAAAGGGACAAAGAGGGGCGGCGGAAACGCTCGGCATGGGCGGCGTTGTCGGTACTCCCTCTGGAGACCTCTCAGACCACGGAATTTCCCCGAGCGGATCGGTGTACTGGAACCTTCCAGCCCGAGACTTGGTTGCGCTTGCGGTGGAACGTGGTGAAGGCGTGTTGAGCGCTCACGGTGCGCTCGTCACCGAAACCGGTGAGCGAACAGGACGCTCCCCCAACGACAAGTTCATCGTCGACGAGCCTTCGGTTTCAAGCGACATCAACTGGGGAGATGTCAACGTCTCCACCGACATGGACACCTTCGTCCGAATGCGAGCCAAGGTCGTTGAGTTCTTGTCTCAACAAGACGCTCTGTTCGTGCAGGATTTGTACTGCGGCGCCGATTTTTCTGAAGCCCTGCCCATCCGCGTGGTGAACCACAATGCGTGGCACAACACCTTCGCCCGCAACATGTTCATTCGCCCGGGTGAAGAGCAATTGGCCAAGCACGAGCCGGAATTTACGGTCCTCCATGCGCCCCACTTTGAAGCGGATGAAAGCGACGGTCTCAACTCGCAGTGCTTTGTCATCGTCAACTACGCTGCCAAAGAAGTCATCATTGGCGGCACACGCTATGCAGGCGAAATCAAGAAATCCATATTCTCCGTCATGAACCTCATTCTGCCCAAGAAGGGTATCCTCCCCATGCACTGTTCGGCCAACACCACCGGTGAGAACACGGCGATTTTCTTCGGTCTCTCCGGCACGGGGAAGACCACGCTTTCCGCCGACCCAAAGCGCGCCCTCATCGGCGACGACGAGCACGGCTGGGGTGCCAACGGTGTGTTCAACTTCGAAGGCGGTTGCTACGCCAAGCTCATCGACCTTTCCGAAGAAGACGAGCCCGCGATCTTCGGTACCACTCGGAAGCACGGCACCGTACTGGAAAACATCGTTCTCGACAGCGAGGGCGTGCCCGACTTCCACGACACGTCGAAAACGCAGAACACACGTGGCTCCTACCCGATTGAATTCATCGACAACCGAACGGCTGACTCCAAGGGCGGCCATCCACAAAACGTCATCTTCCTGACCTGCGACGCCTTTGGCGTTCTTCCACCCATTTCCCGCCTGACACCCTCACAAGCGGCTTACCACTTCATCTCCGGCTACACCGCCAAGGTCGCCGGTACCGAAGTCGGCGTGAAAGAACCCCAAGCGACCTTCTCGGCCTGCTTTGGTGAGCCCTTCATGCCCATGCACCCCGGCGTTTACGCTGATTTGCTCTCGGACAAGATGGCCCAGCACGGCTCGACGGCTTGGCTCATCAACACCGGCTGGTCCGGTGGCGCTTACGGCGAGGGAAGCCGAATGAAAATCAAGTACACCCGAGCCATGCTCAACGCTGCCCTCGACGGAGATCTTGACAATGTTGAATTCGTCACCGACCAACGCTTTGGCTTCGAAATCCCGACCTCCTGCCCGGGTGTACCCGCCGATGTCTTGCAGCCGAAGACCACCTGGGCCAACGGCGAGGCCTACGACACCACGGCCGACAAGTTGGCCTCCATGTTCAACGAGAATTTCAAGCGATACGAAGCTGGCGTTTCGGCTGACGTCAACGCTGCTGCGCCTGCGCCGCTGGTGTGAAGCCGTCCAAGAGACGACGCAAAACAGGGGTGTTGAGCGCCCTCAAATCATCATGTCTGCCCTGCGGGGCTCATGACCTATCGTCCCGACGAGATTGACGCCGAGAGCGGTTCGAACGATCGGATGACTGACGGTTCGAAGCGTTTGACCGGCCCTGTTGCCTGCCACGCCGACCGTGGGTTTTGGGTGGGCGGCCCCCAGGGGGACGGTTGGGTTGGTCGCTGCGTTGGCCAGGTCGCGACTGGTCGTTGTTTTGTCGACCACGATGACGTCCCTTGTTTGTACGCTGCTGTTGTTCGTTCCGTTTCTGACCGCCTCGGTTGTAGCGCCGCATGTCTCGCCCTCGACCCGTTCCTCGGCGAGAAGGACCTCCTACGGGAGCGCCCTTGACCTTCCCTGGTTTCTGCCCGGGTTTCGGACGGGCTTTCTCAAAGTGGTAAGGCTGGTCCTCGAGAACTTCAATATCGTGGCCCAAAAGCCGTTGGATGCCGACGAGGTAGCCTGATTCCGTCTCGTCGCAAAACGAATAGGCCAAGCCTTCGCGTCCTGCTCGTGCTGTTCGGCCGATGCGGTGAATGTAGACCTCTGGCTCATTGGGGAGATCAAAATTGAACACGTGCGTAATGTCTTCAACGTCAATACCACGACTGGCAATGTCGGTCGCCACAAGCACAAACACCTCGCCGTTTCTGAAACGGTTGAGGGCTCGGGTACGGGCCGTTTGGCTCTTGTCGCCGTGGATGGAATCGGCCGGAATACCCACCTTTTCGAGTTGCTTCGCGAGCCGATTGGCCCCGTGCTTGGTTCGGGTGAAGACGATGCCACACGACACCATTTGTCCTTCGAGCAAATCGATGAGAAGCTCGCGCTTGTCCGCTTTTCGGACGAAGGAAACGTACTGCTCAATGCGGTCCGTGGTCGGAGCTTCCGGGCTGATGTCAACGCTGACGGGCTGGTAGAGCATTTCGTTGGCCAAAGTTCCGATGGCTTTCGGCATGGTCGCGCTGAACATCAGGTTCTGCCGGCGTTTTGGCATAAGGCGGAGAATGCGTTCGACGTCCTTGCTGAAACCCATGTCGAGCATACGGTCAGCCTCGTCCAGAACGAAGTGTTTCACGTCGCTCAAATCCACATGGCCTTGGTTGTGGAGATCCAGGAGACGCCCAGGGGTGGCCACAAGAAGATCAACGCCCCGGCGCAACGCCTTCACTTGGGGAGATTGACCCACGCCACCGAAAATCACCGTGGAGTACAGCGGAAGATGCCGTCCGTACACGCGCAGTCGTTCGCCTATTTGGGCCGCGAGTTCACGGGTTGGTGTCAACATCAGTGCACGAATCGGGCGCCAGTCGCCCGGATGCTCCGAGGCAAGGTGGTGAAGAATGGGGAGGGCGAACGCTGCGGTTTTTCCCGTACCGGTCTGAGCAATGCCCATCACGTCTCGACCGTCCATGAGAGCCGGTATGGTTTCGGCTTGGACGGGAGTTGGTGTGCGGTAACCTTCGCCGTCAAGGGCTTCAAGAATACGCTCGTCTAGGTGGAGTTCGGTGAAGGTTGACATGCCGTTTCCTCAAGGACGAACACCCCGGGACCAATGCCTTCGGACCAACCGTTCCGGTTTGGCCTCCAACCCATTGGCTATGAAGACCGAGGGTGAGAACTGGGCGCCAAACGCTGTTCGTTTCCGTCGTCATCTCGGCGCGTCCTCGGGTTTGATGGGCTCTGGGACGATGGATGACCATGGACCGACCTCTCCACGTCGTCACAGGGGCCTTCGGGTACTCTGGACGGTGGATCGCCCATCATCTGCTCAGCGAGAACGTCCGCGTGCGCACCTTGACCAACGCTGTGGGACGCGACGATCCGTTTGACGGACGCGTGGAGGTCCATGCGTTGGATTTCAACGATATGGACCGTCTGGTGGAGTCGCTGAGAGGAGCAGAAGTTCTCTACAACACCTACTGGGTTCGCTACAATAAGCGCCAGCAGCAATTTGCTCACAACACGGCCGTTGAAAACACGCTGCGACTGTTTGAGGCAGCCAAGAGGGCGGGGGTGAAACGCATCGTTCAATTTTCAGTCGCCAATCCAACCAAGGCTCCAAATTGGACGTATTTTGAAGGGAAAGTGCAGGTTGAAAATTTGCTGAAGGCCTCTGGGTTATCCTACTCGATATTGCGGCCTACGGTGTTGTTTGGTGGGCAACGGAACGTGCTCATCAACAACATTGCGTGGATGTTGAGGCGGTTTCCCGTGTTCGGCGTGTTCGGCTTTGGAAACTATCCGATTCAACCCGTGCACGTGGAGGATGTCGCCGAAGTTGCCATCCAACAAGGGCGATTGATGGAGAACACGGTCGTGGACGTGACCGGCCCCGAGACCTTTCGTTACAAGGAATACATCGGCATGATGGCCAAATCAATGGGGCTCAAACGATTGATTCTGCCCATGCCTCCCCTCGGCGCCTGGCTTTTCGGGCGATTGTTGGGGGTGTTCTTGCAGGACGATGTCATCACTCGGGCGGAGATCAAGGGGCTGCGTCAAGGGCTGATGGCGTCGGATGCGCCTCCCAACGGTACACGCTTGTTCTCAACGTGGATTGCAGAACACGGGTCCTCGTTTGGCAAACGATATCAAAACGATTTGAAGGAACGGCGCTACAAAAAACCGTGATCACAGACCCAAAGCATCAGGCTGTGCACGGGTGGAAAAGCGTTGCACGGTTCCATCGCTGTCAATAAGGAACTTCTCGAAGTTCCATCGCACATCACCGGGCTCACCGCCATCCGCAGCGGTCTGACAGAGGCGGTCAAACAGGGGAAGCCGGTTGGGCCCGTTCACATCGACCTTCGCTGTCAGCGGAAAAGAGACGTTGTATTTGGAGGAGGTAAAGTCGCAAATTTCCTCATGCGTTCCGGGCTCCTGCGCCCCAAATTGGTTGCAAGGGAACCCGACGACGGTTAGGTCATCGTGCATCTCGTGAAGTTCTTGCAAACCTGCGTATTGAGGGGTGGCACCACAGGCGCTGGCGACGTTCACCACCAGCCAGCGCTCACCACCGAGGTCCCGCAGTGTGGTTGTTTCTCCGTCCATCATGGGAAACGGCTCGTCAAGCAGGTGCGTCATGAGTGTTCGTTTTCAACGCCCATTATGAACATGTGCTTCGCATCAAGGCATGCAAATCCTCTTCAAGTGCCGCTCTGTGGTGTGGTCATGCAAGTTCTCATGGAAACCAGCGCAGGCAACATCACCATCGACCTCTTCCACGGCAGTGCTCCCGACACCGTCGCCAATTTCGTCAAACTCGTCAACATGGGCCACTACGACGGTCTCCACTTTCACCGCGTCATTGAAGACTTCATGATTCAAGGCGGCTGCCCTCATTCCAAGGACCCGATGTCTCGCCGAGCTGGTACCGGAGGGCCAGGCTGGCAAATCCCCTGTGAACCGTCGGCCCTCGCCCTCAAGCACGACAAGCCCGGCGTGCTCTCGATGGCGAACGCTGGTCGCAACACCGGTGGCTCCCAATTTTTCCTGACGACCGTGCCCACGCCATGGCTCAACGGCAACCATGCCGTGTTTGGCGCTGTCAGCGAAGGCATGGATGTCGTTCAGGCCATCGAACGCTGCCGTAAACTCCCAGGAGACCGCCCGGCAGAGCCCCAGCAAATCATCCGCTGCAGCGTCATCGAGTGAGGTGAATACGTGGTCGTCCTCGCTGTGCACGGTGGTGCAGGTGGCGACGGTCCTTGGCGCGGCATGACCGACGCAGATCCCCAACGCGTGGCCTGCATGGAAACGTTGCTCAACGATCTCGGCGAACGACTGCATGCTGGCGAATTGAACGCTTTGGAGGCGGTGACGCTTGCGGTTGAAGCGATGGAGGACGAACCGTTGTTCAACGCCGGTCGTGGCTCGGTGCTGGACGAAAACGGTCGGGTTGGCATGGATGCCAGCATCATGCGCGGCGAAGATCGGGCCGCAGGTTCGGTCATTGGACTCTCCACCACACGCCACCCCATTCGTGCGGCTCATCGGCTCCTCAAACAAGGCTGGCCGGTGATGCTGGCTGGGCCTGCAGGCGATGCATTTGCGAAAAAACACGAAGTCGAACAGATGGATGCATCGTGGTTTGAGACCGACCTGCGTCGTGCGCAATGGCAGAAATGGAAATCGCAGCGTCTGCGCCCCGGTGCCACCGATGAGGAGGATGCACTGCTTGACCACGACGGTGAAGAAGAGGGGTGGGGTACGGTTGGGGCCGTTGCCTTGGACGTTCACGGTCGTGTGGCCGCTGCAACCTCAACCGGCGGGATGACGGGGAAGCCCGTTGGTCGCGTGGGCGACACCCCCATCATCGGTGCTGGAACATGGGCGGACCGAAGGATAGCCGTTTCATGCACCGGCGTTGGTGAAGCGTTCATCCGCACCGTTGCTGCCCATTCGATGGCCGTGGAGCACCGAAATATCGGAATCGAGGAAGCGGCCGAGCGCGTGCTTGACGAGGTGGCTCCGCTCGGTGGGCGGGGCGGGCTCATTGCCGTCAACACCGACGGTGAGGTGGTGATGCCCTTCCAAACCATGCTGATGTATCGAGGCGTTTACGCCGACGGTGCGTGCAGTGTGGGTATCGGTCCTGGCTTTCTCAAATCATAATCGCCCCTAAGTTCATGACCTGTTGAGCACGGCAAAATTCCATGCCCGTGGATGCGGATGAAGCGTTGCGACGTGCAACCCTCGTCCGAAGTGACCCCTCTTTGCGTGGAATCACACGGCGGAACATCGCCACCGAGGAGGGCGAAGTGAAATGGGAATACATCGCCCCGGACGGTGAACCCGTTGAGGAGGAAGAGGTGGTCGCCCGATGGAACGCCATGGGTCTACCGCCGGCATGGGAAGACGTGTGGATTTGTCCCAACCCTCGGGGCCACATTCAGGCCACAGGTCGGGACGTGAAAGGTCGGTTGCAATACCGCTACCATCCCGACTGGACGGAGATCACGACGGAAATGAAGTACGACGATGTGGTCTATTTTGCCTCGCAGTTGCCACGGCTTCGCCGTCAAGTAGCAAGGGACATCGATGCTGGCGATATGAGTCTCGACACCGTAGCGGCCCTTGTCGTCCGCCTCATGGACCTGTACAACATTCGTGTGGGTTCTGACGAGTACGCTCGCGCCAACGAATCCTACGGCCTGACCACGCTCAAATCGATGCACGTCAAGCACATCAAGGGCGATGATGCAGAAGGACGACACGACGTGGTGTTTTCGTTCACTGGAAAATCCGGAAAGGACTGGGACATCACCATTGAAGACGATCATCTGGTTGATTTGATTCTGAAGACCAACCGTTTGGGCGCCAAAGACGCTGATTTGTTCATGTACATTTCAGAAGCAGGAAACGAGGTTGACCTCAAAGCTGAGCACATCAATCAGTACATTCGCGCCTCAAGCGGCATGGGATTCACGGCGAAGAATTTCCGCACGTGGGCGGCGACGTCCCGTTGTGCGGAACGGTTGGCGTTTTTGTCCACAAAACGAACGGCGGGCGAGATGAAGAAGTGGCTGAAGTCCATTCCCTCGGTGGAATCCATGGACAAATTGTGGTCCGAAGGCGACTGGGAAGTTCCCACGACCGACACCGGCCGCAACAAAGCCATGTTGGCCGTCATTGACACCGTGGCCGCCAATTTGGGCAATACTCGAACCGTGTGCCGTTCCTCCTACATCCACCCGTGGTTCCTCGATGCTTGGACCGACGGGCGTTTGGACGAGGCTTGGGCTGAATTCGCAGACATGCGCGCCATGGGCAACATGACGCCAGGTGAAAGCACCACGTTGCGCATTCTCAAATCCGTCGTGAAGGCATGAAAGCGTGATGTGTCTTTCATCATATTTATTAAATGCCGTCTGCGACATATTTGCATGGCTAAACATCGTGCCGGCGACCGGCGTATCATCAGCATCAGCATCCCCGAGGCATTGGCAAAAAAACTTGACAGAAAGGTCGGTAAAGGTCGGAAAAACGGACGCTCGGCCACCATTGCCAAGTTGATTGAGCAAGGCCTCTCCCAGCCATCGCCGCCTGATGTGTCTGTTTCAGTGAACGCCCCTCCCGCTTCGGCTCCAGAAGGAGGCGTGCGAAAGGAATCCGATACGATGGGTGAATTGGAAGTGCCCAGCGACCGATATTATGGCTGCCAAACCGCCCGTTCGCTGCTCAATTTTGACATCGGGCACGACACCATGCCAACCGGCGTGATTCGGGCCTTCGGCGTGCTCAAGCAGGCGGCTGCCAAAACCAACGTGGCCCTCAAACAACTCGACCCTGAAGTGGGCGACCTCATCATCGCTGCATCCCAGGAAGTGCTGGAAGGGCATCTCAACGACCACTTTCCCCTTCGCGTGTGGCAAACAGGAAGCGGTACACAGTCGAACATGAACACCAACGAAGTCATCGCCAACCGTGCGATCGAAATTGCTGGCGGGGAATTGGGCTCCAAAACCCCCGTTCACCCCAACGACCACGTGAACCGAGCTCAATCGTCCAACGACACCTTTCCAACCGCCATGCACATTGCGGCGGCTGAAGCCTTTACTCATCGGTTGCTACCGAGCGTTCGCGCCCTGCGAAACGCGCTGGAGGCAAAGGCCATCGAATGGAAGGGTATTGTGAAAATCGGACGAACGCACCTCATGGACGCCGTTCCCCTGACCCTGGGCCAAGAAGCATCGGGATGGGTTGCTCAACTCGACGCTGACCTCCGACGCCTTGATTTCGCGCTCGACGATTTGTTTGAACTGGCGCTCGGTGGAACGGCGGTCGGCACAGGTCTCAACGCCCACCCGCTCTTTGCTCAAATGGTGGCGGATGAAATCGCCAACATCACCGGCCTAACCTTCTGCTCGGCGGAAAACAAGTTCGCCCAACTGGCTGCACACGACGCCATCGTCGCCGCCTCAGGAGCGCTGAACACCCTTGCCGTATCGTTGATGAAAATCGCCAACGACGTCCGCTGGCTCGGCTCGGGTCCGCGTTGCGGACTGGGTGAATTGGCCCTGCCCGCCAACGAACCGGGCTCCTCCATCATGCCCGGAAAGGTGAATCCGACGCAGTCCGAAGCGATGACCATGGTGTGCTGCCAGGTCATGGGCAACCATGCTGCGATCACCGTCGGTGGGAGCCAAGGCAACTTTGAATTGAACGTGTTCAAGCCGATGATGATTCACAATTTCCTGCATTCAGTGGACCTGCTCACCGACGCCTGTCGGACCTTCCGCACCCGTTGCGTTGAGGGATTGGTGGCCGTTGAAGAGAACATTCAGTCGCATCTGGAGAATTCGCTGATGTTGGTCACCGCCCTCAACAACCACATTGGCTACGACAAGGCGGCGAAGATCGCCAAAAACGCTCACGAAAAAGGAACGACGTTGCGCGCATCGGCTCTTGAACTCGGCTATCTGACCAACGAGGAGTTCGATGCGTGGGTGCGCCCCGAGCAGATGACTGGCCCAAAACAGGGATGATTCAGCGACGAAGTGCCCGTAATTTGGCCTGAAGGGCCGAGGTTCGGTCGTCTGCGGGTTCTGCGGCGAGCGGTTTGTCGTCGTTGAGGCGTCGATGGAGCATCTCGCGGTCCCACACCATCACGCTTCCATCTTCGCATCCGATGGCCGCTCGTTCTTCGGTCCCGTGCATGGTTCGTACCTTGGAAAACGTCCCAAAGGCGACCTTTCCACCTCGATTGGTGGCCCACACGTCAACCGTACTCGACAAACCCTCACCCCGAGCAAGCCAGAGCAGGGATGCGCCGTCATGTTCCATGGCTTCGATTTGGGCGGACACCGGATGGCCGTCGGACGACCAGCATTGCTCGCCCGAGTCCGTTCGGCCCACAGCATGGCCGGCGTCGGTGGTTGCAACGTAGCCCTTGACCATGCACGTGAGGTGTTCTACCGCCCCTTGTTCAGTGGAGAGAACGTCGCCTTGCTGATTGACCACGGTGCCGTCTGTTTGTCCAAACAAGGCTTGGGTGCGACCTGAGATACCGCAGGTGGTCGGTGAAGACGTCGGAGGTTTGGTGTGGTCAAACGGAGGCTTCTGTGAAACATCGATGTAGCCGCATCGGGGGCGCCCAAGGCCGGCAAGAAGGTTGCCCTCAACCTCAACAAGGGTCCAGGGTCGCTCGTCCATGCGTTCAACCCAAAGCAGTTCACCATCGGGTGAGAACCGCCACACGGCCGATTCGATGAAGTCGTTGTGTTCGATATCGTAAACCGACGAGACGGCCACGAGGTCGCCTTGCCACCAAACGAGTTCGTCCGCACTCCCCTCGAGAGCAGCCGACCACATCTCCTCCCCGCTGGTACGGTCGAGAGCGACCACATGCAGCCCACTGGCGACCACCACTGCATCGTCGCTCAAGGCGATGGAACTGATGCGATCGTTGGTTTGCGCACGCCAACGCTGTTCGCCTTGGTCGTCCCAGTGCACCAACTGACCGTCCCATCCTCCAGCAAACACACCTCGTTGTGGGGTGATGTGGACCATGGAAACAGGTTGGTCCAGGTGACGGACCATCCACGTAGCGGTGCTGAGGTCCATGAAACGAGGGCGCTGTTCACCACCATAAGGGGGTCGCCTCGTTGCATGGTGTTGCATTGGATTTCGCCGACCCAAATCCCAAGCAAGAACAAAATGCTACCTTTGGAGCCTTTGGAGTATGGCTGAAGCCCCTGCGCTGATTGAAGAACTCCGTGCTGCAAACGCCAAGTACGTCGCTTCGTTTGACGCCGAGGGCGTTCCCGGAAAGGCTGGACAGCGTTTGTTGCTGCTCACCTGCATGGACTCCCGTATCGTCCCCCATGCCGTTTTTGGGCTCAAAGAAGGCGATATGAAAGTGGTGAGAAACGCTGGTGGACAGCTCAATCCCGAAGTCACCAAGGACATCGTCTTGGCGAGCTATTTGCTTGATTGCGAATGCATTGTCATCATGCCCCACACGCGATGTGCCATGGCAAGCCTTTCCGTGAGCGATGTTCAAGCGACACTTACCGAATTGAGCGGGAAGGATTTTTCCTCATTTGAACCGAGGATGATTGCAGACGCTCATGCCAAACTGGCAGAGGACGTGAGCGCACTTCAGGCTCATCCAATGTTGAAGGACGGCGTAACCGTTCACGGCGCCGTTTACGACGTCGACACCGGTGCCGTGCAGTGGTCTTGAACGCTTCAGACCAAAGGAATGCGACGTCGTGGAATGGCGAACGTCAGCACAAACGCCAGCAGACCAAAGATGCACGCCGAATAGTAATGGCCCATGGTGAAGAAGGCCAGTACCGAAGATGTCCGAAGCAAAACCACCGAGCCAGATTTCAGGGCCCAAAGAGAGAACCCAGCGGCGATGAGTGCAACGCCCATGAAACCGAAGCCGACGAGAACGTAGCCGGTGGCTGCGCTCGGATCCATCAACGGATGGTCCATCTGTGTGGGCGTCATGTCAATCGTGCGAATCTCGCATTCAGAAACGTTGCCTTCACAGGGTTGCTCAGAAAAAGCAAGAGGGGAAGGGAATTCAAAATCAATGGTGGTGAAACCAATGGGCTCAATCAGTGCAGGGGGCGAGAGAAGAACTCGGTTTGAGAAGACGTCACGATGGTCGTCTCGCTCCACGATGAGATCCACTCGAATCAAACCGGGGTCCAACTTCTCAAAAGAAAACCCACCAGCAGCGTCCGTCTCGTTTTCTTCAGATACCCAAAGACCCGTGGCCTCATCAAGCCAAGAAAGGTAAACGGTGGCGTTCTCAAGCGGTTGCCCGTTCTCATCCACCACCGTTCCTCTGAACGTCGCCGTGTCGTCGGGAGCCGTGAGCGCCAACCGGTAGACAAATTCGTCAGGACGAACCAGCCCGTCGTTGGGTGAAGCATAGTCCAAGCCGTTGAGAAACCCCATCAGGCACGTGAACAAAAGAAACACTGCGGTGGCTTTTCCCATGGGGTGAAGATTCGGATCTTCAACGGTCAATACCGCATCGGAAGAGGCGAAGAGCATCGGGGTTTCGTCCACCACCTCATCGAGGTACGTGCTGTCGTCCTCAGCGTCCTCCGCCATGCTGTGTGGGAGCCCGCCGCCCTACTTGATGTCAATGCGTTGATTCCAACGTGCAGCAAACTGTGCCTGGCTGGCTGACGCCATCCACACAACGAGCGTGAAAACACCGCCCTCCGTCCTCGAATCGGTTTCCACCATGCCAAGGTCGTAGAGTTCCGACGCAATTCGCTCGCTCGCATCGGCTGATGAGGAGGTGGGAGGATGAATTTCAACGGTGATGGGTTGACCGAAGAGTTGCTCTCGTATGAAGTGCTGAAGCACCTCAACGCCATCGCCCGTCATCGATGAAATGGCCACAGGAGCGGCAAATCCATGGCGAACAACAAGGTCGGAGGCAGCCTGTTGCTGTGAAGGAGAAACCTTGTCGGTTTTTGTCAATATTACGTGGGGTGGGCGAAGCTCCTCGAGCGGGTTCGGTTCTTGTTCTCGCCGTTCAAGCACCTCACGGCGGGTCGTTTCGAGTTTTCGCTCCATTTCTGAGAGGGAGTCTGACGTGTCCAGCAAAATGAGCGTTAAATCGGCATCTATTGCCTCAGCAATAGTTGATTTAAATGCTGATAGTGTGGCATTAGGTATATTATCAATAAATCCAATGGTATCTGCAAGAAGAATCCTGGGGCTCTTCTCCATACGCCCCACAGTCGTCTCCAACGTGGAGAACAATTGGTCCTCGACGAGGACGGATTTGCCCGATAGGTGCTGAAAAAGAGAGGATTTGCCCGCATTCGTGTAGCCAACAAACCCGACGGTCATGGCGCCGCTGCGCGTTCGTTGGCGGCGATGTTCTCGTTGGGCATTGGCGTGTTTTTTCTGACGGCGACGCAAATTTGTCAACTCTCTGCCCAAATTTGTGAGCACTCCCTGCAACGCCGTGACACCGCCACCGCCGTATCCTGCTCGCTCGCCCGTCGTCTGTTGTTGAGCCAACTCCCTGAGGATCGTTCGGTCGGATTGTAATTGCGCAATTCGAACCTGCGTTCGTGCCTCAACCGACGAGGCGTGAGCGGTGAAGAGGGCGAGAAGGAGTCGCACTCGGTCCCACACTTCAATGCCGAGTGCTTGACTCACGCCGACCAGTTGACGGGGCGTTGCATTGGTGTGAATAATGGCAAGGTCCACTCCCTGCCAGGGGTGGCCGGAGAGGGTGCTGTTTCGCTCATCGGCGATGTCCTCAAGACGTCCTTTTCCGAGGTAGGTTCTCGGGTCGATCTGCCCGGATTGGAGCACGGTTTCAACGATGGTGATTCCCATGGTTTCTGCCAGCAAACGAAGTTCCGTGGTGTCCTCTGCACCTCGCACGAGGAGCAGGGCTCGTCGGCCTTCGTGGTTGGTACGGGCTTCGCCCAGCACCACACCGCCGCTCCCCGCAACCACAAACGGGTCATCGGGCGGCTGTGCCATGCCACGGGGGACGGTTAGTCTCATATCAGCCCACCTCAAGGCAGGCCCATGACAGAAGCCCACGTCATGACGGTCCGATGGTCGGGCGATGCGTCCCTCGCCAAAGCCCTCGCGGCTGCAGCGAGTGAGCACGGACACGCCCCCCTCCTTGAGCAGGTCGATGACGAAACGACGTTGTCTGTTGAGGTGCAGGAGCGCGACCTCCAGGCGCTGCGAGACCGTGTTGATGCGTTGCTTGTGGCCTTCAGCGCTCTGGAAGAGGAACACAACGGGTGAAACCATGAGCAAAACCACGGTGCTCATTGACGCTCATTGTGTCATGTGCAATGGCCTTGCCCGCTTTTTGCGGCGGAGAACCTCAAACCGAGCGGTGTTGGACATCGTGGGCATCCAATCCGAGGAAGGTCAGGCCATGATCGCCACCTTTCCACAACGTCTTCAGGAGATGGACTCGCTCTACGTGGTTCGAAACGGAACAACCTACGTGCGTTCCGCCGGCGCCGTTCGTTTGCTTTTGACCATGAAGTGGTACTACGCCATGTGGTTTCCACTCGCTTGGCTGGTTCCGCTCCCGCTACGAGACGGTGCATACTGGGTGGTTTCCAAACTCCGCCACCGGTTCGGACGAACCGATGATTAGAGGTCAAGGTCCAAGACGACGGGTGCGTGGTCTGAAACGTCAAGACCGCCCTGACGCACAATGGTGCAGTCGATTAAGGCCGCTGCCGCCGCTGGATTGAGGAGGAAGTAATCAATACGCCATCCTCTGTCCTTTGCTCTCGCCTGACCTCGGTTTGACCACCAGGAGTAGATCTTCGTGCCCTCGCCCGCTTGTTCGCGAAAGGCGTCAACCCATCCGTCGGAGAGAAGGTCAGAAAACCATGCTCGCTCGTGAGGGAGGAAGCCAGAATTTTTGGCATTCCCTTTGGGATTCCAAATGTCATCTTCCGTGTGGGCGATGTTGAGGTCCCCGCAAACCACGACCGGGCGATGGTCGTTCATGTAGGGTCGGATGAATTGACGCCATTCCTCCATCCAACCTTCCTTGAAGGTCTGACGCTCTTCTTTGTTGGAACCGCTTGGCAGGTAGGTGTTGATGCACACCACGCCGTTGAATTCGCAAACGAGGACGCGCCCCTCAAGGTCGTTCGCATCAATCGTCCCGCCCTTTCCGGTGGCGAGAACAGTATGGGACCCTACGGTACCGGTTGCCACCCCAGAGTACCCCTTTTTTTCTGCAGGATGAAGCGAAACCTGCCATGCTTGTGGCCACGCCCAATCCTTGGGAAGTTGTTCGGGGAGGGTCCGTGTTTCCTGAAGCATCATGACGTCAGCGTTCAACGATGCAAAGTAGTCGTCGATTCCTTTTCGAATGGCGGCTCGTAATCCGTTCACGTTCCATGAAACAAAGCGCATGCTACGCCGTGGCCGGCGACGGTGAATAAGCGTTCAAGGGATGTTCTGCCCGCACAGGCGGCCGGTTGCAGCGGCTGCATCTGCGAGCACATGGTCGCTCTCGACCCATTCTCCTGCCAGCAGTACGCCGCTTGTTTTGTAGCGATCGTAGGCGGGCTTGTTCCCTGACGTTTGTACCGTGATGGTGTCTTGCTTTCGCTGATGGATGACGTGATGTTGCCATCCCTTGGCCGTGCGTTCCAAAAAAACATTGAATCGTTCTTGAAGCTCAACGCTGGATTCGTTTGGACGTTCAATCATCACGGCCGAAAGCAATGCGCCTGTTAGGTTCAGTCTGGGTTGGATGTTCGCCTTGTCGACGATGTAGGCGCCCTCGTCAACGTCAACGATACCGTGTCGTTCACCGAGCGGACGAGAAGAAAGCAACACGTCAAGAGTCATGGCACGATGCGAGTTCACCCCTTCAAGAGCCTCGTCGTCAAGCGGGTTGAGCAACCGTGCTGCTTGTGCCTTTCCTGTTGCGAGCACGATGGTATCGCTCTGGAATTTGCGCCCGTCTTCGAGCATCACGCACCCTTGCTCAATGGAGGTGACCGTACAGTTGGGTTCAATGAGAACACCCACCTCGTCAAGCGCCGCAGCCATCCGTCCAACGAGCCCTGCCCAGCCCTCTCCAACCACGGCGAGACGGTGTTTTTGCAGGGCAACATAGCGCTCATCAAAACGAACCTGTCCTGAACCGGCCAGGAAGGCGGCGCCCATGGCGGCGTTCGACTGAGGGTCAGCGCGGCGCAGTTCCCGCCGAAGTTGGGCAGCCAGACGTACGTTGTTGCGCGGACGAAGCGGCCCCGTTCCTACCACGTGAAGTCGGTCCATACGGGGTGAAGACAGCACCAGCGGCAAACGGCTGATTTTCTTGATGACCTTCATCAGCGGCCCGCGTTTTTGAAGCAGGTGGAGACCGTATCCAAACGGCGCCCCTTCAACGGTCTGCGATGTCCCCCGACCGCCAAGTCGGTTCGTGCGGTCCAACACCACCACATGATGGCCTGCAGTCACGGCATAGAGCGCGGCGGTCAGACCGGCAATGCCTGCCCCCACCACCGTCACACGAGCCATGGGCGCGCGATGAGGTGTGCGTCAAAAGGTCGTTGGAGGGGTGCTTTCAAGAGGACGTTCGCATTCCATTCACCATGGCCGACGCCCCCCTCCTGCCTCACGACCGTGGGCATGAACTGTGGACCATGGAAGACGGGCCGAGCAGGAAATTGATGGCCAGCATTGACCGATGGGTCAGCGCCATGGTGGGTGATGACGGCATCGACATGCCCCTTTCTGGAGGCGGGCCGTCCATCGAAGCCACCGTTTTTGCTCGGGCAGACGGTTTGATCGTCGGTTGCGCCGTTGTGGATTACATCCTGCAAATTTGGGCACCTTCCGTACGGGTGTCCTGGTTCGCAGGTGATGGAAAACGGGTCTCTTCGGGCGACGAAGTCGCCGTGTTTTCTGGCAGTCGGGACGATGTTTTGGCCGTCGAACGGATCGCGCTCAACGCCCTGGGACAACTTTCTGGAATCGCCACGGAAACGAAAAAATGGTCCGCAATCGCTCCAAAGCAAATCGCCTGCACGCGCAAGACGGTTTGGGGCCTGCTCGATAAATGGGCCGTTCACATGGGTGGAGGGTTGACCCATCGCCTCTCCAAGGATGATGCCATGATGGTGAAGGAAAACGACCTGGCTTCCATGCATGAGCACCTCGATACGCACGTTGAACGCCTGGTGACCTACCTTCAAGAAGTGGACATGAGCACGACTGGGGCCTTCCTTGAGGTCGAGACGCGCACGGATAAGGAGGCCTTGATGGCGGCCATGGTTTGGTCCCAACGACGACCTGCGGAAGGGTTGGAGAGGTTGGTTGTCATGCTCGACAACTTTACGCCCGAACAATGCAAAGCCGTCAGCGAACAGATGGAAGACCAGGGCGTGAGGGAACACGTCGTTTTGGAAGCCAGCGGCGGCATTGTGTTCAACGACCTCAAATCATGGCATGAGTGTGGATTGGATGTTGTTTCTACAAGCGTTGTGAACAGGGGCGTATCGCCTTTGGACGTGAGCATGCTCGTCAAAGGTCTGTGAGGCGATACCGTGGACAACATTGCGGCGGACCCGAGTCATCCACGTTATGCTTCGTTGTTGATGCGCCATCGGCTCGAAGTGGCCGCCAAGCGAGGCATGCTGGCCGACAGCGCCATGATTGCACACGGTCGTGGAGAGGCGTTTGACTACCTTCTGGGCGAACGAACAACGGCCAGCGCCATGAAGGCCGCTCGTCAGGCCCTTGCTACACTCCAAGCTGCTGAACGACCCGTGTTGAGCATCAACGGGAACGTTGCTGCACTGGCTTGCGATGAAATGTTGCGTTTAGCAGAGGCTTTGGAATGTCCCGTTGAAGTGAACATTTTCTACCGAACACCCGAACGCATGGCGGCCATTCTAACCCACATGAACGAGCGAAAAAGGGCGCTTGACCTTGATGTTGTCATTTATGGTGATGCACCTGATGCGTCCATTCCAGGCCTGAAGGGGCCGAGGGCTGCGTGTCATAAGGACGGCATATTGGACGCCGATGCAATCCTCGTTCCACTTGAGGATGGGGACCGCTGTCAAGCGTTGGTCGCCATGAAAAAAGACGTGATCGTCATCGATTTGAATCCACTGTCCCGTTCGGCCCAACAAGCGAGCATCACCGTTGTGGATGAGCTTTCGAGAGCGTTGAACAACATGCTGGACATCGCTCATGAAGAAGGGCGTATCCCTCAGGACCCAGCCTACAATCACCAAACAATTCTCGATGAGGGACTGTCGGAAATGCTCCAATCACTCAAATCTGAATGAGTTCAGCGCTCGCTGAGTTTTTGTGCAAGACGCTGGGCAATGCTCTCTCCGACGGCAGAGCAGGATGCTGTTCCGCCCAAATCGTAGGTCAACATGTTGCCTGCCTTGAGGTGTTCAGCGACGCTCTCATCGATGAGGCGCCCGATCTCAATCAAATCCTCATCGTTGGTTTTGCGACCAAGGTATTCCATCATCATCTGAACGGAGTTGATGGACGCAATGGGGTTCACTTTGTTTTGACCGGCGTGCTTTGGAGCGGAGCCGTGAACGGGTTCGAAGAAGGCATGGTCGTCGCCAATGTTGCCTGAGGCAGCCATGCCCATGCCCCCTTGAAGGACAGCGCCGAGGTCGGTTGAGATGTCGCCGAACATGTTCGACGTCACCACGGTGTCGTAGTGTTCTGGGGACCGCGTGATCCACTGCATGAACGCATCAATATAGCCGTAATCAGCCTCCGTGCCCGGATATTCTGCTGCGACATCATCAAACGTCGAACGGAAGAGTTGACATCCACGCGTAACGTTGGATTTGTCGATGCAGGAAACTCGACGAACGCCATCGGCGGGTGCGCCGTTTCGTGTTTCTGCGATTTCAAAGCCCATACGAATCAGGCGCTCCGAACCGTTGCGAGAAATCGGGCGTGGGTCGTAAGCAACCTCTCCATCAAGGCCCGGGAAGGTCATCGGTTCGGGCTCGTATTCCTCACGGCCCTGAGCCCTGTCGGCGGAGCGACGAAGAAGAGCATGGTAGAGCCCTTCCGTGTTCTCTCGAAGGATGGTCATGTCAACCATGCCGGGCTCCCAAATTTGTCGGAACCCCCCGTGGATTTTGTGAGGAACGCCTTCGTAGAGTTTGATGGGACGGACATTGGCATAGAGATCAAGTCCGCTGCGCAGACCGAGGATAACGGATCCACCAGCAAGATCGCCGTTCGGAAGATGTGCCCCCGGATACCCTATGGCTCCCAAAAAGATGGCATCGGTTTCGTTTCTGCAAAAATCAAACGAGCCTTCGGCCCATTCTTCTCCCGTGGCTTTGTAGTGTTCGCCACCGCAGGGAATGACCGTTTGAACAAAGCCGTGATTGGAGTGTGCTTGGATGGTGTCGAGAATGCGTTGGGCTTCAAGCGCCACTTCTCGGCCCGTCCCGTCGCCTGGCAGAACCGTGATGCGATGGTCACTCATGCACCGTCGCACATGACGCTTCTACATGAACGCGACCCTTTCAACGGAACGGAGAAATGGCGCGAGAAGGAGACTGGCATGGGCATGTTGATTCGGGTTTGGATTGGAAAAAGGGAGGATTTCTTGAACGGCGGGGGGATGTTTCATAGGCTGTCAAGTGGGAAGGAGAATCATGGCAGATGAGCACAAAAACAGGCAGGAACGGCGTGTTTCTCTTGATGACCTGCCCGACGAAGTTCGTCAATTGGCCGATGCCATGATGGGCGTGAATCCCCAGTGGAACGTGCATGACTGGTTGGTGGAACAAGCGAACATGACGATGGATTTGATCGCCATTGATTTGTTGAGGGAGAAGGTGATGATCGACCAGCGTCTGCAGCGGTTGGATGACCTCGGACGCCGTTTGGAACCGCGTGATTCAACGACGGATGAGGAGGAAGATCCGCATCAACGCAATCTGTTTGACTGCTTTGACCTCAACGAACCCCACGCCCTACGGGGTTTGGGTGAGCGGGCAACTGAACCCCTTTCCAACTCCAATGAAGACCAAGAGCAGCACCCGTCCAACATCTTCCTTGACCTCCTGCCCGAGGCCAACACCGACGATCCCCTTCTCGCCATCGCTTGCCAGTCGGTCGTGATGAGCATTGAGCAAGCCTTGGCAAGCGGCGAGCCCGTGGCCACCTTGGAGGTCATTTTCAACCACACCCGCTCGTCCAGCATTGAAGATCATGAGACCGATGAGGCTCTTGACCACCTGCTGAGCACCGGCATGGTCTTGGAAGTCGACGACGATTGTTTCATTCTCATCCCGCAGTGAGGGGTCCCTCGGCAGTCCCAACGACGGACTTTATGTCCGCCCCCCCATGTAACCACATGGGCATCGTACGTTCGGTTTTTTGGGGCAGTGTGGCATGGTTTTCAGCAACGGCAATGATGGTGCATCCTGAAATGGCCTTGGGCGTCGCTATCGTCGTTGCTTTTTTGTCTGAATCAACGCATCATGGCGCCGAGCTTCGGCGGATGCATCGAGACAGTCGAGAGCTTGCACAGCAACTTCGCTCCGCAAATTCGCAGGTTGAGGAACTGGAGCGGGCCCTCACCCGACGGCATTTGGAATTGAACAACGCCATTGAGGAGTTGCAGCGGCGTGATGCCGTGGGCAGTCCAGCAGCGAGGGAGTTGCTCAAACGTCAGGAAGAAGCGATGACTGCTGCATCACGAGCACTTGAAGCACGGCACGAGCGAAACGACGTGGTCTTCGACAGCATGGAACGTCTGCTCAACATGCAGGTGGAGCAAACCGCGAACATGCAACGAGCGATGAGTGACCTTCTGCAGCACTTGATCGCTCAACCCCGAGGTCATTTCACCATGAACGACAGCGTGCTCGTACAAGACGGTGGGGGGCAAGAACGGCCCCTCTCCGACACCTTCGCTGAGGTCAACGCCTGGTTGTCTGAGGAAGCGGCATCTTCACCTTGAGGAATTTCATCCAACCACCATGGCGGGCAAAAAGGAAGGGGCACAACGCATTCTCGATGCTCACGCCTCCAGCGCAAAACTGAATTCGCGCTTGGTGCCTTCTGGAATTGGCATTGTGCTCATTGGCGTGGTCGTCGCCGCACTCACGCGGTGGGAATTTGGCCTTGCAACGGTGTTGATGTGCGGTCTTCTCTTCCAGTATGCCGTGGAACGAATGAACACCATCGTTGAGGCCAGCATCGCCAACGGCCTCAAAGACATGGGATGGAATGCCGAGACGGAACTGAACGAGGAAACACTCGATAAAATTCGAACCATCGCACAACGTTAGGTGGTCGTGGTGGACAACAAATCGCTGATTGAGCAGTTCTTTGCACAAGAACGAGTCAGCAAGCGAAACAGAGCCATCGTGTTGTGGGCCGTGGTCGTCCTCGCAGATGCCTACGCCATCTTCGCTTTTTTCCAAGGCGTTGACGCGCTCCAAATTGTTCAGTTCCTGTCCATTCCGGTCGCCCTTGGGTTCATCATGCTCTGGTTCAGTTTGCATCGAAACAAAACCCTGCAAGAGCGGTTGACGGGTTTACTCGACAGCATTGAGTTTGGCTGGAATGAACTGCACGGGATTGACCTGAACCTTGCAGAAGCCGACCATCTTCATCTGGCGTTTGCATCAACCACCGTCGGTCGCATGACGACCAACCAGCCGTATCTACGAACGCGTGGGACGGATGAGAAGGGCCCAGCCTTTGACGACGACGGGGCAGACATCAACCCCACGGTGGAACGCACCGATGCCTCTCTTCACGAGGGTGACTACGAAGGTCTTGAAGACGAACTGCGGGTTTCCGAACGCTTGGTTGAAGAGGCCAATCAGCACTATGCTGTGGAAGCGCAGCGCCAATGGGACATCGCCGAAGAGCGCGACATGGACATGGTCGAGGAGGGCATTGAGCGTCTTGGCGACCTCGTCGCCAGCGGATGGTTCGAGCGAAACCCCAAAGACGGTGCCCTTCGGGAATTGATGGAAAAGGGACAAGAAAACGAAAACACATGAGCATCTTCTAAAGCCGCCTCCGTTGGTTTCCCTTTCATGACGGTGAAAGCCATCCTGGTCGCAGGCGGCCACGGTTCACGGCTCCACCCTTTCACCCAATACACGCAAAAAACACTCCTCCCCCTGCACAACCGACCGGTGATCGATTACGCCTTGGGCACCATTCGCCGTGCCGGCATCAAAGACATCACCATCATCTCGAATCGCTTCGTTGACCAAATTGCAAGCCATGTGGGACAGGGTTTGCCGGGAGAACGCATTCACTACGTAATTGAAGAGGAACCCCTTGGTGTCGCCCACGCTCTCAACTTGGCCCGACCCTACAATGAAAATGCCCGATTGATGGTGTACTTTTCTGACAACATCACCACGATTGAATTTGGGGAGCATGTCACGGCCTTTGCAGAAGCAGACAGCCCGCCAGGCTGCTTGTTGATCGCCCGTGAGGAAGAACACCCAGAAGCGTTTGGTGTCGCCGTTTTTGATGCGCATGGAGCCCTTTCCGATATCGAAGAGAAGCCCTCTGCCCCCCCCTCAAACATGGCCGTTGGAGGCATCTACTTGTTTGACGAGCGTTTTTGGACATACTTGGATGACCAAGAAAAGAAGAAAGGCGAAGCGTTCTCCATATCAGATATCAACCGAATCTACATCAAGCAAGGTGATGCTCGATTGGTATCCATTGGCGAAGAGACATGGGTGGATTGCGGAACCCCGGATTCGCTCTTACAGGCCTCGCAAATGGCCAAAGACGGGAAACTTGACCCTACGCCTCATCGGTGAACAGGAAGGAGCGACATGAAAATTGGAATCATTGGGGCGGGCATGGTCGGAGGGGCCATTGAGCACTGCTTTGGTGAGGCCCACGAACTGTTCGTTCACGACCCTGCGAGAGGTACGCAACTCAGCGACGTCATCGACAACGTTGACATGGCGTACATTGCCGTTCCCACCCCCCCGCACCCCGAAACCGGCGCGTGCGATACCAGCATCGTCGAGGGCGTTCTCGACGCCCTCCCCGACGGATTTACGGCCGTCATCAAAAGCACGGTTGTTCCAGGTACAACCCAGTTGTATCACGAGCGCTACCGTCATCTCAACATCGCATACTCTCCCGAATTTTTGGTTGAACGGCGACGCCTCGAGGATTTTGCCAACCAAGACATTCTGGTGGTGGGAACCCATCACGAGGAGGTGGCCAACCTCGTATTCCAACACCACAAAGAAGCAGGGGTCATGCGAAAAGAACAATTTTTCCAAGTGTCGCCCACGCAGGCTGAACTGGTAAAGTACACGAAGAACACGTTCTATGCGCTCAAGGTTATTTTCGCCAATCAAATGTACGATATTTGTGAAGGAATGGGCGAAGACTGGTATGCCATCAGGGACATCATCACGGCAGAACAAGCCCAACCGATCGGACCTTCACATCTCGACCCCATTTTCGGATTACGGCGTGGATTTGGTGGGAAATGCCTGCCAAAAGACAGTTCCGCATTGGGCGTCCTCGCTGAAGAGTTGGGCGTGAAATACGCCTTCATGGACGCCATGCAAGCAGACAACGCCGCCCTGAGGGAGATGTTGACGGGGAAACCCAGCGACGTGGTGACCAATGACGACTGACTTCATGGAGCGGTTTGACCGCTTGGTCCCACGGGGGACACTGGTTCGGTTTGGAATCGCTGGTGGGTTCAACAGCGTGCTGTTCTTTCTCTCGTGGACGGCCCTCATGGTCGTCTTTTCTTCGATGGATGTTCGCCTGCTGTGGGGTCTTTGTTGGGGTGCCACCGGTGTATTGGCGCACTTTGTTCATCGCTCGTTTACGTTTGACAACCGGAAACCTGTTCGTTGGACGCTGTCCACGGCACTGCCCGTGTATTTCACGAGTTTAGCAGGTTCAAGCATCACCATCGGCTGGCTGGCTTCTGCGTTCCCCGGCCAGCTCTACTGGATGGGTGCAGCCAACCTCTTGGCGTGGGGCGTTATCATTTGGTTGATGATGCGCTGGTTGGTGTTCCAGTTTACGCCTACACCGCATGCGTCTCAAGCACTTCAAGCGGAATGATGTCCAGCGCTCGCTGATGGGTCGCTTCCAAATCAACAGGGCATCCCATCCCAGCGTTGACCGCTAGCAACCATGTTCGGGCGCAGACGCACCAGGAATCTCCCGCTTTGAGACCTGGAAAGTTGAATCGGGGTGCGGGCGTGATGAGGTCGTTGCCCATTTCTTTTGCGAATTGGAGAAAATCATCGGTAAGGACGCAGCAAACCGTGTGCGAGCCTCGGTCGTTATCGTCGGTGTTGCAGCATCCGTCTCGATACCATCCCGTCAACGGGTCTTCCGAACAGGGCTCAAGTTCCGTTCCCAAGACGTTCACGCTGGGGTCCATGGTTCAAGGAAAAGGGACCGTCCTATGAACGCTTGTTCACGGAATGTTCACCGGCGAAGCGCCCGGCGGATTCGCTGCCACCACGTTGGACGGTCGGTAGGTTCTGCTCGGCCCAGCATGACATCGAGTTCCCCCGACCGTTCAAGAATCACGAGATCGTCAAACCCGCCAATGTTCTGGCCTCGAATGATGATTTGTGGAACCGTCCTTGCTCCACCGGTCGCTCGGGCGAACGAACGTTGCACGCTCGGGTCGTTCTTCAGGCGCCGCTCTTTGTAACTCACTTTCTTTGTGTCAAGAAGTTGTTTGGCTCGAACACAAGCACCACAACCGCGTCCAGTCCACACCACAACGTCATCTTGAGCGTTGAGGGCCATGGTCTTCGGTCGTTGGACATGGGTTTCAAGATTGGGGGGTTTTGGGGGATTTCATCCGTTGGGTTCATTGGGAAGAAGCGCGCAAACCTCGTCAATGCTACCCGACACGGTTCACAAACTCCCCCGAGAAGAACGGTTTGCCTACGCTCGCCTGCTCGCCTACATGGCACGAATTGACAACGAACTGACCGTGGATGAGATGGCGATGTTTGAACAGCGCTTGGGAACGGCTTTGCTTTCTCCTGGCCAGCGAGAATCCATTCGTGCTGCGCTCAAAAACCCTCCAAGTCTTGAGGAATGCTTAGCGGATTTGTCAGGTGAAGCGGGACGGCTCGCACTCCGAGATGCGGTGATGATGGCTGCGGCCGATGGCACGGTTGACGAGGACGAACGGGACGCGCTGGAAGACATCTCCGAGCATTTGGGGTTGAAAGAAGAAGCCGTGGAACATCTGCTCAATTGGACCATCAAAGGTTACAAGTGGATGAAAGAAGGGTATGAACTCTTGGACACGCTCGAGGAATGAGCGCCCATGTTTCCCGATGGAATGATCCATCGTTCTCCCCAAGAACGGATGCGGTATGCACAGGTCTTGGTCTACATCGCTGCGGCCGACGGGGCCTTGGTTCGGGAAGAAATCGCCGTTATTGAAGCGATGATGGGCCGAGCCATGATGCATCCCGAATCAAGAATTACCGTCCGTGCGGGATTTGAACAACCGATTCCACTTGACCAATCTCTGGCCGACCTCGAGCCGGAATTCACGCAGATGATTCTACGAGATGCTGCGCTGGTTGCTGCGGTGGACGGAGCCTACGACCGCAAGGAACTCACCGCCCTTCGTAAGATTGCCAAAACAGCCAACGTCGCTCCCAAACAACTGTCTGACCTGTTGGATTGGGTCGCCGAAGGTTGGAATTGGTTCGAACAAGGAACTGCAATTTTGGATAAAAAATGACCATTTTTCATCCCTTCGTTGAGAGACATCTTCAAAGAGAGAAAGCCGTCCCGTCGGTTTGGTGGGGACATTGCAAAACGGGGTTAGTGGTTGGTATGCACGATTGGACCGATGTCTTGACAACCGCGAACAACAAATCGATATTTGGCTGGATACATGGGAAAAATCCCTTCGCTCCTTCCAGCCCATCGCAGCCCTCCTGCCAGAGGACTGGCCAACCCTCCCAGCCAACCTCTTAACCGACCCCGGTCATGTGCTTGACCATCTGCTCGCCCGCCATGATGCCGAGTCGGACGGCCGCTCGCCCAGAGGTGCCCACCCCACGCCCCCGCGATTGGCCGATGCCGTCATCTGTTCAGAGATGAGGGACAACCTTGTCAATCCAAAAAAGCCGGTTCAACAATCCAATTTTTTGATGAGCAACCTGCCTCCTGGCTTCCGCCAGCACGTTGAGCAGCTCAACCTTCCCAAGGCAACGCAAGACAGCGACGTGGACGACGGTGCTGAACACGAAGCCGTTGAGAACAACAAGCGCACACTGAGCGGCATCCCCCTTCCTGTTGCCGACACCGCTGCTGGCGGTGGGCTGTTTCACGCACGGCTCATTCGTCGCCATGCCGATGCCCACGAAGACGCCGACCCCGAGGTCCAGAAAGAAGACACTCGACGGCTCTTCTCCAACGTTCAACTCCTTGACATTGACCCGCTCGTTGTGAAAAGCACCAAACTGCGACTCTTGCTTGAATCCATCCGACATGAACTGGTCAGTTTTGGGCCCGAGACTCCCGGCAAAATTTCCCGCAAAGAAATGGAATCGCTTCTGGACGCTGGTGTCAAGCAAGGCGATGCACTTCAAGGCGAATGGCCTTGGGCCGATGCTCCTGAATTGGTGCTGACCAACCCTCCCTGGTTGCGAATCAAGGACCGATTTAGAGGGATGGAGGACGGAAGCCAACTCCGAAAAGAATTGGGTGAGCGCCTCCGAAAACTCACCGACAACGGACAACCCCGATTTTCCACGATGCGAGGTAACGTCAATCTCTATCGATTGTTCATTGAGCGAAGCCTTCAGATTCTCAAAGACAGCGGTCGTTTGCGCATCATCGCTCCCGACAGCCTCCTTCGCGAGCAATCCTCTCATCCGCTCAGAGAACTCCTGGTCAACAGCCACGGATGGACCCATGCTTGGGCCATCGAAGAGGCCAATCTACTGTTCCCTGGCATGACCCAAGGCGTGGTTGTCCTCGGCATCACCGCGAACGGTGAGGCCCCTGCTCTGAACCTCCACGGACCCATCACCCGAGCCGATTTGCGTCGGGAAGGCGAAGGCCTTTCTTCTCGCGTTCCCGTGTTCCAACTCAACGCAGAACGCTGGGTTGCATGGGCGCGAGACACGTGGGCAGTTCCCCGTCTTCCTCGGGACCGCCTGGAGCGCTCTCACACCCTGAAGGTGCTTGACAGGTTGGCGAAACTTCCGCGCCTGAGCGACGAGGAGCACCCGTTGACCACCAACCAACGCCAAGTTCGCGTCCGTGTCGGGGAAATCGACCAAACGGCTCACGCGAAGAACATCGAAACATGGGTGAAAGGAAAGCGAAGCCGACCCTTCATTCGAGGCGTTCATTTTTCCGAAAGTGAGGACGGTCGTGTCTTCATTCGGCACCCCGCCTTCAGAACCGACATCCCTTCCCGGGCCAGCGAACGTCAACTGGCCATGTGGGTGGGGGATCATCATCCTGCACACGGGCCTCGTCTCGCTTGTCAAGCGATCGTCAACGCCCACCAAGAACGCCGCCTCCGCTGGGCCGTTATTCCGGAGGGAAGCGTATTGGGCAACAGCGTCAACCACATTGAACTTCACGAAGACATCCAGAATCGGCTCGTTGAGGACCACAGCAACATCGAGCACGGGTTGCAGTGGCTCTGCGAACACCTCAACAACAACGATCTCGATGAGTGGGCACGTGCATGGGCGGCCAACAACAACGTCAACAACTACGAACTCGAAATGTTGCCGGTTGAACTTCCCGATTCGTTTCCACAATTCGGAACTCTCGCCCGTTGATGGGACATCACGAGGATTTTAATTTCCGAATCCCCGCGTTTTAAACCCTAGAATTTATAGCAAGGTCTTCGTTAGAACCGGTTGCGCACTCCTTGGAGGATGAAAAGAGAATGGGAGTTCATCCAAAAATCGGCATCACGGGATTGCCGCGAAGTGGTAAATCGGCCGTCATGGAAAAGGTCCTTGACATGCTCATTGACGAGCGAAAGCGTGAGATTTCCATGCGAGGCGGTTCAGAAGAAACCACCATTCTTGGAGGGGTTCGCACCGAACCGTTGCTTGAAAATGGCGAACGAATGGGCTACAAAATCATCGACATCGTCACCGGAGAAGAGGGCATCATCGCCCACAAAAACATCGATTCCAGACTCCGTGTGCTCGGTTACGGCATCAACACGGAAGAATTGGACCGTGTGGCTTTGCCTGCCATCGACCATGCACAGCACCACTGTGAGGTGCTGGTCATCGACGAAATTGGGAAGTTCTCTGTGGAATCCGAAGCCTTTGTTCAAGCCGTCCGCAGTGCGCTCGAGGTGGACATGCCAACCCTGCTCACCCTTCACAAAAAGAGTCGCCATCCCCTGCTCCAGGACATCCGTCGACGGGACGACGGTCGCATCCTCGAAGTCACCCCCGTGAATCGGGCCCTGCTGCCTTACAAGATTCACAAGCTCATGCGTGAGACCTACTGACCGCATCATCGGTTCATTGATGGTCCAACGCGCCTTGGAGGAATCATGCACCCGCCCGCCATCGCCGTACAACGCCTCCTCTACGGCACGGGCGTCGGTCTTCTCCTCGGCGTGGGTTTTGGACTCCAAGCTGGCCGCGGGTTCGGGTCGTCCACCTACGCCGTTGAATTGCTCTTAGCAACCGCCGTGCTCCTGTTCCTTTCGGCATGGATGCTGGGTAACGGTACAGGCCCGCTTGCGGGTCTGTTCTCCCATGAGAGCGAGGAAGCCATGGCTCAGCGCGTCCGGGAAGAGATTGAAGAAGTCCATCGTTCAGAGGACGTGACCTCAAAGTGGGCCGAGCTGGAAGCCAAAGTGTTGACACACGACCTCGGTGAAGAAGAGTAAGCCTTCCATCGTAGGGTTGATGTGCATTCGTCCTTTGGTTTGGAAGCAGAGGCGATACGATGAGCGAAGTCCCCGAAGGATTGTACTACACCAAAGAACACGAATGGATGCGAGTTGAAGGCGATACCGTCACCATTGGCATCACCGACCACGCTCAGGACATGTTGACCGATATCGTCTACATTGAACTGCCAGAAGAAGGCGATGTCGTTGGCGACATGGGAGAATTTGCCGTGGTCGAATCGGTCAAATCAGCCTCTCCGATTTTTGCCCCGCTCGCAGGAACCATCACGGCCGTCAACATGGACCTTGAAGACGCTCCAGAACTCATGAATTCCTCCCCCTACGGCGACGGATGGATCGTCAAAATGACGCTCGAAAATTCCGATGCTGTGTCCGGCTTGATGGACGCTGCAGCCTACAAGGCCGAGATTGGCGAGTGAGTCCGTTGACGGCATCGGGCCCGTGGACGCTTTACGTCGACGGGTCGTGCCTCGGCAACCAAAACGTCGACGCCGAAACCCCTGCATCCTGGGGACTGGTCGTGGTCGTGGGCGATTCTGGGCTCGGAAAGGGGTCGGGAGAACTGCACCATGAAGAGGCGGGGCCGGTCATTACCTCGCCCGACGGAAAGGGGTTCATCGGGGCTGAAGTCGGCTCCAACAACACCGCTGAATTGAGCGGTTTTGCGGCCGCTCTTCGATGGCTCCTGGTCGAAGGTGGTGATGATGAAGCAATCATACGAGCCGATTCAACCTATGCTGGGAATTTAGCCAGCGGGCGGTGGAAGGCCAAAGCCAATCGCGAACTGGTCGCACACGTTCAGGCACTCTGGACCGAAGTTTCAGAGATCCGTCCGTTGTCTTGGTCGCACGTCAAGGCCCACCGCGGCCATCGATGGAACGAACGAGCGGACCACCTCGCGTCGCGTCATGCAAACGGTGAGGAACCTGCGCCGTTTACGTTCTGGAAACCAGGTCAACGATGATCTGCCAAACGGTCTTCCAACCACGCTCGCATATCGTCGGCATAATCACCGCGACGAAGCGCATGGTCAACCTGTGCTTTCAGCCAAAGCAAGGGGGCACCGGAATCGTACCACTGGGTGTTGTCCAACACCAATCCGTGAAGGGTCCCCTCGTTCATCCAGTGTTCTTGGAGCGCGATGCTCTGCAAATCCCCGTGCTGTTCATACGTGTAGGTTGTCAACAAGCGTTGGGTTTCTGCAGGAAACACGTAGCGGCCACACAACGCCAAACGACTGGGTGCTTGGTCTGCCGTTGGTTTTTCGACCATTGAGGTGATGCGATTTTCATCCATTCCTACGATGCCGTAGTTGTGCACTTCATTGGCCTGAACTTCCATCAATCCTACCGTCGCTTGCCCGTGGTTCTGAAACGCCTCTACCAACCGTTTCGAGGCGTTGGAAGGACGGTAATCGGTGGTCGGGGCGTGAACGTCCATGAGTAAATTATCACCGAGCATGACCAGGAAAGGTCCTTCGATGGCGTCGAGAGCTGCTTCGATGGCGTTTCCGACACCCTTCGGTTCTTCCTGAACATGATAGTGCACCTCAAGGCCTTCGGTGGCGTTGAACAACACCTGGTCCAGATGGGATTGAAGGGCGTGAAGCGAACCTCGGTCCTGCATCCACATGTCAAAGGATTTCGTCGGAGAGATTACCACGTGCAGGCGTTCGATGCTGGCGGCTTTGGCCTCCAACACCAGATGCGTTAGCAGCGGAACGTCAACGAGCGGGAGCGATTCTTTGGGAGAAAACGCACTGATGGGAAACATACGCGTGCCGAGGCCGGCCGCAACCAGCACGGCATCTCGAACCACGACCATGACCTCCCTGAGAAGGCACAGGCTTTCAAGCGTGAGGCTCCAGCACACCATGATGGACCGGAAAGATACGGTGGGCCTGCTGATTGCAGGCATCGTTTTGGTCGGTCAAAGTTTCACCACGCTTGCACCTGCTGGCCCGTGGGATTCGCCTTCCTTTTCCCGAGGCGTTTTCGGGTTGTTGGGCCTCTGCTTGCTCTACATTGCCTGGTTCAAGCGTACCTTTGGGTTCTATGGCGTGGCGCCCACGGTCGACCGGTGGCAGTCACCGGAGACCTCCTGGCTTCATGTTGTGGTGTTCGGATTGGCGTGCTTGGTCGTCACACGCATCATCCGTGTGGTCGACGGAAACGGGTTTTTCCCCGAACCCGCGGGCCTCCTGCTCGCATTGGTCGGTGTATTGGCGCTGATGAACGGTGCGTACGTGTGGCTCATCACCTCAGGTCCGCTGGCTGACGAGGAAGAATGACATCATTCGTCAAGCGAACGCAATGCATCGTCCAAATCCGGCAGGGATTCTGGCGTTTTCATTTGGGAAACATGGACCGGTCGTTCATCGCCCGTCGGTTGTGTTCCCTTTCCTGCAAGCCAGGCTTTCCATGCTTCACAACGCTCGGGGCGCCGCAGCGTGAGTGGCTCCCAAAGCTCCTCAAGGTTTGCGTCCGCTTCCGTCAGCGCCTTCACCTGTGATGCAAAGTCATCGGGGGCCACCTCTTCCATCCGCAACAGCAATTCTCGCAGGCGTGTTCGAACGACTTCATCGCCATCTTTCCAAAGTTCGTGAAACACTCCTCGCTCGTCACTCGAATCGAACTCAATGTATTCACGCAGGTTGGGTACCAAATTTCGTCGAACGATGGCCAACGGGTGGTCAACCAGTTGTCGAAGACGGTCCGCCCATTGTTCCTTGTCGAGGAACTTGACGTCACCTACGGTGGCACTGGCGGCGGCGAGGACGCCCTCGTCTTCAGACTGGAGCATGTCGTCAAGCAGCGGCAAAGCGTCCCATGTCAGTCGGCGGAACAGACGCGTCAGGACGTCCGCCATGGCACGACGAACGAGGATCTCATCCCGCTCGTGAAGACGAAGCGCCAGTTGATGGCCAAAATCTCGGTCCGCCTCAATCGCTTTCGCAAGGCAGAGGGTGACCTTGTTGGCGACCTCAGCAACAGGGTCGGCAGCCCGGCGCAAAAGGAGTTCTTTCAATCCCAACGGTTCGATGAGGGGTTTGCGCTCCAAGAGCAGACGAACCCATTCAAGCAGGAGCAGACGACGGTCCAAATCGCCGCCCTCGAGGCGCTCCAACACCCAGCGGGCGGCCTCAACACCACGCTCATGAGCGACCACGGTGCTCGACATGCGAGGAACCACGGCGTGCGGGTTCCAATCCATGTGTTGTGGACCGGCATCGGGTTGGGTGTGCCACGTACCGGGGCGTTCGGCCAGGGCGATGGATTCGACCAAGTGATAGCCCTGATGCACGGGTTGGCCGTAAGGAACGGTCGCCAGCCCGTTGAGCAGCGCGATGCTGAGCCACCAACGGTCGGTGTTGGGAGCGTGCGGATCAAACGCTTGAGCGAGCCAGTCGGTTGCGATGTGAAACAACAGGCGATGGGCCACTTCGTCCATTCGTCGGCTCAGCCATTTCTGGTGAATCTCAAAGGGGTCGTCGCTGAGGTTCATCCGATGAGGAACGATCAGGTCGACCACGGTGTTGAGGTGTCGGTCAAACATTCCACGGTCAACGTTGAGGATGCCGAGGCCTTCCTCAAAGAGACGGTGAGGGGATGTTGGAGGAATGGCCGGAAAGTCGGGATCGCTCATCGGCGGCTCGGGCAGAGGCCATGCTTCTGTACCGCGCTCGAGAGCCTCCACGAGACCGGTCGCGACGCGTTCAAACGCCTCATCGGAAATTTTGGTTCGGCTCTTGCTCACGCTGTCAGCCTCCCATCCTGTGTTCAAAACCAACGTGAAACTCAGATGTCAAGTTCGATGTTCAGGTTTTGGATGAGTTCCTTGTACCTGTTTCGGATGGTGACTTCGGTGACACCGGCAACTTCGGCAACTTCGCGCTGCGTTCGTCGCTTTCCGCACAACACCGAGGCGATGTAGATGATGGAAGCGGCGATGCCCGTTGGACCGCGGCCGCTGGTCAACTCCTTTTCTTGAGCGGCCTTGATGAGTTCGTAGGCTTTGGCTTCAACGTCAGCGTCAAGACCCAATCCCGAACAGAAGCGGGAAATGTAATCTTCAGGCCCGGTTGGCATGATCTTCATTTTCAATTCACGAACCATGAATCGGTACGTTCGGCCAATTTCCTTGCGACCGGTTCGGGAGGCTTGCCCAATTTCGTCCAACGTTCGGGGAACCCCACACTGACGGCAAGCTGCGTAGAGGGAAGCAGCGGCGACACCTTCGATGGAGCGGCCACGAATCAATCGCTTGTCCACAGCTTTCTTGTAATTCACAGCGGCTGCTTCGCGAACGGTTTTTGGAAGCTCCAAACGGCTGGCCATTCGATCCAATTCGGCAAGAGCCATGGCGAGGTTGCGCTCGGTAGCGTTGCTCACACGGCTTCGCTTCTGCCATTTACGCATGCGATAAAATTGCGACCTGTATCGAGAATTGATCGTCTTTCCAGAGTAGTCTTTGTTTTGCCAGTCGATGTCCGTGGACAATCCTTTGTCGTGAAGCATCACGGTCATCGGTGCACCTGTACGGGCTCGCTGGTCGCCTTGCTCGGGGGAAAAGACACGCCACTCAGCGCCTTGGTCGATGACGTTGTCTTCCAAAACCAATCCACAATCGTCGCAAACCACTTCGCCGCGAGTTTCGTCTCTTGAGAGCGATCTGCTTCCACAGTCGCTGCATTTCACAATGTCTTCTACCTGTTGTTCATCCATATTTATCCCTCAACAATTCGCATCGACATGCGAACCTATTTAATCCCTTTTGGCATTGATATTTATACTTAATGACACCATGTTGAGAGCATACTGCGTATGTATCAAAGGGTACGAAATCCGTCCATCAACCATCTCAGGAGGAGTGTGCGGGAGACATTCGTTTTCCTTTTTCGATTACTCTGCTTGCATCTCAGCCAAACGCTCCGTCAAGAGGAGCAATGCTGAAGCCCAAAGGCCAACAAAAATTCCCAAGTTTTCATCGCCATTGAAGTATATTGCAATGCTGCCGATGATCGAGACGAGGCTTGCTCCGAAGCCTATTTTTTTCCAATCCATATCCTAGTTCACCTCCTATGAACGACCATCGTGTCATCGGTTAATAAATGGGCGTGAAAATTTTCACCCCAGATGACCGAATCGAGCGGCCTCAACCACTGCGGGGAATTCCCAATCCCGGAGAACCGATGCATACGAATCATAGAGAACCACCGGTGCACGAAATCTGGCCCCAAAGGTGTACGAATGATACCTTTCGTCTCTCAATTATGAACCGCAATTGAGGTTCACGTCGGTGATAACTTTATGTTCAATATGAATGAAAGTTCACGCATGAGTGATGATGAACATGAACGCCCGAGAAAGGCCAACGGAAGAGGCTTGAACTGTTTTGGTTTACTTTTATTGATTTCTTCATCGAGTATTCTTTTCACACCCTTGTTGGAAAATTTCCCAAGTATAGCACCAAACGGTTGGGAAATGTTGATTTGGCTCGCTTGGGGATATGCCATTTTTGCCTATTCCATCATTCTCTTGATCGTCAACAATGTGTTTCGATTTCTCGAGAAGAAGAAAGCAAATCTGTCTCCATCTCCTCCGAATCAACATTGGCTCAAAAATCTCAAAACCCTCGGAATGAGTTTACTTCTTTGGTTTGCTCTCATTGTTGTTTTATGGAGTATACCTGTTTAGGTTCAACGTGATGGAATCTAATTTATCCACATGGGAGGCCATTGCAGTCACAGGTGAACACAACCGTACCCATTCAAACGATGGTGTGCGCATGGGTCCCTCCCTGAAACGATTGCAGGGGCATCATTGAAGGCTGATGCAGTGATGCAAAGACTGAATGGACTGGAAAAGATTTGCCGGACCCGCAATTCTCGTTGGCCTCGCCATCCTCCTCTACGTTGGAGTGAATGCCCTTGGCGCTGCGAAATACGACGAAGGTGATACGATTGCATCAAACGATATGATGGTCATGATGAGCACGTATTGTCTGTCGGTTTCATTGTGCTTAGGTTCAATCGTTTGGTTTGCATTTGCGTTGGGTGGGAAGACGGAAAAGGTGGTTTTCTTGTCCGAAGACTCCGATCATCCCCAACATGGTTCAGTTCCTCCTGCGAGTGATTCGCAGAGTACGGCCGTGCCTTCTACCGTTGGTGGAGATCCTGTGTCATATGTACGAGAGAAATTCATCATCGCAAAATCTGAATCAAATGCAGCGCAAATGGTTGGTTTCCTCATTATTGCAGGTAGTGTTGCGATGTTTGTCCTCATGATTCTCTTTGGATTCTTTTGGATTCTTTCTGGAATGGGTTCTGGTTTAGGGGGCTCAGGTGGGACCTGTGACGAAACTTGTGAATCTTTGGGATCTGCTGCTAAATTCAGTATGTGGGCTACACTCCTGCTCTTCCCATGTGGCTTGATCGCTTTGGCGAGACCTTGGTCATGGTTCAGTTCTGGCCAAGATATTCATGATCCTGTTGTGAAAGTAAGGCTAGGCATTGTATCAGGAATAGCATTGATCGCCGTCATCTCCTTTGGTTGGCCCGCTTTGCTTGTTATAGGAACAGCATTGATTATCCTTGCAGCAAAAGGATGGGCGAATTGAGAATAAACCAAGGCATGACGCTCCATCATTTTCAGCACAGTTTCAAAAACTGTCCAAATTGTGGTAGATAATCAGAGGGCTCGTAGTGGGCTTCCTGCCTCGCTACCCTGTGATTCGCAACGTAGCGATCATACCTTTTGCCAATCCGTTCCATTCCACCAGCGGTGAGTGCTGTCGCTCATGACGCGCCAGGTGTGACCGCTGTCATCGGTCCATTGCTGGACGACTTGGGGTTCAACGGCCTGGGCGGCGGGCTGGGCAGCGGGTTGTACCGGTTCAGCCACAACTTGTTCGGGTGCTGCTGACATCGATGCTGAGGCTTGTGCAGGTTCTGTTGAGTTGAGAAGACCACCAATTTCCGATTCTATCAAGGCGTTGAGGGCACTGTCGTCCACCGCTTGCGTAGCAACAGGCTGGGCTGCAACGGGCTGGGCTGCAACGGGCTGGGCTGCAACGGGCTGGGCTGCAACGGGTTGAGCAGCAGCCGGCTGGTAGGCTTGCTGCTGGTAGGCTTGCTGCTGGTAGGCTTGCTGCTGATAGGCGTTGTTCGTTGCCTCAGCGACATAAGCAGGAGTGGTCTCTGTTTGAACCGTGGCGGTCGTTTGTGGAAGGCCAACATCGGTCTTCCCAATGGCTTGAATGGCATCCAAGCCGTCGCTTCCACGGCGAGCAAAGCGGACGACCAAGAGTCCACCAACGACGGCAACGATCAACGCAATGCCGAGGTAGAGGATCCAGTCGCTTCCATCATCATCGGAGGAGTCGCCTGCGGTTGAGTCACCTGCAGCCACATCATCGCTGGGTGGCGTCAGCACCTTGTCGATCACGTGAATGACCCCGTTGGATGTTTGAACGTCCACCAGTGTGATGTTGGCTCCTTCAATCCCCGCAGTTGGTGAGAGGGTGGCATCGTCACCGCTGAGCATTCGAATTTTCATTCCGTCCGTGATTTCGCTGGAAGCGAGGGTCCCAGAATAGACGTGGAACAAGAGAATATCAGCCAGTGTAGCTTTCCCTTCTTCGGTGTCCAAAGCAGCCAAATCAATGCCAGCATCGATGAATGCTTGGTCGCTGGGAGCGAAGACCGTGAACGGGCCGTCTCCCTGCAGGGTTTCGGCCAGTTCGGCTTGAACCAAAGCCGCCACCAACGAGGTGTGGACGCCTGTGCAGGACGCCGTTTGAGTGATGTCGTTGTAGGCGTTGGTCGGCGTGAGCACGGTATCGATCACGTGGATGATTCCGTTCTTGGCCATCACGTCTGCGGTTGTCACCGTTGCACCGTTCACCACCACGGTGTCGCCGACGGCGAAGGACAAGGTGTGGCCACTTACGGTTTCAGCCGTCATGCAGTCGGAAACATTGGCGGCAGGAACGGCACCAGCGACGACGTGAGACAGCAAAATCTCGGTCAGCGCTTCCTTGCCCTCCTCCGTGTCGAGGGCAGCGAGGTCGATGCCCGCATCGGCAAAGGCCTGATCGGTCGGTGCGAACACCGTGAACGGCCCATCGCCTTGAAGCGTTTCGAGGAGTTCAGCTTGAATCACCGCTGCGACCAACGAATCATGAACACCGGTGCATTCGGCCGTTCGCGGGACGTCGTTGGGGTGGGCAACGGGCATCAGGACCGTATCGATCACGTGAATGATGCCGTTGCTGGTTTGGACATCAGCAAGCGTGACGGTTGCACCGTTCACGACCACGGACTCACCAACGGAGAACGCCAAGCCATGGCCACTGACGGACTCAGCCACCATGCAGTCCGAAACGTCAGCTGCAGGGACTGAGGCAGCAACAACATGCGAAAGCAAAATCTCTGAAAGGGTAGCGACGCCATCAGGGGTGTCCAAAGCAGCCAGGTCGATGCCGGCATCAGCAAAGGCTTGGTCGGTTGGAGCAAAGAGCGTGAACGGACCGTCGCCCTGCAGGGTCTCCAAGAGACCTGCCTGAATCACGGCAGCAACAAGGGAATCGTGGATGCCGGTGCATTGAGCCGTTCGTGGTATGTCGTTGGGTGTGTCGGTGGGCATCAACACCTTGTCGATGACATGGATGAGCCCGTTGCTGGTGGAGACATCGGTCGCTGTGACCGTGGCGCCGTTGACCATCACGCTGGTTCCGACGGTGAACGCCAACGGATGTCCGTTGAGAGCCGTGGCGGTCATGCAATCCGAAACGTTTGCTGCAGGAACTTCACCGGCGAGCACGTGGTACTGGAGAATGTCCGAAAGGGTCGCTTTGCCCTCAGGAGTGTCCAACGAAGCAAGGTCGATGCCAGCGTCAGCAAAGGCTTGGTCCGTTGGTGCAAAGACGGTAAACGGCCCATCGCCCTGCAACGTCTCCAAAAGTTCAGCCTGCACCACCGCAGACACGAGCGAATTGTGGACGCCGGTGCATTGAGCCGTGCGTGGAATGTCGGTGGGTGTGTCGGTGGGCATCAACACCTTGTTGATGACATGGATGACGCCGTTGCTGGTGTTGACGTCGGCCAGCGTGACGTCCGCGCCGTTGACCATGACACCGTCGCCTACGGTGAACGAGAGCGATTGACCGTTGACGGCTTCGGCCGTCATGCAGTCGGAAAGCGCTGTGGAAGGGACATCCCCGGACACGACGTGGTAGAGCAGGATGTCCGCAAGGGCGGCTTTGCCTTCGGGGGTGTCAAGGGCTGCGAGGTCAATACCCGCATCGGTGAACGCCTGATCGGTAGGGGCAAAGACCGTGAACGGACCCGGCCCCTGAAGGGTTTCCAGAAGTTCAGCCTGTACCACTGCAGACACCAGCGAGTTGTGGACTCCCGTGCACTGGGCGGTTCGAGGGATGTTGTTCGGAGCGTCGCTTGGCGTGAGCACCTTGTCAACGACATGAATGATACCGTTGCTGGTGGCAACGTCGGCGAGGGTGACGTTGGCGTCGTTGACCATGACGCCGTCGCCCACCGTAAAGGCAAGCGGCTGTCCGTTTGCAGCGGTGGCTGTCATGCAGTCGGTTACGTTGGCTGCTGGCACCTCAGCACCGACGACGTGGTAGAGCAAGATGTCCGTAAGGGTGGCTTTCCCTTCAGGCGTGTCGAGAGCAGCCAAGTCAATGCCGGCGTCAGCAAAAGCCTGGTCGGTTGGTGCGAACACCGTGAACGGACCTGACCCTTGGAGCGTCTCGAGCAATTCTGCTTGAATCACACCGGCCACGAGTGAGTCGTGGATGCCGGTGCACTGCGCCGTGCGGGGAATGTTGCGGGGCGTGTCGGAGGGCGTCAGCACCTTGTCAATGACGTGGATGAGGCCGTTGCTGGAAATCACGTCCGTCATGGTGACGTTCGCATCGTTGACCATCACCCCGTCGCCGACGGTGAAGGACAACGGTTGACCGTTGGCCGCATCGGCCGTCATGCAGTCCGTGACGTTGGCGGCAGGTACCTCAGCACCCACCACGTGGTAAAGCAGAATGTCGGAGAGCGCGGCCTTTCCTTCTGGATTGTCCAAGGAAACGAGGTCGATGCCCGCATCGGCAAACGCTTGGTCGGTAGGAGCGAACACCGTGAACGGACCGTTGCCTTGGAGGGTAGGAAGCAAGTCTGCTTGGATGACCGCTGCGACCAGCGAACCGTGAATACCGGTTGATTGTGCGGTGGTTGGAATGTCCGTGGGCGGCATCAGCACCGTGTCAATGACGTGGATGACGCCGTTGGAAGCCTGCACGTCGGCCAGCGTGACCGTAGCTGCACCGACGGTGACCGTGCCCGTGGAACTCACGCCGAATTTGACGTTGTCTCCGTTGACCATCGTGGCCATCATGCCGTCGGTAACATCACTCGCAGCAACACTGCCTGAAAGCACATGGTGGAGCAGAATGTCCGTGAGCGTAGCGTTTTCTTCATCGGTGTCAAAGTCATCAAGGTCAATACCGGCGGCGGCGAAGGCCTGGTCGGTAGGGGCAAAGACGGTGAACGGCCCCGGGCCTTGGAGCGTTGCAACCAAATTGGCGTGGGTCAGAGCGGCCACGAGGGAATCGTGAATCCCGGTCCCTGCAGCGTTGGTTGGTATGTCCTGCGTGGCGTCCGCAGTGGCGTTAATCGGAAGGGTGGAGGCGGTCAAGAGCGAGACGATTAAGAAAGCGAGCGTTTTGTTCATAGGGATATTTCATCTTGGTCTTGGTTATAATAGGCTGTTTTTCTTTAACACTTCATGGCCCCGAGGAGGCTCTGCCCAATTGGTGGAGGGGCGTTGCTCGAGAGAAATTGCTGCCCTTGCTGTAAAGATTCGAATTGGAAAAATGACAATCCCGAGCCGTTCCCTGTTCTGCGTGACAGATGTGCCCCGAACCGATTATGAACGGATGACCCGTGAACAGCCCTGAGGGGGAGGCATGGGGAGCAACAAACCGGCGCAACACATCGCCTTAACACCGGGAAAGCGTGTGCTTTTCCTGACCAAGGATTTGGACCTCATCAAGCAACAGCTCTACGATGGACTTGACCTCCGTATGGAGGATTTGACCGTTGACGACCTGCTGGACGACATCAACACGGACGTCATGACGCCTGCTTGGGTGTGCTTCGATCACGACCCTGCTGAAATCGCCAAAAACGCCTACGCAGGCTTGATGCACAACGGGTTGCGCGTGTTCCGCGAAAACGCACTCAAGAACGGTAACTTCGAAGTCATCGTCTCAGGACAGCGCAAAGGAACAGGTTCCAGTCGAGAGACGGCGGCCCAGTGCGAGCGATGGGCCGGTATCGGCATCGTCATCGCTGCCTCCTTTGCACCCATCCACGAGCGCAACAACATCAACCTGGGTCAGCTGATGGGCGACCATGCCATGCTGGAGCGTTTGCAAAACGGCGAATCCATCGCCCTCTCAGAATTCACGGGTCAATACGACCCTGTCACCCAACTCATCGTTGAACACGGGGGCCTCTTCCCGTTTGCAAAAGCTCTCAAATCGGGAGCGTTGAATCTCGCTCCGCTCAACACCGGGGCCCGCCCCATGACCATGGCTGAGCACATCATCAGTCGCAACCTGGTGGGTCAACCTGAAGGCCAATGCGTCAAACCCGGCGACCCGGTCATCGCTCAGGTTCAGGGTGGCTATTCCCACGAATTCACCACGGCGCAGGTCCACACCTTCCTCCAAGAGGAATACGGCGAAGGCTACGCTCTCCCCAACCCGAGCAAATTCGCGGTGTTCGAAGACCACCTGCTCTACGCTCAGCACAACCCGAAATTTGTGCCCTTTATGCACAAGGTGCAGACGCTTCGCGACCTCCAGGTTGCCTTCCAACAACACACGGGCGTGCGGGATTATTCCGCCGT
Source organism: Candidatus Poseidoniales archaeon (assembly GCA_038116375.1). GTDB lineage: Archaea > Thermoplasmatota > Poseidoniia > Poseidoniales > Poseidoniaceae > Poseidonia. The sequence continues at coordinate 19,195 of JAYNUQ010000008.1, read as the reverse complement.
GGACGGCGTCTCTCCCGGCATTTGCCACCAAGTGGCGCGCGAGGAATTCATTGAGATTGGCGATTTCATCCAAGCGACCGATTCCCACACCTGCATGGGCGGGGCCTCAAACGCACTCACGTGGGGCGTCGGCGCAACCGAATACGCCAACCTCGTCAGCGCGGGTTTCACCTTCGTGAAGGTCCCCGAATCCATCCGCTTCGAACTCGTCGGCGAACTCAACCACGGCTGCACGGCCAAGGACGTTATTCTCGCCATTCTGGCAGACCACGCACGCAAGGAATTGACGCTCAACCGAAGCATGGAATTTGGTGGACCTGGGCTCACCTCGCTCTCGGTTGACGAGCGGGCCACGCTGTGTAACATGGCGACCGAATGTTCGGGACGAACCGGTATTTGCGAAGCCGACGATGCCCTCATGGCGTGGATGCTCAAAGCACAGTCTCACCTTTCTGAGGAGGAGCAACGTGGCCGTATGGTCGCTCCAGACGAAGGTGCGCACTACGACGGTGGGGTTCACACCATCGACCTCTCCTCCATCGTCCCCATGGTGGCACACCCCGGTAACCCTGACGAAGGCATTCCGAGCGATCCCACCAACGGGGCCAACATCGTTGACATCGGACAGGTCGCCGTTGACATTGCCTACGGTGGCTCATGTACGGCCGGTAAGGAAGACGACATCGCCTACTACGCCGAGGTGTGCCAAGCGGCAAAAGACGCTGGCCTCAGCGTGAAAGACGGCGTGGATTTCTACATCCAGTACGGTTCAGGCCAGGTCAAGGCGCTGGCCGAACGAAAAGGATGGCACGACCTCTTTCTTGAGGTCGGTGTGAAACTCATCGACCCCGGTTGCGGCGCTTGCATCGGTGCCGGTCCTGGCGTGTCCATTACGCCCGACCAAGTGACCGTTTCCGCCATCAACCGAAACTTCCAGGGCCGTTCAGGACCAGGAAAACTCTACCTCGCCAGCCCGCTCACGGTTGCAGCCTCGGCCTTCACGGGTCACATCAGCATCTGGAATCCAAGCCTCTTTGCGTGAGTGGTTTTCTCATCTGCCTGCAAATATCGGCGTCCCCCATGCCGTTTCGCCTAAGGAGATTATAATCCCTCAAAGAACGGAGACGGTCATCTGTCGGCCCGATGTCATCAAGACGGAGGAGGACCGGGGGAGGTGAACGCCCATGGCAGGCACAGCAGAACGTATGGCAAAAAATCAGAAACAAGTCGCCATTTCAGAATTCTTTGAGAAAAACAAACATTTCCTCGGTTTTGATTCCCTCACCCGTTCACTCATCACGGCGGTCAAAGAAGCCGTTGACAATTCCCTCGATGCGTGTGAGGAAGCCCGTATCCTGCCGAAAATCAAGGTCAAGATTTCAAAAATCGACGATAAGAAAAACATCATTGAACTTCAGACCGAAGACAACGGGCCTGGCATCCCAAAGCGAAGCATCGAGAAGGTCTTCGGGCAATTGCTCTTTGGTTCACGTTTTCACGCCATCCGTCAATCACGTGGCCAGCAAGGCATCGGTATCACCGGCGTCGTCATGTACAGTCAATTGACGACCGGGCAGAAAACGCACGTGCGTTCAAAAATCGCCACGGAGACATCGGCTGCCGTCGTTGACATCGGTTTGGACACTCGCAAAAACAAGGCAACGAAAACCAACGAAGGACGGGAGCTTTGGGAAGAAGAAGACGGAACGCTGAAGGAGCACGGTCTGGAAATTACCTGTCGCATGAAGGCCAAATATCAGCGGGGCCGCCAAAGCGTCTACCAGTATCTGCGGATGACCAGCATCGTCAATCCGCACGCTGACATCACCTTCGTCGACCCGGACGGGGAGATCTACCACTGGCCTCGGGTGACCGAACGCCTTCCTCGGAAGGTTGAGAGCATCAAACCGCATCCTCACGGCATCCATCTCGGTACACTCCAACGCATGTGCACCGAATCCACTGACAGTCGAATGACCTCGTTTCTCTACAAGAATTTCTCAGGCGTCTCATCACGTGCCGCCAAGGAACTGCTGGCTGCGGCCGAAATTGAAGAGAAAGCCAAGCCGAAATCGATGAAGCCCGACAGCATTCGTGCCCTGTTGGAGGCCTTCCAAGGTGAACGCCAACTCAACGGAAAAGTCGTCAAACTTCTCAATCCTCCCACCAATTGTCTCTCACCGATTGAAGAGTTGCTCATCAAGAAGGGGCTTTCGAAGACCATTGATTCTCGCTTTGTCACCACGATGACCCGCTCTCCAACCGTGTCTCAAGGCAACCCCTACCAGGTTGAGGTCGGTTTGATTTTTGGCGACGGTATGGCGGCTGACAAGCCCGTGGAAGTGTTGCGATTTGCCAATCGCGTTCCGTTGATGTATCAGCAGGGCGGTTGTCTGTTGACCAAAGCCATCGAATCGGTGGACTGGCGTCAGTACGGGCTTGACCAGGCAGGTGGGCGAGGTGTTCCAAAGGGACCCGCCGCCATCTTGGTCCATCTTGCGAGCACCAACGTTCAATTCACATCAGAAGCCAAAGAGGCGCTGGCCGATAACGCAGAGGTCATGGACGAGGTTCGAAAGGCCATGCTCGAGATGGGCCGAGGCCTTCGCAAACACCTTGAGAAGAAGAAAAAGATGGTCAAGGTGCAAGAAAAGTTCGAACTGGTCAACGACATCATTCCGGCCATCGCCGCAAAATCGGCAGCCATTCTCAATCGCCCCGTTCCTGACTTGGCCGGTTCCATCACCAGAATCATGGGTGCTGTCATCGCTGAAAGCGCCACCGTCTGGAACAAAGAGACCAAACAAACGGATGTCTCAATCACGCTCTTCAATTACACCTCGAGGGCCCGAGCCTACACCCTCCTGGCCTCGTGGCCTGAACGTGAGGGTGCAACCATGGAAAACAATCAGACGGGCGGACGAAAGGAAGCGACGGGGGTCTGGGCATGGAAGCTCGAAACGCTCGAGCCCGGCACCACCTACACCATCGCGTACTCACTCACGGGACTTGAGAAGGGTGATTGGACCGAAACCGATGTGTTCTATCGTGGCAGTCAAGAGGTGATTGGAGCCTCAAAGATGGACGAGAAGTTGCTCGAAGAAATCAGGCGACAGGAAGCTCGAGCGGAAGAAGGCGAGGAGGTTGAAACGGCAGAGAGCGTGGACGATTCTTCGGACGATGACAAAGAACCTCTCGCAGAAGCGGAGGCGCCGAAAACCGCTGGCCAACAAACCCTGATGGGATACGGGAGTGATGCATGATGTCGGCGAGTCATACACCTGAAGAGACCAAAGCAGCCCTTCACGAAGTGGTCACCGAAATGTACGATAAAATCGTCAAGGGCGAACCCCCGACGATGACGCTGCCCGTCCGAACCAAGAACAACATCGGCTTTGATGACAAATTGGGCGTGTACAAGTACGGCAAGAAGCGCTCGGTTCGGGATGCGACGAGCCTTGGTTCAGCCAAGCAATTGCTGCGTGCGCTTCACGTTGTGGAATTCATCGAGGAAATGATCGACGCTGGAAAGTCGTCAACCTTGAGAGAAATGTATTACATTTCAGAGGCCTGGGGCCTTGGGAAATTCTCTTCGCAAAACGAATCGAACAACCTCGCTGAGGATTTGGAGGTCGTGACGAAGTGCCTTCGAGAAGATTTCAAACTCCGACCTGAGGAAGACGGTGCTCGAATGATTGGTAACCTGACGCTGCGAGAACGAAACCGTCGTGGAGAGTGGATGCGCATCAACGCTCGGGACGACGTTGGCGATTCGGGCTACGGCGTCCCCTACAACGTGGAAGAGGAAAAAATTGAGTTGTTGGAACACGACATCAATTTCATCATGGCCATAGAGACCGGTGGTATGTTTGACCGACTCATCGAAAACGGTTTTGACGAGGACTTCGGATGCGGCCTTGTCCATCTCAAAGGTCAGCCTGCGCGCTCAACCCGTCGTATCCTCAAGCGGATGAGCGAAGAATGGGACCTGCCCGTCGTGGTCTTCCTCGACGGCGACCCGTGGTCGTTCCGTATCTTTGCTTCCATCGCCTACGGCGCCATCAAGACGGCGCACATCTCGGAATACCTCGCGACTCCGTCGGCGACTTATCTGGGCATCACGGCAGACGATATCGAAGCCTACGACCTCCCGAGCGATGACCTCTCAACACGGGACGTTGACGCACTGAAAGCAGAACTCTCCGACCCGAGGTTTGCATCGTCATGGTGGCAAGAACAAATCAACATGATGTTGGAAATCGGGAAAAAAGCCGAACAGCAATCCTTGGCCAAATACGGGTTGGACTTCGTCACCGACACCTATCTGCCAGAAAAATTAGCAGAATTGGGCCTCGCTTAACCCCATCAGCGAGCCTTATGGAGGAAGAGGGTCTGGAAGACCATGATGCAAGCACCTGAGCCTGCCAAGCGCTCTCCTTGGGGGCTACGCCTCGCCATTGCCGGTGGCGTATTGCTCTTGATTGGAGGGATCTTGATGCAGAGTCAAGCGTCCACCATCGGTTCGGTCATGGACCCACGTGAGCAGCATCACGCCGCCTATGTCGGCCAGGGAACATTTTCCACCGAATCCCTCAACGATTCGTGTTACAGATTCTACCAAGAAGAAAAGGCACCCCTCATGTCCGTCAGTCTCTACCGTGTTGAAGGGTCCGCCATTGCTGGCGATGCGCTTGAGGAAAAGAAGTGCATGCTCGATTGGCAACCGATGACGGTGGACGGAGTCGTCATGATTGAACGGGCTGCCTGGACGCTCAACCAGTCCAGTGAATACGCCTTGACCGTCGAATGCGAAGAAGACTGCACCGAAACCACGGGGTGGCTTGTTTCCGTGGACAACGTACCGGAAGAACTGATGCAATCCACCACGCTCCTTCTGGGCGGCGCAATGTGTTGCTTGGGCGTGCTCACCACGCCCATCGCCCTCATCGTCTACTTCGCCTCAAAGCCAAGCAAAGCGCCTCGCGTCATGATGGTCGGCGAAGACGGTCGGCTGGTCGCCATCACGGACGTGAATCCCGATCATCCAACGCTATTCGAACAAGATGAGGGGCCCATAACATCGCAACCTGCCGTTGCACCGCCTTTTGCCGATACGGCCGAGCATCAACCCTCCGAAGCATTCGTTGACGGTTTGAACGATGTTGCTGCAGGCGCCATGCTGACCACCGAACAGGTCTATGCGCTGATGCGCGGCGACGTCGAGGGTGCTCATGACCATGCCAAGACGGGGCGATACCAAACCACGAACGCCGAAGCGACCATTCAGGACGCCGCGAACGCCGCAGCCATCGCTTCCTGGGACGAAGGTGTTCCGTTGGCTGAACCCAAACCGGTTGAACGAAAATCTACACCTGCTCGACAGAAAACATCCGAACCTTCGGCTCAGCCCAACGATGCATGGAAGTCTTGGGACGAGCAGTAAGCAAACGGTGTGTTCTTAGGGGGGTGGGCACTACCCAACCTTGAGTTGAGAAGTATGGCCGACATCGACCAAGCCCTGTACCTCCTGCAAAACAAGACACGAAGGCAGATCCTTGAGCGTCTTGCGCGCGAACCGCACTATCCAATGCAACTCTCAGAACTCATCGGGGTCAGCCAACCTGCCGTTGTGAAGCACCTCAAGGAGTTGGAGAAGGGCGGCATGGTTTCCAAGAACAAAGTGCCTTCACAAAAAGGTGGACCGCCACGCACCATCTACGCCGTTGAACGGGCCATGTCCATCCACGTTGACATTGGCCCTGATTTGTTCAGGTGTGAAGAACGAAAACTCCCTGCGGGTGGCCCCATGCGGCTGTCCAGCAACCTCCCCGTTGCCTCCGTGTCCGTCGCTGAGTCCCTTAGCGGACGAAAGAAAATCTCTGTGGCCGAAGGGCTCGCCCACATGCGTTCTCTTGCAAACGTTCTCGAGGAATTGGACGCCCAACGCGATGCGCTCATTTCGCTTCACCAACACGTTCGTCAGCGGGTCTCTGCCGCCGTTGAATCCGACTTTGATTCCTACGAGGAGCGGAGCATCATCCAAAGCATGGTGGAAGCCACCGGAGACCGCATTGATCTTACAGCACTGGTGCAGCAGGAATTGGCCAGCCACACAAACGTCGGCGAGGTCATCACGGCCTTGCGCTCCCGTCTGGAGAAGCAAATCGCCCGACGTTCAGGACAGGTCATCGCCGCTCCGCTTGATACGGAGCTTCGCTGGTACCTCGGGCCGCGAGCCAAGTGAGCCGTGCGCTCAAATGTCCGCTTCATCAGCCAGGACAGAGACCAGCGACGATTGTTCAGCGAGTCGCTTGTTCACATCGTCTCGACGACCCTTTCCAACCATGTAGACCACGCCGAGGAGGGCGATGGTCAGCATGATGACGGCGAAGGGCAGAGCGGTCTTGCCGACGACTTCCTTCGCCAGGTCAATGACCGGGCTGTTGGATTCGAGGGCTTCGGGAATCGGCTTCACGTTGTCCTTTTCGTCAGATTCAACGATCTCGTTCATCGGGTCAACGACAACATAGACGCCCTTGCTTCCAGCGGTGACCGGGTAGAGCAAGTACAGTTCGATTTCCTTGGCGTCTTCGGTGTCGTCCGGAGCAAGGAGGGCACCAACGACTTGGCGCATGACCACGCGTTCCTCGTCGCATCCGTTGTTGCGGATGTCTCTGATGGTGTCAGCATCGTTCGCATCGTCGTATTCACAGAGCACGATTTCAATGTCCGTGGCGTGAACGTTTCCAGTGTTTTGCAGAATGATACCGATTGGAATCGTTGAGTCAACCTCACTGGAGGTGGATGGCGGCATGATGATTTCCTTGATCTCAAGGTTCGGAGCACGCAGTCGAAGCGTGAGAATGAACTCGTTGCTGTCGAAGTTCTCGCCTTCCCATGACGGGGAATCGTCATGGTCGCCGTTGTTTTCCATATCGCCGTACATCGAAACGACCTTCAGACCGAGCGGACGTGTCTGGAGTTTGGCTTCTGTGCCGATTTGCACGGCAGCAACCACGGTGATGGTTTCGTACGGTGCCATCTCAGGGAGACGCCATTCGTCAAGGTCCGTGAGGTAGATGCAGGAGTCTTCAGGATAGGAAGAAGCCGTGGAGAGCATCTCCATGCAGCCTTCTTCAACGACCAAATCGGCACTTACCTGTCGCATGATGAACCAGTTCACGTCCCAACCTGTGAGCGTCGGCATACCCGGAAGTTCGCTCCAGAGCCAATCGTCACCGTCCTGCTGTGCAGAGTGGTTGTTCAAGGTTGGAACGTCCGCAACGTTGCCGTTGTTGGTCACGTTCAGGGTGAAGCGGACGATCTTTCCTGGTGCAGATGTCTTGACCGCATTGTCCACGGTCGGGTCCATCGAGATTTGCATGTCGTGGAATTCGTCAACGGTCACGGCAAGCGAGATGGTGTCTCGGATGCGTGTTTCGCGGCCGCTCGCATCGGGGTAAACTTCCTCGGAGTAGGCTTGCAACACAACGGTGTACTCGCCAGCAGGAACACGGTTTGGCACGTTCATCAAGACATCAAAGGCTTGGTAGGTGTCGGGGGAGAGTTCTTGCAACGTCTCACGTGGAATCTCGATGTCCCAAATGACGTCAACGCCAAAGGCGTCGGTCACACGTGCGAGGCGGAAGTCAAACCGATCGGGTCCGTTTCCTTCGTTGGTCACGGTGATGGGGAGCGTCAATTTATCGCCCGGATTGACGTTCATGGACGTTCCAATCGCTGGGTCAACGCCTGCGTTGAGGTCGAACACGTGCTCCACATTGGTTGAGAGAATGGCCGAATCAGAAATTCGTGGGTAGCCATCAAGGTACCCCTTCAGCGTGATGGCGGGGCCGAGTCCCGCCGTCGCGTTTCGCGGTGCGCATACATGGACGGTTACTCGCTTGGTGATCTTCTCAGCCGTGCCGGGAATGGTCCAGGCAATCGGGTCGCCCAAACCGTCTCCAGCGTCAGCAGAACCGGTAGCGTTGGCAAAGTCAACGATGACCACCCAGTTCTCTTCTCGCCAAGCGTCCATGGCCACGCCGTCGGGTTTTGCTTCGGGCGCACCTGGCGTAGCAAAGACAAGCTCGCCGGAATCGAAATTCTTGGTGACGTTGATGTCGTAGGAAGCGCAATCTCCGGGCTTGACCTGTGAAGAGCGGTCGTCTACTGCAAACACGATGTTCCCTGTAGACCGAATGGATACGAAAACACCGAGTTCAAGGATGTCGTACGTTCCCTTCTCAACCGACTTGATGGGTTCCCCTTCGGACCATCCCTTCACGTAGATGACAAATGCACCGGGGTCTTCTGAAGTCGGAACGAAGACTTCGAGGTTCTTGGTGACCGACTGACCGGGGTCCAACTCAACGCGAATTGGGAAATTGACCTGCCAGCCGAACGGAAGCAACCACTCCTGTTGGCCTTCGAGGCTGTTGGGGTCCCAGAACACAAAGGCGTCGTGAACGTTGCCTGTGTTGGTGATGGTGATGGAGAAGATGGCCGTGTCGCCTTGTTCGATGTCAGCCATGCTGTGCGAGGTGTCGAGGTTGATGCCGTGAACCACGTCCATCAAGGTCAGCGTGATGATGTCGTTTTGGATGGCTGGGTCCTTGTAGGATTGTGCCGTCACCCGAATCTCAGCCAGTTCATCGCCGTTGGCTTGGTAGATGGACGGGGCCTGCACTCGCATGTAGAACCGAACGTCATCGCCGCCTTCGAGGAAGATGGGTGTATCGGGGAAGATGCTCGAGTGGTTTGACGCAAAGTAGAGGTTCGCCGTCCAGTTCATCGGCACGCCGGAAATGTTCAGTCCGTACGTGTCTGCCACCAGATCTTTCGGCCCCGGTGTCGAGTTGTTCATCGTCATGTTGTAGATGGTTTGCTGGCCGGGTTCAATCACGTGGTAGAAGGTCTCTCCTTCGTCAAACTCCACGTCGACCTGACCGGTCAGAACGTGGGAGTAACAGATGGTGAACCGGTTGTTGTTGCCGTTGTCGTCACACTTGTTGGTGTCCGACCACGCCAGATGCGCCCCGCTTCCAAGGTCGTTTGAGAACGCTGGAGGCATACCGATGGCGGGTTGTCTTCCGCTGTTGGGGCCCAATTTGTTGGAATTCCACGAAGTGACTGCGACCGCTTCCCACGGGTCAAGGGCCGTAAGACCGTCCCCTGTCAAGTCCGTCTGGTTGAGACGGGTGTAGAGGATTTCTTCGTTGGCAGAAAGGTTGCCCGAGTCGACCCATGCGATGTGAACGTTGTTTTGGTCGTCGGTCAACAACGAGGGGAAGACGGAGTTTCCTGCATACGGAGAAGCAGGTGGAAGGCCGTTCCTTCCTTCAACGTTGGAAATGGGTGTGTCGTTGATTTTCTTAATGGCGTAGGTCGAAAGGCCCTCTTCCGCACCGTCCCAGGCACCAGCGCCTTGGAGTCGGAGTTTGGTGTAGTAGACCTCGTAGTTGACGTCCTTTTCAAAGCCGTAATCTCGACCGTCCATCCATGCAATGTGGGTGTTGCCTTGCTGGTCAACACCGATGGACGGGTGGAACGAATAGGCGTCGTCAATGGTAACACGGGTGTCGTTAACGACCACGAGGTGGCCGTCTGCGCCTGGACCGGTGTCTTCAGCATAAGAGCCGCCTTGGGACGAGTGGCCCGGCAAGCCCGGTGTGAAGCTCGGGTCGTTGTTCATCTTGGCGTAGGGGTCGAGGATGGACATGTAGATCTCACGGGAATTGTTGGTCGAAATGTAGACCATGGCTTCCACGAGAAGGGCCATCTGGTTGGTTCCTGAGCCGGAAGGGAACTCGTAGGCCTGCCCACCGGCGTCGGTGTTCGCAAGCGTGTTTCCAGGGCAGTTTCGGGTTTGGGTTGAAACGATGCCGTTTGGACACTGGACGAGGTCCATGAAGTGGGATTGGATGTTTCCTGCGCCGCCGTAGCCTTGACCGTAAAGTCCGACAGGAATCACGCCTGCGTTGATGCAGTTGTCGTGGGCTTCCGAAATGGCGGCCTTATCGTCTGCTTGCTGTGAGGGGTCGCCGTCCTTTGGTCCTTCATCGGATACGGGAATCACGATCTTGGTGGCGTTGGGGTTCCAGCGGTGGTCGGATTGCGTCGGAGGGTTTCCTGGAACGTTTCCAGCGGAGTCTTTCCACGAGAGACAGGCCCAGTTGGAACCTGGGCCCCAGTCCTCACCGGAGTATCCAGAGTAGGTGTTGCCGTTGTAAATTGTACCCGGAAGTTTGCGAATACCACCGGAGTTGTCCCCTGGGGTTTGCCCGAGTGGCGTGGTTCGTGGCCCTGTGTTCTTGTTGTAGCCCTGACAGTTTCCAGAACTGGCAGCACCTGGCAGGGTGTTTCCGAGGCCGTAAATGGTCTCATAGACGGTCATGTTGCCCTCTTCGAGCATGGGCTTGATGCCTTGGAAGTACGGTCCGCTGGCAAAGTTACCTCCGTAGATGACGGTGCAGATGTCGGCCCATTCTGAGTACATGGAACCTGAAGTGTCGACGATAAAGGCCAATTCGACCTTGCCGCCGCGGGTGTCGTCCCAAGCGATCTGAACGTAGTCGTTGGCGTCAACAACCACGTCGGGGTGGCCTTTGTGCCCGATGATGGGGGTCAAGAGGGTATCGTCGAAGAGGGTGACGATGGCGCCTGAACCAATGTCGGGCTGAATCATGGAGTAGTAGATTTGGGGTTGGTTGAAAAATCGGCCAAGTTCGTCGTAGTTGTCTTGCCAGACGATGTGGACGTTGTTTTGGCTGTCAATGTCGAGGGAGGGCCAATCTCGATTTTGAGAACGGCGGGAGATGATGGTGTCGTCAATGGCCGTAATGGTTCCGTCGTCAGAGGCCATGCCGTCCATGGGTGCGGCCCACGGAGAGAGAGCGGTGTACATGATGGCGTGCTGACCGGCTTTGTCCGCCCAGACCACGTGAATGCGGTCGTATTCATCCACGGCGAGGTCGGGGTGCCAAATCTTGTGAAGTCCTGAGTTGGTGACCTGGGTCGCGTCGATGAGTGTTTCGCCACGCGGTGAAATCATGGCATAGTAGAGGTGAAGGTTGTTCCGCGTCCAGACGACGTGGACGTTTCCTGAACTGTCGGAGCCAACGGCTGCTTGTGAATCAGAGGCTGTGCCACCGTCCACAATTTGAATGGCTTCGGTGATAACGACCGTACTGGCGCTTACCGAAACGGATGCGATCAACAGGGACGACATCACGGAAAGCACCATGATTGATGCAAGGCTAACGGACTTAATTTTCTGATTCATAGGTATACCCCAGACTTCTACAAGATTTCGTGTCATTTATCATACTTAACCGCGCGCCCTATCGGTCATGTTTCGGGGGATTGCGCCACACATGGCATGAACAAAGCCACAGGACGGAAGATGTGGCAAATTTGCGATTTTAAGCCCATTCAGTAGGGTCGAAGCCTGAACCAAACGACATTTTCTCATCGAATTCGATTTCTGCTGTAGGACTCAATTTTTCGGGGACAAAGCCGGTGTTGGTTGGCTTTGATTTGGCCCAGTCATCAACGGGCCCTGGTTTGCCCACCCCGGGGCCGTAGGAATATTTGATCTCGTGAATGAGCGCGAGTTTGGCGAGCCAAAGTCGGCGCAAGCTGTTCATGAATTCATGCTTGGTCAAGCCGTCAAACCAGATGGGGAGGCTCACGTTGAAGGCCTGAAGCGGCCCTGGTTTCTTTTCGCCTTGATGCCCCATGTGAATGACCCAATCAACGCCCGTTCGGATAAGATGCAAGCGGCTCTCGTGAATCCATTCAGACCAGTCGCTGTCCTCATCGTTCATGTGGTCGTTCATCTCTTTTTGTTGGCCTTCGTCAACGCGCGTCATGCTGGAAACGGCCACCAAATCCCTTTCTTTTGGCACGACGATGGCGAACATGTGTCCTTGTTTTCCGCTGGGGTAGCGAACGAGAAAATGGGCGTGGGCACGCGGGTCTTTCTGAGCTTTTGCCGAAAGACGTTCTTCGGTGAGCCATTGTTTGAGCAGTTCAACCGTCTCGTCTGGCGTCATGGAGTATCCGAGTCGCTCATCCCGTTTGAATGCACCCGTTCGGAGGAAAGTTCCGAAAGAAGATGCCTGAGTCGATTTTGCTCTTCGAGAGGGAACCGGGCACGCACCCATGCTTTTCGAACATCAACCCAAACATCCCAAGCGGCAGCGAAGGATTTCCCACTGGCCCAGAACACGGGGAAACACAGCAGATAGGTGATAGCCATACCTGTGAATGGAGACGTGGAGCCGAGGAATAACCATTCAGAACTCCATCCAAACGCTTGACCGATGGCCTCCTGATTGAACCAAACGGCTCCCGTCCATACAACGGCGACGACGGGCCACACCAGCAGTGAGCCGAAAAACGCCGCCAGAAACTGATAACTTGTTCTCGCATCAAGCCCCTCGTCGGTCGAGTCGCCAAGCACGCGCCCAAGGGTGATCTGGAAGCCAAGGGAGGTGATTGAAAACGGCAAGAGTAACAGGAAGGTCATGAGCGCCAACATGGCGGAAGGGAAACGAGAGAGTCGGGTTTTGCGGAACAATCGGCCCTTTGGACCCAAATCACGCCCGTCCAATCCTCTGGCCTCGAGCAGTTCTGCTGCCTCTGAAGCAAGTTCAAATCGTGTTCCAGAGAGGGGTTGAGGGGGGAATGCAGGGGTCCGATTTGGCCAATGTTCACGGACCTTTCGCGCCGCATGGACCTCTGCCTGCCAGTTGGGAAGTCGTTGCTCGTTTTGGCGGGCCTCTGCGTGCGCAAGAAGATGCAGTGCCCTGTGCTCCTTCCAAGTTGCCGTATTGGGCGTCATCGAAGGAAGGCGTGCTTGAAGTTCATCACGAATACGATGCACAACGTCAACCGGTGGTTCAACCCACCCTCCCTGGTCCACGGCAGTGACCATGGCATCGGAAATCATGTCGTCGTGCAACGTGATGGGTTCGCCGAACTCGACGTATTGGTCGGTCCGAAACAACTCTCGGCGACGGAAGTGCAAACCAACGGGAACAAGTTGCGGAAGAGGAAGTTGGTTGGCTTTCGCCAAAGCTGCTGCCGCCAGCACCGTTCGAATGGGGCCCGTCTTGAAACGGATCATGTGAGATTCGCTGTGGCTGGTTCCCTCGGGAAAGAGAACACAACCAAATCCGTGAGCGATACCGCTTGAAAGGGCCAGAAGCGAGCGCCCGTTGAGGTGCAGGGCCTCTTCTTCTGTGCAACCCCCTCGTAAGAGCTCAGCCTTTCGAACAACGGGCTGAACGGCCAAACGGCGCGTCCACCACCCAAGAAGCGGGCGAGTGACGAGGTCGTGGCGAGCCCCGACGACGAATTCTTTGGGGTGGTTCAAAAAAATTCCAAGCGGGTCCATCAACCCGTTCGTATGCCATCCGCAGCACATGGCACCAGCGCCCCCTGCAGAAAGGGGCGTAAACGTACTGGACGATGTTGTTCGAAATTGGACGCTGGCAACCCTGCGGCACATCCAAAACGCAATTTTTGTCCACAAATAGGAACCAGGAACCGAGGAATCGTAGGTAGGAAGAGGGGCATTCAACAGCCTGTCTATCTTCATGTTCTTTGCAGAAGCCGAGAGGATGGGGAGCACTTCTCCGTTGTGAACCATCTCCTCTTCTTCGGCATCGACTGCAGCCATCACTTCACGTCCTGAATTCTATCTGCAAGGGCCCCGAGGGCATCATGATCGGGTTCATTGGCGGACATGTTCGGCCACATCGACATCAACGTCCCCCCGCCATCGCCCGCAGTGCGCGGGAGAACATGAACGTGGACATGAGGGACTTCTTGCCCGGCGAGAGGGCCGTCGTGGATGCAGAGCGTAAAGTCCGATGTCTCGAAATGCCGCCCGAGCAGATGTTGGACGTGAGCGACCCCTTTCATGAGGTCGCTTCGTTCCTTTTCATCCAAATCTCCAAGCCGCTGAGCAGGGCGAACGGGAATGACCAGCGTGTGCCCTTCACGTCGTGGGAAGATGTCAAGGAAGGCGTACCACCCTTCACCGCTGGAGACGCGATGTGAAGGAAGTTCACCGGAGAGAATCCTCTCAAAGAGTGTAGTCATACAGTGTCGGTGAGGCCCGATGTCTTTCTTCATTGTGGAGGAAGAACCCAGTGGCCGCCTGCTCCTTTCTTGACGGCTAATGTTCCAACGGACCCGTTCCGGTCCACGGTGATGTGGTGGAGGAACTCATCGTTGGATTCAGGGAAATCTTCGCGAGCAAACGAGCCGCGGGATTCCTCTCGAGCGCGCCCGCTTTGGACCGAAGCCATCACCATTCGGACGGCGGCTTGCGTGCGTAGAACCTCGAGGAGATTCGTGTTGGCAATCAGGGAGGGTTGGTCCACGTGGAGGGATTCAGCGGTGATGTTCAGCTGTTCGAGTTTATTGATCAGGTTGTCCATGCTCTCAGCCGAGAAGGCCGAGGTTGAACCCATTGCTGCGTGAAGGTTCGCCATCACCGTACCGCATCGAACCACGTGCGTTGCCTCACCGGCGTCCATGACGGCAGAGACATCGGCTTCGGCTTGAGCGATTGCTGTTTCCAGGTTTGCTGCCGTACTGAATTTCCTATCGCTCACCCATCCACCAGCGTGTTGGCCGGCTGCGCTTCCTGATGTGAGAGCGTCGAGAAGACGATTGCCCGTGAGTGGAGCTGCCCCGTGAACGCCGGTGCAGGCTGCATCGCCAGCAGCGTAGAGGCCAGTGAACCAACGGGACCAAGTGCCAACAACACAGCGACCGTTGCCATCGACCGGCAAGCCACCAACGGTATGGCCAACCGTCGGAGCGAGGGGGACGGTTTGACGGTTCATGTCAATTCCAGTGCGCTGCTTGACCAGTCGGAAAAGTGAACCCCACCAGGAGGTGCTTTGTCCCATGTTCCGGGCGTCCAAGACCGGTTGCACGGCTTGAGAAATCGATGCTGTGATCTCCAACATGGATTGCCCATCGGTTTCAATTGCAGCGCCTGAGGCCTCGTGAAGTTGTGCGCCATCGAGAAGAAGCCCAGCGGGCAAGAAGACATCGGTGCCCTTGATGACCAGAGGATAACGGGTCATGAATTCCATGTCTCGCAGCGCAATCCCTGTACGAAACGCCATGTCCATTCCAAGTCCGACCACTCCTGACGAAAAGGCGCCTTCAAATCCGTCATCAGCGATGATGAGGGCTTTGCACTGAAGACCGATGATGCGACCGTTGACCATGTCAACCGCCACAAGCCCTTCCACGGATTGGTTCGTGTGAACGAGGGTGAGCGGGATTTGGTCGCCTCGACGTATAACGCCGTGGCGCATGCATTGTTCTTCGCCGAGGTGCTGCAGGCCAAGGGCGGTTGCGCTACCGGCATCCACGGTTCGTGGCTGCTGATGGCCGGAGGCTTTTCGAACCATGGGGAGGCCTTGTTGATCTCGTCGGAAATTCAGACCTCGGCGCTCAAGGAGGTCAACGACCTTGGTGGCGCCTGACGTGGTTTCAGCCACAATGTCTTGATCGCAAAGAAAGGCCCCGCATCGAATGGTGTCTTCCCGGTGGCTCCGATTGTTGGACTCTTGAAGCGAGGCAGAGAGGCCATCAAGTGCTGCTGTACCGGGGTTTCCGAGTCCTGTTGAGGACATCATCAAGGTGCTCGCACCTGACTTCGCCGCCTCTGCGGCAGCGTGGAGAGCTGCAGGCCCGTCGCCAAGCACAATGACATCCCATGCTTCCATTCCAAAACGCCCCTGTTGCTGGCGAAGCAGAGGACCGACATAAGGTGCGCGCTTCCGCCATCACAAAGATGAGCGCCGTACTCGGGAAAAAGACGCCCTCAGGCCTTGGGCAGTGGACGTGTTGCCCACTGGCGAGCGCGTTCCAAATTACGGTTCTTGGTCCGCGATTGAAGGTTGGATTTTCGCTTCACAACCGTACGAAGCACCCTTGACTCGATGACAACGCCTTCTTCGTCGCGGAGAATGACCTGAACGTATCGCTCAGTTTCTTCTCGCTCTGGCCAAGCCACGCCCAGCCAAAGAACGACCCCTTGCTGCAAATAGCGAGGCACCCAGTCCAATGCGTCATCTTCGCCTTCGGCATTGAGACTGACGGCGTTTCGTGGAGGAGGGCAGGCTTGCAGTTCAAATCGATGGTCTCGAGCAAAGGGTTCGCCACCCGGGCAGACAACTTCGATTCTTGCAACGGCCTGTTCAAAGGTCTGATTGTTGAGGGCGATGAAGAGGTGCCCTGTTCCCTCATCGCATTCCGGGTCGAGCGCCACGTCCATTCGCCAAGGAGAGCGCAGCATGTTCGGTGCACCTGAGAGCAGGTCAAGTTGCAGACGCTCAAGCAATCGGAACGCACTCGGTTGCCACACCCGTGCGTGGGCCAACAAGCGTTGAAGAGAGCGCCAGTTGAACTTCGCATCGTCGTCAAGCAAGATTTCCCGTATGGCGTCAGGACGAATAAACTCGTTCAGTTCGTTCATGGCGATGCTATCGCTCAAGTCACCCTTGGCATTCAGATGAAGAATGTAGAGAACGCGTTCCCATGATTGGTCTTTGTCGTAGCCGGGAAGAATGCTCTTTCTAAAGTCTTCAAGCCATGAACGCCAGTCAAGATAGAGATCTGGGTCGAGGTGGAGCACGATCAATTCGCCAAGAATTGAGCCCAATTGCGTCGGGTGATGGGTGGGGGCATGATGGACAAGACAGGGCATGTGGTCGCCTTGCTGACGGACGGAATCCGACGTGAAGAACGCATGGAAGGAATGAGCGAAACCAAGGGTCATGGAGACCAAAAATGAAAGGTTCCAAACAAGAGAATCTTCACGGATAACGGTCCCCAAACCAAGGAGCGTGACGGCGCTGAACGCAAGCAAAATGTTCACCGTGTTGTGCCGACGGACATCGGTGAGCCCCTCGAGAATTCGGTCCATTCCCGGCTGAGAGCGAAGCGATAGTTTCCCCCCGTGCGTGTGGTCATCGATTTCACGGATGGAGATACGGGCCTGAATGGATTGCCACATCGCCTCACCTGCGAGAAGTGGAGGGACCGTTCCCGCAAGCAGAGGCAATAGCCAGAACAGCGCTACGTACCCGGGATTGGCGGGTGCAAAGGAAGGTGAAATGACGGAAAAGAGAGCGACGACGGCGACGCTCGCCCCAAAGAGGAGGCGAACCGTCATGGGTGCCTGATGCCGAGCAAACCGACCAAAACGCATGCGGAGCTGTTCTTGCTGCTGCCATTTTTCGATGGTGCGCTCGACGGGATTTTCTGCCCGTGAAAATCCGTGGCCGTACGGATCGGGAAGCACCGCAGCAGCGTCGGGCGCATCGTCGGCCATGTCATCCCCATTCAACGGGGTAACGGGCTTGATTATGGCTCTTGTCCATTATTTGGCGGGCGTGGCAGGATTCGAACCCGCGATCTCCGGCTTAGGAGGCCGGTGCATTATCCAGCTGTGCTACACGCCCAAGGCATGCTGATGTGCGACCTTTCATGACGGTTGCGATGAGGGAGAGCGAAGATGGTGTTCGCCGATTTCGGCAAAACGATGCAGGAGTTCTTCCAACTGAATGCGCTGTTGTGCGGACCTCTGGAGTTTCATGTCACAAGCCGATACTGCATTCAGGAGGTCGGCAAGAAGCGGTTCAGGATAGTGCGTTCGTCCCGCCACCAGAAAGTGATGAAGACGGTCGACCATCCCCCTGCCGTCAATATCGTGGTTTGACATCATTTGATCCAAGGCACCCATGGCGCCTTTGAGGACACGCGCGTTTTTCTCGCCATGGCGTTCCCACTTCCATTCGTGGACTCGGCCTCTGAGGGCTTCCTCAAGAACCAATTGCACTTCTCTTCGGCTGCTGTTTGCCATCAAAATTTGAACGTTCTTTCGGTCGTTCAAGAGGTTGCGTTGGGCAAGCAACTGCACCGTAAACATCGCTTTGCGCAGGTTGCCGTTGGCAACATGGGCAACGTCCCCGAGTACGCCAGGTGCAGGCTGAAGGCTCTCATGTTTGGTGATGTGTTCCAAACGCTGCTCAATTTGGAGTCGGGTGAGTGATGGCATTCGAATGTGTTGGGTTCGACTGCGCAGTGCCTCAATGATACGAGACGGCGTATGGGTGGTGAAGAGAAAACGAGCGCTGCGGCTGCTTTCTTCCATCATCCTTCGAAGGTAGGACTGTCGCGCGTGGCCGAGATAATCTGCATCTTCGATGATGATGATGCGCGAAACGGCGGCAAAGGTGCCTGCCTCTGGAGCGGCCGATTCTTCTCCAGCAGGTGGAGGAGATGCCTCTCCTGAGGCGCTGATGCCGTGGTCAAAGGCGTCAAGGCTTGTTCGCCCTGCGAGCGTATCTTCCGAACCTGCGCCTTCGGGACGGAGAAAGGCCTCAAATTTGGCCATGGCCCCTGATGTCTTGTCCAAATCACGTGCCTGCAGGACGTGGGTTGTCGCTTGCCAAGATGGGCCCAACACCTGGCGGCACACGAGTTGCAGGGCGGCGGTTTTTCCGCATCCTGTGGGGCCGGAGAGGAGAAGATGTGGGGGGTTGGCTTGGAGTGCGAGGTTCTTCAGTGCATCAATCACGCTCTGAGAGGTGAGCAGATCGTCAAACAAAACGGGCTTGTATTGCTCAAGCCAGACGGTCATGAACCGAAAGGTTGGACCATGGTCTTTGAACTCTGCGAGAGAAATTCCTCACTCAGCGCTGAGGCGCTTCGTGCCGTGGCGGCGGAGTTTCATGAAAATGCGGGAACCGCATGCCTTGCAGCTGATACCGTTGCGCTCTCGGTGGAACGATTCGAGGTTTCCGCAATTGGCACACTTGTAGTCGACGAGTTCAACCATGGTTCTCTCTCCGAGGTTCGCGACCGTGGCTCCTGTTTTCAACCTTTCAGTGCTGGATTCGTCTGACAAGAACATCAAATGTGGGCTCAGCCATGATCACCAATGCCCCTTTTTGGTAGAGGTGAATCAACTTCAGTGCGACCGCAGAAGGCGTTCGCCCGAGCGCATCGGAGATGATGTGGAGTTCCTGCCCGAGTTCGAGGTTTTCGATGAGGAGGTCTTCCTCAATGGATGTCCACGGACCCGACATGGGATTCAACAAGCACGTCCACCAATGAGGCCTGGCATCAAGCGGATGCGGCTGCCGGCTTCCAA